>CAZHGC010000145.1:0-2512 GCA_964531385.1 uncultured Lachnospiraceae bacterium | reverse complement strand
ATCGTCTTCGATTTTTGCATTAACAACTACAGCTAATTCATACTTGTTCATAGTAGCTTGCACCTCCTTTTGGTCACTGGCCCCTACATTCTGAAAGAGCAAGGAATATTTTTTTGTAACCAGTACAATTCACAATTTTATCATACTTGTATTTAAAATGAAAGTTTTTTATTTCACATCTTTTAAAATTGCTCCACTAAACGGTGGCAAAGTGAGAATCAAATGGCCTTCCTCTATACGATAGGTTGCCGCATCCTGTGTGTATCCTTCACAAGTTGTAAGAATTAAACGCACCATATCAGTTCCATCACAAATTCCAATCTGCCATACCTGATTTCTGAAAGTGACTTCTCCTTCATTGTTATTAACTGCAGAAACAATTTTGTCATTGGCATCAAAACGCCCAAAAGCAATCACATTATAGGAACCATATAAAAATTTAATGGAACCTGTCTTTAATGCCTGATACTCTTTATGGATTTGTATTAATTCCTTGTGCAAGGCAATCAATAATTGATTCTCATGCCCCCAAGGATAGGTACGACGATTATCCGGATCTGTCCATCCACAAACCCCCGCTTCATCACCATAATAAATAGTAGGCGCTCCCGGCCAAGTCATCTGTATCAATACTGCTTCATACATAACACCATACTTTAAGTGCTGATTAGCTGCCTCTGGTCCAAGAGAGGCCGTTCTTCCCACATAATGGTTCGTTCTTGTTAGGAAACGAGAATGATCATGGTTAGACAATTCATTCATGGCAACTTGCAATGACTGGGTGTTAAATCGAGTCATATGATGACTCATAGAACCAAAGAAAGCATCTGTATTTCCTAATAAGTCTTGTCTTTGCTCATCACTATGTTTTTCCATACCTGTTAAAAACCACGTAAGCGGTTCCATAAAGGCATCATAGTTCATAACGGTATCCCACTCATCTCCTTGAAGCCATGCTGTAGGTTCTCCATAATGCTCTGCCAAAATGATAGCATTTGGATTTGCCTCTTTTACATTTTTTCTAAAATTCTTCCAAAAATAGTGGTTGTATTCCGGCGAATGTCCCAAATCTGCTGCAACATCAAGACGCCAACCGTCCACATTATAAGGAGGTGACACCCATTTTCTTGCAATTCGCATAATATATTCAAAAAGTTTTGGTGAATCTTCATAATTCAATTTTTGAATGTTATCATGTCCACACCATCCATCATAAGAATAATTGTAAGGCCATATATTTTGCTCATGGAATTTAAAGAAGGTGTGATATGGACTATCCGGCTCAATATAAGCTCCCTTCTCATATCCCTCTTGCCCTTCATAAATTCGTTCTCTATCCAGCCATTTATTAAAAGAACCACAATGATTAAATACACCATCCAAGATTACTTTCATGCCACGTTTGTGAATCTCCTCCACAAGTTCTGCAAAAAAGGCATTACTCGCCTCTAAGTTTTCTTTGTTTGTTACTCTACTAATGTATTTTGTTGCCTTACAGTTTTCTGTCACTCCAGGAGGCAACACTTCTCCCTCATCTTTGACGATCTTACCTAAATGGGGATCAATATAATCATAATCTTGAATATCGTACTTATGATTGGATGGTGACACAAATAATGGATTAAAGTAGATTACCTCCACTCCCAAATCCTGCAAATAATCCAGTTTATCCATTACACCTTGCAAATCTCCGCCATAGAATTCGCGAACCCCCATAACAGCAGGATACTTATTCCAGTCATCCACTTTGACGGTCCCCTCACCAATGTAAAAATACTCATTTGTCTCCACTGTATTGTTCTCATCGCCTTTACAGAAACGATCCACATATATTTGATAAATAACGGCACCTTTTGCCCAATCAGGAGTCGTAAATCCCGGTTTAATAAAGAAATTATAATACGGCTGCACTTCACGAAATACGCCTTTTGCATTGTAATAACACACCGCACGCCCAGCACGAATCTCAAAATAATATTCCATTCTCTGATCGGTAAGTGCAATCTCTACTTCATAATAGTCAAATAAACGATCATCATATACTTTCGTCATCTCTAATTTTTGATCGTTGGTAACTACAAATACTTCATCTACGTTATCCCTTGCCGTACGAAAACGCAATCGAACCGTTTCAAACGGCATAGGCTCCGGTGGTATCCGATATTCTTTTGTTCCATCACTAAACAAGGCATCCTGATTTAGCACCTGATTTACATGATTGATATAAAATCGCACTTTCTCTTCTTTTGTCAACTGATTAAAGCTCAAATTCAAATTTAGCCCCATATACTCTCAACCTCCCAAAGGTTCTCTCCTATTTTATGTTGTTTGGGTCCAAAGGTATTCTGCCCCAACGCAACTATCTAATTTATGACTTTTTTCCCATAATATCATTTTATCCTAATTGGGAATAAGTTACAAGAAAAAAAGAAGAAGCAACGTACAAGACGTTGCTTCTTCAGGAGAAGGTATTTTTGTTACTAATGGGGTGTAGCAAAAACTATATAATGTA
>CAZHGC010000144.1:0-2515 GCA_964531385.1 uncultured Lachnospiraceae bacterium | reverse complement strand
CAATTAAAAAAAATAAAGGTCAAAATTTTCGTCTTTTTTCTTTTTCTTCTTGTCGTTGCTGTTGTTGTTGTGGGTCTTCCAAAAAAAATAAGAACCAAAGGAACAATCATCATCAAGCAAACAAGCAAACAAGGAATCAAGCAAACTAATAATCGAGGTAAGTGAGTGAGTGAAAATAATATAATAACAACAAGAGTAATCAAATTAAGCACATAAACATTTATAAGCGAGAGAACAATCAATGGGAGGAGTTTATCTTTCAAAACCCATAACCAAAGGGCAGACCGAGTACGGCGAAACTGCACAGCTTGCCTACGTGACATCATCCGCACAAGGCTGGCGGAATTCAATGGAAGGTAAAGGAAAAAGAAAAATGGGAGGGATGATTAAAAATCCTTCTTAACCAATCAACACATTTCACATATTTCACACATTTAACACACTCACTCTCTCCTTTTTAAAAACAGACGCACATATCAACATCCTCAACTTCAACGGGGATCCCAACTCTGCGCTCTTTGGTGTATTCGACGGGCACGGGGGGAGCGAAGTAGCCATCTACTGTTCCCAGCACTACCCCACGATACTCACCAATGCCCTCCTGTCCCACCGCCCGCCCCTCACCACCGAGGCCATCGAGTCCATTCTCATCGAGTCCTTCATCGCCCTTGACGACAGCCTCCTTGCACAGCCCGAGGGCGCCGACCCCATCGACTCGAGCTTTGTCGGGTGCACTGCCGTCGTCGCCCTTCTCCACGGGGGGAAGCTGTACGTCGCCAACTCTGGGGACTCCCGGTGCATCGCGTCCGTGCGCTGCGGGGTGCTGCGGGGGCTGAGCCGCGACCACAAGCCGCTGGACCCCGGGGAGCAGCGGCGGATCCGTGCGTCCGGGCACAGCGTGAGCGAGGAGGGGCGCATCGACGGGAACATCAACATCTCGCGGACCATCGGGGACCACCGGTACAAGGACGTGTCCCTCCCGCACCGGCGGCGCGCCATCTCGTGCGTCCCGGAGGTCCGTGTGGTGGACGTCGAGGGGGACCGCGTGGACTACGCCGTCCTCGCGTGCGACGGCGTGTGGGACGTCATGCCCAGCCAGAACCTCCTCAACTTCGTCGCCAAGAGGCTGTTCTCCAGGAGGGTGGCGCCGGGGGAGGCGGCGGAGAGGCTGTGCGACGAGGGCGCGTTCCCGGAGGACAGGGCGTACGAGAGGGACGCCCTCGAGGCGTGGCCGGCGGAGGTCGCGGACGACGTGGAGGAGCTCCTGAGGGTCACGGCGGAGCAGGTCGTCCAGAGGTGCATCGTGGAGAGGGCAGCAGGGATAGGGTGCGACAACGTCTCGTTCATGATGGTCCTCTTCAAGAATAGCGCACTAGGGAAGCTCGTGATGGAGGCAGTGGGAGTGGATGGCAACGAGGAGGATAATGAGGATAATGAAAATAACGAGAAGGTAAAGAAGATTAGGAGTGCTTTGATGAAAATGTGGAATGAAGTGGCGGATGAGATAGAAATGGTTGATGGAAATGGAAATGGAAATAACGATGGAAGTGAGGATGAGGATGAGGATGATTACGAAGAAGGAATGATAAAACCTCCAATGAAAAAGAAGATGATGATGGTGATGAAGGGGAAAAAGAGAAAAGAAAGTGAGAAAGAGGCGAAATCGAAGAAGACGAAGAAGAAGAGGAGGAAATTGGTCTTTAAGGAGGAGAAGATCGCAAAGTAAAAATGCGGACATCAAATTTCCACCATCCCTCAAGAAAAAAAATCGAATCCAATTAAGATTATATCTCTTTTTTTCAATTACTTTTATTCAATTTAAATTCAATTTAATTTCAATTTAGATTTGGATTTAAAATTGGAAATTATTTTTTAAGACATTAAAAAAAGGTTTTGTTTTGTTTTTTTTTTTAGGAATTTAAAAAATAAAACAGGATAAAAACAAACAAACAAAAAACAAAGAAACAAGGAAAAAGCGAGAGAGAGAGAGAGAGAGAGATGTCTTTCAGTTCTGAGGCGATCATAGCAGGAGTGGCCGCGACGGCAATCACCGGGGTGATAACGGCCATCTTCACGTACAAGATCAAGGGGAAGAAGAAAACACCTGAGGAACCCAAAAAGTTCGAACGGAAGGAGGAAGGGAAGGAAGAAGAGAACCAGAACCAGAACCAGAACCAAGAGGAGGTCTACAAGATGGCGTTGATTGTGAGGGGTGACCTCAAGATGGGGAAGGGGAAGATTGGCGCTCAGTGCGGGCATGCGTCTCTCGGGGCGTACAAGACCACCAAGAAGAGAGACCCCGCCGCCATTGGCATCTGGGAGAGCCAAGGGAGGAAGAAGGAGGTCTTCAAGATAAACAGCGAGGAGGAGTTGTAAAATAAAATAAAAGAATAAGAAAGAACGACAATCACACATAAAGGGGAGAAACCCCGGTTTATTTATTTATTTATTTTTGTTTTGTTTTATTTTAGGCTCGAGTTGGAAAAGGTTATTTCAGGGGAAGGGCTTCCGTACA
>CAZHGC010000143.1:0-2533 GCA_964531385.1 uncultured Lachnospiraceae bacterium | reverse complement strand
TTTTTTTTGTCTTTTCCGTCTTCATCATACATTCACTCACACTCACACACACACACAATCTCTCTCAACCACCTTTTTTTTCATATATTATATATAAAAAGATTTAATCCCTAAAAAACAAAATAAAATAACAAAAAAGAGATGAGTAGTCTTTTTTGCGGAGTATGCGGGAAGACCGGAGATGTCCAAGTATGCACAGGATGTGAAGAAGTATACTACTGTGGTCGAGAATGCCAACTAAAAGACTGGCCCACACACAAAGTACGTTGCAAACAAATGCAAGCAAGGCGCAAAGCCGAAGCCGAGCTCCAAAGACGTCGCGAAGAAGCCGCAGCCGCAGCCGCGGCAGCAGCAGCCTCCACATCCACCACCCCATCCACCACCACCGCCACACCCCAAACACCCCAGCCCACCTATCCCCTCCCCAAGCCCGCCGCGAGCACGAGCACACTATCAGTGAGCAGCTCCGGCTCCCCATCCCCTGGGCTTCCCAGCTCCTCAGCCTCGGCCTCCACCCTCTCCGTCTCCACCAGCGCCGTAGCCGGGAGCTCGCCCTCGCCGACGCCCTCGTACCAGGCCCAGCAGGGCAGGGGGGGCGGCAACGCTCTCAGCGCCTCGACGCCCTCGCCCGCGCCCTCGCAGTCGCAGTCGCAGTCGCGGATGGACAAGTTCACCTCCTTCATGAAGAAGAAGGGCGACTCGGCGAAGAAGGGCCTGGAGTCCTTCAAGGACACCGTCGGCGAGAAGACCCGCAAGCTCAAGTCCAGCGGCCACGAAGACGCCGCGGCCGCAGGCGGCGCTGCGGCGGGGGCTGCGGGGGGGCCCAACGCGGCGGCCAACGCGGCGGCGGCCAGCAGCGTCGCGGCGACGAACGCGACCATGGACCAGCTGCTCGCGCCGCCGAAGCCCGGGGACCCCCACGCGGTGTTTGGGGTGCCGTTCGAGACGGCGATTGAGAGGTCGGCGACGACCATCCAGGGCGTCCCGGACATCATCGTCTACGCGCTGTCGTACTTGGAGAAGAGCGGCCTCGACGAGGAGGGCCTGTTCAGGCTCTCGGGAAGCCTCAGGGAGATCGCGAAGCTCAGGGGCACGTTCCAGAGCGGCGAGATCCCTCCGATAGACGCGGTTGGCGACCCTCACGTTATCACGGGCCTCCTTAAGCTGTACTTCAGAGAGCTCCCGGAGCCACTCTTCGAGAAGAAGATGGAGAACCCCCCGAAATCGGACCCCGCGAGAGGCATCTATAGACCCCTGTTCGATTCGGTCTATGATGAGTTCAAGAAACCTATCCAGCTCTTGTTCTGGTTCCTTCATAAGGTAAAAAGAAATTCGCTTTTTATTTACTTTTATTTACTTTTTTAATGAGCAAAAAAATAATTCTTTATAAATTTATTTTTGCTTGAAATTTATTTTATTTTATTTTATTTTATTTTTAGGTATTCTTACAATGTAAGGTGAACAAGATGACAGAGTCTAACCTTGCCATCGTGTTCAGCCCCACGCTCAAGCTCTCCAACGACGCCGTCGCCAACTTTGTCTCCAAGTACGACACCATCTTCGACGACGCAGACCTCCCCCCGCTTCCCCCCACATGGCCCGATGTCGAGTTTGGGAAGCTCTACGTTCCAGAACCCTCTTCCCAGGCGCCGAAACCGCAGCCAGCGGCCACAACAACACAGAACGACGCGGGCACCACGCAGCTCATAGACCTGGGCGGCGATGACCAGGAGGGCCAGGGGACCCCAGCGCCAACAACACCGCCGCCCCCGCCCCCGCCACTCCCTGCTGGAGGCAGACATCATCACCACCATAAGCCGCCGACAGCAAAGCCTCTCCCGCAAATACCACAGAAACAACTCCCACCACCCCCTCCTCGTGTTTAAAAGAGAGAAAGAGAAAGAAAGAAAGAATTTTTTGGGTGTGTGTAATGGGACAAATTTTTTTTTAAGAAAATGATATAAATAATAAATAACAAATCAAATTAAATTAAATGATGATGAGATATTTTTAAAATACATTCTTTAAATTTAAAATATATTATAAACATTTTAAATATAAAATTATTATTTTCAAATTAAATTAAAAAACTAAAAAGAAAATCCTTTAAATTTTTTATTAATTATTGTTGTTATTATTATTTTTTTAACCCTTTAAATAACCCAATTTCAATTTCAATTTCAACTTTTTTTTAATGATTTTAAAGATTTTAATTATAAGAAATAAGGGACTGTTGTTCTCTGGGGTGCCTCGGGCTCCTCATCGACCGCATCGAACATCAGGTAATCCTCATTCAAATTCTCATCGACCTTCATAATTGCCGCTCTATTGCCACATCTGTAGCAATAATTCGGGCACGACCACACCGTCACCAGCAGATTATCCGGCGGGAACGCGTACTTGTAGCCCTCCTGGACGAGCTGGTGGGACCTGGCGATGAGCTTGAGGCCGTTCACCTCCGCGAACTCCCTGACGATGGTCGCCCCAAAAAGGTAGCCGGCGCCTCTGTTGCTGATGACCATCCCGTCGACGT
>CAZHGC010000142.1:0-2536 GCA_964531385.1 uncultured Lachnospiraceae bacterium | reverse complement strand
CGGCTCGGGGAGCTCCATGAGGTACCGCTTGAGGAACGACCCGACGGTGTCCTTGTTGATGCACCTCGCGAGGTCCACGGGGACGCCGATGTCGTACGCCGTCCTGAGCACGTCGATCTCGTCCTTCGAGCCGCTGACGCGGAAGATGAGCTTGTGGGACGGCGCGATCTTCGTGAGGACGTCGATCGCGTCGCAGACGACGGGGGGGACCACGCCCTCCGCGTAGCGCTTCCTGAGGGGGACGCCGAAGATGGGCTCGGGCGTCGCCTTGATCATCTCCAGGAGCGTGCTGTCGTCGATCACCTCCTCCAGCTTCAGCAGCAGCTCCACGAGGAGCGCCGCCGCCCTCCTGCTCGGCACGAGCGACAGGGGGAGGCACGTCGCCTCGTCGATCATGACGACCACCCGGGGCGCGTGGCTCACAAAGAAGCCCCACTCCTGCACGCAGATGAGGCGCGACTTGGACACGTACGTGGGGACCCAGGAGAAGATGTACCCCGTCCCGGCGGTGGCCTCGGGCTCCAGAGGGTACTTGAGGAGCGGCTGCCCCACGCTCAGGGGCGACCGCAGCCCGATGAGCGTCCCGAACTGGCAGCCGTAGGAAAGCCGCATCCGGTCGGCCTCGGTGATCGTGACCTCGGACACCGCGCGGAAGTACTCCAGGACCTCGGGACTGCGCAGCGACCCGGGGGGGACCGCGACGGCGACAGTCAGGAAGAGCTTCTCCCCGCTCGGCACGGCCGCATCAGCAGCACCAGCGCCTTTGTCCCCAGCGGAACTCTCGTCCTCGGCGCTGGGAAGGTCGTTGAAGCCGACGATATTGCACATGTAGTGGGTCTGCGTGAAGGGCGAGATGTACTTGACCTTGCACCCGCTCACCTCGGCGGCAGCGGGTAGCCCCTTCCCCATCATCCCCTCCTCGACGGCGGCCTCGGGCGTCACGCAGAGGAAGCACTCGGGGTGGTCGTGGTGGTCTCTGTTGTCCCCCCCTTCTCCTTCCCCTTCCCCTTCCTGCTTTTCTTGTTCTCCTTCTTGCTCGGTCTCTGGGTCTTTCTCTTGGTGGCGTACGACAAGGTATATGAGATACTTTACTGACCCGATGGTCACGGTCGTGTAGCCGCATGTGATGGTGTGGACAAACCGCACGAGCGGCACGAGAAACCTCACTTCGAGTGTGCCCTCTTCTTCTTCGGTCATTTCTCTCTTTCTCTCTTTCTTCTTTTGAAATTTGTTTTTAAGATTTGAAATGTAACGGTATTTAAGATATTAAAAAAAAATGATATTTTTTTTCGCAACTTAAAAATATTCATCATTTTACAAACTAAAAAAAAAAAGAAAGAAAGAAGAAAGAACAACAACGCCCACATCTTTCTTTCTCACAGGACTAATTTTACTTTAGAACCTAAAACAATGGAAACAAGAGACATCAAAGAAGAACGTGACAGCATCTCAAAAGCCCTGAGCGAGCGCCTCGAAGCGCACGACGAGAGCAGGAAGGCCGCACAAGAGAAGATCCACGAAACTTATGAGGGTCTGAGGGCGCAGATCAAAGACATCGAAGGGAAAAACAACAGTGAGCTCGAGGATAAATTCAAAGCAGAGGACAGCAGACTCCAGACAGCACTCAACGAACTCCGCTCGGAAGAAAGTGACGAACTTCCAAAGACGCTCCAAAAGGCAAAGGCGGAGCTCCTTGTGGCGCAGTCGTATGAAGTGATTGACCGCAATTCCTGCGAAGAAGAGCCACCAAAGAAGAAGGAGAAGAAAGGGAAAAAGGGGAAGAAAGGGAAGAAAGGGAAGGCGGAGAAGGAGGTGATTGAAAAAGGGGCCCTCGACCTCGCATCCTTATGCGTCCTAAAAACAGAGACCCACGCTGTGGCCGAGGTAGTGGAGCTGCTGAGGCCAACAAACGTCCACGTCACAAAGTCAAACAAAGGAGCGCTCACCCTCCAGTTCACTTGCTTGAGTCCTGAGGATATGCGGGTTCTTTCCGAGCACGGGCTCGAGGACCAAATTGCGTACAAGTGCCTTGTCACGAAGAGAGGGGAGAGCAAAGGGAATGAGTACGCCCTCAAAAGTGCAGGGGGTGACTGCTTCAGGTTCACGCCGAAGAGGCTTGCGAAAAGTTCCATGTACGAAATCCGTGTGAAGGTCGCCATCGAGGACAAAGAGGGGGAGTGGAGCGATGAAATAATAATCTCGGATGGGACTGAAATGGAAGTGCCCGAGTCTGGTGTGCGCGAACGAGGCCCAGAAAAGCTGAACTTGGAAGGGCGGGAGGACATCAAGAGGATCCTGAGCGAGCGCCTCGAGGCTCATGACGAGAGCAGGAAGGCTGCACAGGAGAGGATCCACGAAATCTGTGAGGGGGTGAGGGGACGGATTGACGAATTAGATGAAGAGGTCAGCAGTGAGCTCGAGGAGAAATTTAAGGCGGAGGACAACCGCCTCCAGATAGCACTCAACGAACTCCGCTCGGAAGACAACGACGACATTTCGAAGGCCATCCAAAAGGCAAAGGCGGCGCTCCTTGTGA
>CAZHGC010000141.1:0-2609 GCA_964531385.1 uncultured Lachnospiraceae bacterium | reverse complement strand
CTCCTTCCTGGCTCTCTCCTCCGCCTCCTTTCTAGCCTTTTCCTCAGCCTCGAGTCTGGCCTTCTCTTCAGCCTCCTTCCTGGCTCTCTCCTCCGCCTCCTTCCTAGCCTTTTCCTCAGCCTCGAGTCTAGCCTTCTCTTCAGCCTCCTTCCTGGCTCTCTCCTCGGCCTCCTTTCTAGCCTTTTCCTCCGCCTCGAGTCTGGCCTTCTCCTCAGCTTCCTTCCTGGCTCTCTCCTCCGCTTCCTTTCTAGCCTTCTCTTCGGCCTCGAGTCTGGCCTTCTCTTCAGCTTCCTTCCTAGCCTTTTCCTCAGCCTCCTTTCTGGCCTTTTCCTCGGCTTCCTTCCTTTCCTTTTGTGCTTCATCGTCCGATTTAATCTCAGGGACCGGTTTCTTGGTTTCCTTTTTCTCCCCCTCCTTTTTGTCCCTGATTCTATCGTTGATGCTCTTGATCTCGAGCTTCAGGTTCTTGATGTCGTTGATCTTGTCGTCGATGGGCTTCTCCGGTCTCTTGCAGAACGCCTCTATTCCTGCCGATATCTCCATTGGCCTGATGAGCGGTGCGGCGGAGCCCCATATTGCGTCGAAGCACTTTGCAAAGTATGTGATCATGTCGTCCGCCGCGCACTCGCAAAAGTCCTCTATGCTGCTCTGGTAGGCCGGGTCTCCCGCGCCTGCGTGCTTCACGATGAGGTCTGCGATTTCCCGCAGGCTTGCCTCGAAGAACGCCGTGAGCTTCCGCTTCAGCGAGAGTGGTGCGCACGACCTCAGCTCGTTGAGTGCGCTTGTGATTGAGTTTGTGACGGCCGCGAGGATCGGGTGGTTCAGGAGGCGGAACGACGGCGTGAGCCTCGCCGGGGCCCTCTTCAGGGGGGTGGCGAGGGAGCCCAGTGCGCTTGCGCTTGTGCTGCGTGCGCCGGAGGACTGTGCCTGCTTTGTGAAGTGGTGACCGGAGAGTGCCACGCGGAACTGTGTTATTGCGGCGTTCACGGAGTTTTCGAAGAGGGCCTGTACTCTTGCCGTGAAGATGGGCCCTATCTGGCCGCGGATGTCGAGGCCGATGCGGCCGAGGGAGAACCCTGTGTGCATGCACTGGTCGAGGAGGTTTGCGAGGGTGTTGCCGTCGTTGATTTCCTTGACGCCCTGCCTGAGCGTGTTGAGGTACCACTCGAGCTTCACTGTGATCCACGAGTTGAGGAGCGACCGCTCGGGCTGCTCGTACGAGATCTGGTCGTCCGGGAAGATTGCCTTGTACTGCGTCACGATGTCGAACAGGTTGATTCTGATCGTGTCTGTTATTTTCCGCAGCTATGAGAGCAAAATGTAAATAATGATTTCATATGTGTGTATTTATGTGTTTGTATGTTTGTTTATGTTTGTTTATGTTTGTTTATGTTTGTGTTTGTGAATGTTTGGTAATACCTTTGAATAGAGTGAGGGATCGGATATTGAGGCGAGGGACTCGCGGAGGTAAGAGTCTCTGCACAGGAGGAAGGCCATTCTCAGCTCCAGGGGCGTGTAGACCTCGAGCCTTCTGAGGAGGCCGACCACCCTCACGATCACTGGGAGCTGGGAGGGCCCGCGGAGTGCCTCCTCCAGGTTGCGCTGGAGGACGACCTTGAGGCGGTCCACCTGTGCCGCGACCGCGCCGAGCACGGTCTGGGCGCCCGCGAGCCTCTTGTCCACCGAGGCCTGTGCGAGGATCTTGCGGGTGTACTGGTCGAGCTGGAGCGCCTCCTCGTACGCCTGGCACTTGATGCAGGTGTCCATGATGTTGGGTATCTCGATGAGCTCCGAGACCGCCGGGAGTGCTCTGAACGACGTCTGGATTCCTTTCCACTTGCCGATGGTCTCTTGTCCCGAGACGAGGAATGATGAAAGTTCATCCTATTTATCAATGTTAATTGGGGATGTAAAAATTGAATTGTGAATGATAATTTACCAATAAAGAGGGTGTTTTCTCACTTAGGAATGAGAGTCTTGTCTGGAGGGGGTCCAGGCCCTCGAACGTGTGTGACACGCATGCAGCGTTTTGGAGGAGGGTCTTGTAGTTTTTCTGGGCGAGGACCTTCATTTTGTCGTTTACGGCCACACTGTCGAGCATCAGCTGCTCTGTCTCTGCGGGGATGCGCTCGAGTGTGCTCGACGTCAGCTTCTTGAGGAAGGCGTCCAGCTCGTCCTCGTACTTGTCGATGTCCGCCGTGTCGATCCCGCCCTTGGTGTTGCTGTGCTTCTCCTCGAGGAGCATCCGGACCAGGGTTCTGTCCCCTTCGTTCAGCGAGTACTCTGACGAGGATGCTGTCAATGATGAACCACCATGTTCTGTTTCTGAACTCATTATATATGTATTCTTTATGTGTGTGTTGGGTGTTGGGTGTTGGGTGTGTTGGGTGTTTCTTTTTCTTTTTCTTTTTCTTTTTCTTTTTTTCTTTTTTGAATATTTTTTAATTTATGAAAAATCGAATTTCAAATTCAAATATAATTTAAAATTCGGAATATTATTTTATTATTTTAAAAAAGATGTTAAAAGATTAATGTTAAATTTTTTCAATTTTAATTATTTTGATTATTATTTTATTTTTTTGCTTGGAAAATAAGAAGAATTTAAAAAA
>CAZHGC010000140.1:0-2626 GCA_964531385.1 uncultured Lachnospiraceae bacterium | reverse complement strand
GAGCACCCATTCCCAACAACATCACATTCCCTTCTGTCCTGAGCAGGGGTATGGACATTTCGTGGGATTGCGATTTGAGCCGGATGAGTGAGGAGGACAAGAAGAAGGTTACTTATGTTGTTGAGGTTAAGAAAGGGGTTGAAGAAGAAAGAGGGTGGAGGGAAGTGTACTCCGGGGTCGAGAATAAGTGCAGTGCCTCTGGGCTTGATAAGGACAGTGAGTACAATGTGCGGGTGAAGTGTGTCATTGGAGGACTCCAAGGAGGGTGGAGTGATGTTGTGGTTGTTAAAACGAAGAACGTAACAGTTGATTCAGAGATTTTGTTGGGTGAAGGAAACGGAGATATTCTTGAGGGGAAGCTCATTGAATGGTGTGGAACAAGTGAGTTTGAACTTCTTTACCGAGGGACAAGAGATGGATTTGGGGCGAGTGACTTCCACAAGACATGTGACAACAAAGGGAAAACCCTTACACTCATCAAGAACAGTAGTGGACATGTCTTCGGAGGGTTTATAACAGTTCCTTGGACAACTCCATCAACTTACGAGTATAAACAAGCTCCTTGGTCATTCCTGTTCACCCTCACCAACATGCATGAAATCCAGCCCACAAAGTTCCCTCTCAAGGATGAGAGTGACGGAAAGGCCATTCAACGTAATAAAGATTGGGGACCGGTATTTGGAGGTGGTTGTGATCTTTTCATCTCGTCAAAATGCAATGAAAACACAAAATCTGGCTTAAATTTCCCAACAACCTACAACGACACGACAGGAAAAGGAAACAGCATTTTCACAAGCAACACAAGCGACAATCATTTCCAAGTCCAAGAGATTGAAGTGTTCAGAGTGAACGTTTAATTCCTTTCAAGTTACAATAAAAGATCCATCACATATATATTTGATTCAATTAAAACGCAAATAAAAACCAAATCCATTTTCCATTTTCTTCTTTTCACATCTTAAATCAATCCATTTTTTAACATCTTAAAAGAGCAATGGAGAAAAGCGAGAGGGTTGTTGCTGCTCTGAGTGAGCGCCTCGAGGCGCACGACAACAGCAGGAGGACTGTGCAGGAGTCGCTACACAACGCATGCAATGAGCTGAGAAAGTTCATCGACGAGATGGAAGAGGGTGTCAACAGGAGACTCGAGGAGGAGTTCACGAAGGAGGACAACCGCCTCCAGAGCACATTGAATGAACTCCGAGAGTGCATTAGGGCAGAAGAAGAAGGAGAAGGAGGAGACAGGAACGTCGAACACCTCTCCGATATAATTCAAAAGGCCGTAACCGAGCTTCTTGTTATACAGAGCTATGAACTTGTTGAGTGCGAGGCCAAAGAAGGGGAAGGGGGTGTTTCCAAAATGTTTGATTTGAAAGTTAATAGGGAACTTATGTCTAAATGGGTATGCCTGAAGAAACCATCAATACAGAATATTACAAATGTTGACTTTGAGAAAGCCTGGCTTGAGATAGCGAATTTTTTACCTCAAGACACCTCAGCTAAGAACAGGGTTCTTTCTGACCTCCTAACATACAAGGCAATTACATACAAAGAAGGCACTGACAAAAACGGAAACGAATTTGTTCTTACTAGAGAAGAGAACGATGGAAAGGACGTCTTCACATTATTTTCTGAGACCCTAGAATCAGAAATGACATACAAAGTGAAAGTGAGAGTGGAGTGCAACGACGACAAGAGTGAGTGGAGCGATGCCTTTGAATTTAGGACGCCCGATTTTTCCGTATGCTCTTGGAGGGAATGTCTCAGCTATGTCAATGAGAGAATGAAGTATTTTGTAGACAATGCTAATCCGATGATTGCATCAAAGACCCACTTTGGGGACAACTGCACTATTGTCGGGAACGCACATCTTCCCTTGAACAAAGTGACGTCGTGGAGCGTCAAGATACTCAAGTCAAAAAGCAATGATGGAAACGGTATTCTTGTTGGAGTTGCGCCATCATACATAGATCAAAATGATAAAGATAATGCCAATAGTTGTGGTTGGTACCTCGATTGCTTCGAATCATCGTTACGCTCTGGTCCTCCACAGAACTATGACTACAAGGAATACGGACCCAGAAAAAAATTTGGTCGCTACTTACGCACAGGCGATAGTGTGGGGATTGTGCTTGACACGCTAAAGGGTGAACTCTCGTTCGTTTTGAACGGAGTGAATCTTGGTGTTGCGTACGAAGGAATTCCCCTTGATGAACCTCTGGTGCCTTGCGTTCTTCTAGAGTTTAAAGACGACTCTGTCAAGCTCGTAACTTAAAATCTTTTTATATTTTAAAATAATTATTCCGCGTTGAAATTCCAATTAACGAGAAAATTGCTTGTAATTAAATTTGTATTCGTGTGGGAATTTCAATTTCTTTTCATGTTGACCCATTCACATCTTAAATCAATCCATTTTTTAACATCTTAAAATGGGAATGGAGAAAAGCGAGAGGGTTGTTGCTGCTCTGAGTGAGCGCCTCGAGGCGCACGACAACAGCAGGAGGACTGTGCAGGAGTCGCTACACAACGCATGCAACGAGCTGAGAAAGTTCATCGACGAGATGGAAGAACGTGTCAACAGAAGACTCGAGGAGGAGTTCACGAAGGAGGACAACCGCCTCCAGAG
>CAZHGC010000139.1:0-2643 GCA_964531385.1 uncultured Lachnospiraceae bacterium | reverse complement strand
ATTTTTAATAATGTGATGTTGAAGAAGACATATCCAGCTGATTCATATACAATTCTGTGATCATTTCGAGCCTCAGTACATCACAATCAACGCTGTTCACGTCCGGTTTAACGCCATTAAAGAACTTCTTAACAAAATAAAGCACCAAGACCCCCGAGTCAATCGGGCTTATTGATTCCGAGCCAATCGCCCTTTCACCCCTAGGCAATCTGAGCGGCTCCACCGACACATCATACCTACAGCCACGAACGTCCTCCACCAGCTGGCTACAGAACGTTTTCACCTGCTCCACCGTCTCCTCACTCCACAGTTCCATGGGGTCAAAGAACAGGAACCCTATCCTGCGGTGCTTGTGGTCTATTTTCATCCCCTGTGTAAAGAAGAAGCACCAGTGGTACCCATCGACACACACGGGGAACAGCACCTTATCGCACTCGCCAAAGGCGCCAGCATGCCTTGCAAACGACGCAGCACGCTCGACAGAGCCATTAACGAGCCACTTGTCGTAGTACGTGCTGTCAATCACAAACATCTTGTTCGGGGTCGACCCCCTCCCGCTGGCCTTCGACTGCACCATGTGCACGTACCACGCAACAGCGCCTGGGGACGGCACGGCCTCGGGCAGCATCGACTCGAGGTCGGTGTACCTGACGCTCAGGTCCTGCGACTCGTAGAGCACCTCCCCGGAGTGAGCCGCAATAAGCCCGCGGAGGCGCTCCATTTTCTCGCTCACAAGCGCCTCGTACCACCTCACGCTGCTCTCCAGGCGGCCCTCGGGGGTGTCCTCCGCCTCCCTCTCGGCCTCCGCCTCCGCCTCCGCCTCCTTCCGCCGCACCTCGTCGTCGATCACCTTCTCGACCCAGGTCCCGTTGTAGATGGCGTCGAACGTCCCGACCTTCTTTCCGTGTCCCTTCTTCTTCTTACCTTTCTGAGGCAGCCCCTCAGCCAAAGCATCCTCTCTGCGCTGCGTGATAAAGCCGTCGAGCTCCGCGTCGATGTCGTCCATGTGGATCTCCTCCTCCTCCGCGGGGGTGGTGGTGATTGCCTCGGGTTTGCCCTTATGGTTCGGCTTGGGAGACTTTCCTGCTGACGAGGACGACGTGCACGGAACGGACATTTCGGAGAAAAGGTCCACTGCGCGGGGGAACGACGTCTCCTCGATCTTGTGTGTGACTATCTCCCTGAGGATCTTTGTGCGCATGTTCTCGATGTACTTGAAGTATATGAGCTGCTCGCCAAAGAAGAGCGTGCGGATGTACAGGAGGAACACGATGTTCGCGCAGTCGGGGGTGAAGGAGGTGTCCTCGATCGTCACCCGCCGCACCTCCACGCTCTGCGACTTTGCACCCGGGAAGTACTTCTTGTAGATCTCCACAGCCTCGTTAACGCTCCTCTTGTCATACCCATTCCCTTTTCCACCGTCTTTTCCTCCACCACTCCCAATGTCAGAGAGGTCGAACCATATGACCTTTGCCTCGCCCTTGGGGTCTTTGTTGCACTTCACCGCGGTAAAGCTCCACTGCATCTCAGCGGCACTTCCCTCGGACTTGCCGCTCCCAGCAGCAGCACTCTCGCCTGCGTTCTCCCCGCGCGTCCTCTTCTTCTTCCTCCTGTCTCTGTCCTTGGGGCTCGACAGGGAGGGGAACAGGAGGATGTCGAACGTCCCAAAGTTGATGTCGCGGACGTTCCGGGCGCTGGGCCTGAACGAGGGGTTCTGGTTGAAGACGAAGACGCGCTGCCACTTTGCCATGCTCCTGGTATCGTCGGCCGCGACGGCGGTGGAGCGCTCCACGAGGAGGTTGAGGTACCACTCGACCACCGTCCTGTTGGGGGCGTGCCCACGGAGGACGGTCGAGAGGTCCCCGAACGTGATGTCGATGCTGTGCGTCGAGGGGTAGTGCTCGGACCTCGTGCGGAACACCGTGTTGGGGGCCTTGCTCTCCACAAACCTCCTGGCGCTCTCCTCCGTCGTGATGGCGCCGGCGGCGATGCCTGCTGCGTCGCCAGCGGACGCGACCACCCCGCTCTTGTTGACGAGGCTCACGGGACCCTGCGCCTTCTCGCGGACAAAGAGGAACGCCTGGTCTGTGAAGGACAGCTTCACCCCGGGGTTGTTGAACGGGAGGAGCTTGTCGGCGACGATCTCGCGGAGGAAGAGCTCCTCGTACTCCATGCAGTTGGCGTCGGTGAGGGGCGGCATCAGGTCGCTCGAGACGGCGGCGTTGCGGAGGACCCACAGGTAATGAAGCTCTTGGAACTTGGTGAGGCTGATACGCTCGAGCTTCTCTTTGAAAGCAACTTTGATGCGTCGCTCTTTGGCTAATGCACTGATCAAAGATTTCACGGCTTGCATATTCCCACCGTCGAAAATCATCTGAACGTCATGATATGAAAGTTGAACTTCGTAAGACACCATATTTTCTTTGTCTTCTTTCTTTTTATCATCATCGTCATCCTTCTTTTCGTCCTCTTCTTTCTTAGGTGTCAGGAATGCAGTGATAATACTTATGTTTTGGCATGTGTTTGAAACTTTTCCGCGAGACTTTGTTGTGAAGATGAATGCAGCACGGAGCAGTCCGTCGTCCATGAGCTCTCCCGTCTGGAAGAACCTCTCCGCAGACTCGGTGGAGTTGTTGAAGCCCT
>CAZHGC010000138.1:0-2661 GCA_964531385.1 uncultured Lachnospiraceae bacterium | reverse complement strand
CTTCCCACTCCAACAAGGACAGAACACACCTTCCTTGGGTGGTTCACAGAGAAGAATGAGACCATAACAGCAGAATCAATCGTGAAGATCCCGGACAACCACACCCTCTACGCACACTGGAAAGAAATCCCAACAGCCCAAGTGGAGATTGTGTTTGGGACGAAGGACATGACCGATGAGAAGATCGAGGAGATCGTCGGGCAGTACACGGACGCCAAGTTCACCATCATCAGGATTGAAGATGACAGTACTGAGGGAATCACTGTCATTGTCAAGTTCAGTGACGTTGAGGAAGCGGAGGAGTTTGTGCGGAAGGTCAACACATATAGGAAGGACGAAGACTCGATTAAAAGCATTGGCTTCACTTCTGAGAGCTATTTCACTGGGTTCTCATCAACACTTTCCAATCCATTTGCTCTTCTTAACCTCATCCTTACAATTTAAATTAAAATCAACAAAATAAATTCAATTCCACCCAACCCCAATCAAAATCATTTTTCACAACTTAAAAAAGTTTAATTTTCACAAATTAAAAAGGAAATAAAGCAAATCAAAACAAACACGCAAGACAACACACAACCACACATACACACAAGGCAACCACAAATCATAAACCACAAACCACACAACTAAACAAAGAAAGCAATTTTTTTTTCAAATACAAAATGGCAGATATTGACTTTGAGCAGTACTTCACCGACAACGACTCCTACGGGCTTCAGGGCGACTACAACGCTTTCATGCCGGACATTCCCGAGACGACGATGACTGCCGAGGATCTCATTGGTGAGACCACTGGTGGTGTTATCGGGGATTCTAGCCTCTACCTCGACGCCGGGGAAGAGTTTGAGATGATGTCCGGGGTCCCCTCCACCGTCGCCAGCACGCAGGCCACGCCCTCCAAGGCTGGGACCGGGAAGGGGCGGAAGGGGCGTCGCGGTGCAGCGCCTGTTGTCGAGGAGCCTATCTTCCAGCTTGCGCAGGTCGGGTACGACCCCGGGAAGCTCATCGACATGGCCGTCTCCAACAACATTGTTGTGATGGCGTGCAACAACGGGAAGCTCGCCAAGATCGACCTGAACGCTCCGGACCGTGTTGAGGAGGTGGACGTCCTCCGGCGCGGGGAGCAGGGCCCCAACATCCGGCGTATCTTCATGGACCCCACCGGGAACCACGTTCTGATCTCTATGGACAACGAGGAGAACTTCTACTTCCACACGTCCTCGAAGAAGCCGCGTGCGCTCCAGAAGCTGAAGGGGATCGGCATCGAGAGTGTGGCCTGGGACATCCAGAACCGCGGGCCCCACGCCGTCTCCAGCACCAACAACATTCTCATCGGGACGACTCGGGGCGAGCTCTACGAGGCGTGCTTCGAGTATTCCGGCGAGCGTCGTCTCCAGGTCTTTGAGGGCTCTGGGAACAAGGACCATCTCTGGCGTCTCCTCCACCGCTTCGACGGCGCCCAGCCTCTCGTCGGCGTGTACTACGAGCGTCTGAGCACGTCCGCCGCGCTGGCTGCCGCGCTGGCCGCGGCCGCGAGCTCTGGGGAGCGGGACGCGGCCGCGAGCGCCGGCGCTGCCGAGCCCGTGTACTTTGTGCTCATCGTGACGCCGACGCGGCTGTACCAGTTTGGGGGCGGCCCGACTTTCGACGCGTTCATCCCAGGGCCGCAGCTGCCGTCATATCAGGACATGCCGCCGAACGCGCTGGGGCGGAGCTGCCTATCTTTCTTCCGGCGTGCGGGGGGCAGCGCGCAGGCGTTCGCGTGGCTTACAGGCCCGGGGGTCTACCACGGGAGCATCACGAGCGGGCTCGCCGCTGCGCGGGGGCAGATCGTGCAGGACGCGCAGCTGCTGTCGAAGGACAAGGACGCGCAGCTGCTTTCTGTGCTGATGACGGAGTTCCACTACATCCTGCTGCACACGGACCACGTGGAGTGCGTGAGCCGGCTCGGGGACAAGACGGTGTTCGAGGAGGGGATCCCGAAGCGGCCGCGCGGGCTGGCCCAGGACCCCCTGACGGGGACGCTGTGGCTGTTCTGCGAGTCCGCGATCTTCGAGATCGTCGTGACGGACGAGGACCGCGACGTCTGGCGGCTGCTGATGGAGAAGGGGGACTGGGAGTCTGCGCTGTCGTACTGCAAGGGCGACGCCCGGAAGCGGAACGTCGTGCTGACGACGCAGGCGGACAACCTCCTCGCTGCGGACAACTGCAAGCTGGCAGCGGCGCGCTACGCGCTGACGACCGTCCCGTTCGAGGAGGTCGCGCTGCGGTTCATCGAGAAGGACCGCCGCGACGCGCTCATGGTGTACCTCCGGAAGAAGCTCGAGAGCGTCCCCGAGGGGGCGCACACGCAGCTCACCGTCATCGCGACGTGGCTCGTCGAGACCTTCCTCATCCTCCTGAACGCCAGCGACGACACGATCGCCGCGATCTCCGCGCGCCTCGACGACGCCCAGCGCGCCGCCACTGCGGCCGCGGCCGCGGGGGAGTTCGGGGACGTGCCCGCGGGGGTGGTGGCCGCGGGGGGGAAGGTGCCCACGGAGAAGGACCTGGACGAGCTGGAGACGGAGCTGCTGAGCGCCAAGTCGCAGAAGGAGGACCTGGACGCGGAGTTCCAGGGGTTCCTGTGCAAGTACCACCAGGCGCTGCACGCGCAGA
>CAZHGC010000137.1:0-2710 GCA_964531385.1 uncultured Lachnospiraceae bacterium | reverse complement strand
CCTCCTCAACAAGAAAGGGGGTGGAGCTGTGACCGAGGAATACCCCCTCAAGAAGACAGGGAATCTGTTCTCATTTGTTCCGAAGTTGCTTGAGCTCGAAGCCACATATATCATCCAACTGAAGATGATCTTTGGAAGTAGGGAGAGTGAATGGAGCGATGAGGCTGAATTCACCACTTCGGGATTTGAGGAGTGCTGTCGCTGGAAGGAATGCCCTGAGTATGCTGATGCGAGGATGAAATACTCTGTTGATGAGAGGAACACCATAATCGCAACAAAGATTGGTAGCTATTATAATTATTGGTGTACCATCATCGGGAACACCCCTCTTCCTCTCAACACAGTTACCTCGTGGAGCATCAAAATACTGAAATCAGGAGATAATGATGGAGGTTGTATTTTCATTGGAGTTGCGCCATCTAACATAGACCAGAATGAAAGCACCAACTTCAATAAATGTGGGTGGTACTTTTATTGCTATAATTCAGAATTGTTTTCTGGACCTCCTCACAATTGCAAGCACAAAGCATATGGGCCAAGAAAAGGAATTGGTCAATACGTGCACAAAGGAGACAGTGTTTGTGTTGTGATGGACACAGCAAAGGGTGAACTCTCATTTGCTTTGAATGGCGTGAATCATGGTGTTGCATTTGAAGGAATTCCTCTTGACAAGCCTCTCGTCCATTGTGTCCTTCTTAACAAAGGAGATGATTCTGTTGAACTTATTCTACCGAGCTCTAACTCTTCTGAGGGTCCCGTGGAGGGTACAGCACCATTAAATTAAAAAGCACGCCAATAAAGTCCATCTTCTAACATCCCTCCCTCATTTACACCAGCATTAAGTTCTTTTGATCAATATGACTATTTGGAATTTTTTTTAAATGTGTAATCGACCAATCACAACTGGGATTTAAAAATCAAATCAAATCAAATCAAATTAAATTAAATTTTCTTTTCTTTTTCTTATACCTCTTTAAGAACTTAAAAGAAGAAGAATTATTATTTCTTTTCTTAAAAATCCTGTGCTTGCTGTTTTTGTTCTTTCTCCCCCTCTTTCTCCCTCTCTCATACACACACATACACACATACACACACACACGCACCCCAAATTCAAGTACGATGACTGATGATACCAACGCGGAAATCATAGAGGAGCTAGAGTCCCTCGAGGCTATCTACGGGGACGATCTCGTCTGCGAAAGGGACCCCGAAACCGGGCTTCCCAGCGAGCTCCTGATCAAGGGCTCGCCCATCGGGGACAAGCTTCCCCTGCTGGAGGTGCAGCTCCCCGACGGGTACCCCGGGAGCGCCGTGGCCATGGTCGTCTGCGGCTTCCGGAAGGCGCCCGAGAGCGCCGAGTTCTCGCAGCGTCTGGGCCAGAAGGCGCTGTGCGCTCTGTCCGCGAAGGTCGCCGAGAACGCGGGGGACCTCCTCGGGCACCCCCACGTGTTCGACGTCGTGATGCTCGCGACCGACTGGCTCACAGAGTGGATCGAGTCCGGCCAGCTCGACAGCGGCAACAATGCCAACGACGGCAGCGACAGCGACGACGACGGCGACGGCGACCCGAACATCATCCTGCCCGGCGCCGAGCTCAAGAAGAAGAGGCGCGCGCCCAAGTGGTGGGAGATCAGCGACGAGGACGAGGACGAAGTGGTTGCGAACAAGCTCATCCGGGAGGCCACGAACGCCGCGGCCCTCGCAGAGTCCCACCGCAAGAAGCTCTCTTCCACCAGCAGCAGCAGCACCAGCAGCAGCACTGTTGCTGACGCGCCCACCGCAGTGTCTGCGAGCATTGAAAGCATGATTTCGACGTCGGGGAAGAAGAGCGTGAGCCAGATAGGGTGGAACTACGTGATCGGGCTTGTCGGGAAGCCGTCGTCCGGGAAGTCCACCTTCTTCAACGCCGCCTGCGGGCTTCTTTCCGGGCTCGGGGGCTGCGAGGGCGAGGACGGGGCCGCGGGGGCTGCCGGCGGCTGCAGCGGGCGGGACGACAGCACGAAGAAGATGGCGAAGATGGCCGCGCACCCGTTCACGACGCTCGACCCCAACCTCGGGAAGGGCTACGCCGCCGTCCCCTGCGCGTGCCACGGCGAGGACCCCCGCTGCGCGGCGCCCTGGGGGCACAGCTACGACCCCGCGACGGGGAAGAACTCCCTCCGCATCGTCCCCGTGACCCTCAAGGACGTCGCCGGCCTCGTCCCCGGGGCCTACAAGGGCCGGGGCCGGGGGAACCGCTTCCTCGACGACCTCAACGACGCCGACGTCCTCATACACATCGTGGACGTGTCCGGGGAGACGGACTCCGAGGGCCGTTCCGTCGTGACCTCCTCGTCGTCGTCGTCGTCAACATCATCCAGTGGCAGTGCCGCAGAGTTCGGGGGCGCGGACCCCGCGGAGGACATCGGGTGGATCCGCTCGGAGCTCCACCGGTGGATCTACGACAACGTCCGCGCCAAGTGGGCCGCGATCCGGCGCAAGCCCGAGAAGCTCGCGGGAATGTTCTCCGGGTACCACGCGGACCGCGCGCTCGTCCGCCTCGCGCTCACGCGGGCCGGGGTGGACACGGCCACCATGGCGCTGAACCTCGGGCTCGGGCCGGGGGGCGCGCCGCGCGTCGTGCCGCTGCCCGAGTGGGGCCCGCGCGAGCTCCACCTCGTGGTGGCGCACTTCCTCCGGACGCGTTTCCCCATCGTCCTGGCCCTGAACA
>CAZHGC010000136.1:0-2727 GCA_964531385.1 uncultured Lachnospiraceae bacterium | reverse complement strand
TCGTCAATGAAGTTATTGGAGGTGAGGTGAAGTGGATAAAAAGTGCTGACGAGTTTATTGAGTTCAAGGACAACGTAAACAGCGGAACGACTTATTCTGGGACGACTGTTTTCCTCGACTCTGATTTGTCCCTTGCTGGGAAGTCCTTTGAACCTATTGGCACTTCTGATTACAATTACTTCCTAGGTACCTTTGACGGACAAGGGCATGTGATCAGCAACCTCGTAATGACCTCCTCATTGGAAGAAGTAGGGTTATTCGGGTACTCAGAAGGACTCACCATCAAGAACGTCATCTTCGACTCTTCCTGCTCCATCACAAGTTCGTTCAGTGGTTCTGATTTTGGTGAAGTTCACGTTGGAGGAATCATTGGGTACTGTTGGGCAGAGAATGGACCCTGCATCATCGAGAACAGCGTGAACATGGGGAGTGTCTCTTTCAGTGGGAATACAGGTGATGATAATTATTTGTATTTTGGAGGGATTGCTGGACAACTTTCTTCTTCTAACTACGGTTCCAATGTGAAGAACTGTGCCAACTATGGAGATGTCACACACTCTGGAGAGAGCGGCGATTCATACATTGGAGGTATTGTTGGGTATTCTTCTGGCTACTCAACCAAGAGAGTGTGCATCTACAACACCCTCAACCACGGCACAATCACACAGAATGGCACAACATCAAGAGACTTGCGCCTTGGAGGAATTGCTGGATGGGCTAGATACACAACCATCGAGAACTGCGTAAGTGGCGGGGAGATCTCAATGTTCATCACAGAACCAAGTTATAATTCCATTGGGAGCATTGTGGGGGAAGTTTATGACGAAACATCCATCAATCACACTTATTTCACAAGTGATTTGAATGACTACGAGAAATACGGCAGAGAAACTCCATCAAGTGAATCCAACGTCCTCAGTTACAGCAGCACCACGTTCGAACTGGATGGGACTGCTTCCATTGGGAGCTACACGGGCAGTTTCCTCATTGATGCCCTCAACGCTGCTGCTGACTATTACAAAGACCGCGATTACTCCCACTGGCTCCTCAACAAGGGGAACAAGGCTGTGACATTCACCATCAATGGGAGGGCCAACCTCATCAAGATGAACTCTCAGATCATCATCCTGCCCAGCCTTGCGAGTGAAGGGAAGTTGTGGTTTGATGAATGGTACACTGACGATGGACTCACAACACCACTCACAGAATTTGAGGTCGCAAGTGAGACAGAGTTGTATGGGAGATTTGAAGAGAATACCAACAGCTACACCATTTCCTTTGACACGCGGAGGGAAGGAGTGTCTGTCCCATCAATCACAGCGCCATTCGGTACTGTTGTCGCGCTCCCGGGGGATTCGATTAGAGGGGGCTGCATTGTTGAGTCCTGGGAAACTGCGTATGGGGACAAAGTAGAATTCAGTTTCAACATGCCATCCCACAACATCACCCTTTATGCATTTTGGAAGTGCACCCACATCGAAACACTTGAGGACTTTATTGACTTTTCCAAGGTTGTGAACAATGGAGTGGACTCATTCGATGGAACGACTGTTTTCCTCGACTCTGACTTGTCTTTTGCTGGGAAGTCCTTTGAACCGATTGGAAACGGCATTTATAATTACTTCCTTGGAACTTTTAATGGGCAAGGGTATGTGATCAGCAACCTCGCAATGACCTCCTCATCACAATATGTAGGGTTATTCGGGTACTCAGAAGGACTCACCATCAAGAATGTCATCCTCGACTCTTCCTGCTCCATCACAAGTTCATTTAGTTCTGCTTACGTCGGAGGAATCATTGTATATTACGATGCAGAAAATGGACCCTGCACCATCGAGAACAGCGTGAACATGGGGAGTGTCACTTTCAGTGGGGATGTAAGTTATGCTTTGTATCTTGGAGGGATTGCTGGGTATCTTTATTCTTCTTCCAGCTACGATTCCACCGTGAAGAACTGTGCCAACTATGGGGATGTCATACACTCTGGGGAGAGCTGGTATTCGTACATTGGAGGGATTGCTGGGTGGTCTGATGGTTCTTCCTCGTCATTCAAGACGTATATCTACAACTGCCTCAACCACGGCACAATCACAAACAAAGGCGCAACGGATAATTTGTGTCTTGGAGGGATTACTGGACACACTCAATACACAACCATTGAGAACTGTGTGAGTGGCGGGAAGATCTCATTGCCCACAAAAGCATCAAGAGATAATTACATTGGGAGCATTGTGGGGAGTATTGAATACTCAGGCACAACCATCAAATACACCTACTTCACAAGTTATCTGAGTGGCTACAATAAATATGGGTACGGAACTCCATCAAGTGAATCCAACACCCTCAGTTACGACAGCACCTCATTCGAACTGAATGAGACTGTTTCCATTGGGAGCTACACAGGCACCTCCCTCATTGGTGCCCTCAACGCTGCTGCTGATTATTACACCCTCCGTGATTACTCCCACTGGCTCCTCAACAAGGAGAACAATGCTGTGTCATTCACCATCAATGGGAGGACCAGCCCCATCAAGATGAATTACCAGATCATCCTCCTGCCCAGCCTTGCGAGTGGTGAAAACATGGGCTTTGATGGGTGGTACACAGACAATGGACTCACAGCACTGCTCACAGAATATGAGGTCACGAGTGATACAGAGTTGTATGGGAAGTACTGCGGTCCCAACATCACTGTGACCCTCGATGTGAACGGAGGAGACGAACTTG
>CAZHGC010000135.1:0-2749 GCA_964531385.1 uncultured Lachnospiraceae bacterium | reverse complement strand
AGCGCAAGTGCGGTCACAGCAACCAGCTCCGCCCCAAGAAGAAATTGAAATAAACTGATTTCTCTGTGTCACAGCACCATTACTTTTCTCGTCTTTCCTTTCTTTCCTCCCCCTTCCTTTTCATTTGTTGGTGATACATCAATTGATTTTTCTCCATTAGAAAAAAGCGAGTATTTTTTAAAAAAAGCTCACCCCTTTCCTTATAAATGAAATCCAAGGAAGAAAAAAAGAAAAGAGCGGAAAAGTAACGAGTGAACAGCAACAGAAAATAAATAAATCATAAATAAAAACAAATTAAAATTTTCCCCTTTTCATCTAATTAATGACGAAAGAAGCGTTTCTTTTTTTGTTATTGATTTTAAATGATTATAAATATTAAATGGTCTTCAAGGGTGCTTATTTTTATTGGTTGGAGGTAATAAGAATCAGGTTCCGGATTTTGTGCACATGTAAATGTAAAATTCCGATGAGATGTGATCGGTAACATTTCGAGCTTTTCTTTCGAAGGACCGGGTTTAATTCCCGGGATTGGAAATTATTTCATTTTTAATTCTCGTTATATTTATATTTCGAATTTTGGTACTGAGATGGTGCACAACGCTTGTAATATTCGAGATTACGGGAAAATATCCAATTTAAAATGAAATCAGCATAAATGTAAAGGATATGTGCGCCAAACGTTAAAATGGAATTGAAAGAATTACAAATAATTAGCATTAACCACCACCCACCAACGAGGGAATGAGTTTCGGAAATGAAAGACTTTTGGAAAAAAACAATTCAAAAAATAGAAAATGAAAAGACCATGGGTTGTGCTCGTTGCCATCGCCCTGTTGTACGGAAATAACTGCGTCCAAGGGCGTGTGGCAAGCACATCCGGGAGGGGGAACGCCATGGGCCCTCTCGACATCAACAGAGGAGAGCAGTACATCAAATGCAGCCACAAAGAATTCAAGGCCAAGTACGAGACGGACAGGATGATAGTCCGGGGGACCACCGAGAACGAGCTAAAGGCCGCTGCAGCCGGGGAGCAGTGGACGACGACGTACTCTGGAGCGGGGACCCTCAAGGCCAACAAGATCTACTTCATCAGCTTTCTCATGGCGAAGGGCTCCCAGCTGTCCGTGCGCCTCGAAACGTACGGCAGGAAGGGAACGCTCACGATTGTCCGGGGTGTGACAGAGATGAACAAGCTCATCAACAAGGAGAACTACGAGTGGGTTGCCAAGACGCAGGGCCTGACAGCCATTAACATTACCGACTACGTTGCGACGAGTGTCTACGACGAATATTTTGTGGTCATTGACGGCCCTACGCTCGATGACATGGAGTACTCTTACGCAATTTCAGTGACGTATTCCCTGTTCAACATTGCAAATATGACTATCTTATGCGGGGGTAAGTTGTCCTGTAAAATCAACAAAGAGAAGGAGCAGGATTTCTGCGCTGTGTTCGAGTACCCAAGGGACGCGCTGCTGCCACGGGCAAAGCTGACGTTCTCGGACACGGGGCTGAGCGCACAGAACATCATCTTAATTGTTATCGCACTGTGCATCGTGTGCGTTTGCGTTGTTATTCTCTGTGTGGTGACGCGGAGGATGAGCAAACCCAAAAATACGCGGAGGGTACCCGAGGAAACGAGCTTTGAGGAGACGCAGTCGCAACAGTCATTTCCATCCACATCAAAGTTGTCGTCCCCTTCTTCATCCTCTTCATCATCATCATCGTCATCTTCGTCTTCGTCCACTTCCTCGTCAAGGTATAACAGGAGTAAGAGTAATAATAAATCGGGGTCAAACATCATGATGGTTGTGACCCTTTCGTCCAGTGAGGATGAAATGGATGAAAGCGATTAAAGGATGGAGGAGATTGTAAATTCAATTGTTTAATTGGGATGAATAAAATACAAAATAATCTTTATTAATTTATTTTTTGCTTGTAATAAGAAAAAAAGGAAAAAAGGAAAGCTCGTAAAATTCAATTTATTTAAATTAAAAAGAAACCCATTATTATTTAATTTAACCGCTATTTAATTCCTTAAATAATCAACCAGATTATTTGTGTATTTACATGAAGGCAATTAATTAACGATTGTTTTAACATTCAATGATATTATAATATATTACTTAAAATGATAAGGGGTTAATATAAATTATTCCCAAAAGAAAGATGAAATAATTTATATTAAGCTTGAATAATAAAGTGTATTGAATGCTTTGAGATTGAAATTATTAAGCAACAATTGAACATATATATGCTTTAAATCCATTTGTAAAAAAATCTAAGAAAGATAAAAATATTCTATAAAACAATCAAAATAATATTATAAGATGATAACCAGTAAGTATTAAATACGCATCGCATTATTATATTATAACCGTCCATCATTACAATCTTCCAAATATAATAACGCAACGTACATATTTAATACCACTTTCAACTATTTATAAACCCCTCACCATAAAAAAATTAAAAGAAGAAGAAAGAAAAAAAGACGAACCACCACCTAAAAGATAAAAAGATAAAACGAATTTGATATCCTAAAAAAGTCTAAAAAGCGAGCAAATTTTTTTTTCAACTTTTGAAAATAAAATAATATATATCTTTGCTCGAAAAGAAAAAAACAATAACAAAAACCAAAAAGAGACAAAATAATAATAAACAGGATCAAATTCATTTAAACCCACCACGTTCTAATCCACGTACTTGTACGACGCGAGGACCTCCGAGGGTCCCACGTAGTAGTAGT
>CAZHGC010000133.1:0-2782 GCA_964531385.1 uncultured Lachnospiraceae bacterium | reverse complement strand
CCGCGGGGCGTGTCGTTCAGCTTTGGGTTCTCCGAGGGGAGCTGGCACTACACGACGCCCGTGTACCCCGTCGACGCCCGCGAGCCCCGCCAGCGCTTCGACCTCGCGCCGCAGCTCTGCGTCGGCGAGTACGTGCGGCTGAACCTGATCGGGAAGCGGGAGACCCAGCCTGTCGACGACCTGTACTACACCGTGATCGACGCCGTGCACATCACGGGGGCCCTGTACGGCGCCCTCCCCGCGGGGCGGCCCCTCGCCGGGGCGCTGCTGGGGTTCGGGATGAGCCACGCCGGGCTCGCCGGGAGGGGCACGAGCGCCGCGGAGCTCGGCGCCGCGATGGCGAAGGACGCGGGCAAGTACCTCGCCGAGGTCCGGAAGCTCGAGGCGAACCGCAAGACGTACGCGAGCCTCGTGAAGCACAAGAAGAGGCGGGAGCTCATCGCGTTCCTGAGCGGGATGCGGGCGTCCAGCGAGCAGAGGAACAAGGCGTCGCTCCGGATGCTGTACGGGATCGGGTCGCTGAAGCCCGCGAAGACGACGCTGGGGGAGATGTTCAGCGCGGACCCGCAGCGCGTGCCCCTCATCTGGGAGTGCCTGTGCGTGAAC
Source organism: uncultured Lachnospiraceae bacterium (assembly GCA_964531385.1). Classification (GTDB taxonomy): domain Bacteria; phylum Bacillota; class Clostridia; order Lachnospirales; family CAG-274; genus MGBC114079. The sequence goes on along the minus strand of CAZHGC010000133.1, from coordinate 2,176 downwards.
GCGCTCAGGGGAGGGGTCCTGAACGCGGCGGAGAGCGTCCCCTTCTTCATCCTGTCCAAGCTCTACGGGAACGAGGCCATGGCGGAGACGTTCCTGGCCCTGTACGCGACGGCGCTGCAGCCCAGCGTCGAGCTCGCACAGCTCTTCTTCCGCTACGGGATGTTCGATTTCGCCGTCGACGCGTACTCGCAGGTGAGCCACTTCGGGATGGTCCTCGAGACCCTCCTCCACATGAAGAAGTACAGGGTGCTCGTGGACTTCTCGGTGCGCTCGCTCTTCAAGCCCGACTGGGACGCCGTGATCGACCACGCCGCGAGGCTCGGCTCGGAGAACGAGCGCCTGAAGCTGGCCTACTCGCTCATCTTCCCGGGCGCCCTCATCCACCCGCCGCCGGGCGCCGCCGTCCCCCAGGGCGCGGTGCTGGACGAGCTCGACGGCGACGGCGCCGGCGGGGAGATCATCATCTTGAACGGGGAGATCAACAAATTCAAGGTGGTGGGCCTCCCGATGGCCCCCGTGGACGTCTTGTCGAGGCTCCACATCGAGATGCCCCTCTTGAACTTGCTCGGGGACTTGCAGAGAAGGATTTTCGATACGCTGGACTGTGCTGATGAGCACCCTGTGGAGACGCCGGCGCCGATGACGCCGGAGGAATTACAGAAAGAACTCGATGATTACTTTGAATCGAATTGAAAACTATACTATTTAAATTAAATTATAATTCTTACGTTTTATATCTTATCATTTTGAAACATTAAGAAAAATAATAAGATTATTATTGAATTATTTTAAATTTGATTTCAATTCTTGTCAATTATTTGTATATGTGTTAAAATTTCATTTCATTTGTTTATCTTGGTTTGTTTTAGTTTGTTTTGGGTTTCTTTGTCTGCGGGGCTTTGTGCATTTTGAATCCTGCGCTGTGGATTGTCGTGGAATCGACCTTGTTCGAGGTGGAGAGCTGGGTCGGGACCAAGAGGTCTTCCTGCCTGACTCTCTTCACCGTAGACCTCTTCCCCTCGAACTCTGCCTTCCGTTCGGCGTTGATGGACTCTATGGTCGGATTGAACCCCTTGAACGACCTTCTTCCCGGTGTGAACTTGTCGAATAAAATGCTTTCCTCCAATGTAATAACACTAAAAATAATAAAACGGATAAAAAGAAAAACGCAAGTTAAATACTTTTTTTTTTTACTTTGAACTCTCTTCCTTAAGAACCCAGTGAGATTCCTTTGCCTTCCTCTGTTGTTCTTGCAGCATCTTCTTCTTTGCCTGGTCTTCCTTCGTTCTCTGCATGAACTTCATCTTCAAGACCTTGTCTGAAATGTGATCTCTTTCCGAATTCATTTTTATTCTGTTATATTCGTGTGCGAGTGCGTGAGTTTTGCTGTGATTGTGATTGTGATTGTGGTTCTTTTTGTTTTTGTTTTAAGATTTTTTTTTTTTTTCTTTGTCAGTTCAACTTTCTTCTTTTCAAATCATAAAAACATAAAACACACACAAAAAACGACAACAAGAAGAACAACAAGAAGAATGACGACGGAACAAGAAAAGGAACCACTGGCGACCACCACTTCACCCCCGGAGGGTGAGGAGTGCCATGACGACGACGACGATATGGAGGACATCCTCAAGAAGTCCTTTGTGACCGAGTCCAAGGAGATCATGGCCCTCGCACAGAAGGAAACGATGACCGCGCAGGACGGCGACCGGCTCTGCGCCATTCTGGACAAGTACCAGGAGTGCGCGACGCTCCTCGACCCAATCCTCGAGCAGACGGTGACCCTCCTCATGCGCAGCTTTGTCTCGAGCTGTCTAAAATATACACCCACAAAATCTCTCAATGAGAACAGTAATGATTACATTGACGGCTACAACAACGACGGCTCCGAGTCTGTGAACGCGACCGCCCGCTGTCTGTACAGCGTCGTCAAGGTCCGCGGGCAGAGCGTCCCGTCGCGCTTCTTCCCGCACACCGTGCAGGACATAACGACCTCCCTCTCCGTGCTCGAGCGCCTGGGCTTCTTCACGAGTTCGGACTCAGACCCGTGCCCACGTCCGTGCTCTGGGATCGGGTGGGAGGCGCGCTACATCACCATCCTTTGGGTGTCGTGCCTCGTGCTCATCCCGTTCGACCTCGGCTCCTTCAGCGGCCCCGTGTTCCTCGGGGAGCGCCT
>CAZHGC010000132.1:0-2827 GCA_964531385.1 uncultured Lachnospiraceae bacterium | reverse complement strand
AGCAACCTCAGCAGCAGATACCCCAGATACCCCAGATACCCCAGATATCCCAACAACCTCAACAACCTCAACAACCTCAACAACAGATACCCCAACAAATTCTTCAATACCAGCCAATACAACCCTTGCCTTATCCTCCATACCCGCCTGTGCATGTACCTGTGTACATGACACCTGGGATAGTGCAGCCGAGACCACCCCAGATGGCATCCGAACAAAAAAGCAGTTCAGACGACAAAGGCCAGCCCCAGCAACCACAACAGTTCCTGCAATACGGGCTTGTAGACGGAGGCAATTACAACTATTATCCGAATTATTATCTGGGGCCGTATGGTTACGAGAGGGCATATAGAGAATCCCCGAGATTCACCGAAGACCCCAGAAAGAGCCGTGAGGACCGCGACCGCGACCGCGACTATGATCGCGAGTATAGCGACTCTTATTCCCGGCACCACAACGACAGAGATTACGGCTACGGATACAGAAACGACCGAAAATCCGACCGGCACTCGAGCAGTCGCGACAGGGACGACTACAACCACCATGGAAACAACAGGGACAAAGATAAACACAGGAATAGAGATAAGGATAGGAGTAGGGACAGAGGCAGGGACAAAAAGAAAGATAGACACGACGGCGGAGGCAGCAAAAAGAGCAGCAAGGCAAAGCCTCAAACAAAGGTTTACCAGATCGCCGTCAAGCGGACATTGAAATACATCACCCCCAAGGCCAATGGCGAGTGCAAGTACCCTCCGAGGACAGGTGTCCTCAGGATAACGGGTCTTGGTGGCGGGGAGACGAGAGATGAGATCGCAAACATGTTCCCGGATACCTTTGACGACATCCTTGGCTGCAGGCCGTTGCCCCATCGCGCGACCGCTTTCATCAGGTTCAGGGACATGGCGAGTGCCGTCTCCGCATACAACTACGGGTCCAGGACCTACAAGAAACTGAGCTTCAAGGTGATGGACCCTCCTGACGAGCCCAAGACTATCACTGTGATAAGGCACTTTGACGCAAACGCGTCGTCTCCTTCTACTGGCACTGGTGAAGCTGCTGCCGCCGCTGCCGCTTCTACTTTTGATGACGACAACGGCGGTGACGACGATGATGACGACGACTACGAAGGTGAAGTTATGCCGTATCCGGTGTCGTCATCGTCCTCTTCTTCGACAGCGACAACACTGACAACTGAAGGTGATAATGACCCGAGTAATGAGGTGTTTGGGAATTACGACAGCACAGGAGTGACTGGGAGTCCTGCGGCGGCAGTTAGATCTTATGTCAACGAAAACGAACACAGTGTCGTTGGAGCCAGCAGTAGCAGCACCGCTGATAATGGGCTGTATGGGACTGGGAATAATGGCGGCAACGGAAAGAGCGACACAAACAACAATGGCAACGATGCTGACGGTGATGTCAACATGGACATGTGAGTTAATTGCTTCCCATATCATTGGAAAAATTAGAACCATCGCCCAATCAAATAATGATAATAACACACACAAAAAAAGATATTTGGTAGGAGACGGATTTAGCTTTTTTAAAAAATGGGAAAAAACAAAGTTTTATTTTAAAGAAAGAAAAGAAATAGATAGAAGACGTTAATTTAAAAAAATGGATAAGGAGGAGAAACGAAATGAATGAAAAAAAAACCTCACTTGTTTTTTTAAACACTTTTGATATTTATTGAAAACAAAGTATATTTTTATATTTTCTTTTGATGTTGGCGCTTTTTATTTTATTTTATTTTATTTTATTTCCCTCGATCACATAGAAGAAATGTATTATATAATTGTACGATCATTTTTGAAAAATCTAGAATTGCTTATTTTTTATTTTATTTTATTTTATTTTTCGAAAAGAAGAAGTCTAATATCAACACTTTTTCCCCATTGTTTTCACACACTCTCTATGTGATTATCGATCTTTCAAAGAAGCTTGGGGCATTTTCATACATAATGTTGATCAACTCGATCTGGTCGATAACCTCGGATGCCGTTGGCCTTGCGCCAGGTTCTTCTGCCAAGCACGATTGAATCAAATTTCTCTGCAAATAAAGGGGGAAAAAATACATGAAATACCGATTCTATAACACGTTATTATTTACAATTTGTGGTGGGGTTGTCACAGGCAGTGTGGGGCGTTTGTTTCTGTCTCTGACCAGCTCTATGATGGCGTTGTCACCCCTCACGTTGTACTCGTCATAGGGCAGCTGGTACTCCTTGTTAATCGCCCTGTAAATGATCTCCCAGTACACTATCCCGAGGGCGAAGATGTCCGACTTTGCCGTGATTGTGGGTCTCGTCCCGAGGACCTCTGGGGCCATGTACCTGAACGTGCCTCTCGCCTTCTTGAACGTCTCCTGGAACCCCATCGAGAAGAGCCTCGCGAGGCCAAAGTCGCACAGCTTCATGTGGACATCGTTCGTGACGAGGATATTGAGCGACTTGAGGTCTCTGTGGATGATCTGGGGGACGTGGCTATGGATGGCATTGAGGCCTATCGCGATCTCCTTGAACATCTTGAGTGCCTGCGCCAGCGTGATTGTCGCGTCGCTCTTCAGGTAGTCGTAGAGGCTCTTGTTCTCGCAGAGCTCCATCACGATGCCCGGCGCGCTTGTGGGCCCGACCTTGTCGACCCAGCCGTAGACCCTGAGCGTGTTGGGGGATATCACGACGCAGGATATCTCGTACTCCTTGCGCGCCTCCTCGACCTTGCTCGCGAAGATCTCCTGCCCCTGGGCGCCGGGAGGGACGTTGATCACCTTCACCGCGACGTCCTTGTCGTCGTAGATGCCCTGGTACACCTTGGCGTAGGAGCCCTC
>CAZHGC010000131.1:0-2833 GCA_964531385.1 uncultured Lachnospiraceae bacterium | reverse complement strand
CATGGAATGGGAATTCAACAGGAGTAATAGAAGGGGCCACTTTAGTAGAAACAGACTCCTCCAACGTGACATCCCCCACAGACGCACTTGCTGACTTGAACACCCAGGCATCGGACAATGGGTGGAACAAGTGGGTTGTGCTCCACCTGGATGGAGGGAGGATGCTCAATTTGGAGCAGGATGAGCTTATTGCTTCTGTGGAACCCTTCCCAGAGCCCGTGAGGATCGAAAGCACCTTCCTGTACTGGTGCACGGACATTGATTGCGAAGGGAGGTACGAATACATGACGACAGACCTGAGCGGGGTCACCGACCTCTACGCCCACTACTACACCAACCAGTACACCGTCACATTTGTGAGCGATGGTGTTGTTGTGCAGAGTGGGCCACTCGACTATGGGAGCAGCATTGTTTATCCCGAGAATCTCGTGAAGGAAGGGCACAGCTTCGCAGGGTGGTCTCCAAATCCAGAGAGGGTACCTGCTGATAACCTCACCATCACAGCCATGTGGTCCATCAACAACTACACCCTGACATTCGTCTTCAACAACGGCGAGGAGAATGATGCCAGGAGCCTCATTTTCGACAGCATCATTGATTACCCTGAGAATCCATCGAAAATTGGATATAGCTTCGCAGGGTGGTCTCCGAATCCAGAGAGGGTTGGGGCAATGAACCTCACCATCACAGCACAATGGACAGCCAACAAGTACACTGTGACGTTTGATGTGAATGGTGGAAATGCCCTCTCTGAACCCGAATCAAAGAAAGAAGTTATCTATGACAGCACTTATGGAGACTTCCCAACGCCAACAAGGACAGGTTACAGCTTCACTGGGTGGTTCACTGAAGCTGAAGGAGGTGTGGAGATAATAAATGAGATTACAGTCAACATCCTCAACGATCAGAGCCTTTATGCGCACTGGATAGCCAATGTTTACACCGTGACCTTTGAGGGGAACGAAGGGACTCCAGAACAACAGACCAAGGAGGTGACATACGACGAGGAGTATGGAGTCCTCCCTGAAGCAACGAGGGTTGGGTACAGCTTCACTGGGTGGTTCACTGAGAAGGATGGTGGAGAGAATGTGACGAGCGAAACAAGAGTGACCAACCCCAACCACCACACTTTGTATGCGCATTGGAGCATCAACCAGTACACCATCACCTTCGAGGTGAACGGGGGGAGTGATTGCGAGCCCATCAAACAGGACTACAACACGGCTGTAGAACTCCCCAAACCCACCAAGACTGGCCACACCTTTGTTCACTGGTGCAGTGACATTGACCTTGTCAACAAGTACGAAGGGACGACCATGCCTGCTGAGGACAAGACCCTGTATGCCAAGTGGGACATCAACCAGTACACCCTCACCTTTGTCTTCAACAATGGAACTGAGGATGATGTGAGGACCCTTGATTACAATGAGGAGATTGTTTACCCTGAGAATGTTTTGAAGACTGGGTACACCTTCGATAAATGGGAAAACAAGCAAGATAGGATGCCTGCAGATAACCTCACCATCACCGCGCTGTGGAGAGCCAACAAGTACAAGGTGACGTTTGATGTGAATGGCGGAAATGCCCTTTCTGAAGAAACCAAGGATGTTACCTTTGACAGCCCTTATGGAGACTTCCAAACGCCAACGAGGACTGGGTATAGCTTCCTTGGGTGGTTCACTGAGAAGGATGGTGGAGAGAATGTGACGAGTGAGGAGGTTGTGAAGATCACCGATGGTCAGACTCTCTACGCGCATTGGACAGCCAACAAGTACACTGTGACCTTCGACGGAAATAAGGGCACGCCAGAGCAGCAAACAAAGGAGGTCACATACGACAGCACATACGGAGACCTCCCCAAACCCACTAGGACTGGGTACAGCTTCACTGGGTGGTTCACAGGGGCCACGAAAGGAGAAAACATCACAAGCAAAACGCTCATCTCCGTTGCGGGTGACCACACCCTCTACGCACGCTGGACACCAAACAACTACACGATCACCTTCAACGCAGCAGGCGGGAACACCCCGCAGGCGTCCATTGAGGTCACATACGACAGCGCATACGGAGACCTCCCCATCCCAACGAGGACAGGCTACGGCTTCTCTGGCTGGTTCACGGAGGAGGAGGGGAGAGGGAAGCGCATCAACCCCAACAGCACCGTGGACATCACCGAGGACCAGGTGCTCTACGCGAACTGGACTGCGGGGGCGTTCACTGTGGCGTTCAATGCTACGGGAGGGGTCTCCTCGGAATCGTCCAGGGACTTCACGTTCGACGGTGCCTACGGGGAACTTCCCACAGCGACGAGGGACGGGTACACGTTCCTTGGGTGGTTCACTGAGGCGAGCGGAGGAGAGAAGGTCGAGGCGGACACAACAATCCACACTGCTGGGGACCACACCCTCTACGCGCAGTGGGTGGTCAACAAATACACTGTGACGTTCAATGGGAATGGAGGAACGCCATCCAAGCCGTCCAAGGAGGTGACCTACGATGAAGTGTATGGAGAGCTTCCCACAGCAGAGAGGGTTGGGTACAGCTTCACTGGGTGGTTCACTGAGGAGGTTGAGGGAACAAACACCACCGCTGAGGATGCTGTGAAGATCACCGAGGACAAGACCCTCTACGCTCATTGGGTAGCCAATATTTACACCGTGACCTTTAAGGGGAACGAAGGGACTCCAGAACAACAGACAAAGCAGGTGACCTACGACGAGGAGTATGGAGTCCTCCCTGAAGTAACGAGGGTTGGGTACAGCTTCACTGGGTGGTTCACTGAGAAGGATGGTGGAGAGAATGTGACGAGTGAGGAGGTTGTGAAGATCACCGA
>CAZHGC010000130.1:0-2837 GCA_964531385.1 uncultured Lachnospiraceae bacterium | reverse complement strand
CTTCTCGTAAGGAATGAATTTCTCCATACTTGTATCCTCCTGTTGGTTTGTAATATGATAGCACAAGATAGAATGGCAAGTATTCAAAATTTTTATACAATAAAAGGAAGGAAAGTTCAAGCTATAATGTGCAAATCGGTCAGTTTTGCCGTGAAATCGGTCAGATATCTTGGAATCAAAAAACGGGAATGCATCCTGATTTGGAACGCATTCCCGTTATATGTGTATAAGATAATTCCAATCTCAACAGCAACGCACTTTCACGACAACCTTTACTACGTGAGAGGGAATTTTGCTGACGCACCTTGGTTTATGGGCATCCTGGGGAGCAAATATTGCAAACTGGCCATTAGAAAGAGTTAGCGGAACTCCAATACACTTTGTCTCCGCAACATAGCAGTCATTTGCTTGATCATACTCCTTCCAATTATCTATCATGCCACGTTCTGCCCATGCTATTGTTTCGTGTCCTGACACGACATACTGAATGTCCCAGTATTTATCGTGGCATTCCCATAGTACATCTGAAGCATTCATTGTCTCATAGCGCTGGACAACAGCGTATACATTGTCACCATCAATCGGATATTTTCCACAGGCAATATCTGGTGGCAACGTTTTGAGGAAAGCATCGGCAACGGCAATCCCATTACACATTGCATCATATTTATATAAGTTCCGCAACTTATCTAATATCATAGATTTTTACCTCAGTCAAAGGGCAATTCATCTGGGTTTAAGATACCCGCAGCCCAAAGTTTATCACGTAATTCCTTGGTAGGGACGTCAGAATATGCACAAGCGCGTTCTTTCGCTACAGCAGATGCAATCCCAGCTGCCTGCCCCATCATCATGCACGGCCCCATAATGCGAATAGGGCCTAGGACCTCACGCTCAGCACTAATACACCTTCCAGCAACGATTAGGTTGGCTGTTTTTAGTGGCAACAAACTGCGGTACAAAAGCATTTGTATCCACATGGTCTACATGCATTTCCGTGGAGCAAGGCGTCATAAGGCCATCCTCATTCCGTCCCTTGCTATAGGGGCATCCGGACAGCGCGGCCAAATCTGCATCTCCGGTGCAATCCGCAAAATAGGCGGCTCTAAGTCGCACAAAGCCATCCTTATTCCAGACGATAACAGAGGATATCTCTTCACCGGATTTTTCTGCCTCGGTCAAAACGGTATGATAGTATACACGTACTCCAGCTTGCAGGCAAAAGTCATCCATAGCGATTTTTATGGAAGTATCATCGAATGCAATGCCAGATGCCATTCGAGGGTACCAGCCAAAAGGGTTAAAGTTCGGGTCAATAGTATTGGGCTCAATTGCAGCACCATTGTGAATTAAATGATCGGTTAACTCATCAAAAATGCCACCTACTACACGAACGTGCTCGCCAGTGTTTTCATCCAATTTGCGACCAGCAAGGAGATGGTTGACACCCGCTAGTGTAGCGGTTCCCCCTAGACATCCGCCACGCTCAACCAAAGCAACCGCTAGTCCGCAACGAGCTGCACTAACAGCACACGCAAATCCTGCTGGGCCACCGCCACATACAACAAGATCGTATAGATCTTCCCTAACAACGTTCATAATTTCCTCCTATAACTGTATCTGGGTAAAATGGAAAAGGAATCCTTTTGACAGGACAATATCATAAGTTTAAAATAGCATTGTTCACTGATCGTGTCAATACATAAAACACAAAAAATATTCGTAAAAACACCGAATACAATGCAAATACCACAAAAGCTGCCCGTTTTTATCGCATAATCTGCCCGTTTTGCTGTTACATCTTGAAATCTGCCCGCTTTCATTGTAAGCTAGCACCAGGACAAAAGTATGCAGACGGGTTGGAGGTAGCCCATGCTGAGATACAAAGAAATCAAGAATATGCTGATCGCTAAAATCGGAAAAATGAACCCTGGAGAGCGGCTTCCTTCCAGACCAACACTTTGCCTAGAGCTCGAGACAACTCGTACAACTCTGGATAATTCCCTGATTTTGAACTAAACCACGTTTTCTAAGCTGTAAAGCGACAAAAATTCCGAACAAAAGCGGGACACCGAAAGGTGTCCCACTTTCAGAAAAATGCCGTTTTGCAGAACACCTGGAGGTAGTATCCTATGAGTAAAAATAAACCTGTAAAAAGGCTGAAGCAAGACTATGCAGCCTACCTATTTATCGCTCCCTTTGTATTGCTGGCTTTAGTCTTTATGGTTTATCCAATTGCCAAGGGATTTGTAACCAGTCTTTACAGCACCAAGTGGGCAGGAGATGTTTTTGTAGGACTTGCTAATTACAAAAAAATATTCTCCAACCCCATATATTTGAAAGCAATCCGCAACACTTTGATTTATGTTGCGACCGTGGTGCCGCTTCTTATTATTATAGGTATTTGGGTTGCCGGAAGCGTTTTTGATAAGCGCCCAAAGTATGTATCCTTCGTGCGAGTATGTTTATACTTGCCTGTCATAGCATCCATGGTAGTCATGTCTATCATTTGGCGTTTTGTGCTGGATTCCCAAACTGGATTGGTCAAGTATTTCAGTATGCTTATTGGTGGCGAACCCATCAATCTTTTGGCATCTGAAACCTCATCCTTGATTCTAGTCATTATAATTTTGTTTACCATGAATATCGGGCAAACAGTTCTTCTGTACGTTGCCGATATGCTGGGCATTTCAAAGGAATTGATTGAAGCATCAACGATCGATGGTGCTTCTCGTTTGGACCTATTTCGCTACATCTTGGTCCCCCTGACGAAGCCTACAACCATCCAATTTTTTCTGCATTACCCGTTTTGATACAGATTTGTTTTTCATAGTTGC
>CAZHGC010000129.1:0-2844 GCA_964531385.1 uncultured Lachnospiraceae bacterium | reverse complement strand
AGAAGCTCGGGCTGACCCTGGTCGCTCTGTCGCAGGGGCCCAAGGTTATCTACAATAAGGCAATCCCGTTCCACAGAACTCGCCCGGGTAAGACGCTGTCCTCTCTCGTGAATAAGGGGAATGGTGCTTCGAGCTATGTGGTTTTGAATGCAGGGTTCCTTGACAAAAGCAGCAACCCTGTGCAGACTCCACCAATCAAATACTTTCTATGAAAAAATAATGTGAAAAATACGTCCTCAAAGGCGAATTAAGAAGAGTAACCGCGATATTTTTTGTAGTTATTTTTGTTCGAAGGTAATCAATCTTAAGCTATGAAGATTTAAGAGCCATCTTTAAAGTGAGATAGGGGATAAAAACGAAATAAAATGAAATGATCGAGTTCTTTCCTGAATTAAATTATTTAACAACACAAGGGCAAATTATGAGAGAAAATGATTTTTGATTCAAATGAAAAAAAAGGAAACGAATTGATTATTATGATTAGACAGGCATCATTTTAAAGAGGGAAATAATTTGGTTTGTATTAAAGGTCTTGAAAAATGCGCCATTAAACACATAAGGGGTTGTTTAAAAGGAGATGATTTCTTGGTCGAGTTTCTTGGTGCTGAGTTCCACAGAGTCGCCTTTGCATTTTAAAATTACACAAGGAAGCAGAGGCTTGTCAAGGGGAATCCCATCATACCCAACATCCAGACATATGTTGTCCAGAATGAACGAGAGCTCACCCTTTGCTATGTCCATCACAACCCCAACACTGTCTCCTGTGCGAACGTATTCGCCGTCCTTCTTCCTTGGGCCATATTCTTTCCCTTTGTAGTTGTGAGGAGGCCCAGACCACAACGTTGAAGTATAACAATCAAAGTACCACCCGCATTTATTGAGGTTATAATTTCCTTCATTCAGGTTTATGTCAGATGGCGAAACTCCAATATAAATACCAGCTCCATTATTATCCCTTGATTTCAGTATTTTGATGCTCCACGAAGTCACTTTGTTGGGAGGAAGAGGTGTGTTCCCGATGATTGTACATGATTCTTTATTGCAATATGTCGCAACCTTTGCACCCCACATCCCAAGAGAGTATTTCCTGTCCTCATCAACATCACTTGGACATTCCTTCCAAACGCATTCCGAGAAATTAGCTGGCGCTTTCAATGTTCTTCTCTTCACAGCATCACTCCATTCACTCAATGATTTCCCTTTCACAGCACGCACCCTGAAGGTGTGCTCTGTTTCTGGAAATGGTACTCTCTTCGTGAATGTGGTTGTTGTGGATGCATTCCAGGACCTGCTTCCATCCACCTCAATCTGGTAGAATGACGCTCCTTCAACAGCATCCCATGTGAGGGTGATGGAGTCCCAGGTACTGCTCTTTGTTGTGACGTTGGAAGGAACAGGAATGGAACTGTCCACAATCTCTTTCACATTTGAAGTATCGAGTTCCACAGAATCACCTTCACGGTTAAGAGTGACGCAAGGCACAAGAGGTTTGTCAAGGGGAATTCCATCATACCCAACATCCAGGCATATGTTGTCCAGAATGAACGAGAGCTCACCCTTTGCCATGTCCATCACAACGCCAACACTGTCTCCTGTGTGAACGTATTCTCCAGAATTCTCTTTCCTTGGACCATATTCTTTGCCTTTGTAGTTGTGTGGAGGTCCAGAGCATAATGTTGAACAATAGCAATTGAAATACCACCCGCATTTAGTCCAACTATCCCATTGATTCAGGTTTATGTCAGATGGCGCAACTCCAATGAAAATATCATCTCCATTATTCTCTTTTGATTTCAGTACTTTGATGCTCCACGAGGTCACTGCCTTGAGTGGGAGAGGTGTGTTCCCGAGGATGACACAATAACTTCCACTGCAATTTGTTGCAAACTTTGCACTCCATATGCTCAGAGAATATTTTTTCTCGTGAGAAGAATCCCAAGGACACTTCTTCCAAGCACTATTTGAAAAATCTTGCGCTTTCTGTGTCCTTCCTTTCACAGAATCACTCCATTCACTCACTGAGTTCCCTTTCACAGAACGAACCCTGAAGGCGTGCTCAGTGTCCGCAAGAAGTCCACTCTTCGTGAATGTTTTTGTTGCAGATGCATCCCAGAATTTGCTCTCATCCACCTCAATCTGGTAGAATGACGCACCTTCAACAGCATCCCACGTGAGGGTGATGGAGTCCCAGGTGGTTCCACTCTCTGTCGTGATGTTGGAAGGAACAGGAATGGAACCGTCCACATTCTCCTTCACTTCGATGATGTTGAGCTCAATAGAATCGTCTTCATAAAAAAGAACAACGCAAGGCACGAGAGGCTTGTCAAGGGGGATTCCTTCAAACCCAACGCCATAATTCACTCCATTCAAAACAAACGAGAGCTCACCCTTTGTCGTATCCATCACAACACCAACACTGTCTCTTGTGTGAACGTATTCCCCATATCTTTTCCTTGGTCCATATTCTTTTCCTTTATACTTGTGAGGAGGTCCAGAAAATAATGCTGAATTATAGCAATGGAAGTACCACCCACATTTTTTGTAATTACTCTCTTCATTCTGGTCTATGTCAGATGGTGAAACCCCAATGTAAATACACCTTCCATTATTCTTTTCTGATTTCAGTACTTTGATGCTCCACGAGGTCACTGTGTTGAGCGGAAGAGGTGTGTTCCCAATGATAGTGCAATAACCACCACCAATCTTTGTTGCAATCCTGGGATTCTCCCCATCAACAGAGTATTTCCTTTTCTCATCATCATTGCCAGGACACTCCTTCCAATCACACCACGAAAACCAAGAAACTATAAACTCGGAAGGATCGCTCCATTCGCTCTCTTTCCC
>CAZHGC010000128.1:0-2858 GCA_964531385.1 uncultured Lachnospiraceae bacterium | reverse complement strand
TGTCCTTCGTCCCAAAAACAATCTTCACTTGGGCTGTTGGGATTTCTTTCCAGTGTGCATATAAAGTGTGGTTGTCTGGGATCTTCACGATGGATTCTCTTGTGATACCCTCGTTATTCTCTGTGAACCACCCAAAGAAGGTGTGTTCTGTCCTTGTTGGCGTGGGAAGTTCTCCATAAGCATTCCCAAACGTCACAACCTTCGTTGATTGGGAGATGCTCCCTCCATTGGGGTTGAAGGTCACGATGTAGTGATTGGGACTCCAGTGCGCATAAAGTGTGTGGTCAAACGCGTTGTCCATCGTGGCGCTTGGTTCAACCTTCTCCCCTCCTTCCTTCTCAGTGAACCACCCATCGAACGTGTGCCCTGCCTTCGTAGCCTCGGGAAGTTCGCCATAATTTTTGTTGTATTCAACACCTTGTGATTCCCTTGGAGTACTTCCTCCGTTGACATCGAAGAAGACCATGTATTTGTCCCACTTTCCATAAAGCTCCGTCTTTGTTGAGACAGAAGAGGACGAGAACGCATTTGTGAACGAACTGTCTTCAAACCAGCCCTCAAAACTGCGCCACCCATCAGCAGGATCAGGCAGGAGGATGACCTGAGCGTCCAGCGTGAATGATGACTTCCCATTTATGGTGAATGCCACAGCGTTATTCTCCTTGTTTAGGAGCCAGTGGGAGTAATCACGGAGGGTGTAGTAATCAGCAGCAGCGTTGAGAGCGTCAATGAGGGAGGTGCCTGTGTAGTCCCCAATGGAAACGTTATCGTCCAGTTCAAATGTGGTGCTGTCGTAACTGAGGATGTTTGGTTCACTTGGAGTTCCTCTATCATATTTATCATAGCCACTCAAATCACTTGTGAGGTATGTGTAATTGATGTATGCATCGGATCCAACGCTCCCCACGATGCTCCCAATGTAATTGCCATCTATAGCAGTTTTATTTGATGAGATCTTCCCTCCACTCACACAGTTATCAATAGTTGTGTAAGAAGTGTATCCAGTAATCCCTCCAACGAGTAAATACCATACAGTTGAACCACTGTTCGTGATTGTGCCGTGGTTGAGGCAGTTGTAGATTAACACTCGATTGGATTCTGAGCCATAAGATCCCCCAAAAATCCCTCCAACGTATGAAGAAGTGCTCCCCCTCCCAAAGTATGTAACATCTCCGTAGTTGGCACAGTTCTTCACAGTGGAATCGTGGCTGGAAGAAAAAAGTTCCCCAGCAATTCCTCCAAGGCACAGAGAATCACTTACAATCCCACTAAAAGTGACACTCCCAATGTTCACACTGTTCTCGATGGTGCAGGGTCCATTGGCTGCTTCGCAATACCCAATAATTCCTCCGATATAACCACTACCAGAAACGCCGAGTGAACTAAATGAACTTGTGATGGAGCAGGAAGAGTCGAGGATGACATTCTTGATGGTGAGTCCTGATGAGTACCCGAATAACCCAGCATATTGTGATGATGAGGTCATTGCGAGGTTGCTGATCACATGGCCTTGCCCATCAAAGACGCCACGGAAGTAATTGGACTCAGAAGTGCCAATCGGTTCAAAGGTTTTCCCAGCAAGAGACAAATCAGAGTCGAGGAAAACAGTCGTCCCAGAGAAATTAATTCCACCGTTCACAACCTTGGAGAAGTCAACAAAGTCCTCAGGCGTCTCGATGCGAGTGCATCCCCAAACAGCATAAAGGGTGATGTCGTGTGCTGGAACGACGAGGCTCAGTCCAACATAATCCCCATTCTCAGTCTCCCAAAATGCGAAAGTGCATCCGTCAACACTGCTGTTCAAATCACTTGGGAGTGTGGCAACAGAAAGATATTGCTCTGTGACTGGTGCAACAGACACCCCTTCCCTCCTCGTGTCAAAGGAAATGGTGTAGTTGTTTGTGTTCTCTTCGAATCTCCCATACAGCTCTGTCTCACTCGTGACCTCAAATTCTGTGAGTGGTATTTTGAGTCCATCGTCAGTGTACCACAAAAACCTCATGTTCCCTTCATTCCCAAGGCTGGGAAGGAGGATTATCTGGTAATCCATCTTGATGGGATTGGTCCTCCCCTTGATGATGAATGACACAGCATTATTCCCTTTGTTGAGGAGCCAGTGGGAGTAATCACTGGAGGCGTGATTGTCAACAGCACCGTTGAGGGCATCAATGAGGGAGGTGCCTGTGTAGCTCCCAATGGAAACATCCCCATTCAGTTCGAATGAGGTGCTGTCGTAGCTGAGAGTGTTGGATTCACTTGGAGAAGATCCACCACCATATCTCTTGTAGTCACTCAAATCACTTGTGAGGTAGGCGTAATTGATTGATGTGCCGGAAGAAACATACCCCACAATGCTCCCAGTGTAATTATCACCTGGTAATTTGGTGGGCAATGAGATCTTACCACCACTCACACAGTTCTCAATGATTGTGTATTGAGTGTCTCCAGCAATCCCTCCAAGGTACAACTCCCATTCTGTTGTGCCATTGTGTGTGATTGTGCCGTGGTTGAGGCAGTTGTGGATGTACGCCCGATTGGATGAGTAGCCTTCAGAATACCCAACAATCCCTCCAATGCGTGAACGACTGCTCTCTCCAGAGTGTGTGGCATCTCCGTAGTTGGCACAGTTCTTCACAGTGGAATCGTAGCTGGTGGAAGAAAGACGCCCAGCAATCCCTCCAAGGTACAGATTACCACCTAAAACCCCACTGAAAGCAACACCAGCCATGTTCACGCTGTTCTCAATGATGCAATGTCCATTCTCTGCATAACAATATCCAATGATTCCTCCGACGTAAGGATTAGAGCTATATGAACTTGTGATGGAGCAGGAAGAGTCGAGGATGACATTCTTGATG
>CAZHGC010000127.1:0-2925 GCA_964531385.1 uncultured Lachnospiraceae bacterium | reverse complement strand
AGTCGTATGCCGAGGGCATGTACGACGATGCCTTCCACGAGGCCATCACTTTCCTTAACGCCGCGTTCGAGAACTTCAAGAAGACTAAGGCGTTCCTTGAGATGAAGAGCATTCTTGCCATCATGTATCCTGAGAGCGGGGACAGCAAGCTCATCAAGGGCCACGGCGGTGACGAAGGGGAGAGCTCATCCTCATCCTCCTCTGGCTCTTCCTCGTCTACTGGGAGCAGCAGCAGCGATGATGATGAAGAGACTTCATCCACCACTGCCAGCAGCACTGCTGACTCTTCCACCTCTGATGATGAGGACGAGGATGACGAGGAGGAAGAGGAAGTCAACAGGAAGAAGCGCTTCAGGTCGAAGTCTCCAAGCAAATCCCCGTCTCCCCAGCCCAGGAAGGGGAGGAAGTGAGTAAATAATTGAAAAAAGAAAAAAAGAGGGTGAAAATTGAAGATGTTAAAGAGGAAATTGGTGGAATAAGGGAGATGATGGAATGGAAATGATAACAAAAATAAATGAAGAGAAGGAAGGAAGGAACTTTTTAGAAAGTTGAGAAAGAGACTGGAGATCGTATTTATATTGAAGAGGAAAGAAAGTAAATGTAGTAAATGAGTGAGTGGATGACGACAACGAAAATTGATAAACGAAATGGCATCTCTAAATAATAACAATAGTAATTTTGTGTATGTATAAAAAATGTATTACTTTTTTCTTTTTTCATAAATAATTACTCATGCTCATTTACTTTTCCTTCTTTTAATTAGAAAAAAAAAATCAAGAACTAAAAAAATAATCCTTTCTCGCTTTTATTCTTTTATTCTTTCTTTCTCTTATATTTATTCGTTCATTCATTTCTTTATTCTTTGATCTCTCTCTCTTTTTACCCAACTTTCTTCTTCTTTTTTCTTTCATCTTTTCACACCCCCTTTTTTTACTCTTTTTTCTTATTAATAATCAAATAAACAAACAATAAAAACGATATCAATCATCAATTATCATTCTTCTTCTTCATCTTTCATCAGATCATCAAGAGAAAAAATAAAAAATAAAAAAATAAAAAAATTAGAGTATCGTTATCCCCATTTAGGTAGGAAGAAATAAAAATAAAATAAGATACAAAATTAGTAATTAAAACCAAATGAGAAAAGTTACTCATCTAAAAATAAAATAAAATAGAAAATAATAAAAATAATAAAAATAAAACCACTTGTTACTTTTTTTTTCCCATTCCATTTTGTCCTGTTGTTTTTTTTCATTTCTTTCATTTTTTTCTTTTTCAATGACAATAAAAAAAAGTAATCAAAATCAAAATAAATAAAATAAATAAATAAACATCAATACAAGTAATTAAAAGAAAATTCAAGAAAGTATGAATAGATCCAATTTTTAAATTGTTCTTATACTATTTATTATTTTTAAATCAATAATATTTTGGAATTCGATTTTTTTCTTTTTTCTTTTTTTCTTTTTTTCCCCTGCCTTTCTGGGAAAATTCTTTTTTTCGAAGTATGACATCAAAGACCGTTTTTTCCCCCATATATGAAGTCCGTTTTATACCAATTATGGATTTTTTTCCTACCCATTTGTAAAAATCAAAACATACTTTAACGCAAGAAATTAAAAACAAGAAGAAGAAAAAAACGACGAAAAAGAAAAGAAAGAGAAAAAGAAGAAAAGAAAGAACAAAAGATGCCCAGAGTGGACGACGAGCGTGCAGCAGAGAAGGTCGCGAAGGACAACGCGAGTGAGCTCATCGTGAAGAAGTACTCGATGAAGCTCCGCGTGCGTACGATCATCCTTTTCATCGGCCTCCTCTGCGTGATCTTCCTCATCCTCGGCCTCTACATAGGTCTTGGGTGGAAGTCCATCTTCAACAGCTACGAGGACGATGTGTCTCTAGCGAACGGTCGTTCCATTCTTAACAACCTTGCCATCGAAGTTAACAATCTTAGAGTAAAAATTCAAAAAATAAAAATAAAAAATAAATCACAAAAAAATATTTCATTTTCATATTTTCATTTTCATTTTTAATTTATTTTAGAAATACGTCGAAGATACCGGACTGTGGGAGGAGTGCGCACAGGCCGTCGAGGACTATGAGAACGGGGACAGGGAGGACTTCCCCGAGTTCTGGGAGAGCGCGTTCTACACGCTGGGGGAGTGGTCCATCGAGAACCTCGTGTGCCTGTACGACAGCGAGTTCAACCTCGTCAAGGGCGAGCACCACGAGACCAACTTCACCGACAAGACCAAGACCCCCATCGACATCCCGCCCATCCTCACCTCCGAGAACGAGTGGTCCAAAGGCTTCCTCCGCAGCCTCTACAACGACAACATGACGAAAATCGACATCATCCTCTCCTCGAACAAGCACCCCATGCTCGTCTACATCGGCCCCATCAAGTACGAGAGCAACGAGACCGTCGTCGGCTACGTTGTCGTCGGCACAGACTTTGTTTCCGTTATTAACAATTTAATTCATGGTAAATAAAAATAAAAATAAATATAAATATAATTGTTATTCTATTCTATTCTATTCTTATTTTTTAATATTTATTATTTGAATTATAATTTATTTTTTATTTTATTTTATTTATTCGGCATTATTTATTAATTTAATTTAATTTAATTTAATTTAATTTAGATGATAACCTTTGTCTTTTGCTTTGGGATGACCCCGCAAATTTCCCCGAGATTGTTCAGGACAGCATGAGCATGACTGTCAGCGACCAGGTGCTCGGGACGGGTGTGTACTTCACCAAGAAGTCCAAGAAGTCGGAGATTATGAATAACGACGCGACGTTCAGGGCCTGCGTCAACAACTACGCGGGCTTTGGCAAGAACGCCATGTCCGGCTACGTGAAGGTGTCCGGGAAGTACGACAACACCACAAACCTCGTCTTCCGCGTGGACAACGACCGCACCC
>CAZHGC010000126.1:0-2928 GCA_964531385.1 uncultured Lachnospiraceae bacterium | reverse complement strand
TCATCCAATAGAGTGTACATCTACAACTGCCTCAACCACGGCACAATCACACACAATGGCACAACATCAGAATATTTGTGGCTTGGAGGAATTGCCGGACTTAGTTATTATAACACAACCATTGAGAACTGCGTGAGTGGCGGGAAGATCTCATCGATCACCAACGCATCAAGGGGTAATTACATTGGAAGCATTGTGGGGGAGGTTTATTCAGGCACAACCATCAACTACACCTACTTCACAAGTGAACTGAGCAGGCACAATAAATATGGCAGTGGAACTTCTCCAAGTGAATCCAACGTCCTAAGTTACGACAGCACCACATTCCAGCTGAGTGGGGATGTTTCCATTGGGACTTACACAGGCAGTTCCATCATTGATGCCCTCAACGCTTATTCTGATTATTACACCCTCCGTGACTACTCCCACTGGCTCCTCAACAAGGGGAAGAACGCTGTGACATTCACCATCAACAAGAATTTCCCTTTCACCCTGAATTCTCAGGTCATCCTCCTGCCCAGCCTTGCGAGTGACGAAGACATGGGATTTGATGGGTGGTACGAGGACGATAAACTCACAACAGCCTTCAAAGATTCCGAAATCACGAGTGACATCCCACTTTATGGAATATACAAAACAGGAATCAACTACACCATCACATTCAACACGAGGAGGGAAGGGATATCTGTTGCTCCAATCACAGCACCATTCGGAACTGCTGTCACGCTGCCAAGGGATTCGATTAGAGAGGGTTGCGTTGTCTTATGGTGGGAAACCGAGAACGGATACAGAATGGAATTCAATTTCAATATGCCATCCCACAACATCATCCTCTATGCTGTTTGGAAGTGCACTCACATCAAGACACCTGAGGACTTCATTTCCTTCTCCGAGGTTGTGAACAATGGAATGGACTCATTCAAAGGGACGACTGTTCTTCTTGACTCTGATTTGTCTTTTGCTGGGAAGACATTTGAACCGATTGGCAACGAAACTCATTACTTCCGTGGTGTCTTTGATGGGCAAGGGCATGTGATCAGCAACCTCGCAATGAACTCCACATCACAAAATGCTGGGCTGTTCGGGTACTCAAGAGGACTCACCATCAAGAATGTCATCCTCGACTCTTCCTGCTCCATCACAAGTTCTTTCAGTGATTCTAGTCGTGCTTACATTGGAGGAATCATTGGGTATTGCTGGGGATACAATGGACCCTGCACCATCGAGAACAGCGTGAACATGGGGAGTGTCACTTTCGGTGGAAATATAAGTGGTAATGTTTGTTTGAATTTTGGAGGTATTGTTGGATTTCTTTCTTCTTCTTCCAACCACATTTCCATTATGAAAAACTGTGCCAACTACGGAGGCATCACAGACTCTGGAAAGAGCAGTTATTCGCGCATTGGAGGAATTGTTGGGTCTTCTATTGGTGACTCATCCAATAAGGCGTACATTTACAACTGCCTCAACCACGGCACAATCAAGCACAATGGAACAACAAATACTTTGTACCTTGGAGGGATTGTTGGGGGTACTTCTTCCACAACTATTGAGAACTGTGTGAGTGGCGGAAAGATTTCATCGCCCACCACAACATCAGGTGGTAATTACATTGGAAGCATTGTGGGGTATGTTTATTCCGACACATCCATTAATTACACCTACTTCACAAGTGATCTGAGTACCTACGGTAAATATGGCGGTGGAACTTCTCCAAGTGAATCTAACGTCCTCAGTTACGACAGCACCACATTCGAACTGAGTGGGACTGTTTCCATTGGGAGCTACACAGGCACCTCCCTCATTGGTGCCCTCAACGCTGCTGCTGATTATTACACCCTCCGTGATTACTCCCACTGGCTCCTCAACAAGGGGAACAAGGCTGTGACATTCACCATCAACAAGAATTTCCCTTTCACCCTGAATTCTCAAATAATCCTCCTTCCAAGCCTTGCGAGTGACGAAGACATGGGATTTGATGGGTGGTACGAGGACGATAAACTCACAACAGCCTTCAAAGATTCCGAAATCACGAGTGACATCCCACTTTATGGAATATACAAAACAGGAATCAACTACACCATCACATTCAACACGAGGAGGGAAGGGATATCTGTTGCTCCAATCACAGCACCATTCGGAACTGCTGTCACGCTGCCAAGGGATTCGATTAGAGAGGGTTGCGTTGTCTTATGGTGGGAAACCGAGAACGGATACAGAATGGAATTCAATTTCAATATGCCATCCCACAACATCACCATTTATGCTGTTTGGAAGTGCACTCACATCGAATCATCTGAGGATTTCGCCGACTTCTCCAAGGTTGTGAACAATGGAGTAGACTCGTTCATTGGGACGACTGTTTTCCTTGACTCCGATTTATCCCTTGCTGGAAAGACCTTTGAACCGATTGGCACTGATTCCAATTACTTCCGTGGTACTTTTGATGGACAAGGGCATGTGATCAGCAACCTCACAATGACCTCCTCATCGCAATATGTTGGGCTATTCGGGTATTCGTGGGGACTTACCATCAAGAATGTCATCATCGACTCTTCCTGCTCCATCACAAGTTCTTTCAGTGGTTCTAGTCGTGCTTACATTGGAGGAATCATTGGGTATTGCTGGGGATACAATGGACCCTGCACCATCGAGAACAGCGTGAACATGGGGAGTGTCACTTTCGGTGGAAATATAAGTGATAATAAATCGTATCTTGGAGGGATTGCTGGGCGTCTTGATTCTTACAGCCACGATTCCACCGTGAAGAACTGTGCCAACTACGGAGATGTCACACACTCTGGGAAGAGCGATGGCTCATTCATTGGAGGTGTTGTTGGCTCATACGAAGGATGGTACTCTTCATCCAATAAAGTGTACATCTACAACTGCCTCAACCACGGCACAATCACACACAATGGCACAACA
>CAZHGC010000125.1:0-2944 GCA_964531385.1 uncultured Lachnospiraceae bacterium | reverse complement strand
AATAATAATAAAAACTGTTTCTATAATTAAAATGTATTACGTCCTTGATGTGTCATTATTTAAATTTCAAAATTTCAAAATTTCATTTTTTTTTAGTCGATTAAATAAAATAATAATATCATATTCTTCAAAAAATCTAAATTGAAAAAAGTTTTTAAAATATTAAAAAACGAGTTTTTAAAAAAACAACA
Source organism: uncultured Lachnospiraceae bacterium (assembly GCA_964531385.1). Lineage (GTDB taxonomy): Bacteria > Bacillota > Clostridia > Lachnospirales > CAG-274 > MGBC114079. The sequence goes on along the minus strand of CAZHGC010000125.1, from coordinate 2,753 downwards.
AATCAAAAAGAAAAAGAAAAAGAAAAAGAAAAAACAACAAAACAACAACACACACAGAATAACAACACGGAATGTTTAAGAAAGGTGGAGTAAAGTACAAGTTCACTCTGCTGTTTGAGAACTGCAGCGGGCTGGACGACGACAAGTTCATAAGCTTGTCCTGGAAGAGAGGGAAAAAGAAAGAGAACCAGGGCGAGACAAAGGCCGTCAAGGTGACGGACACCATCGCCAACTGGAACGAGACCTTCGTGATCCCCAACTGCACTCTGTTCCGCACTTCCAAGGGCGGGTACGAAGAGAAGCCCATCCTGTTCACCATGAACCAGGTGAGCGACCCCACCGCAAAGAAGCCCAAGAAGACCCCCGTGTCCGTGACCGAGAAGCTCAACCTCGCTGACTACGCGAGAGAGGGAACCCAGTCAAAGTACATCAACATAAAGCCTCACCCTTCTCTCAAGAGATCGTCAATGACCAAATACTGCTTGAGCTTTGTGATCACTTCCGAACTTATCATGGAGTAAATCAACAAACAACAAAAATAAAACTCATATTAACACAAATAATAATATTTATTATCTTTTATTAGTGGGGTAGTTGATGCACCAAGTGATACAGATCAGATTTCCGACGGGGATATGTCGGACGAAGAGATTGACGACAAGAAGGGAAAGAAGAAGAAGAGCAATCCTTTTGAGGAGGAGGACGACGAGGAGGACGACGAGGAGACCAACGAGAGCAACGAGGATGACAGCAAGAAGAAGGACGACAAGAAGGGGAAGAAGAAGAAGAGCAATCCATTCGAGGACGATGACGAGAACACCGACGACGCCAAAAAGGACAAGGAGTCCAAGTCCCAAAAGGGCAAAGAGGGCTCCTCAGACAAGAGCAAGAAGAGCACAGAGAAGAGCCCCCGGAACAAAGACAAGCACGAGCACGGCCACAGCCACAAGCGCAAACCGAGCTCCAAGAAGGACGCCGATGGAGACAACGACCAGGAGAGCAAGATCGAGATAACAGTGTCCAAGAAGAAGGAGGAGTCCTCAAAGTCCCACTCTTCCTCGTCCTCCTCATCTTCATCCTCATCGTCGGCGTTCTCAGCGCACAGCGACAAGAAGCCCAAGGAAAAGAAGGCGGGCGCTGGCGGCGGCGGAATGCTCCTGGACCGCATCGCCCTGCTCGAGGGCAGGAACAAGGAGCTCGAGAAGGAGACAAAGGAACTCCGCGAGAAGCTGGACAAGACAAGCGCCCTGGCAAAGGAACTGCAGAAGCAGAACGACAGCCTCTCGGCCGATGCGGCCTCCGCGACCTCTGCCAACGCCGCTGTGGCGTCGAGGAACGGTGAGATCGAGCAACTCCGCGAAGAGAACCGCAAACTCAAGAAGAAATACGACGCAGAGCACGACAAGGCCAAGAAACTCAGCGAGGAGAACAGCCAGTACAAGATTCAGCTCTCAACGTCCCCCGCAAAGGCACAGATAAACTCATACGACGCCAACGCGGTGCAAAAGTACCAGGCAGAGATAAACGACCTGCACGCAGAGAAGGCACGCCTCGAGCGCCGCTACGACATACTCAAACAGATCCTCGAGGGCACGTCAGAGCTCACCTTTATGACGCAGGACACGCCCCTCGTGGCCGTCACGATAAAGGAGGCGCTCGCGTCCTCGGGCGCGTACGACGACCCCAAAAAGACAGCGAACTTCAAAGATATACTGCTGAATATCCGGCTCGCGTACAGCATCATGTCCGACAGCTACACCTACCCGTTCTACTGGGTCCAGACGCTCTACACGCTCCTGAGAGACTCTGCGAAGCGCCTGGGTGCGCCGCTGGCCGACAACTACACGATCGTGATGCCGGACTCGTCGTTCGACATCGAGGACGACTCGAACGAGCTGCTCCAGGCGCTCGAGGGGACCCTCTACGACGCGTACGCACTCGCGCTCAGCAGGGTGTACATAGCGCTGGACGCGATCCTCATACCCGCGATGCTCGAGAAGAAGGACCCCAAGCTCACGCCGTCGTCCGTCACCGCGATCATCGCCAATGTCGCTCACGCGCTCAAGGAGGCGCGCCTCTCGACCATCATCAAGAAGCAGACGCTGGGGCAGGTGCTGGGGGCCGTCGCGGGCGGGCTCTTCAACGTCCTCGTGTCAAAGCCCAGCTACTGCACGTGCGGGAAAGGCCTCCATTTGAAGTCCTCGATATCCGCAATAGAGGACTTTGTGTCGAGGGACAGGGAGATAGCATCGGCTAAGAAGAGGCTCGGGATAATAAAGGACGCGGCTAACTTGCTGCTCATGGACACAAAGCTCCTCAACGACGACGAGGTGATAAGGACGGCACTCCCCAGCCTCAATGCGGCCCAGATAGCAAAGATCCTGGAGAACTTCCAGCCGGACGAGCTGGCCCAGGCAAAGACAGACCCCTCGGTGCTCCAGCTCATGCGCAGCAGAGCGCATACTGCTGGGTCGATGCAGGTGCAGGTGGACCCTCATGCTTTCATATCGGAAAAGCCTTAAGTAATTGATAGAAGGAAATTAGGTTGATGTCATTTTCAAATTAAAAATTAAAATATATTTATTCATTTTTTCCATTTAATTCAAATGTGGTACAAATTCTGAAAAGTAATAAAAATGGATTCATATGGATTCTAATTTATTTTATTTGTATTTATATTTATATTTGTATGTATTTATTTATTTGCGTTTTGTGTGTGTAAATATCATTCGGTTTTAAAATAGGGTTGTAAT
>CAZHGC010000124.1:0-3011 GCA_964531385.1 uncultured Lachnospiraceae bacterium | reverse complement strand
TTTTTTTTTTCACATACAAAAAAGAAAGAGAAAAAAAGGGAAAAGGGAAACAAAAAACATACCCATTTTTCTTTTAAAGATGAAAAAGATCATAGCGCTCCAGGCCCTTTTCATAGCCATATCCCTCGGCTGCACAAGTATTGTTGTGACCCCGGGGGCCTCCAAAGAAGGAAGCTCCATCATCAGCTACTCTGCCGACTCGCCACTTCTTTACGGCGGGGTATCGCTCAGGCCACACAGGTCGCACTACGCTCGGGACACAGTAACCATAACGGACTGGATCGAGACAGACAAAGTGATCGGGAAGATTCCCCAAGTGAACGAGACATACAAAGTGGTTGGAAACGTCAACGAATACGGCGTAGCCATCGCAGCAACAGTCTTCGGAGGTCTTAAAATCCTGAGACTACAAGCAGCAGGAATAATAGAATACGGCTCTTTAATCTACATTGCTTTGGACAGGTCAAAATCAGCCCAAGAAGCCATCACTGTGATGACAAACTTGATCTCACAGTACGGGTACTACAGTCCCGGAGTGTCCTACACAATCGCGGATTCAAAGGAAGTTTGGATCCTCGAAGTCATTGGCAAAGGCGACTTTGAGCTGGGCGCTGTGTGGGTTGCAATGAAAGTTCCGGACGGCCATGTCACCGCACATGCAAATCAAGCCAGAATTGGACGTTTCCCGCAAAACAGCCCTTCGACTTGCCGGTTCAGCAGGGACGTCATCTCCTTTGCAAAAAAGCATGGGTTTTACCCTAATGAAGCAAGAGATGACGAGTTTAGCTTCAGCGACGTGTATTCGCCAATGAGCTTTGAGAAGGCGAGGAATGCTGAGGCGAGGGTGTGGGCGTTCTTCAGAAAGGTAGCGGGCGAGAGCGTGATGGACCAGTATAAGGACTACGTGCTTGGCGTGAACTTGACTAATAGGATGCCGTGGTCTGTGAAGGTGAGCGAGAAGATCGACTATAGAATGGTTATTAATTGCACAAGAGACTTTTATCAGGGAACCATTCTTGATTTTACTCAGGACGTCGGCGCTGGACCTTTTAACGCCCCTTATAGAAATTATCCTCTTAACTTTGAGTAAATACATATAAAATTGTTTGTATTATTTTGAAACTTTCTTTTCTTTTCTTTGCTTTCTTTGCTTTTTATAGAATTATTATTATTATTTTATTTTATTTTCAGAGTTAATGGAAAACAATATATTCACGAACGTCCTACAGCCATTCAGGACAGCGGGTGGGTGATGGTCGCAGAGCTTCGTCCCAAGTATCCCGATCCGATGAAAGCCATCAACTGGTTTGCCGCCGACGACTCCAAGACCACCGTATTCCTCCCCCTCTACAGCGCCATTTCCAAGGTCCCCTCCGGCTTCGCCACAGGCGGGGACGCGGACATCATGCACGCGAGCCTCCAATCCGCCTTCTGGCTCTTTAATATAGTGGCTCAGATGGCATACTCCAACTGGGAGCACATTTACCCCGAGGTCGCCGCCAAGATCAAGGGCATCGAGGACGACTACGAGACCCAAGTGAGGAGCATCGACGAGAAGGCGAAGGCGCTGTATGCCACAGGGTACAGCGAGGAGGCCACGACTATGCTGACGGAGTTTTGCGATAACCTGGGGAGTGGGCTGGTGTCGACGTGGTATGAGTTCTGGCTGGGGCTGGTGCCGAAGTATTTGGACGGGTATGTGAAAGAGTTGAGTGGCGAGAGAAAGTTCCCTAATGTTAAAAGCGTGGGATATGACGATGCGTGGTATGAGAGAATCGTCAAAGAGACGGGCGACAAATATATCGTCCATTAATTTTTTATTAAATAATTTTATTTCATTTCTCTCTCTTTTTTCAATAAATATATATTATGTCTTTTATTTTGTTTTTGGGATACCGAACATAAAAAAAGTATTGTTGCAATCAATTTCTTTTTCAAATTTCCTTTTTCTTTTTTAGGGATCATATTGATAAATTCAATTAATATCATATAAATATTATAATTATATTCTAGAAAAAATAATTGAATTAATTAATTGATATAAACCCTTTTTATTTATCACTACAAATGAAATCAAATGAAATTAACCGAGCGAGTTTATTCCTTTAAATACAAATAAAAAAAATATAATATATTCAACACGATTTTAATTGGTGTTATTAAAATATTATTTATAGTTATGCTGTTATTAAAATAATATTTATAGTTATGTTGTTCTTAAAAAATGTTTGTGTTTATGTTGTTTGGAATTAAATAAAAAATAGACATAAATTATCACAGGGATTGTTCTTCCCTTCTGCTGTCATTCTCTTTTTGTACACGCCCAGATGTATGACACTACCATTTACATTTAAAGGAAAGCGGACCATGTTGCTGTACTACAGAGTAATACGGTTATTGCGAGGGGTGCAAAACCTTTTCGATCGCACTTATCCAGGCATTCATCTCAACAGACGTCTCGGCGGCACACATAAAAACTCTGTCCTTTGTCACAATCTTGAAAATGTTTGGCGTGCCGAGGAGGTATTTGCTGGAGGCCGTCTCCTCCTCAGTCGCATACTCGACATGAGTAACTTCCGAAATAGGGATCGTGCCCTGGGGCTTTGTGGACTTGAGGGTCTTGCTGTACGTAATCTTGTCCTTCGTCAGCACAAAGAAGCGCCTCCTAAGAGCCTTGTGGCGCAACCCCATCTTCATCAACCACCCACGGTGCAAAAGATCATACTGTTGCTTGCCCTCTGCCATTCTCGCCTGTTTCTCGCTCTCTCACTCGCTCCTTTTGTATTTGAGGTATGTAATTTTTCTTCTTTTGGGCGTTCCGCGAATTGTAACGTCACCAAGTTTCCTCACTTTTTTCAATGGCTCCATCAAGGAGTCCTGGTTCTCAGTAGAAGGGGTTCACGCTAGGACCGATTTTAAAAGAGGTAACAGATCGTACGATGAACATGGGCGACACACCAAACCGACCTCATGTCAGACACAAACAAATTTTAACATCTGAAAAAATAAGC
>CAZHGC010000123.1:0-3024 GCA_964531385.1 uncultured Lachnospiraceae bacterium | reverse complement strand
AAGAAAAAGAAAAAGAAAAAGAAAAAGAAAAAGAAAAAGAAAAAGAAAAAGAAATAGCCGTAATAGAAAAATATAATAAAATAAAATAAACATTCAAATAGAGAGTACATTTTAATAATAAATTAAGATAAAGGTTGAAAAGGTTGAAAATATACAGATGTCGTTTAAGAATAAAAATGGACGGTACCAATAAGGGGTGGCAAAGAGGAATTGATATGAGATAAAAGTGTATAAGATGCTTTTAATATCCAGTGTGGAAAAAACGAACATTGATTTGTATTTAATTGAAAATGCTTTTTTTGTTATTTCGATAAGTTGGGTTTGGAATGCTTTCTAAGGAGATATCTTTCTTGAACGAGTTTGTACTGTTTATGTGCCCTTCTATTTTGTTGCACACCTCGCAGGGCAGAAGAATTCCTCGCACTTGTGCCCTTGATGATATTTCTTCCAGCACCTTTCGCAGTAAAACTTCACTTTGCATCCGTCTGTATCGCATGTGTAGCACCTGTAAACCTTCTGTTGAATCCAGCACCCCGAACAGGGTAACCCGGTATCATCGTTGCATTCTTTTTCGCATTTTGGATAGGCTTCCCCCGTACAGATGTCCCTTGACACAGCTTCCTTCGCCCAACTGTCATCTTCCCTCGTGAGGGCGCGATAGAGTATAGTAAAGAATTTGTCGTCTGCTAACTCCTCGTAGTATTGTTTAGCAACCTTCAAAACATCGCCTGTGTAATACTTTGAGTGCATCTCTTGTGATGAAAGGATCGAACAGATCGCAATAAAGACACTAAGTATTATTACTCCATCATCTCCATGCTTTTCCAGTATATTAAGAAGAATCTCCAGCCCGCCTTTCTCGCAGATCGCTTTTTGCACAAGGTAACTTCCTGGTGATATGTTCCTGAGCATGGAGCTTATGGCACGGCACACATCCTCGTCGTTTTCTTGTTCCTTCATTACTATTTTCAATGCATCGATGAGTCCTAGATTTATAGCTTTGATTCTGTTTTTGGCTAATTAAATTGGAAAATATGGTAAAATAAGTTTAAAATAAATATTGTTATTGAAACTTACAATAAACTAACGTGTTCCCAATTGCAAGGCAGCCATACTCGCACATGAATTTGTTTTGGGGATGTGTCTTTAGCGCCTTTATTATAAACGAAAAAGCGCTCGAGTCCCCAATTTTAATTTTATTTTCAGCTGAAATGATGTGGAAAAAATTGTCAACGTTGTGCCCTTGCTTGGAAGAAGTGCTTTTTTACCATTTGTCGACAACAAGTTAAATGAGTAGCATACCCATTTCCACAATTCTTCATTACTTGGGTGGGTTTTCAATACGTTTATCAGTAAATCAATCACTTCTTGTTTTACCGCGATCGTATTCCCATCACCTATTTGAATGTTAAAAAGAAATGAAATAAAATTTTATTCGTTCAATAAATCTGTGGTGCTATTAATGTGGTTGGTGGCTTCTTTGAATATAGTTTTTACGGTCGTCAAAATCATATCCAATTATATTACAGCCCGTAAGGCATAAGTCAACTTCATTGATGTGCGTGTTTATCATTTTCACCATGTAATCAATCACTTTGAGTTTTACTTCGATTGGCATTTCAGTCACTGTAAATAAAACGAAGGTTAAACAGAAGTGGTGTAAGTTTCTGGTATCGGATAATGTGTTTTTAAAATTCACTTTTAGCTGAGATAATTCCGAGAACACTGCATGCCGCATCCGCGAAATTTTTATCATTTATATGCATGTCAATTGTTGTAAAAAATGGCTCAACATCAAACGGTTTTAATGTATCAACTTGTGAAAAGAAAAACAAAGTAAAATGAGAAGAAAAAAGTGTGCTTCTCTCAAGTGACGTTTGGGTTTTGTTTTACCTTTATAAACGACCCTATATAAAGACTCTAACACATAGCCGCATAAATCAATGTCATCTGAGTTGCTGTTGATCGCTTTCACGAGTGCATCTATTCCTGCTAAGTTTTCTTCTTCGTTGTCGTATTCATCTGTGTTGAAAGTCGTCGTAATGTCATTTGTTTTTAAGTATTTTTACAGTTTTTTATCACGATGGAATTGAAGGCTATGCATGCATTGAAGCACGTTCTATTATCTGTATAATATTTATTGATGACCCTTGTTAATGTGCTGACTGCTCCGTATTTGATGGCATAGGCCCTGTTGGATGCTGAGCGTTAAAATATATATATATTGACAACCAATTGTTTAATCGTGTTTCTGATCTATGTTTTACGATGATTGAGAGTGATTTTGTAAATGGAATAGCACCCCCCAATGCATATGATATAGTCGTCAATGTGTGTGTTAATCGCATTCAGTGAAGCCTGTATGCATCCGGATTCTCCTGCCTTGGTTTGGTTGGCGGCTTTTTAGATGAAAAAATGAAAATGTGAAATGGCCTTGTTGTTTGGTTCGTTTGGTTACGGATATCACCGATGGTGTCGCTTATCACAAAGCTCCCATGTTTGCACACGGAAACATTATCCTTGTTTTTGCTAATTACCCTCGACATGAGGCCGAAAACACCTAAGTTTCCTTCTTTGATTAGGCTGTCCTCTGTGATTTTTTTGTGGCGATAAAGATGAATTAAAAGCGATATGCGAGAATATGGATAATGTACTGTAATGTGAAAATCCGTCAAGAGCGATACACCCAGCCGTACACACAGATGGATCTTCTATGTGCTTTTCAATCACCTTCATTACGACTTCGATCCCCCCTAGCTTCACTAAAATCTCCTGGGTTTCAGCTGAGCAAGTGGATAAATCATGTAATTTGGCGTCGTTTAATTGTTGACGAATATTTGTTTATGCTATCTTTGTTTGCTCCTTTGTTTACCTTCTTCTAGTCCAAAAAGCGCGAGTGTAATGCATCCATACAGACACAAAAAAGTATCCTCTGTGTGTTTCCTCATCGCTTCTATGACCATTCCAATCGATCCTGACTTAATCAGTGTCGCCCTGTTGTCCTCTTTGGCAATAAAAACAGCT
>CAZHGC010000122.1:0-3029 GCA_964531385.1 uncultured Lachnospiraceae bacterium | reverse complement strand
TAAGGCTTATAGTGCGCAAGGACTTTTCTTCGTCGTACTCGGCCACTTCCCTTCCCTCGTTCTTTTGTGTCGTATTAAGTCCACTCTTTTAATTCCGAGTGAAACAGGAATTCTAAAAATCCGCAATTAAAATACTTGTGTTTTAATTTGTTCCTTTTCCCCACCTTTTCTTATTCATTCTTATAAATTCATGGCATCGGGTTTGTCAAAGTCGTTCTCGGGGTAGTTGTCAGCACCGTCTTGGGGCTCTTCCGGGCCGTCGTCGTTCAACTTTTCGAGGGCACCTTTCGCAGCCCCGCCTTTTCCCTTCCCAACGCTTATCTCCTCGCACATTGCGTTCAGCTTTTTGGTGAAGGCTGTCTTTGTCGGGGCTGAGATGCTCTGGGAACGGTCGCAGAAGGAGAGGTCGCACACGGACTCCCAGTCCGCCCTGTCCAGGCCGTAGCTCTCCATGAACGACGCGACCTGGGATATGGCATCGCCTCTCTCGTCCGAGGTCTGCACGTCTACCATCGGGTCGACGATCTTCTGCGACAGCAAGTCCAAGAACCCGCTCTCGACAAGGTCGTTCTGCGTGACGGAGCACGCCACGGAGGCCGCCATGTGTGTCTGGATGTCCTTCAGGACGCGGACGTTCTTTGTGCGCGTGGAGTTCTTTCCCAGCCACGTGGGGAACTTTAGCTTGATGTCCTGGCCGGAGGGCGCCGACTGGACCTGGTAGGCGGGGTACACCGTGGAGAGGCATGCGTGCTCCGTGAGCATGTCCCAGCGGCCCGTCCTGCGGATGGCGCCGTCGAGGACGTCCGCTATGGAGATCGCGTCTGCGGCCCGCGCCACGAGGTCCATGTGGGTCGCCGGCTTCCCGGCTATCTTGACGACGCCGCTGAGCGCGGGCCTTGTCGAGAGGTAGTTCTCCTGGACGAACATCGGGACCATGCCGTAGTCGCTAAAGTAGTAGCGTATCTTCTGGTCGAGGGTCGACCTCGGGTACGCGAAGATCTTTGGGACGACGTCGTACGGGTTCATGTCCATGTCCTTCGCGAGGCCGTTCCCTGCGCCGCTGTCGAGGGCCTGCGTGATGGACCTCCCGCCGCGGGCGGAGAGGACGGAGAGGTACAGGAGGTGGATCGCCTGGCGGATGTCGCAGTTGGCGATGGCCGCGATGCGCCGCCCCTCGTTCATGGTGAGCCCCGCGTGCTCCAGGTTCGAGATCCGCACCAGCCGCGTGCACACCTGCTCGGGGAGGGGCTTCTGGAGGCGGAGGTCGACGCAGTGCGCCGCGAGGGACCTTATCTTCGGGCTCTGGCGGTCGTTGCAGATGCATATGACGGGCGCGCGGGTCTTCTTCACGACCGCTATGAGCTCGGCGATGCCGCCCCTGTCGCCCGACGACATCCCGTCCACCTCGTCCATGATGATGACGCTCCTCGCGTCGGCCTTCTTCTCGGCCTTCCTCTGGCAGAAGGCCGCGATGGACGTGTTCCCGAGGGCCTCCTCCACGACCTCCTTGATGCTGGCCTTGGACCGGGCGTCGCTCGCGTTGAGCTCGATGGGCTTCATCCCCAGCTGCTCGCACGCGAGGAGCGCCGTCGTCGTCTTCCCTATCCCGGGCGGCCCGCTTATCAGCACGGCGCGCGCGGTGTCCCCGAACGAGCCCTTCCCCTTCCCCTCCGGCGGCTTCCCCGTCGCCTTCCACGCCTCGAGCCACTTCAGCAGCCTGTCGACGACCCCGCGGCTCCCGTAGATGACGTCCTTGAGCGTCTGCGGCTTGTACTTGTCCACCCAGAGGCGGGCATCGGGGGTGTCGGGGGTGCTGCCGACCTTGGCGACCTTGGCCTCGGGCTGCGGGTCCGGCGAACTCTTTTCTGTGCCTGCCGAGAGGAGTGCCGAATCGGAGCTGATGCGCCTCTTCAGCGCGGGATTTGGCGGAACGACGACAACAACGGGCCTCCTTTGTGGCTGTGTGGTCGACGAGGACGCGAGGTGGGGGCTGGAGTTCATCCGCTCGAGGAGCTTCTCGGTCTCCTTCCTCCGTTCGGCCTTGTCCTTGACTGGGCTTATCTTTTTCTGTGTTTGAAAGTCATTAGATTTTTCCTTTTCCTTATTCTCCCTTTCTTTCTCCTTCTCCTTCTCCTTCTCCTTTTCTTTTTCCGCCTTCTCTTGTGCTGCACGTTTTATGCGCTTGTCGTCCTCTTCTTTGCAGGCTTCGCAGAACTTGGCGAGCTTGCTCTTCTTCTTGGAAAATTCAAATCCGGGCGGGGCGTTGTCGCTCTCGCTTTCCATCTTGTCGCTCTCCTCGTTTGCCTTGACGACAGCGGAGAAATCGAACTGGAAGAAGGAGGCAATATCACCCTTCTTTTCCTCCTCTTTTTTCACTTCCTTCTTTACAATTGAAGGAGGTAATGGCGATGATGAAAGATCCTTCTTTTTCTTTTCATCAGATTCAACATCCATTCCTTTTCCATCCTCCTCCTCCTTCTTCTTCTTGACCTCAACTTCATTCCCGTTTTCTTTTTCGTCAACAACGGTTTTTGTGTGATAGATTTCTGGCACTTCAACGTCCTCCTCTTTCTTTACCGCTTCCACCACCTTCTCATTCTCATTCTCTTCCTCTTCAAGTTTAGGTTCCTTCTTCTGCCTTGGGGGTGATGTGAAAAAGTCCGCCAGTAAACCCGTGTTCTTCTTCGGTGTACCATCGGTGTTGGAACTGGTTTCGTCTTTTTTCTGCGTGCTCTTCTTTGGCATGCTCCTTTTAGCGACGATGCTGGGGAGCTTCCCCTTCTTCTTCGTACTCACAGCAGAGATCTTTGTGATGGGCATTTGGATTTCCCTTGTTCGTTATTTTCTTCTTTTTTCTTCTTTTTTCTTTTCTTTTTTCTTCCCGCCACCACCTCTTATTTTAAGAATTTAAAAAATAAACATCGAACCTTTTAACTACTGAAAACAAGAAGAAGAAAAAAATAAAAATATTTTCATTTTCCATGTTAATTTTCGATTTTAATTTCAATTATATTATTGTGTCCATTAAA
>CAZHGC010000121.1:0-3036 GCA_964531385.1 uncultured Lachnospiraceae bacterium | reverse complement strand
CCATCAATGGGAGGACCAACTCCATCAAGATGGATTACCAGATCATCCTCCTGCCCAGCCTTGCGAGTGAAGGGAACATGATCTTTGATGGGTGGTATACTGACGAAGGACCCACAACACCACTCACAGAATTTGAGGTCACGAGTGAGACAAAGTTGTATGGGAAATCAGAAGAGAACACCAACAACTACGCCATCTCCTTTGACACGAGGAGGGAAGGAGTATCTGTTGCACCAATCACAGCACCATTCGGAAAAGCTGTTTTACTTCCTATCAATCTAAAAAAAGGGAACTGCATTGTTGTGTGGTGGGAAAATAACTACGGCGATTATATTAGTTTTGAGTTCATCATGCCACCCCACAACATCACCTTATATGCTGTTTGGAAGTGCACACATATCGAGACACCCGAGGACTTCATTGACTTTTCCAAGGTCGTGAACAATGAAGTGGATTCATTCGAAGGGACGACTGTTTTCCTCGACTCTGATTTGTCTTTTGCTGGGAAGACCTTTGAACCGATTGGCACTGATTCCAATTATTTCAGTGGTGTCTTTGATGGGCAAGGGCATGTGATTAGCAACCTTGAAATGACCTCCTCATCGCAATATGTGGGGTTATTTGGGTACTCATGGGGACTGACCACCATCAAGAATGTCATCCTCGACTCTTCCTGCTCCATCACAAGTTCATCCAACTATCATGATACTGTTTATGCTGGAGGAATCATTGGATGGTGTTATGCAAAAAATGGACCCTGCACCATCGAGAACAGTGTGAACAAGGGAAGTGTCACTTTCAGCGGGGATATAGGTGGTAGTAACGATTTGTCCCTCGGAGGGATTGCTGGAGATCTTTCTTCCAACTACGATATCAATGTGAAGAACTGTGCCAACTACGGAGATATCACGCATTTTGGGAGGAGCGATCGTTCATACATTGGAGGGATTGTTGGGGAATCTGAAGGTTCCTCACCATCCAAGAGAGTGTACATCTATAACTCCCTCAACCACGGCACAATCACACACAGTAGCACAACAAACAATTTGTACCTTGGAGGAATTGCTGGAGACACTGAGTACACAACCATCGAGAACTGTGTGAGTGGCGGGAAGATTTCATCCACCAAATCATATTACATTGGGAGCATTGTGGGTTATGCTGATTATTATACATCCATAAATTATGCCTACTTCACAAGTGATTTGAGTGGCTACGGTAAATATGGACATGGAACTTCATCAAGTGAATCAAACGCCCTCAGTTATGACAGCACCTCATTCGAACTGAACGGGACTGTTTCTATTGGGAGCTACACAGGAACATCCCTCATTGATGCCCTCAACGCTGCTGCTGATTATTATTATCTCCGTGATTACTCCCACTGGCTCCTCAACGAGGGGAACAATACTGTGTCATTTACTATCAATGGGAGGTCCAACCATATCAAGATGGATTACCAGATCATCCTCCTTCCCAGCCTTGCGAGTGATGGGAACAAGAGCTTTGATGGGTGGTACACTGACGATGGATTCACAACGCCACTCACAGAGTTTGAAGCCGCAGATGATACAGAGTTGTATGGGAAATTCGAAGAGAACACCAACAACTACACAATTTCCTTTGATACAAGGATAGAAGGGGTATCTGTTGCACAAATCACAGCACCATTCGGGACTGTTGTCAAACTCCCAAATGAACCTGTCAGAGAGCATTGCGTTGTTGCATGGTGGGAAAACAAGTATGGCGATAAGATTGATTTTAATTTCACCGTTCCATCTCGCGATATCACCCTTTATGCTGTTTGGGGATGTACTCACATCGAGACACCTGATGACTTCATTGACTTTTCCAAGATCGTGAACAATGGAGTGGATTCATTCGAAGGGACGACTGTTTTCCTCGACTCTGATTTGTCTCTTGCTGGGAAGTCCTTTGAACCGATTGGCACTTATTACAATTACTTCCGTGGTGTCTTTGATGGACAAGGGCATGTGATCAGCAACCTCGCAATAACCTCTTCATTTCAGTATGTAGGGCTATTCGGGTTCTTAAGAGGACTCACCATTAGGAATGTCATCCTCGACTCTTCCTGCTCCATCACGAGTTCTTACAGTTCTTATGATGCTTATATTGGAGGAATTATTGGGTATTGCAGAGCAGGAAATGGACCCTGCGCCATCGAGAACACCGTGAACATGGGGAGCGTCACATTCAGCGGGAATATAGGTAGTGATTCTTTGTATCTTGGAGGGATTGCTGGGTATCTTCATTCTTACGACCACGATCCTACTATGAAGAACTGTGCCAACTACGGAGATGTCACATACTCTGGAGGGAGCAGGTATTCATACATTGGAGGGATTGTTGGGCATTCTTATGGTTCATCATTATCCAAGGGAGCGTACATCTACAACTGCCTCAACTACGGCACAATCACACACAGTGGCACAACATCAAATTATTTGCATCTTGGAGGAATTGCTGGAGATACTGGATACGCAATCATTGAGAACTGTGTGAGTGGCGGGGAGATCTCATTGCTCACAACATCAAGTTATAATTATTTTGGGAGAATTGTGGGGGATGGTGCTTCAGGCACATCCATCAATTACTGCTACTTCACAAGCGGCCCGAATGGCTACAGTAAATATGGATATGGAACTCCATCAAGTGAATTCAACACCTTTAGTTACGACAATACTTCATTCGAACTGAATGGGACTGTTTCCATCGGGGGCTACACAGGGAGCTCCCTCATTGGTGCTCTCAACGCTGCTGCTGATTATTACACCCTCCGTGAATACTCTCACTGGCTCCTCAACAAGAGGAAGAATGCTGTGACATTTACCATCAACAAGAACTCCCCTTTTGCGTTGAAATCTCAGATCATCCTCCTTCCCAGCCTTGGGAGGGAGGGGAGTATGAGTTTTGATGGGTGGTACAACGATAAAGAATGCACAACCCCACTCGAAGAATTTGAGGTCACGAGTGACACAGAGTTATATGGAAGAACCTGTGGTCCCAACTTCACTG
>CAZHGC010000120.1:0-3038 GCA_964531385.1 uncultured Lachnospiraceae bacterium | reverse complement strand
TCATCATCATCGCTGAGGTCCATGGCTGTGAAGCGGCGGAGGTCGTCGTCGGTGAGGTCGTCCTTGGGGTCGAAGATGGTGCTGGTGTTGTTGGTCGCCTTCTCGTCCATGGTTGCGAGGATCATCTTCTTGTCCTCCTCGGGGACGGCGTCGAAGGGCTCGCCCTTGGTGGTCTCGTAGAGCTTCTTGGCGAAGATGTCCTTGAAGCGGAGGTCGTCCTCGGGGCGGTCGAACACGACGCTCCACGTCCAGACGCACGTGTTCAGCTGGTACATCCAGATGATCGACCTGTTCTCCATGTCGAAGAACGGGAAGATCTCGTGCGAGATCCCCTGCCGCACCACGATCACCCCGCTGTCCGCGACCACGACCAGCTCGAACCGGAACGCCCCGACCTCCAGGATCGCGATCTCCACGTGCTCATTGTGCACCACAAAACGCTCCTCCTCCTCGTTGAAGAGGAACAGCTTCCCCGGCACGCGCACAAGCGTCTTCCCGTCCAGGCCCTCCAGGGGGACCGCCGCCGTCGGGGGTGCAGCCCCAGCCCCAGCGCCGCCTCCCTGCTGGCGCCGCCCCACGTTCTTCCCGTAGACTGTGTGGAAGCTCGACGCGGGGATGGGCGCGGCACGCACGTCCGCGGCGCTCGGCTGCTGCCTCGGCGGCACAAAGTTGTTGTTGTCGTCGTTGAAGGTGGGGTAGATGTGACTCCCACTGTTATTATCATCATCATCATCATCATTGTTGTTGTTGATGATTTCTTCTTCGGATGGTGTGTTGGAAATATTACTGCTGCGGGAACGACTGGCCTCTTTCATGGGGGTCGCACTGGTGAGAGTGGGATTGCTGGTGATGCCGAGGGTTTGGGTGGGAAGGGCTGTCGCGGGGACGAGGAGGTTGAGGAGCTCCTTGGGGTTGGTGCCGGAATAAGGGGCGCCGGTGTCGGCCTCGTAGAGGGCGAGGGCGAGCCGCTCGATGAACATGATGTTGTACTTGGCGATCTCGATGTCGTCGGGGGTGAAGTTGTAGACGGTGATGTTGTGCGTGGCCCCGGCACGCTCGCGCCACGTGAGGTACGGCGTCTCGCGGCGGGTGTTGAACTCGTTCGCGAGGAAGAGGGCGGGGCTGATGGGGAACACCCGCGTGCGCCGCCGCTCAGAGTCCCCGTTCTCCCGGGGGTCGTCCTCGCTCCGGGTGATGACGAGGTTGAACTGGTGCTGCCCCAGGCCCAGGACCTCGATCTCGCTGCGTGAGTAGATGACGCGCCACTCGTTGTTGGTCTCAAAGCTCTTGTACGCAAAGATCCCCCGGACGGTCACGTTGTTGGCATCCCCGGAATCGTCGTCGGCGTCGTTCTGGGAGTTGCTGTTCCCCCAAATCACGCTTTTCATCCAATTAAACATTTTTCTTATGTCTATAAAATGTGTTTGTTATGTGTGTATTTATATTTATGTGTGTTGATTGTAAATTAATCTTGAAAATATATAAAAAATAAATAATAAAATAAGAATAATAATAAAAATATAAGAAAACGTGACAGAAAAAGAAAAAATAACGACGATGATTTTTTTGTATTTTTTTGCATTTTTATTCTTAAGGGAAAAAAAAAAGGTAAAAAAATTTTCCTTCTCGAAAAAATAACCTCCATTTTTTTTTCACTCTCGATGACGCATAAAACAGCTTTTATTACGTAATGATTAAGAATTTAAAAAAGAAGAAACATTTTTTAGGATATGAAAAATTTTTTTGAAAGTACACTTTTAACATGTGAAAAGAAGAAAAAAGAGAGAAAAAAAGAGAAAAAAGAAACAAACAAATAAAAAGAGAAATAAAGAAATAAAGAAATAAAGAACAACAAGAGAAGAAGAGAAGAAGAAAGAGAGAAAGAAGAAGTACATATACATACACTCATTAACATCATCAAATAAAATTCCAATCAGAACAACCTCATTTAGTTTTAATCGAAAAAGAAATTATCTTCATTTTTAAAAAAACAAAACTAAAACAAAAAGATTATGGAAAATGCCAATGCCCACACACCCAAAAGGGCGCCTAGACTCGAGATTGGGCACCAGCGACTAGTCAGGAACTCATCCAAAACACAGATCTCCCCAGATTCAGAAACCACCCCAATCAGCACATCCACCGACCAGACGCCAGCCATCACCCTAACAAGCTCCCAGCCACTTCCACATTCCACCTTCTCCACCTCCACCTCGTCCTCACCACCCTCACCATCTCCATCCACAACAACATTACAATTACCCACAACCCCACAACCCTCAACAACGACAACAATGACAACAACGACATTAATAGCGCCCCAACTAACCACACCCCCCGAAGCGACAGAGGGCACAGTCCTCCCCAGTCCGTCCTGGACCTCCGCCAGCCACGGCCCTACGCCCTCGACGCCCGTCCGGCGTCTCTCCCGCTCCACACCCGCCTCGCCCCACACCAAGATCCTCATCGGGACGCCCACGCAAGGGCCGCAGCGTCCCAGCGAGTGGAACCTCAACCTCCCCCCCGGGCCGCCGCCCGTGCCCCCATCGCCGCACGGGGCAGGGTCCAGCGGGGAGCCCATCACGACTGTGCCGTGCGAGACGTTCCCCGTGCTGCACGCCCTCCTCAAGGACGACCTGGACAAGAAGGTGCGGCACGCCGCCGTGCACGAGGACCGTGGCGCCGTGGCCTCCGGTGCGGCGCCCGCGGGGGCGGAGAAGGTGTGCTGGGGCTCCACCGACAGGTACGTCCAGGAGACGCGGAGCGAGCTGGACGTGGAGGCCCTCCGCGGCGTGGGGCTCACGAGCGTGCGGTGGCGGGTGCTCGCGGGGGTGGTCTCGGGTGCGCGGGGGCGGTGGCCCGCGGAGCTGGCGAAGGAGCGGGGCGACTACGCGGTGGCGCGGGCGAGCCTCTGCCCCGCGCAGACGGCGACGGTGGTGGACAAGGAGACGCAGCAGCTCTGGTGGGAGATCGAGGCGGACATCAAGAGGACGCGGAAGGACGAGAGCTTCTTCGAGGCCGCCGAGACCATGGAGGCC
>CAZHGC010000119.1:0-3076 GCA_964531385.1 uncultured Lachnospiraceae bacterium | reverse complement strand
AATGAAACCATTTGTAAATATTAAAACATTTAAAATACATATTTGTATCAAAATCTGGTTAATAAAAACAGATAGCAGATGTAATAAATCATTAGGACAATATTACTAAGGAAAAATAAAATATAAACTACCTTTTATGAATGATATGAATTCATTCAATTAAATAAATCTTTATTATTATCATTATAATTATTTTATAAAATTATTTAATTAATTTATAAAATTATATTTAAAAAGATAATTATAAATACCATTAAAATATTCTTTTTTAATTTATTAAAAAAAAATCTAAAGGCTGAAAGAAAGAAAAATTTTTTTTTCCAAACTAAGTCACAGTCAAAAATCACTTTTTTAATCAGTATCATTAAATTTTTATTAATCACACACACACAAACACACACAAGATCACCATTAAGCAAGAACGATAATGGGAAAAGGAAAGAATAAAACAAAGAGATTAGATTTTGATGCCCGTCACGTCCGGACAAAGCAGACTGTGATGGGGCGTCGCGTCCAAGCACAGGAGACAGCCGCCGGGCAGAAGCGTGGGACCGCCGCGCGGGACAACCGTTCCTCGACCCTCCTGATCGAGCTTCAGAAGCAGCACCGGAACCCCGCGAATGTCCTCAACGACCGGCGCGGGAGCGGCGCCCTTCCCACGAACAAGGAGAAGATGCTCGCGCGGTGGCACCGGGAGAAGCAGGCGATGTTCAAGCAGAAGCAGCGCAACAAGAAGTACTCTCTCGGCGAGGACGAGGGCGACGGCGAGGCCGGCGACCCCTACGCCTTCACCCACATGGGCCGGACGCTCGGCGAGCGGAGCGAGGACTTCACCGACATGCCCGAGAACTACGAGGAGAACCACGGCGGGGACGCCGTCGACGACGACCGAGAGGTCAACTACGCCGACCTCCTCGCCAAGGGCGTCGACAGCGTCATCGCCCGGAGCAAGATCTACAAGGCCGAGAAGGCGAAGGAGAAGGAGGCCCAGCGCGCCCTCGGCGCCGACCTCGACGACCAGTGGACCGAGAACCTCGCCCTCGTCATGGCCAACAAGCGCTCCCGCGACGACGACTACGACTACGACACCATCCGCACGGAGGCCGTCACCAGGCAAGCATCCGATGGCGCCACCGCGGGAGGGGACGAAAACAAAAAAGATGAGGACGAGGACGACGACTTTGACGACTTCGACTCCCTCGTGAAGGTCCTCGGCACAGAGGCGAAGGGCGCCGCCACAGACAGGATGAAGCGCCCCGAGGAGCTCGCGGAGGAGCGCGTCGCGGCGCTCGAGGCGCTCGAGCTCGAGCGGCTGCGGCGCCAGCGGGGGGAGGAGGGCGCCGCCGGCGACGACGCGGGGAACGACGCGAACGTCCGCCTCGTGCACAGCAGCGCAGCCACGGCATTAATGACGTCAAAAATGGGGTCAAATATGACGTCATCGGACTCGCAGGAGTTCAAGTTCCCCGTCCCCGCGAGCGGCGAGGAGTGGGCCCGGATGTCCGCCGAGTGGTCGCCCCGCGAGAAGGAGCTTGTCGTGCGCCGCATCATGGCGTGCAACCACCCGTCCATGGGCGACGGCAACCGCGAGCGCCTCGAGAAGTTCCTCGCCGTCCTCGTCGCCGAGCTCGCGGCCGCCCCGGCGCGGGCCTGCGCCCGGGAGGCCGTGGACTCGGCGGCCGCGGCCGTCCTCTTCCTCGCCCGCGAGCTCGGCGGCGAGGCGGCGGCCGCGGCGTTCCTCCCCAGGATCCGGGAGTGCTACGACGCCTGCGTGGCGGCGCAGAAGTGGCCGTCGTACGGCGAGATCTGCATGCTCAAGCTGTGCGCGGACGTGTTCCCGGCGTCGGACTTTAGGCACCCCGTCACGACGCCCGCCCTCATCCTCATCTGCGCGTGCGTCGCCCGCGCGGGAAAGGGCGTCCTCGACACCATCGAGGAGGGCAGGGACAGGCCGGCGGCCGTCAGCGCCCTCTTCATGTGCAGCCTCGCGCTCCACTACGTGTCCCAGTCGAAGCGCTTTGTCCCAGAGGTCTTCGCCTTTGTCGAGTCCCTCGTGCAGCGCCTCTCCACCCTCTGCATATCCGATATCTCCGTGGCGAGCAGCGGCGAGGAGGAGCCCGAGGGGGCCGACGCCGTCCTCGAGCCGCTCCCAGACCCCTCCCACATGGACGAGATCGAGAGGATGCCCGGGGCAAAGTTCGACCGCGCGCTCCTGCTCACGAGCGTGAACGTGTTCGCTCGCCTCACGAAGGTGTGGCTCGTCAACAACAGGCGCAACAAGTTCATGTACAAGATCTTCGACAGGTTCGTGGAGGAGACCCTCGAGCCCCTCATCGCCAACTACGCGCACATCGCAGCGCTCAGGACCGCGGCGGAGGGCCTCAGAGACACCATCGCGGCGGAGATCGGCGCGGGATCCGATGCCCAGGAGGCCGCGGAGGGCGACGCAGAGGCGTCCCCGGCTTCAAAGTTCCCCGCGTTCAGAACGGTGGAGAGAAAGAACCCCCTCCCCGCAAAGGAGTTCACCCCCAGAGTCGTGGAGCAGAAGGCCCTCCAGCAGCGCGCAAGGAGCTCGGACCCCAGCGACCCGGCGGCCTACAGGGAGAAGGTCAAGAAGCTGAAGCGCGCGGTCGCGAGGGAGCGCAAGGCAGTCACCCGCGAGATCAGGAAGGACTCGGCGTACGTCACAGAGCAGCTGGACCGCGAGGCTAGACGCGAGAACGCGGAGATCCGCGAGCGCACGGGCAGGATCATGAACATGCTCCAGGACCAGCAGCACCAGGAGAAGGTGGACATGAGACTTAAGGAAAGAGCACACAAGAAACTTCGCCTCTAAGGAATTAAATTAAGTTTTTTTTTCGAAAATAAAATTGGATATAATTTTAAAATAAAAATTTAATTGGATTAAATAAATAATGCTTGTATTGAAACGTTTTTTTGCGTTGGTGGAGAGGATGGTGAAGGTCCTCCCCAGCTCTGGGCACTCCTCGTAGGCGGCCGGGTCCACGCCTTCATAATGGCGATGTTCTCTGTTTGGAAGGCGCCAAACAACTTGGCGGGGATCTCGTTGATGTCG
>CAZHGC010000118.1:0-3095 GCA_964531385.1 uncultured Lachnospiraceae bacterium | reverse complement strand
CGTACGAGTCGACGATGTTGTAGAAGCACGACGTGAAGGGCGTGATGGGGTAGTACGTCGGCGGCTCCTCGCGCGTGCTCACAAACTCCATCACGGAGGGCACGTCCTGCCCGCTGCGGCGGGCCGCCGCGTCCAGCGCCGCGAGGACGTCGTCCGTGCGGTCGCGGGGGACCCAGCCCTGTGCCACCACGCACTTCTTCCCGGGGTCGTTCTGGCACATGTTCAGCACGTGGTAGATCGCCTTCTCGCGCAGCACGTGGTCCTTCCACGCGTCGTAGCGCGTGGAGATCACCGCCAGCGACTCGCGCCGCTGCGCCTTCGAGCCCTCGATCACGCGCCCCGCGTCCGCGAGCCGCGCCTCCACCTGCGCCAGCTGCGCGCCCCGCTCGGCCGCGCTCGGCGGGCACGGGTAGATCCGAGCCGAAAACGCCTCGCAGATCTTCCGGATTTTCAGCTCGGACTGCTCGCCGTGGAAGAACACGGCGAACACGGACTTCTCGAGCATCTCCCCCGTCGCGGCGTCCTCGATCTCCTCCTCGATGTCCTCGCTCTTCTGCAGCAGGTTCCCGTGCAGCGTGCGCCACAAAACACGCTCAAACGTGTTGAGCTTCGACTTGAGGATCACGCCGATGATGATCCCCTGGGACCCCGCGCCCCCACGCCCCTGCCGCAGCCGCGAACGCACCCCGGCGGTGCTGCTCCCGTGGTAGGCGTCGCTGTCCCCCTCGTCGTGCTCGTCGTCCCCCTCGCCGTCGTCGTGCTGCTGCACCTGCGTGTAGTCCCCGCGGCGGGCAACACTCGGAGAGGATGATGAGGATAATGAGCCTGAGGACGAGGTGGAGAGGCGGAGACTCTCGCCGGTGAAGAAGTGCTCGCCCTTCTGGAGGACGTACTTCATCTCGACGGCCTCGGAGTACCCGCGGAGGAGCTCCTCGAGACTCTGGTTGTTCTCGCGGATCTCGTTCTCGTGCCGCTCGAGCGCCTCCTCGAGGTCGTCGATGTGGAACACGGGGCGGTTGTGCTCGTCAAAGTCGGTGATGGGCGTCGGCTCGATCCCGGACACGCCGACAAGCGTCTGCCCGATGCTCAGCTGCGCCTCCTCCCGCCGGATCTGCTCCCCGATGAAGTTCAGACGGCGCTCCATCTCGTCGAAACGCTTCACCTCGTTCACGTAGTAGCGCTGGAAGGTGTTCACATCGGGGTTCAGGTCCTGGAACTGAATAAGGCCAAGCTCGCCGAGCTCGTCAATGGTGTCGTGAGCTGCATCCTTCTGGATGAACAGCTGCACAAGCTGCATTTCCTTGGATCTCCAAAGTTCTCCCATTCTTTAATTTTCTTCTTGTTGTTTTTTTAATTATATAAAATGTATGTTTGTTATTTTAATGAAGGGAGAAGAAAAAAATAAATAAATAAAAAATCGAATAAATAAATGCCTTCTTTTTAATTTCAGGTAGGAGGCGTGTGTTTATATTATAGTAGTAGTAATATGTGTGTAAAAAAAAAATGAGGTAATTATTTGGGGATTTTTGCCTTATTCGATTTTCGGTTTTCTTGTAATTTGTGAAAATTAAAATAAAACAAAAATAGAAATGGCGCTTTTCTCAGAAAAGTTTAAAACTTCTTTTAATTTTCATTTTTCCTCCTATATCGTAATTTTTTCCGTCCATTTCCTTTTTCGCTGTTTTCCTATTTTTCCAGTTTTTTAAGTTCTTAAAATTAATTTGAATTGAAAATATAATTATTAATTAAATTTGAATTAACTAATTAATTAATCGATTTCATATTTTAAGGATTAATTGAAAATATTATTCAAAATAAAACCTTATAATTGAAAATATTATTCAAAATAAAATTGTTAATAATAATAAAAATAGAAAATAAAATAAATCATTTTAATTCGAATTTTTTTATTTCAAACTTTAGTGATCGCTGTATAGTTGTACGGTGCATATCCCGACCCATCAGCAGGCCCAAGGACCTTCAGCACAATAAGCAAGAAATCGACAATAACCCAAATCCCAAACCCTCCAAGCGTCAGCAGCTTAAACATCCCCCAGCCAACATGTCCCAGGTAAAACCTGTCCGCGGCAAATCCCCCCAGGAAAAGGCTCAGGAGGAACGTGGTGCCCCAGGAGTGGTTGGAAACTACGCTGCACTCCATCTGCTTCTGAAAGGTCCGGGACCCCAGGCATATAAGATCGTCTGGGACCGTGCACGTGGCGACGTAGTACTCCATGGATTTGGGCTTGCAAGCGCCGTCCTGCGAGCAGATGTGGTACTCCTCAGGCACTTGGAAGCAGTACTGGCATGTAAAGGTCTTTGTGATCACGTTTGTTCCCTTGTGTTAAAAAAATGAAAATGAAAATGAATTTGGTGTTACGATGTTTGGTATTTAAAAAGGGGATTATAATTGTTGTTGTCTTTACATTGCACAAGACAAGAGGATAGCATTTTAGTTCGGCTATTGACCCCAGTCTGCATTTGCAATCGTATGTGCAGTTTAATTTACTTGGAGGTAATGCTGAACACTACAAATAAAATCAAAAATAAATGAGCATGTGAACGGGTGAATAGGTGAGTGACTGATTAAATGGATTAATAGACTACATAAGTCAAAAATATAGTACATTTGGGAATATTGTTGGTGTGGGTGGCTCTATACTGGATGACGAAGATGACGAGGTGATGGTGGTGGTGGAAGATGAAGATGAAGAGGATGATAAATTATTATCTAGATCAAAACTCTCACTTGCGTCATGAGTTGAAATGGCTTGCCCAAAAAGGAGGTAGAGCAGCAAAAGAAGACGAGGAGGGCGAGGAGGAGAAGGGGACAGGGACATCTTCCACAACGTTTCTTTTTTTGTATTTCGTTTTTTAAGATGTGAAAAATATAAAAAGTGACGTAACTTTTAAGATGCCCACAAGCATGTAATTGGTTTACAACAGCGATGAGCGTAATCCACTTATACCTGTTTTGTGTATGTATGAATGAGGGAGACAGAAAAATAAAAAGAAAGGAAGGAAGTTCCTTGTTTGTTTGCTTGTTTGTTTATTTCCTTTGTTCCACATTTTTTACGACCCGAAAAGACGAAGAG
>CAZHGC010000117.1:0-3097 GCA_964531385.1 uncultured Lachnospiraceae bacterium | reverse complement strand
TTCTTTTTCTCCATTTTTTCTTTTGATTTTTCTCTTCTTTTCGACCGCTTTAAACATTACGCCCCAGATATCAAGATTATTTATTACCAATTTATTGCATCTTATTCGTTTAATTATTCATTTGTTAAAAAACAATGACCTTTTAAGATATTAAAGACGAAAAGTTTTTTTCCCTTTCCCCCACGAAATCTCCTTTTCTGTATTTTCCGATTTCCCCGAATTGGGTGCAAATCATTTTATTTGTTCTCGGAATTAGATAAAACAAATGTACCTGAACTCCAAAGAATTTCGTTTTTTTCCACTATTAATCTAACGTACCAACTTTGCCTACAATATTAATATTAGTACATTTATTATATATACTTTATATATAAATTTAAACGCTTATTTTATTTTATTTTTATTTATTTATTTATACATATTTTTATTTAACATCTTTTATAGGACATCCCCTTAATACCACTTACAATTTATCTTGCTCATCAACCACAACAAACCTAGATGGCGAAACACAAAGAAGTCCCTGAAAGCCCCAGCAAAACGCCGGACGTAGAGCTCGAGGTTGACCCCATCTCGAAGAGCACAGGCACCACGCCTGTCCCAGAGAAGGCGGAAGACGACGAAGTCCTCGACAAGAACTGCTGCGGGCTGTGCCACTACGACTTCTGGCCCCCAGGCATCGAGCTCAAGACCTTCATTCCCCTCCTCTTATTCCTGCTCAGCGAGGGCATCACAGGGCCGAGTATGTCGAGTTATTCGAGTTACCTCATCGTTGATGTGGGGGCTGTGAGCGATATCGATGATGCTGGCGATTACTCAGGCATCCTCATGTCCTCGTTCTTCATCTGCCAGTTCGTTTCGTCCCTCTTCCTCGGTGTCATCTCCGACAAGTTCGGAAGGAGACCGTTCCTTATCATCAGCGGCTTACTTGGGGGTGCGTTCCAGATTGCGTTTGGGTTCAGCACGAAGCTCTGGATGGCCATTCTGTTCCGTGCTCTTGGGGGAATTTGCAACGGGAGTGTTGGTATTGCGAAGACTGGAATCGCCGACATCACCAACAAGAGCAATCGTACCAAGGCGTTCACGTTCATCGGGTTGATGTTTGGGATAGGGAGCATCATTGGGTCTACCATCGGCGGGTTCACAGCGCGTCCTGCTGTCGAGTACCCTGAGACGTTCTCTGCTGACGGCTTCTTCGGGAAGTATCCATATGCGCTGCCCAACCTCATCATTGGTGCTTACACTCTGATTATATCTATAGCCGCAATTTTCTGCCTCAAGGAGACGAATCCTCTTGTTCTCAGGAAGAGGCAGGGCGAACAGGTTGACATGTCCAGGTATCCCACGATCACCCTCGACATTGTTGATGTCAACACTGGCATCGTGTCTTTCAACACGGCACATGTCATCACGGAGGAGTCCACTGAGGAACAGGAAGAAGTTCCCAACATTATCTTTGAGGCCTTAGAATACGAGAACGAAATGATGGCGAAGGCCAATCTGTGGGGGAAGATCAAACGGTTGAAATTCCCCATCCTCGCCACAGCCGTGTACACGTGCTCGAGTCTCCTGCAGTTCATCTACGTCACGGCAACTGCCGTGTGGACTGTGGCTACGCCTGAGGTCGGAGGTCTCAACTTCACTCCCCTCAAGCTTGGCATCTTCACCGCCGCTGATGGTGTGTGTGTTATCATCATCATTGTCCTCCTCAGCGAGAGAATCATCAACTTCTTTACGTAAATACTCTAACACGTTACAGGAAAACACTTATCATGTTTGTTTTGCTTATAGCCTTGCTTGGTCGAGCAGACTTGCGGGCATCTACCTCATCCCTGTGTCCTGCTGCGCGCCCCTCGCAAACAACATCCTGAGGAAAACAGGGAGCCAGGCAGGAATGTGGGTGTACCTTGTCGTCATCGCCTTCCTCTGGCAGATTGCCACACAGGTGATGATGAACGCGGCCCTGGGCATGATTGCGAACAGCGTCAACCCAATGAAGCTGGGACTGTGGAACGGGATCAGCCAGGGTGCTGGATCAATTGCCCGTGCGCTCAGCCCTGTCACGATCAGCCTTCTTCTGTCGTGGTCGTTCAAGGATGGGCGGAAGTTCCCGTTCAACTACTTCTTCTCGTTCTTCATCAACGCCATCGTGTGCTTAATTATGCTGATCTTTGGCTTCCTGATGCCCAAGGAGATCGACATCCCCTATGTCCAGCGGTACATTGAGGAGCGTAAGTCCACAGGGAATGTGAGTCCTGCTGCCGAGGCCATGGAGAAGAGGGGCTTGGTCAGCGCCCATTGAACGGAGGCACGGACACAGAACGTATCTTCCAACAACAAAAACACACTTTTTAACACTTTCTGCGAATCCACTAAAAGACGATTTTTACGATTTCTGGGAATTGATTAAAAAAAACCCTAATCAGTTTACTGAGGCTTTTCTTTTTCTCCATTTTTTCTTTTGATTTTTCTCTTCTTTTCGACCGCTTTAAACGACACCGCCACCCACCAGTTTATCGTGACCATTTTATTATCAATTTATCTCAATTTATCTCAATTTATTTAATTATTTATTATATTTAAATAACCTCATACCACAAATAACAAAGATTAAATGGCGCGCAAAGCAACTTCTTCATCCTCGGGGAGCGAAGACCAGAGCACCAGCCCCAGCAAAACGCCGGACGTAGAGCTCGAGGTTGACCCCATCTCGAAGAGCACAGGCACCACGCCTGTCCCAGAGAAGGCGGAAGACGACGAAGTCCTCGACAAGAACTGCTGCGGGCTGTGCCACTACGACTTCTGGCCCCCAGGCATCGAGCTCAAGACCTTCATTCCCCTCCTCTTATTCCTGCTCAGCGAGGGCATCACAGGGCCGAGTATGTCGAGTTATTCGAGTTACCTCATCGTTGATGTGGGGGCTGTGAGCGATATCGATGATGCTGGCGATTACTCAGGCATCCTCATGTCCTCGTTCTTCATCTGCCAGTTCGTTTCGTCCCTCTTCCTCGGTGTTCTTTCCGACAAGTTCGGAAGGAGACCGTTCCTTATCATCAGTGGCTTCTTAGGCGGTGCATTCCAGATTGCGTTTGGGTTC
>CAZHGC010000116.1:0-3099 GCA_964531385.1 uncultured Lachnospiraceae bacterium | reverse complement strand
GCAATACGGCGACCTCCCTGTGCCAACGAGGACAGGGCACAGCTTCAATGGGTGGTTCACTGAGGGTGGTGAATCTGTCACGAGTGAAACCATTGTGACCACCCCAAATGACCACACCCTCACTGCACAATGGACCATCAACAACTACACTGTGTCCTTCGACCTTGGGAATGGGTCCATTGTGGAGGAGAGGACCTTTGCCTTCAATGAGACCATCGTGTACCCAAAGAACCCGAAAAAAACAGGGTACATCTTCTCTGGATGGGACAACAATATCACAAGGATGCCTGCAGACAATCTCACCATCAAGGCACAATGGGTACAAATCCCCACGGAGTTTGTTGAGATTATTTTTGAGAAGAATGACATGAATGAAAAGGAGATCAGAGAGTTCATTTCTGATTACACTCAAGATGAAAACTACCAAATCAAGATCTTCAACTCAGAAAGCGAGGGAACCACTGTCATCTTGAAGTTCAATGATGTTGAAAAAGCCGAGAACTTTGTTGAAACCATCAAGGCATTAAGCAACAGCGGAATTATTATTCAAAAAATAGGTTATACGCAGGAAATTCTCTTTTCCTTCTCAACAATGATCATTGCATCGCTCCACTTTTTGATGCTTTTATGAATATTTATCTTTAACGAGGGATACAAGTTTTGAAATCGTGCAAATAGGCGACACTTGTGAAGAAGTTTTAAGTGGTTTTTAAAATGGTAAAACAAAAATGCGAAATTAATTTCATACGTCAGTTTTTTTGGTCATGTTTAATTCAAACGAAATGTAATTCAAATTCATTTTCATAAATGACGTCATCTTAATCCATTCATTTGTTAAAAAACAAACAGAAAAAAAAATCGTGTGATTGAACTTTTGCATCATTTTTATTAAAAGTGATGCGAAAAAATGACTTAAAATTTTCAGATACACAAAAATGTAATTTATAATGTTGGAATTTTTGGCCAAAAACTTTTTTGGTTATATAAAAACATAAGATACGTCAGTTATTACGTAACAATTCATTACGTCATAACTGTTTTGTTTGGGTTTGTCAAATAACTTGGTTCTGCTGTTTATCGTTGCATTATTGTTATTTTTTTGCAATTATCATGTTTTTATTGATTGTTTTTAAAATAAATTGAGATTTTAATGAAAAGATGCACAAAGAAATCATTTTATGCACTTGAACATAAATAAAAGCGGATAAAGGAATTATTTGTTTATTTAAAAAAAGAATAAAAATCAAAGTTAGTTATCTAAAAGAGCTCCACATATTACTGATAAATGTATATGTGTACCTATTTCAATTTTAGAATGCGAGTGAATGAAAAGAACCAAAGAAATTCTAGAAATTCGGTGTAACAACACACAAAAATAAATAAATAAATAAATAAATAAATGTCAGTAGAATTTACCAGTATTTTTATGAGACGGTGATTGATTGCTTGGGCTTAAAAATATATTATGAGATTGAATATTTGAAAAGATGGAATTCAAAGATACATTCTTTGTGATTGAAACATAAAAATTCTACTCATGAAATGAAACTTGAATTTTAAATGTTATATCATTCTCGAAATATTTTAATACTTCTAATACAAAAGTCACGAAGAATAAACCACTCAAAAATCATGAGGATAACCAAAAAATTCTTTAAAATAACCTTTTCCGAGATACCACACCGCATATAACCATGAATGAGGTTTAAAAAATGCCATACCTTGCCACCCAACAATTTTCAAAACCAAACAAACAATGGAGAGACAGAAAGAATGAATTACCAACTCCCAGAAACAACACGGAAGTTTATTCACGAGAGAAAACCTATCCTTGTCCAATTAATCGGGCTCGAATTCGCTACAAAAAATATTGATGAAACAAATAAAGGTAGCTTATGAAATTCCAACAAATCTCCCCTCAAGTGACATCAAAGTTAATGAATGGAATCAGGTAGGACAAACGCACCATGCCCAACCTTTAACCCCGCAACACCCGAATTCTTTTTTTCTTTTCTTTTTTTTTTCACAACCTAAAAAAGAGAGATTATTTTTGTGACATCATTTTTACATCATCGATCCTAATTATAGAAAAATACAAGGAAAAAAAGAAAAATCTGAGAAATATTCTAGAAAGTTGAGGAATTTCTTAGAATTGTTGTGCAAGAAATTACGACATATACGATTATTTTTTCCCCCCTCTCCTTTCCTCTTGTTCGGAAAATTTCCACATATATATTTCACATCATTTTTTCCAATATATAAGCTCACATATAGTGCTTTGTTTTTTCCAACATAGGGAAACATTTTTTTCCACTTACATATATTGCTTGCTTATTTTTTAAAATTTCCTTTTCTAATATTTTAGTTTTTCCGTGATTTATTTATTATTATTTTATTTTTTTTTAACCAAAATTTATTTTATTTTAATTAATTTTTAAATCTCCTTAACCTACTATTTCCTAAAAAATGTCTCACCCCGAAGTTAACTCTGCTGACTGCGTTGGCTGCGAGTCTTGCGTCTCCTCCTGCCCCAATGACCTCTTCGAGATGGTCGACGGTGTCTCCGTCTTCAAGATCGCCCAGAAGGACGAGTGCGTCCAGTGCGAGTCCTGCGTCTCCGCTTGCGGTGCTGGTGCCATCAAGATGGTCGACTAAGTTCCTTTCTTCCCTCTGAAAGCACTTTTTCCCAAATAGTTTCTTAGAGAGATAATGGCGTTTTCTCTTCCTTTTTTATAATTTTCTTTGCCTTGTGTGAAGGATTTTATGAAAAGGGTTGGGATTCGTCATTCTTTCTTTTAAAAAAAGTTTATTAAATTGAAAATACCCTTTTCTATTTTTTATTCTTTTTTTAACAAATAAAAATTCAATTCTATTTTCTTTCGTGAAATTTCAAATTTCTTTTGGGTTTGTTTTTGAGCGGCTAATCTTTTTCAGGGATTCTAATTCATTTTCTTTCATGTGTGTTTATGAAAGTTTTTTCTCACGTAGCCATCAAATTCCCCTGAATAAAATATAAGTGTTACGTCATTTAATCCGATGACGTGGCTTCCGAAATACCCACCATTAACCTTGTGAATGAAAGGGTCGTCGAGAAAAAGA
>CAZHGC010000115.1:0-3109 GCA_964531385.1 uncultured Lachnospiraceae bacterium | reverse complement strand
AAAAAATGAAAAGGGTGAAAATCAGGAATTCTCGAGGGAGGGAGGCTAAAATCCCAAATAGCCTATTATGAAATTTCAACAAAATTTAAAATCCCCTGAAATTTAAACTCCCCGAGTGTTTTTTGACACTATTCTTCTTTTTTAAATTCTTTTTTTAATTTTAAATTAAAATTGATATTTGTATTTATTTGTGGAATACAAAAACAATTCGAATGAAACAATGGAAAAAAAGAATCAAATCCTCCCTCAAATATAAAATATAATGATTTGATTGATTGAATTATTTTTTAAAAAAAGAAAAATATTTTGATTTTAAAAAGTGAAAACATATATTTTCCAATGTTGCAAAGAGGAAAAAGAGCAGACACCCTCCAGAAGGAACGACCACTCACGCAAGTGCTGGGGGACTTGATGGACAAGTACGAAGAGAAGCCGCTGATAAGGGAGATTGCCGCACATGTCATGACGTAAAACAACTCAAATTCTTTTTATTTTCTTTCCAATTCCCGCTTTCTTTACAAAGGAACCTCAATTACGTCTATTTCAACCTGGGGATGAAGTGCAAGGACAGGATCAAAACTTCCGCAGAGCCCATGCGCGAGCTGAACAACTGCGTGGACACCCACATCATGCCCAAGATCATGAACTTCTTCAAGGGCCCTATCGAAGAAACCGTCAAGGACATTCTTATCGAGAAGACCTACGACCAAGTCTTTACCTCCGTCATCTCGTCCGTACCTACCTCATTACATTCTCACTTTAGCATACACACATACATACGTACATACATACACATACCTTTATAGAGCAGCGAAAAGAACAAAAAGATCAACAAACAGATTGAGAAGCTCAAAGACGTCATCGACCCCAGCATGTGCCAGGTCGGGAAGGTCTTCTGGCTTGTGGACACCGACGACCAGGACGTTTCGCAGGGGGACGTCGGGCGGCTCAGCGCCCAGTCGTACAAGGACGTCATCCAGAAGCTCCAGAGCCTCCCCGGGGTGCACCGGCCGTCCAAGAAGCGGGAGGTCCTCCAGGACGTCTACGACCTGACCAACAAGGCCATCATGGCCTTCTACGACCGGCGGCCCAAGAAGGGGATGGCCGTGATGGTCGACAACCTGATCCCCATCCTCGAGTTTCTCATCATCCGGTCCGGGCTTACGGACATCTGTGCCGAGATCGACTTTATCCGGAAGACGATGCCCAACTCCTGCGTGAACGGGATCACAGGGTTCATGGTCACGACGTTCACCATCTGCCTCGACCTCATCGAGAAGGTGGACTACAAGTCGCTCATCGTGAGCAAGATCGCGATGGCGCAGGAGGAGGCGGGGAAGGAAGGGGGGAGCCCCGAGGCGCTGCGGCGCGCGCTCTACGACTCCTACAACGCGCCCAACTCGTTCCTGAACGGGCTCCTGCTGGACGTCATCCGGAAGCACCCCATCGGGAAGGCGAGCGGCAGCGGCAGCGGGGACGCGCTCAAGCTCACCGAGTTTGTGAAGGCGCGGGACGCGCTGGAGGCGAAGACGCGGGACAGCCTCAAGTCCGAGAAGCTCAAGCTGGAGGACAGGGACCGCGGGGCGGTGCAGCGGGCGTGCCGGGACGCCATCGCCAACATCAGCTACAACAGCGCGATGGAGGCCCTCGAGAAGGACGCGGCGCTCAAGGCGCTGAACATCCGCCTCAACAGCGGGATCCGCCTCATGAAGGAGGCCGTGACCTTCGAGATGATCGACCCCGAGCACCGCCAGATGCCCTTCGACATGTCCAGGCTCGACGCCGCCGCCGCCGCCTTCGGGGACCGCCGGCGCAGCATCAGCGAGCGCATGCGGTCGCTCTACGAGCTCGGCGGCCTCGCCGGGAAGGAGGGCAAGTCGGGCGCCGTCGGGCTCGCGCTCATCCGCGCCGGCGTGCAGAGCCTCTGCACGCAGGTGTACCTCTTCAACATGGTCGCGATCGCCGGCGTCGAGGAGGAGAGCAAGGCCGTCCGCGTCCTCGTCGAGGCCGAGCGCGCCGTCAAGCACGTGAGCGAGACGTGGAACTGCACGGCCGAGATGCGCCGCGCGGGCTGGCGCAGGGTCGCCGTCCTCACCGCCGTCAAGCGCCTCACCGCCGCAGAGGACAACAGGTACGGCAGGATCGTCGCGAAGGCCAAGAGGAAGGCCCTCGCGGCCCCCGCGGGGAAGGCCGTCCTCGACAGCGTCGACAGCGTCTCGGAGAGCATAGCCCGGGACGTGCTGTGCGGGTGCCCCGCCGCGGCGCTCCCCGAGGCGCGGGAGGCCGTCTACAACACGGTGGAGGCGGCCGTCGTGGAGCCCAACTACGCGGCGGTGCTGCGCCTCTTCGCGAGGGGCGCGGGCGGCGTCGACGTCTTCGCGTACCAGAAGATGTGCGCGCTGAAGGACGCGCTCACGCCCAAAAGACTGGGCCTCAGCCCCGCGTACTGCGGCTGCAAGGAGGACGAGACGCTCGGCGACGGGATGGCGCAGAGGTACATCAGCGCGGCGAAGGCCCTGGAGAACATCACGAGCGAGAATATAAGGAAGACGGGCAGCGGGGAGCTGCAGATGCTCAGGGACGCCATAGACGCCATAGCGAGGAGCGCGGCAGTCGTGGGGGAAAGGCCCGTGGCGAAGGTCGAGGAGGCGAGCATTGTGAGGATCCTGTGCTTTGTGATCGTACGCAGGGGGATCAGGGGCCTCCATGGCCACGTGCTGTTCATGGAAGCGTTTTTGAGCGGGAACAAAAAGTGTGAGCACCACCTATCCCTGCTCAAAGAAGCCCTCAAGCTGATTGATACGCTGTTTTCAAAGTAGCTGTGAAACTTAACAAAAAAGCAAACAAATACCATTCCTCCTCCTCCTTCTTCTTGTAATCCTTTAACACGCATACACAATAATGACGAGATAAACATAAATTCATATAAAAACTAAGAGAATTAAAAACATTTTTGTATAATCTTTTATTTATTTATTTAAGAAAGAAAGTATTACGGGTTTTAAAAGGGTGAATTGGAATTGGAATTAACTCAATCGAATTTAATTAATTTTGAATAGGTACTCCTTTCGTTTTTTCAAGGAGTTACGTCATTTTTAAGATGTGAAAA
>CAZHGC010000114.1:0-3137 GCA_964531385.1 uncultured Lachnospiraceae bacterium | reverse complement strand
TATTGTTATTGTTATTTATGATTTATTTTTAATGTTATATTTGTATAATTGTTTATGTTTTATTTATATATTAAAAGTGTTGTTGTTGTTGTTGTTTTTTCGAAAATCATTAAAATGAATAATATATAAATGAATATAAATTTAAATGGATTTAATTTTTAAAAAAAATTGAATATAAATTGGAGATTTTAAATTTCTTTTTTTATTTTAATAAATGAAAATTGACTTTGAATAATTCACAACTTAAAAAAGAAAAGAAGAAAGGAAAAAAAACGACATAAGAAAATTTTGAATGAGGAAAAAAAAAAAAAGAAAGAAAGAAAGAAAGAAAGAAAGAAAAACAAAACAAAAGAGAAAAAGAAAATCACAAACAAAAGACACACACATATACACATACACACAACGCATAAAGCCTAAGCAAGGCAAAGAAAGAAGCAGTGCCATTAATAAAACAGAGAAAGAGAATCATTGCAAATGTTAGGAATTGGAGGAAACAAACTCAAAAATTTGATCAAGATGGTCAGGGCAAGCAAGACGGCCGCAGAAGAGCGTGCTGTTGTGGCTCGCGAATGCGCATCCATCCGCTCATCGTTCGGTGAGAACGACAACAAAACTCATCAGGGCAACGTCACAGAGCTCATTGTAATTTATCCGAATTTTTAAATAATTTTTTGAGTATTTATTTTATATATATATATATTTTTTTTAATGCCAGTTCATAAACATGTTGGGTTACCCAACAAACTTTGGGCAGATGGAGTGCCTGAAGCTTATTACCAGCCCTTACTTCAATGATAAGCGTATTGGATACATGGGCGTTATGCTTCTTTTGGACGAAAGCCAGGAAATCCTCACCCTTGTCACAAACACTCTCCAATGGTAAAAAATGCATTCAAATAATAACAAATATTCGATTAAACTTGAATTTCATTGAAATTTCGTTTGACTTTTAATAATTATGTTTTTAATGGCTATTATTTATTCCAATTTACAATGTTTATTGATTATTTTATCAATTTTATTTGAATTTACAATGTTTATTGTTCATTTTATCGGTTTTATTTGAATTTACAATGTTTATTGTTTATTTTAATCATAAAATATAAATATACATTAATTTCAAATCTTTTTTTGTTAATTTATTTGTCATTTTATTCAATAAACATTTCAAATGATTTCCACAATATTAATGAAAATCACAAAATATTCTTTATCATTATTATTACAGCGACATCAACCACACCAACCAATACATTTCCGGGCTCGCCCTCTGCACACTCGGGAACATCAGTTCGCCCAGCATATCCCGCGATCTCAGTTCCGACGTCGAGAAACTTCTCGAGAGCCAGAGTCCCTACCTTCGCAAAAAGGCCGCCTTCGCCGCCGTCCGGATTCTCCGCAAGTGTCCCGATCTCAGCGACAACTATCTCGAGAAGGCCGTGCATCTCTTCCACAACGAGAAGAACCACGGCGTCCTCCTCGCCGGCGCGACCCTCCTCCTCGAGATCCTCCGCGCCGACCCCTCCGCCGCCAAGCGTCTCTACGTCCTGGTGCCCTTCACAGTGAAGCTCCTCCGCAAGCTTTCCAGCACAGACTACGTGCCCGAGTACGACGTGGGGGGCGTCAACGACCCCTTCCTTCAGACCAAGCTGCTGCGGCTCCTCAGAGAGCTCGGGCCCACGTACGTGGAGCGCGGGGAAGCCAAAATCGCGGGCGTTCTCAAGGACACTCTGGCCCAGGTGGCAACCAACACCGAAAGCGCGCGCAATGTGGGCAATGCTGTGCTCTACGAGTGCATTCAGGCCATAATTGCGCTGGGAAAAGATTCGAGCTTATTGGTACTCGCAACTAACCTTCTCGGTCGATTCTTGAAACACAAAGATAACAACATCCGCTACGTGGCGCTCAACACAATGCAGACGGTACTCTCGGTGTCTGCGGACGGTGCTGCTGCCGTCCAGCGCCACAGGCAGACCATCGTAGATTGCCTCCGTGACCCCGACATCTCAATCCGCAGGAGAGCGCTGGATCTCGTCTATGCCCTTGTCTGCCCCTCCAATGTCCGCCAACTCACCCGCGAACTCCTGTCCTACCTTGTCATAGCCGATAAGGAATTCCGCGAAAGCATCGTTGCGAAGCTCTGCTGGCTCATCGAGCGGTATGCGCCAAGCCCACGCTGGCAGTTCGACACGACCATCCGCGTGATATCCCTGGCGGCCTCCTCGGCTGTGGTCCCGGACGATGTCCCCGCCGCCATATGCGCCATTGTGTCCCAAACGCCGCCACTGCAGGCCTACGCCGTCCAGCGCCTCTACGCGGCCCTCGTGAAGGAGATTGCACACCCGGATCTTGCTAAGATAGGACTCTGGTGCATGGGCGAGTTCGGCGACCTCCTCATTGGGTCCCCGGCAAAGATCGCGGACGAGGACGCGGAGGATGCTGCGGAGGATAACAGTAACAGTGGGGATCATGAGGGTAATGATGGCCACTCTATTGCCTCGATGGGCCAGGTCGTGGACCTCATAGAAGGCATGCTCGTGTACCCGTACAATAAAGGCGGAAGCATCATTAGGGAGTATGGTGTGTCAACATTGGCCAAGCTCTGCTGCAGGTTCGAGTCTGTGGGCGGCCCTGAGGCGGCGGAGACGTGTGCCAGGATAAAGAGAATACTGGCAAAGTTCGCGAAGGACATCAATGTCGAGATACAGCAGAGATCGGTGGAATTCTTAAATATTGATAGACTCCAGAATAATTCAATTAAAAATGACGTGTTTGATAAGATGCCTCCCATCGAGAATGATGCCCTTGTCGAGGGCGATGATGCCATCGGCACATCGGCCCCTTCAACGTCCCCCGTAGCTCCTTCCGACCCCGTGAACATCTTAGATCAAATCATGGGGTCCAGTGCCACTCCTGCTGATGCTGCTCCAAAGCAATCTACTCCTACTCCTGCTGCTCCTTCTGCATCCTCTGGTAGTGCTGCTGACCTCCTCGCTGATATCTTCGGTGGTGCTGGTGCTAGCACCAGTGCTCCAGCCGTCAATGTCGCCAGCACTTCTAACGTCGCCAGCCTCCTTGACTCCACCCCAATGTCGAATGCCACCCTTCCAGCCTCTGCTGACAGCCTCCTTTCCACA
>CAZHGC010000113.1:0-3142 GCA_964531385.1 uncultured Lachnospiraceae bacterium | reverse complement strand
CTGTGTCGATGTCCTTCAGGAGGTTGATCGGCTTCCCGAGGCGGAGGGGCTGCCCGGCGCCACTACCAAGCCCGCTGGCACCCTTTTTCTTCCCCGCTGCCCCTGCTGCGGCTGCCGCTGCGGACTTCTTCTTCTCGGCCTCCTCGTCCTCCTTGGCCTTGCGGGCGGTCCAGGTCAGGCGCTTTGGGGCGGACTTGAACTCTGTGACCTGGGCAAAGGCCTCCTCGATGTCCTTCTTCTGGGCGGGCTTCAGGGGCGCGATGAGCTGGACCATCTCCTTCTGGCCGCCCTCGTTCCAGCGGTACAGCTCGACGAGGAAGTCCTGCGCCTCCTTCCTGACCCCGCTGTCCCTGTGCGAAAACCACCCCTCGAAGAGCTCCATGAACTTTTCCACAGGGAACTGCCGCGGCCCAAACTCGCTCAGGATAGACCGGATGCTGAAGATAGACCCGAGCACAACCTTTGGAACCCTATTCTTTGTCCCTTTAATAAGTGATTCCTATAATAATAAAATAATAAGTAAAATTAAATTAAATTAATAAAAATATATAATGTGTACAGTAACCATTTCTTGTTGATCCATTTGGATAAGGAATAGGAGGACTGTGAGGCCCAGCTCGCGTATTTTCTGGCGGGGGCTTGCGAGGCACTTTTCGATGAGGGAGGTTGCCAGGACGTCTACCTTCAGGGCCTCCTTCATCGCGAGGAAGGCCTCTATCTTCGCGCGTTCTGTGGTGGGGTCGACGAGGGCCTTGGTGAAGATGGCCTCGAGGGTCGTCAGCCCGGCCTCCTGGGAGAGGGGCGCAGAGTCGCTGGGCATCTTCACGAGGCCCTCGAGCTCGTCCTTCTCCGGGGGGAACTCGCCCTCCTTGACCCGCTGCGCGACGCACTTGGCCGCGTGCACCTTCACCTTGAAGTTCCTGTTCTGGAGCCGCTGCGCGATCGGCTGCTCCAGGATGCTCGGGTCGAACCCAAGCTCCGCCTCTGTCTCTCCGCCCGACGCTGCTGCTGTTGGCGTGACTGCGGGCGTTGGGGCTGTCGGCGTGGTGGATGTCGAGGGTGCCGGGGATATCGAGGACGACGCAGAAGATGACGAGGTTGTCTTGGCCTGCGGCTGTGGGCTTTTTGATGCGGGGGATTGTGATGGCAGTGGAGAAGCCCGAGGAGTCTCCATCTTTTGCTTCTCTGCCTCCAACGCTGCTAGGATCATTGCCTCAAAGTCGTACGAATCGTCAACAGGAGGTGGTGCTTCTGCTCCCGCTGCATCGTTTTCAATGTTGTTATCTTCCATCTATCTCTATCTCGATCTCTTTCGCTCACACACAAACAAGCACAAGCGTTCTCTTTGTTCTCTTTTGTTTTTGTTTGTTTTCAATTTTAAATTATGAAAAAAAACTTTTTCTTCTTTTTAATATTTAAAATAAAATAAAAACAAATTAATTCCATTTTCTCCCATTTTAAATTCAATTCAATTTTAATTCACATTATCATTTTAAATTTCAAATTAATTTCATATTCATATTTAATTCAAAAATAAAAATAAATTCATTTTTTTTCATAACTTAAAAAAGATAATACTGATGGAAAAAAAGATTTCTTTTTTGCTTGAATTAAAAACAAACAAAGAAGAAAGAAAAGAAAAAAGAGAAAAGAAAAAACTTTATCATGTCGAAAAGGCGTTGCTGTTGCTGTTGCACACGGTGGTGGTACGACGAGTTCCTACCCACCAAGGACGAATGCAAGGCGGAGATCAAGACATCCATCAAGATGGCCCTTCCCACCCTCGTCACGAACTCCTCCGTCTACTTCATGTCCCTCGTGAACATCTCCTTCCTGGGGCACCTGGGCTCTACCGAGCTCGCTGGGGCGTCCATGGCGATCATGCTCCTGAACGTCTGCCTGGCCTTCGCCACGGGGCTGCTCTGCGCCATCGACACCATGAGCTCCCAGGCCGTCGGCGCCGGGAACACGCGGAAGGTGGGGGTCATCCTCCAGCGGAGCCTCCTCATCGTGACCGTGTTCGCCATCCCCGCCATCTTCATCTACTGCTTTGCAGAGCCCATCCTGAAGGCGCTGGGGCAGACGGCGGGGGTCTCGGAGAAGGGCGCCGAGTACTCGCAGATCCTCGCAATCTCGATCATCCCGATGTACTACAACGAGGCCCTCAAGCGCTCCCTCATAGCGGCCGGCATCGTGGTCCCGCAGATGATCTCGGGCGTCGTCAACATAGGCCTCGTGGCCCTCCTCGACTACCTCTTCATCAACGTGTTCGACTGGGGCTTCAAGGGCGCCGCGGTGGCCCTCACCGTGGTGTACGTCGTCCAGCCCCTCGTCGTCCTGAGCATCATCTTCTTCTCCGGCCTCTACAAGAGGATATGGTCCGGCTGGTCCAAGGAGTGCTTCCGCGACATATGGCCGTTCCTCAAGCTCGGCATCCCTGGGATGCTCATGATGGGCGCGGAGTGGAGCGCGTTCGAGGCGGCGGCGATATTCGCGGGGATCATAGGCGAGAACGAGCTCTCCGGCTACAGCGTCCTCTACAACACTCAGAGCCTGTGCTTCACAGTCCCCCTCACACTCAGCATCGTCGCTAGCACAAGGGTCGGCCAGAACCTCGGCGCCGGAAAACCTCGTATGGCTCGTTTCTGCACTTATGCTTTTATGGGTAACTATTAATATTGTTTTTATTATTTATTTATATATTTTATATTTTTTATAAAGAAATTATTATTTTTTTGCTCAAAATATAAAAATATAAAAATTGTTTTTTTGCTCAATTTGGAAATTTCCAAATTCGATTTATTTATTTATTTATTTATTCGGTTTATTATAGTCGCGGGACTTATTTGCCAGGTTATTTATTACTCGTTGCTGCTGGGGCTGAGGAACGTGTGGGGGAAGATGTTCACAAAGGACGAGGCCGTGCTGGAGATCATCCGGAAGTACATCCCGTACTCGCTGCTCGTGCAGACCTTCGACGTCTCGCAGTCCATCTGCTCGGGCGTCCTGCGTGGGTGCGGGTTCCAGTTCTTCGGCGGCATCATCAACATCATCTGCTACTACTGCGTGAGCGTCCCCCTCTCGGCGATCCTCGTGTTCCTCGTCAAGAAGGACCTGAAGATGATATACTACTCGTTCACAG
>CAZHGC010000112.1:0-3147 GCA_964531385.1 uncultured Lachnospiraceae bacterium | reverse complement strand
AATTTAATAATTGATTAAGAAGTGTTTTATCATCTTTCCAATCTGGTAATTTTTGTTCTTTTATGTTTTCTGGAATTGAATTTTCTATTGCTTCAAATTTCTTATCCGTTATTACCTTTGCATATTCCTGTGTTGTTTCTATGCTTTCATGTCCTAATAATTCTTGAATATAAACTATATTTATACCTGCATTTAATAGATGAGTTGCTCTTGTTCTTCTAAATGTATGTGGCGTTATATTTTTATTAATATTTACTTTTTTACCTACTGAATCTATAACATCTCTAATAAATCTTTCATTATAATTATTTCCATATTTATTTTGAAATAAGAAACCTGTTGTTATTTTATTATTTTGAATATATTTTATTAATAATTCTTTAGTATTATTCATCATTGGAACTATTCTTCTTTTATTCCCTTTTCCTGTTAATATTATTTGTTTTTGTTCCAATAATATATCTTCTATTTTTAAGTTTATTATTTCGTTTGCTCTTGCTGCCGTGTCATAAAGAAGTACTAATATTAATAGATTTCTTTTTCCTATGGATGTTGTCGTATCTACTCCATCTAGTAATTCTTTTACTTCTTCTTCAGTTAAATGGTTTTGTATTGGTTTTATATATTTTTTAGATTTTATTGATAATACTTTTTTTATATTATCAAAATTGTTTATTTCTTCTATTGAACAATATTGATAAAATGATTTTATTGCTCCCAGGCGTTGATTTCTTGTTCTTATAGAAACTCCTTTTTCTTCTTCTAAAAAATTAAGAAAATCACAAATCATTTCTCGTGTTATTGTTTTAAAATTTATATTTATTAGTTTAATATTTTTTTTATTAACTAAAAAATCTATGAGTTGTTTAAATGCTTCTTTATATGATCTTATTGTCTGTGTTGATGTGTTTTTTTCTATAACTAAATATTCTGTTAAAAAATGTGATAAATAATATGAAAAATCTTTATTCATCTTCTCCTCCTTTTGGTATTAAATAATTAAATTCTTTATTTGATATTTTACATAATTCATTTAAAACATCTGTATTTAGATGTACATAATAAGATAATGCATCTAATGATTGATGACCTAATTGTATTTGTAATAATGGAAGTATTGCATCAATATCTTTTTCTTCTTTTCTAAGTTTTTCTATTGTATGCAAAAGGTAAGTAAATCGTAAATCATGTATTCTAGGACCATTATCATTTATTTTAATATTTGATCTTTTTAATACTTTTTTAAAATATTTTAAAATTGCACTATGACTAACATTAAATAATTTTTCTGTTAATTTACTTTCTTTATAATACTTGTTATACAAATTTTTAATTTCATCTTTTAAAGTATCAGGTATCATTATTTTTCTATCTTTACCATTTTTAGTATCTCTTATTATAAAATAATTTATTTTGTAATCATAAACTGTTATACTTAAAACTTCACCAATTCTCATACCTGTTTGATATAACAATTTTATAATTAATGGGTAAATTATTTTTCTATAATATGAATATGATGAACTATTATATATATAATTTAAATTTAAGTATATATTTTTAATTTCATCATAAGTAAAAACGTAAGGCTTAAAATTATGATGATTTTGTGGATATATTTTATTTGGTATTTGATAACATTCTATACCTATATAACTTAAATACTTATTGAACTCTCTAAAAGTTGCCATATTTCGCGCTATTGTATTTGAATCTAAGTTTTCATTATTTCTTGCATATGCTTCAGTAACTTCTTTTGTAATAATGTCTATTTTATTATTAACTAGAAATCTTGCTATATCTTTAAGGATGATTTCTTCAGTTCCGTAAACATAATTTAGTTCACGTTTATATTGCAAAAAATTTAAAATTAAAGTATTATAATTATGCATTATTCATCTACCTCCAGAGCACATTGTTTCAAAAGTTTTTCGCTGGATTTTATATAAATGCTAGATACAGTAGAGACTGTATCTCCTAATGTGGATGCAATAATGTCAATTGGAATTCCATCTTCTAACATCTGAGTAGCTTTAGTTGTTCGCAAGTTGTGAATTCCTTTTTTATTGTTTATATCAATTTTAATATTTGCTTTATCAAAATAGTTGTTAAACTTAGAAAAATTATTCATTTTTTCAAATGGATATTTTTGTTTTACGAATAAATATTCATTATCACATTTAGGTCTTGAATTTTTAATATAATCAATAATTGCCCATCCGATTTCTTTAGTTAATGGTAGAATATTTAAATTATGATTTTTAGTTTGTTCCACTGTTAATTTATAATTTTCCCAGTCTATATTTTTTAATTTAATGTTTAAAATATCTCCAATTCTAAGCCCAAATCTAGCTGCAATTAAAATTATTACATAATCTCTTTTTCCTACCTTTGTGTCTTTATTAATGCTATCTAATAATTCTTTTATTTCATTAGTTTTTAAAACGGTAGGAATTTTCTTATTACTTACTTTTTTAACTGTTGGAACACAATTAGTTAAGTCTGTATTTATTATATCTTCAATAAATAAATATTCTAAAAATTGTTTTAAAACAGAGAAATATCTTTCTTTTACTCTTTGAGTTTTGTTAATCATAAAATCAACAAATAAAACAACATTTTCTTTTTTTATATTTGATAACGATGTTAATCCGTTTTGATATAAATAAGATATTGTTCTTTCTGCATACTTTGTTTTAATTTCTGTTGTTTTCTTAGAATTTTGTCTTACATTTTTGCAATAATATTCAAAATGTAAAACTGTTTTTTTCCATTCTTTTGGATAATTGTTATATAGCTGTGTAGGTAATGTGCTTCTTTTTATAGATTTTTTATATGTTTCAAAATCATCTAATATTTTTTTTGAACAAATAAGAAGTTGATGCCATGAATTTTTATTATTATATTCATATATATTAAAATTGTAACGTTCTGATAAAAAAGATATGTAATCATCTGCATTATAATCAAAGTCATCTTCTTGTTTCCAAATAATAAATGAATTCCATATAGTTAAATATCCATCCATAGTTTTTACAGAAAATCCTGCTTCAAGTGCCTCCTTTCTTATATTTTTGATTTTTACTTTAAAATTTTGTGTATTCATAATACACCATCCTTTCTACTGGTATATATACCAGTAGAAAC
>CAZHGC010000111.1:0-3154 GCA_964531385.1 uncultured Lachnospiraceae bacterium | reverse complement strand
GGTGGTACACAGACGCCTCCTGTGCATCACCGCTGGCATCCTTTGAAATCA
Source organism: uncultured Lachnospiraceae bacterium (assembly GCA_964531385.1). Classification (GTDB taxonomy): domain Bacteria; phylum Bacillota; class Clostridia; order Lachnospirales; family CAG-274; genus MGBC114079. The sequence continues at coordinate 3,103 of CAZHGC010000111.1, read as the reverse complement.
CTTCAGAGAAGGAGTTGTATGGGAAGTGGGAAGAGAACCTCAACAGCTACACCATCTCATTCGACACGAGAGGAGGGGGTCCCATTGAGCCTATCAACGCGAAATATTTATCTATTGTTTCGCTTCCGAGAGACGCAGGGAGAGATAATTGCGTTGTAGGATTATGGGAAAATGATTATGGTGATGTTGTACCATGGAGCTTCACTGTCATTGCGCATGACCTGACGCTGCACGCTGTGTGGAGTTGCACTGTACTTTCCAGTGCTGCTGACCTTGTGGACCTCTCGAGGGTTGTCAATTCTGGAACTAATTATTCTGGGACTACTGTTTTCCTTGACACTGACATTGACTTCACTGATGAGGTCTCACAACAATTCGAACCCATTGGAAAAGACGGTAGCGATTATTTCCTCGGAACCTTTGATGGACAAGGATACGCTATCAGCAGCCTTGAAATCAAATCAACTTCACGATATGTTGGATTATTTGGATACTCAAATGGAGAAACTATCAGGAATGTTGTGATGGACTCGTCCTGCTCTGTCACAAGCAATTACAGATCAACGTCGTATCCATATGTTGGAAGTGTTCTTGGGTATTGCTATTCAGGCAGCAAACCATGCGTCATTGAGAACACTGTGAACATGGGAAGTGTCTCCTTCAATGGGAACATAAGCACAAATAATTTGTACCTTGGTGGGATTGCTGGATACCTTGAATATTATTACTATTATAATTACGAGAACTATGTGAAAAACTGTGCCAACTATGGTTCTGTCTCCCACACAGGAACAAGTGGGACCGGATACATTGGCGGGATTGTTGGGTACTCTAAAGGGTATTCATCAATAAAAATGAATTATATCCGGAACTGCCTTAACTATGGCATAATCACAAACAACAACACTAAATCTAGTACCCAGTATGTTGGAGGGATTGTTGGATACACTTATGGTACAGATATTGAGAATTGTGCGAGTGCTGGGTGGATCACTCCAAGCAAGACAACCAATTCATACAACGGGGCAATTGTAGGAAATGGCGGATCATATACAAACATCACCCACTGCCTCTGGACAAGTGATGTGGGGTGTGATAATAACGCAAATGAGGCAGGAAGTCCTGTGGTCACAGATTCATCTCTCATCCCCACATTGAACGCAACAGTAATAGGTGAACTGAATGAGTACGCAGAGAAGACGGACAGCACATGGAGCAGGTGGGTGATGCTGCACCTCAACGGAGGGAGCATCAACAGCCTCGGCCAAGAAGCACCGATTGGAGGACTGCTGAAGAGCCTCCCACTCCCTGTGAAGAAAGGGGAATCGTTCGCGTTCTGGTGCACAGATGAAGGGTGCAGCGAACAATACGACCCCCAGACAACAGATGCGAGCAGTGTGACAGACCTCTATGCAATCTGGACAGACACTCGCTTCACAGTCACATTCGATGGGAACGGCGGCACTCCATCCAAGGAGTCCATTGTTGTGACATACAACACTCCATATGGAGACCTCCCTGAGGTAACGAGGGCAGGCTACACCTTCGCTGGATGGTTCACAGGGGCCACGAAAGGAAACAACACCACAAGCAAAACGCTCGTCTCCATTGCGGGTGACCACACCCTCCATGCGCACTGGACACCCAACAATTACACGGTCACCTTCAACGCGGCAGGCGGGAGCACCCCGCAGGCGTCCAAGGAGGTCACATACGACAGCGCATACGGAGACCTCCCCATCCCAACGAAGACTGGGTACGGCTTCTCTGGGTGGTTCACGGAGGAGGAGGGGAGAGGGAAGCGCATAAACCCCGATACCACCGTGGACATCACCGAGGACCAGATGCTCTACGCGGACTGGACTGCGGATGCGTTCTCTGTGGCATTCAACGCTACTGGAGGGGTCGCCTCGGAATCGTCCAGGGCGCTCTCATCTGATAGTGCTTACGGGGAGCTCCCCACAGCAACGAGGGCCGGGTACACGTTCCTTGGGTGGTTCACAGATGCGAGTGGAGGTGAGAAGGTCGAAGCGGACACAAGAATCCACACTGCTGGGGACCATACCCTCTACGCACAGTGGGTGGTCAACAAGTACAATGTTACGTTCGATGGGAATGGGGGGACGCCATCCAAGCCGTCCATGGAGGTGACCTACGATGAAATTTACGGAGAGCTTCCCACAGCAGAGAGGACTGGGTACAACTTCACTGGGTGGTTCACTGAGAAGGATGGTGGAGACAATGTTACGAGTGAAGAGGTTGTGAAGATCACCGAGGACCAGACCCTGTACGCACACTGGAACATCAACCAGTACACCATTACATTCGAAGCGAACGGAGGGAGCGCGTGCGAGCCAATCAAACAGGACTACAACACAGCTGTGGAACTCCCCAAGCCCACCAGGACTGGATACACCTTTATTTACTGGTGCAGTGACATTAACTTTGTCAAGGAGTACACCGAGACCACAATGCCTGCTGAGAACAAGACCCTGTATGCCAAGTGGGACATCAACCAGTACACCCTCACCTTTGTCTTCAACAACGGAGCTGAGAATGAAGTGAGGACTCTTGATTACGATGAGGAGATTGCTTATCCTGAGGGTATTTTGAAGACTGGGTACACCTTCAATGGGTGGGACAGCAAACTCGGATTCATGCCTGCTGAGAACATCACCATCACTGCACAATGGAGAGCCAACAACTACACTGTGACGTTTGATGTGAATGGTGGAAACGCCCTCTCTGAAGCTGAGAAAACTAAAAGGGTGACCTATGACAACACTTATGGAGAGCTCCCTGAGGCAAGCAGGGTTGGGTACACCTTTAGTGGGTGGTTCACTGAGAAGAATGATGGAGATAATGTTACGAGTGAGAAGGTTGTGAAGATAACCGAGGACCAGACCCTCTATGCGCACTGGACAGCCAATAAATACACTATCACTTTCGAAGGGAACGGGGGTACTCTATCCAAGGAATCCATTGTTGTGACATACAACAGTTCATATGGAGACCTCCCAACAGCAAGCATGACTGGACACACATTCGTTGGGTGGTTCACTGAGGAGAATGAGGAGGTCACAAGTGGAACAACATTCACCAT
>CAZHGC010000110.1:0-3158 GCA_964531385.1 uncultured Lachnospiraceae bacterium | reverse complement strand
GTCCACTGTGCGTAGAGAGTGTGGTCCCTTGTAATGCTCACAGTAGTTTCCTCAGCGACCTTTTCTCCTTCCCCTTCATCCTCCTCAGTGAACCACCCAGCGAAGGTGTGCCCAGTCTTCTCTCCTATACTTGGGAGGGTTCCATAATTCTCTCCATAAGTTACTTTCTTTGTTGTCATTGTTCCGTTGTTAAAGTCGAATGTGACTGTGCTTGTGTTCCAAGCAGCGTACAACTCAGTGACTCCAGTAATATCTGTTGTTTTTGGGTCGTATTTCTCATTACACCCAGAGTCTTTGCACCAGAATAGGAAAGTGTTTCCTTCTTTCACAGGGTCAGGGAAGTGTTTCTGAGTCGCAATGAGGGTTTCTTGGTTGAGGTTGTTGATTCTCCCTCCGTTCATGTGAAGCATGAACCACTTGCTCCAGGTGCTGTTATTTTCAGCGTATTCGTTCAATTCATTCATTATAGTGGTGTTTAACATGGAGATCAGAACGGAATTTATGACACTTGGGGTTTCAGTGGAGTTTTTCCCATAAGTATTGTTGAATCCCACGTCGCTCGTCCACAGGCAATGGGTGATGTTTGTTTTTATTTTTGTTATTTCCATCTCTGTGTTGACATTCCCAACAATATTTCCTGCATAATTACTGCTTTTACCTGGGTTGATCTTCCCCCCATTCACGCAGTTCTCAATAAGCGCAATTCCTTCATTGATATACCCAACAATCCCTCCGATGTATGGAATTATTATTCCCTTGGGCTTAACTGAAGTCGATGATTTTGAGGTGCCACTATACGATATTGCCCCGTAGTTGGCGCAGTTCTGAATGTGCTTTGTTGGAGTGCCTTCGCACGACCCCACAATCCCCCCAATGGATGGATTGCTACTTAAAGAATTCTCGGAAAAGAAGACAGGTCCGTAGTTCACACAGTTCCTCACAGTGCTTAAAAGGGAAAGATTCCCAGCAATTCCTCCAAGTGATGTCGTATTTGCCACAGATCCATCAAACCCGACACTCCCCATGTTCACGACCCTCTCGATGAGGCAGGAAGAGCATTCCCCAACAATCCCTCCAACATGGGCAGCAGCAACAGTTTCTTGAGAAGAGGTGTCATTCGCATATATAAAACCAGAAGCAATTGTGTCTACGTAGTCCAAAAAGGAGCAAGACTTATCTATTACGAGGTTCTTGATGGTCGCTCCCTCTGAATACCCAAACAATCCAACATATTCTGAAGTTAAAGTTAAATTTAAGTACTTAATGGCGTGTCCCTGTCCGTCAAAGGTTCCGCTAAAATAATGCCCGGAAGAGTTTCCGATTGGCAGGAATTGCTTAGAAAGAGAGGAAGTGAACTCGATGTCAGAGCCAAGACAAATAGTGGTCCCGGAAAAGCTCGTTCCGCCGTTCACGTTGTTTGAAAAATCAATGAGTTGTTTTGGTGTGGTGATTGAGAGAGCATTAGCGCTGAATGTAACTCCCCCAAGGAGAAGGAGCGAAAAGAAGGGCGGAGAAAACATTTGTGTTTGTTTTTTGTTGTTTTTTGAAATTAAAAAAGTGCTTTTCTTTGATTTTTTCCGGCATGAAAAATGTGAATATTTTTAAGATATGAAAAATGTTAAGGTCTTTTAATATGTGAAAATCTAAATTGGCGTTCCCAGAATTGGTGATGTCATATTTCATTTTATAATGTTGGAAAAAATGGTTTTTCCATATATGTGAACTTTTTTTGTTGTTTTGTATACTTGGGAAAAAGTGGGCGAAAATATTTTTTGTTTCAAGAAACAACTCCATTGCGTCACTCATTACGTAATCCATTTTCTTTTCCTTTTTGATTTTCTTTTTAATCCAAATTTGATTCTATTTGATTCCAAATTAATCTAAAATAATCTAAAATATGTGTTTATGTTTGTGCTAACTTAAATCTCTCTCCTTTAAATTAATTTGGGCGGTAAAAAAGGAATAATTTTCTTGAGATAGTGATAATTACACGTAATGATTGAATAATATTGTGATAATAATCGAAAGATGAATTTTCCCATTTCAATTACTTTATAAAATAAATTATGTGTATGGAAAATGAATGAAAATAAAAATGAAACGAAAATAGTCCAACAACAATTGATTTGACCCTGATTTATTGTTTTGATTTGCCCGGAAAATCTGAAACGGACATCATCCGACAAATTACCTTAAATATTCGGTTAGAAAATAAAATTGTCTTGCTCAGGATGCAATAATATGATTTTTAGTATCAATAAATACTTACAATTGAATTCTTTGTCGCAGAAATTCGCTTCAAATGAAAGGAACATAGGCTATATCCTTTTAAAGAGGACAAAAAGTGGTGTGAATGAAATAGAATACCAAGGAAAACATATAAATTATGAAAGATATTTAATAGAATAAAAACCATCATCAAAAAACCTCAGAAAAGTTATTTCCCAAGCAACTTTTCCCTTTTGTTGCCTCGAGTTTCCAAAATATCTACACAAAACATTTAACCAACCATATTATTGATTCTATCATCATCAGAAAAAGAAAAAAACAATTCCTCCACCATTTTCACCAAGAACCAAGCAAAATTGGGAACAAAAGAACAATAAAATGGATGAAAGAATGCATTTCTTGCGTATTTCTTGTGCATCAATTCCTTCAAATACCTACAAACACCAATAAATAAATGAATTTGTATCCAATACACCCACCATTATCCATGATTTTTGTGTGTCCGAGTTCTCGTTCGTGTGTTTGCTTATTGTTGTTCCTTTTTGTGTGTTTGACTTTTTGATTAAGTATTTAAAAAGCGATAAAAACGTTTTCACCACCTTAAGAATGAATTACTGTTTAAAATATTTTTTAAAACAGAATCTAATGTACCACAATTTTCTTTAATTCGAATATAATTTAAAGAGAATAGTTTTGAGAGATTTAAGATTCATCTAATCTTTTAATACCTTTAAATCCCTTTAATTTAATCTTTTTCAAGAACGGAGGTATAGCTCAGCGGTAGAGCAAGTGACTGCAGATCACTAGGTCAGCGGTTCAATTCCGCTTGCCTCCTAGTAATTATTTTTCTCCTTTTTCCCTTTCAAAAAAGCATTTTTTTAACAAATTAAAAATGACTTTTTCCATAAAAAGGAAAAGTACAAAGTAAA
>CAZHGC010000109.1:0-3191 GCA_964531385.1 uncultured Lachnospiraceae bacterium | reverse complement strand
TGAGCTGGGTGGTGAGATACAGGTTGCGCTCCAGATTGGTGCCGTCGATGATGTTGAGGATGGCATCGGGCCGCTCACCGATCAGGTAATTGCGGGCCACCACCTCCTCCAGCGTGTAGGGGGACAGCGAGTAGATGCCGGGAAGGTCCATGATGACCACGTTGTCGTGCTTTTTCAGCTTGCCTTCCTTTTTCTCCACGGTGACGCCGGGCCAGTTGCCCACGAACTGGTTGGAACCGGTCAGGGCGTTGAACAGCGTTGTCTTACCGCAGTTTGGGTTGCCTGCAAGGGCAATTTTGATCTGCTTTTCCATATGTTCGCTCCTTTTGGTTCGAGTGCTCAAACCGCACCTTAAAATTTTATTCGACCTCGATCATTTCCGTGTCGGCCTTCCGCAGGCTCAGCTCGTAGCCCCGGACCGTGACCTCCATGGGGTCCCCCAGAGGGGCGACCTTGCGGACGTAGACCTCCACGCCCTTGGTGATGCCCATGTCCATGATGCGGCGCTTGATGGGGCCCTCGCCGTGGAGCTTGACGACCCTGGCGGTCTCGCCGATCTTGACATCCCGTAACGTTTTCATGCGTTTTCCTCCCTTATATGCAAATTTTTAATTCAAATCATGATCTTGCGGGCCATTTCTTCACTGATGGCAACGCGGGATTCCTTCACCTTCACGATGACGTTCCCGCCCAGCGCAGACACCAGCGTGACGGAGCCGCCGGGGACAAAGCCCATGTCCTCCAGATGCTTCTTGACCTCCGCGCTTCCGCTGACCCTGCGGATGATGCTCTCCTCACCGATATTTGCCAATGCAAGCGGCATCATGGCTGCGGCCTCCTTTTTTTGATGATTTTCTGCGAGTGTTTGCTGTGATGTTTTTCTGCGAGTGTTTGCTGTGATGTTTTTCTGCGAGTGTTTGCTGTGATGTTTTTCTGCGAGTATTTACTGTGGTGATTTTCTGCGGTGTTTTACGATGATTTACTGTGTTATGTGCTGAGATCATGTTCCTGAGCTATTTTCTATGGTCATAGTCTTGGACCATTTCGCGGTTAGTTAAATTGAACTAACCACTGTGGAAATAAAACGGCAGAGGTCTGCGCGGGGGGATCTACAGTTTGTTGCCTCTAACCGTGGCATAGTTTAACACCTCTAACCGCTGTTGTCAACTCCTTTTCCAGAAAATCCTGCCAAAATTTCCGTTCACGCGCCGCCTGCCCCACGGCGGTCTGCACAGTTTATCCAGATGAGGGGGGGAGCGGAGCGGCCTTCACAGTCCTGTGACCCTGATGGGAAACAGCAGCGCGTATCGCGGCGAGGGCACTGCCCGCCCGATGTCCGCAAAGCCCATCACCGGAATCAGGCGGGGGGCTTCGATGGCCCGATTTCGACCACGGGATAGACAGGAGACGTTGAGTATTCACCCAAGCGGCACGGGGCAGACCTGCATAGTCTGCCTGTCGCAGAGCAGGTAAGGCGCGGCGCGAAAAAGCGGGGGAGACCTGCGTCTCCCCCGCGTCGGTGCGGTATTCAGTTGATGGTCTCGGCGTTGAGGATGGGGGTGGCCGTGTCGTAGCAGTCCTTCTCCGGCAGATGGCCCATCAGGGCATCAAAGAGCAGCTTCAACGCCTGATAGGGCTGGTAAGCCAGGTCCTGACCGATGGTGAAGTCCAGCTGTCCCTTTTGCAGCAGCTCCCGGATCTCCGGGCCGCAGTCGTGGCTGAGGACGTGGACCTTGTCCGTCAGACCTCTGGCGCGGAGGACCTCGGCACAGGCGGGCACGCTGGGGTTGGCCATGTATACCAGCCGCAGCTCCGGCTGGGCATCCAGCGCCGCCGACACGGCGGCTGCCGTCATCTCATAGTCCCGATGGGTGGCGGCAACGCGGACGTTCCGCTCCGGGATGCCCCGCTCCGCCAGCCGCTCCAGAAAGCCGTCCACACGGGCCTTGTGGGCGCTGTACACCGGGTCGGCGTAGATCACGAGGAAGGTGTCCTCCGGCCCCAGAATGCGGGAGGCGATCTCACCCGCCACACGGCCCGCGCGGCGGCCATCCTCGCCCACGTAGCACAGCCGCCGTCCGCCGGGAACATCGGAGTTGAAGGTGGCGATGGACACGCCCCGCTCCGCCAGCCGCTCCATGGTCAGGCGGATGTCCGCCGTGCCGGAGGCACAGAGGGCGACAGCCTGCGCCCCCTCCTCAACGACCTCGTTCAAAAGGCGGCGGCACTCCTCCTCGTCCGCCCGCTGGTAGGTGCGGATGTCCAGCGACACGTTGTAGTCCCGAAACTCCTCCAGAAAGCGGGCGGTGCCGGCCTCCATCTCCTCGCGGACGTGACCTTCCTCCCACTCCGGCTGGATCAGGGCCAGCCGACGGGGCGTGCCGCTGGTGGCCAGCGCACTGGCCATGCGGTTGGGATGGTAATCCAGCTCCTCCAGGACCTGAAGCACCCGCTCCCGCACCTCGGCCTTGACGTAGGGACGGTCATGAAGCACACGGTCCACCGTTCCGATGGACACGCCCGCCTTTTCCGCGATCATTTTGATGGTGGTACGCATTGTTCTCCTCCGAATTTCTGACAGCGCCCCGAGACGCTTTGTATTCGACAGGCTTTGTGGAAATTCCTATCACAGACAGGGCAGACGGGGCATCCGTTCCCGCAAAAGGGGCCTCTGTGCCCCTGCACCGAGCCTGCTTTCAAAATTTTATGTATACAAAACCATTCTTCTGTGTTATACTATAACAAATTCATCTTCGGGGGGCAAGTCTTCCCCGGCATTTTTTCCGTTTTTTTCGGGAAAATATTATGTATTTTACTGTGAAGGTGTTCTCACAGTTGAATAAATGCGCTTTCCATACCGCAAATGACAGGGACCGCGCCTGACCGCGCGTGTCACGGCGGTCCTCTGTCCACAAAGAGATCAGGAGCCGACAGACGAAACCAGACCTCCCACGGCGAAACGGGGCCGCGTGGACAACGGACGTCTTTATTTGCCGTGCCGACGCACAGCGTCCTTTTCCTCTGTCGGCCCCTGTCATCCCCCTGCGGCCCGCCCTTTGCGGATGCCGCCGAGGGCGTTTTTCCCCTGCGGTCGGGAAGCGCCATACATATTTCCGCTTGCATTCAAGCGCATATCAAAGGAGTTATTCTATCTATGGCAGAAAAATTGAAGATCATACCTCTCGGCGGTC
>CAZHGC010000108.1:0-3206 GCA_964531385.1 uncultured Lachnospiraceae bacterium | reverse complement strand
AGGTGACGAGGGGGAAGTACTTTGTTGTGGACCTCTCGTTTGTCTCTCCAAAATCGGAAAAGGGCATGATTAACTTGTAAAGGGGATGAGGCTGTTTTTCAAAAAGAGAATTAAATTGCAACAATAATTTTAAGCCAAAAATAAATTAAAAAATAAGAACGGATACAATAAATAATTCAGGTAGTTAAATTCTGTTTCATTTTCCCAATAATTCATTCAAATCATTTAATTTTCCTTTTTAAAAAAATGTAAAACACAATAATAAATATAATTTATCTTCTTTGATTAACTTATTTTTAATTGTATATATTGACTATTTCAATTTCAATTTTATAATTAAAGATAATAACAGTGGTTAATTTAAAAAGAAAAGAAATATGAACAAAACTTTTGATTTATACGACTTAAAATTCTTATTCAAAAACACAAAGCAAATTGACATAAGTGTAGCAAAATTAAGGACAATTTTCGTAATAGGATGGCAAATTTAATTTTGTTAAACTTTGAGGAAAAACTTTTTTCTCTTTTCTTCTAATCCACTAAAAAGGATAAGTCATTTATGAAAGGAGCTTTTTTCATATAGCTGTGTAGTTGTGGAAATTCTTCCTCACAAGTTGAAAAAATAATTTCGTTATACATATTTTTCTTTTTCTCTTAACTGAATTCAATTAAACCATTTTACATAGCCCAACAAACAAACAGACACAAACAAACTTTTTTTAAAACTGAAGCAAACCTTAATATGAAAATGAAGAAAAGAAAATGCGTATAATAATTTTAATTGAAGGAGTTTTTAATTTTATTGTTTTGTGACAAACATAGGAAAATAAAATCATAAGTTAGTGTGGTGGAAAAAACTAAAATAACTGAAGATGATGATACCAAAAAAAAAGTTCTTGCATGAATAAAAATATTCATGTTTTCACATTCCAGCTTTCCTTAGTATTTTTGTCTAAAGATCCCCAGGAAGGTTCAAAAAGGATATGTTTATAGAACAAAGAAAATCTCTTCAAGAGTCATTCTTGTATATGAAATCGATCTCTTTATAAAGAAAAAGTATTAAAATACAAAGAATTCTGTTCACAATTTTGGTTGTTTTCTTTGTATTCCCATCTTTTAAAATATGGTTTAGAAATAATTGAAAATATTTCTCTCAATCTTATATATAACACTTTAAAGAAACAAATATTATGGTATTAATGCTTTTTGTTTACATAATTATTATTAAGTAGCTATTTTATTTATGGGAAAAGGAAAATATTGATAGAATCCTATAAAAAGTTTCACTATAAAATACATATGACAAAACAAAAAATAGGACGATGGACAAATAAATAAGACAACATTTTACCTCATTGTGATATTTTTTAAGGCTATGGGCATTTATTTTGACATGCAACAAGTACGGACAGATAGAATCTATTTAATAATTTTTCGGGGAAAAAAATGATTACATAAAATGGATCTTTTCCTTGTTGTGTTTTTATTAGTGATAGAAATGATATATTTTAAGATGAAAAGGCTTGCGAACTAAAAAATGGAATAAGCATCCAATGAAAAAAAACGCCTTTCTGAAGACTACAAAAAGTTCTCGTTGATAGACATGGATTACAACTTTTTCAGCAAATCATGCCACTTCCTAATTTCTTTATTATGATCAATTGAACTATTTTGAGAACAACTCCCTCCTTTTTCCCCTTCCAGTAACATCCCTCAGCCAAAGGTCTTTGAACTTCCTATGAAATGCTGTCTACAGATTGAAGACTCTGATCAAAAAAAGAAAGAAAGAAAAAGAAACTGTTAATCCCGTTAATGCGTTTGTTTTCGTCGCCTTCTTTCTTTTGGCATTTTTTTAATTTATTAAAATTATTATTTCGTGGAATTTCTTTGGTTTAATAAATGAAAATCGATGTTTTAATATCTTAATAGGTTACAAAGGAAAACAAATAAAAAATCAATTAATATTTGTTTGAATTTTGATGTAAATTAAATTAAAAATAAAAAAGTCTCATTTCTCTTATTCTAAAACGAATTAATTTAATGTTGGTACTTTTGTTTTTTTTAAATTGTGGAATGTAGCTCTCTCTCTCTCTCTCTTTGTTCTGTTTTAGTAGCACTTTTCGTAGATGAAATTAGGACCAGACTCGTCGTATTCTTCTTTGGAAATGAACCTTTCTCGGGTGGTGGAGAGGGAGGCAAGGATAGACCCGCCGATCAACACAGAGTACTTACGCTTGGGAGGAGCGATGATCTTGATCTTGGTATCGGTAGGGGCAAGTGCAGTCATCTCCATTTGCATACGCTCAGCGAGCCCTGGGTACATGGAGGTGCCACCAGAGAGAATGATGTTGCCATAGAGGTCCTTGCGGATATTGGTGTCATATTTCATGATGGGAAAAGCATTAACAACAGAACGGGCTTTTTTGAGAAAGCAACTAAACAACAAATGGTGAAGTGGAATCAAACATAAGTAATATAAAATAAATGTGCATAAACGAGTGTGGGTATGTATAAGTAACAAAGAGAATATAAATGAAAAATGAAATAATAAATAAGTAAAAGAAAATGAAAATAAAATTAGTGAATAAATTAAATGAATTGATAAAATAACATTTATTATTTATTATTTATTATTTATTATTTATTATCGATTTATTTTAATTTGATTCAAAATCAAAAAACATAATAAACATGATGCTTTCATTTTTTAAAAGAAAAACAATTCTTTTAAGATCTTAAAAGAAAAAATACAATGAAGATTTACACTCATATTTTTTCCATAACAAAGACAATTTGTAAATTTTAAATGAAAAAAAAAAGGAGGTGGGAAAAAAAACAAAATATATAAAAAAATTATATAAAGCAATTTTTTCAATATACGAAATTACTCATTTCAATTTTACGAAATATATCAAAAAAAGAAAGAAAGCACATAAATAAATTTAATTTCAAAACAACAAGAAAAAAAATACTAAAAAAACACATATACAAACATTAAAAAAATAAATATATAAAAATTAATATTTAAAAAAAAGCAAAACAAAAAATCCCCAAAAAATATACTAAAAAAAAAAAAAAACACTCACTCATTTTCTGTATTACTTCTTTACACCATTTTATAACCACATATAAATAAATAAATAAAAATGATCTCCACTTGCAATTGCTGCGGTCTTTGCGTTTGCGTCCACGAGTCGGAAGTTGCC
>CAZHGC010000107.1:0-3229 GCA_964531385.1 uncultured Lachnospiraceae bacterium | reverse complement strand
GTCTCACCGTCGAGCTGGTCCGTGCGGATGAACGATGCACCCGACTTGTCCGTCGTCTTGAGGAGCACCATATCAGCGGGGATGCGGCTGTTTGTGCCCACGACGATGAGATGCCCCACCTTGATATCGGCAGCTGCGATGTCCACAACTTCTCCACTGTTGGGAAGCAGCCGCTGGAAGGTCTCGGAGTTGGCCTTGCGGTCCTGGAACATGCGCTGTATGTCGTCGTATGCCTCTTTTCCAAGTGAGAGTGCGAGCACAAATGCCAGGGGTGCAATGTACGTGAAAAGGAAGCCCACTTTGAAAATGGGGATGAACTGTGAGAGTGCTGTCAGGAGGAAATACATGTTCGCAAAGTATTTGAACTGCTCGAAGAGTGTGAGTGGTAAGAATGTGAGCAAGCTGTACTTCTGATTGCGGATAACGTTCTTGGGAAAGTCCTGCTTGAGCTCCATCTCGTCAAAGTACTCCTTGTTGCGCTCGTACTCCTCGGCGCTGTAATCGATGGGCTTGTCCGTCTCCCCGCTGCTGCTGGACGAGCTGCTGCTCCCCGCGTCCTTCTCGTCGTCCCCATTGTTTATGACAAGCGAGCTGGGGTTGCTGATGTCCCTGCTGACCCCCTTGGACATGACGTTCGGGTCGGTGTAGCATGGGATGCTGAAGAAACGGGGCAAGTACCTGTGCTTGCGCTTGAAGAAACGGGTGGCCTTCTCCTTGAAGGTCTCTTCGGGGATCTTGAAATAGTCGAGCGATGAGGGGTCGGGCTTCTCCTGGAGTTCCCTCTCCTCGTTGCTAAGAAGCGGTTTTGTGTCTGGCTCCATCGGTTTTGTTTTTCGAAGAAGAATAAAAGAAACAATATGGGAATTTTCTTTTCTTTTCTTTTCTTTCCCCCCATTTTTAAGTTATTAAAAGACGAAAATAAAAAAGAAACAAGGAAACGAATTTGTGGCGAATGTATCCTGCTTGTAGTCGATTATTTCTGTCGGGACTAACGTAGAATGATACAATCCCAATCAACAGGGAAAAAAATAATTTAAAAATTAAAGACCTTTATTCAACACATCCATTTCCTAAACCGAAAGACGTTATCCCTTCTTCTTGTTTGAAGTTCATAAGGGCAAAAAGAAAAAGAGCGAAAGCGAAATAGAACCTTCATGGCAGAAAGTAATTCCGGATGTCCCAACGTTAACCACCCTGTCGGAAAAGCTATTGTACGTTGCCCGGAATGTAAAGACTCCCTTTGTGAAGAGTGTAAAATGGTTAATCGAGCCAAATCGTCCGGACATAGTGCGGGGTGCCCCTCGAAGGAATTAGGAATAAATGGCCCACCAGAAGGCCCAGGAACTTGTCCTAAGCACAGCGGCCAGAATCTAGATGTGTTTTGTATGACACACCATGCGTTGTGTTGTCAAGAGTGCGTCTCAGAAAAGGGTAGCGAGCATGGAAAGTGCAAGACAATCCGGTTCGACGACAAGGAAAATTTCAGGGTGATTGAGCGTGGTCTTGCTGCAGACTTTGCTAAACTCGAAAGTAAAGTTTTAAAGATGATGGATACAACCCTCACAAGCCTCAAAAGGAAACAAGATGAGGTTGAGGAGAGCGTCCAGGTGGTGAGAGCTGAAATAAACAACTTATTTACAGAAATTCGCCGGGCGTTAGACGCACGAGAAGAGGCCTTGCTCAGGTCACTGGAGGAAATATGCGAGGCAGCGTCTTTTGATTCAATATTCGAGAAAATAAACGAATGTGATGACAGACTGGTTGAAATAAAAACGCAGCAAGATGCTGTGATCCTGGGCGAAGATGGCAACGATGAACCTGCGCACAAAATACGCATTGTACAGCAAGAGTGCGCCGTTTACGCTGAGCTTAGCGTTGTAGATGATCTTGAGAAGCAGGCTTATTTGATGTTGAAGAGCGTGCCAAAAATTGTGTTCGAAAGAGATGAGGCCGCCTTGGCGAGAATGGCAAAAATCGGAGTCCTGCGCATTGTGCGTGGGCCTCAAAACGTTCTCGGGAAAAGTGAGTGGTGGGACACTATCGCACTCTCTTGGGATGACGAGGGCCTTTTCCACTACGAGGTAGAGATGAAGAAAGAGGAGCCTGAGGAGAAATCTGGCTTCCTCAAAGTTTATGAGGGAGAAGAGAATGTGTGCAGAATTGGGGACCTTAACCCTGACACAAGATACGCCTTGCGTGTTCGCAAAAGGGGTGTTGACGATGTGAGCTACACAGACTGGAGCGACGAGGTTGTTGTGAAAACGTCGGGGTGTTCCTGGGGGGAATGCCCGGGGGACATAGACAGTAACAAAGAATATGTCGTCTACGGAAACAACTCGAGAAAGGCCTCGTTTATTGGCGGAGACGATTCCCATGGAAGCTGGGCCACCGTAATAGGAAGTACGCCCATTCCATTGGATAGAACAGTTTCCTGGGGCGTTGATATACTGTTGTCGAAAGAAAACGATGGCGGCGGTATTTTTATTGGAGTCGCGCCTTCTGACATAGACCAGAACTTCGGAGACAACGTGTTCAAGTGTGGGTGGTACTTTGATTGCTACACTTCCGCACTGTGCTCTGGTCCTCCTCATAACTATTGGTACAAGGGGTATGGAGAAAAGAATTATGTCGGTACAGGAGAGTGTGTTGGTGTTGAGATGGACACAACAAATGGTGAGCTCTCATTTGTTGTGAATGGAGAGAATTTTGGCGTTGCGTATGAGGGTATTCCCCTCGATAAGCCTCTCGTGCCTTGCGTCCTTCTTCATTTCAAAGGGGATTCTATTGAACTTAATCACGCAAATAAAGATAATCAGAGAGAAATAATCAATTGATTATTTCTTTAATTTGAATACAAAAAAGTTTAATTTGAAATCAACGCAAACTCAAGACACGACGAACAAAATAAAATAAAATAAAATTGTATAAAGATTTCTTATTTTCAAAAATAAAAAAGCAAATAACGCTTCCTTAATTGGTTTTCATTTTTTATCTTTTTTTTCTATCCACTCACTTTCAATCAATCCTCAAATGCCATAAAGAATGAGAGGAGGAAAAGTCCCCCCCTCAGATTCTTTACACCATAAGAATGACTGAAGGAAAGAAAGAAATATTTTCTATTTCAATGTTTACTCTCTGATCTCAAGAGCACGGATGACCTTGTCGTTGTAACCAGCGAAGAGGGTGGCACCGTCCTGAGAGAAGGCGAGGGAGAGGACAGAGAGGTCCT
>CAZHGC010000106.1:0-3258 GCA_964531385.1 uncultured Lachnospiraceae bacterium | reverse complement strand
TTTTGAATCAGGAAAATGAAGATTCTTATAATTACAGCGTGCATCTTTTGCACATTGACCCAATGGTAAATTTTAATGACTAATTTAAATTATACGCCAGAAGAACCTATTGCTGCCATTGCAACCAGTCTTGCTCCTAGTGCCATAGGAATTGTTAGAACTAGCGGTAAAAATTGCATTGAATTGATTTCTAAAATTTTTTCACGTCCAAAGGCATTGCTTTCTGCAAAGGGCAACTCTTTGGTTTACGGCTGGATTCTTGAACCTTGTGCCAGTGTACCAGAAGATGCTGCGCTAACAGAAAATTTTCGGGCGAAAGCAGAAAATTCCCTGCCGAAAGCAGAAGACTCCGCATTAACAGAAAATTCTCCGCTGCAAACCTCAAATCCCCGGCGAAAAATCGATGAAGTTATGCTGGGAGTTTATCGTTCCCCAAAATCATTTACTGGCGAAGACATGGTCGAAATTTTCTGCCACGGTGGTGTAAACGTTGTAAGTTCAGTTTTTAATCTTCTGCTTGCAAACGGATTTAAAAAGGCTCAGCGAGGCGAATACACTTTTCGAGCGTACATAAACGGCAAAACAGACTTAACCCGTGCCGAAGCAGTTAAAGAAATTATCGACAGCAAAACTGATGAAAGTCGCGGACATGCAGCCCAAAGATTAAGCGGTTCACTTTTTGACGAAATCGATTCAATCAAAAAACTTATAATCGACACTTTGGCTTCAATCGAAGTTGAAATTGAATATCCGGAAGACGAAGAAACAATTTCTGACAGTTTTGACATTTCAAATTTAGAAAACGCAAAAAATAGGCTTCAAATTCTTTCTGATTCCTGGAAAAGCGAAAAACTTTATCAAGATGGAGCAAGAATTGTCTTGTGTGGAAAAACTAATGCAGGAAAATCGCGCCTGTTTAACACTCTGCTAAAAGAAGAACGTGCGATTGTAAGCGACATTGAAGGCACAACTCGTGATTATCTTGAAAGTTGGGTCAGTTTTGACGGAATTCCAATTCGACTTTTTGACACGGCTGGTCTTAGAAAAACAGATGATATAATAGAAGAAAAAGGCGTTGAACTTACAAAAGATTTAAGCAAGGAAGCGGACATTATTCTTTACTTAGTTGATTCAAGCAAGGGACTTTGTGATGAAGATAAAAAATTTATAAAAGAACAAAATATTCCACTTATTTTAGTTTTTAATAAATGTGATTTAAGTGATTTGGGAAAAAATTCTTCTCTTGAGCAAACAAAAAATCAATCTGGTGCAGAAACAAAAAATTTTGCCTTAACTGATGAAATCAAAAACAAAATTTCAGCAAGTGTAAAAATTTCTGCAAAATATGCAAACGGAATCAGCGATTTAATTCAAGTTGTAAAAAATATTCTGTGCAAAACTTCAATCTCTGGGCATGAGCAAATCGGACTGGGAAGTGAAAGACAAAAGCAAAGCGTAAATGAAGCACTTGAACGCGTAAATCACGCAATTCAAACCGCAAAAAATTCTGATTTTGGTTTAGACGCAGTTGTTCAGGATTTAGAAGATTCTCTTGACAGTTTAGGTGAAGTAACTGGCGAAGTAAGTCCAGAAGATGTACTTTCGAGCATTTTTGCGAATTTCTGTGTGGGAAAATAAAAATTATTGGAGATTTTATGAGCATTTTTGAAGGAGTTATTTTAGGAATTTTACAGGGATTTGCGGAATTTTTGCCTATATCTTCGTCTGGGCATTTGCTGCTTATTCAAAAACTAATGGGTTTAGAAGAAATTCCTTTGCTTTTTGACGTTTTTTTGCATTTAGCAACACTTGGCGCAGTTGTTTTGTATTTCTGGCGGAAAATCTGGAAACTTTTGTGCGCTTTTGGAAGAATTTTTGTTCCTAAAAAAAATCCTGGCGCACAGGAAATAATTCAGCAAAAATCAGAGCGTTCTTACATTCTTGCAATTATTTTGGCAACGATTGTAACTGGAGTGATTGGACTTTTTACTTCAAAATTGATTGATGACAATAAAATTTCTATAAAAATTGTTTGCGGTGGATTTATTTTTACTGCAATCATTCTTGTTTTAAGTTCAATTTTTGAAAGGAAACATAAAAAATCGGCTGTAAATCTTGAAAATTCTGAAAATTCACAATCCTCTGAAAAACCGCAAATTATAAAATGGTGGCAGGCGCTTATAATTGGTTTTTCACAAGGCGTGGGCACTTTGCCGGGCATTAGTCGTTCGGGCAGTACAATTTCTGGCGCACTTTTTTGCGGAGTTAACAGAGAACTTGCTGGCGAATTTTCGTTTATTGTTTCAATTCCTGCGATTTTAGGTGCGTTTATTCTTGAACTAAAAGATTTGGGTGATGTTGCAAATTCGATTGGGGCTTTACCAGTAATTTTTGGTTGTCTTGCAGCATTTACCAGCGGATATCTGGCACTTTCCTGGCTTATGCGTCTTATAAAAAAAGGAAAACTTGAATGGTTTGCAGCATATTTAATTCCGCTCGGAATTTTAGGAATGATTTTTCTGAAATAAATAAAAAAAAGCGTCCACTTTGCTAAGAAAATAAACGCTTTTAACAAATTTCATAAATATCATGAAATTTTATTCTGATTTTGCAGCACCAGGAAGTCCAATGTCCTTACGATAAAACATTCCTTCAAATTTTATACAATGCAATGCTTCGTAAGCGGCGTTCCATGCGTCTTTAAATGTGTTGCCGCAAGCAGAACATGCCAAAACCCGACCGCCACTCGTTATAATTTTTGTAGCAACTTGTGGATTATGATGTCTTCTGTCTTCTATTGCACCAGCAACAAAAACCTTTGCGCCAATTTTATTGATTATTTTTTCATCAAATTTAATTTCAAAGCCTTTTTTGTATGATTTTGGATAACCGCCAGAAACTGCAACAGGAGCCACACAATATCCCTTTTTCCATGATAAATTAAAATCTTTAAGAGAACCGTCAACAATACTTTCGCACAACTTGCAAAAATCAAAATCCATTAAAGGCAAAACCGCCTGTGTTTCTGGGTCGCCAAGTCGAACATTATATTCAAGACATTTTGGGCCATCTTCTGTTAGCATAATTCCAAAGAAAATAAATCCGCGATAATCAAATTTTTCTTGAACCAAACCTTTTAATGTAGGTTTTAAAATATTTTCTTCAAACTGTGATTTAATCAAAGGCGTTACATCATCAACTGGAGAAATTGCACCCATTCCGCCAGTGTTCGGTCCCTTTGCTCCGTCGTAAAGTCTT
>CAZHGC010000105.1:0-3263 GCA_964531385.1 uncultured Lachnospiraceae bacterium | reverse complement strand
TTAATTAAGATGAATTATCATCAAAATAATTTTGATTAAAAAATTATTTCACCTGGGTTATTCCGATTTTTATGTGAAAAAAGTGATTTATTTTGATTATTTCTATTAAATGAATGATTTAATGAAAATTAATAACTGAGTTTGGGTTGATATTAATTAAGATGAATTATCATCAAAATAATTTTGATTAAAAAATTATTTCACCTGGGTTATTCCGATTTTTATGTGAAAAAAGTGATTTATTTTGATTATTTCTATTAAATGAATGATTTAATGAAAATTAATAACTGAGTTTGGGTTGATATTAATTAAGATGAATTATCATCAAAATAATTTTGATTAAAAAATTATTTCACCTGAATTATTCCGATTTTTATGTGAAAAAAGTGATTTATTTGGATTATTTCCAACGAATAAATGATTTAATGAAAATTATTATTCGAAATATGAACCATAATAATTAAGATTATTTATAATCAAAATTATTTTGATTAATAAATTATTTCATCTGAGTTATTCCGATTTTTATATGATAAATTTTATTTCCCCTCAAAGAATAAAAATTTTCATTAACCTTTCAAATACCAATTAATACCCTTGATCACATTTATTTTCTTTACATATTTCAACATAAAAAATTAAATTTTTAATTCATTCGATTTATTTTCGTCCAATTTAAAATCGCCATAACCCCCCAAATAACCTTTTAACACATGAAAAAAACGAACTTATTTCAACCGCCTCGACCATCCACAGTAACTCTCCCCACATATAAATGGAAACGTTTTGGATTGTTGAAGCTGCGGAACTCCCCAAACGCCAAGATGAATCAGAGTCACAGAACGAATACATTCGCATGACACTGGGGGAGGAATACGAGTGCAAAATGGGCTCACACAGGTTCACGCTGACGCCCCAGAAGAACGCCGTCATCAAAGTCCATAACGACAGCCGGAAGGCCATCTTCATCCGCAACAGGCCCAGGGACGAGGAGCTTCGCGCTCCCGGGGCAGAGGCGGCCATATCGCTGAGGCAGCACCCCGCGACCCTCGACCTCATGAAGCGGCACAAGAGCCCCGGGCAGCCCCGGCAGGTCCTGGGCACCCTGAGCCTCTTCTGCGACCCGTTCCCCGCGGAGACCGGGAGCAACTACCTCTTCTACACGGGGAACGGCGTGTGCTACCCGTACAGGATGACCATCTTCGAGATCCACGACGAGTGGAAGGGCGACTACGCCACCCTCGAGCGGGAGCACGGGTACATCCAGTGGCTGTTCCCCCTCTTTGTGCGGTCGTCGTACAACGGCGAGTCCCCCGCCCTGAGGAGGGGCGAGGCGGTCCTCCTGCGGCGGAGCAGGCTTGCGGCCACCAACCTGGTCGAGTCCTACCGCATGATGCTGGACTTCTACGGGCTGCGGCTGGTGGACACGGAGACGGGGGAGGTGGACTACGCGGAGGACAAGAAGTTTGTCAAGGCGAGGATGGCGAACCTCAGCGCCCACGGGCACAACTTCCTCCGGATCACGCGGATCCTGACGTCCCTGGGGCACCTCGGGTTCGCGAGGTACAAAAGGCCGCTGGTGGGGATGCTGGAGAGGGTGGTGAGGGACTACGTGCCGAGGGCGAGGGGCTCGCTGGAGGGCTTCTGGAAGGAGACCCTCATGTACGACTCGGAGAACTACTACCAGTCCACGAAGGAGCTCCCCATCGACAGGGAGCCGTCGATCTTCTTCACGAATATAAGGAGCTCCCAGTCCCCCATGTCGAAGGAGTCGCTCCCCTCACAATACAACTCCTCTACTGTAATCGAGGTTCAAATGGAGTGAAAAAAGCAAATTACATATAATCCCACGTACAATTTCTTTCTTAAACACACACTTCTTTTATAAAAGAACGCGATTTGTTCCATATGAATACAGATTAAATTAAACAATTCGAATTCCAAAAATGATTTATTATATATTCTATATTTTTATTTTATTATTAAATCTAAATTAATTCACAAATAATTTTACAATAATCAAAATAACCCCAAAATATTCTAAATAAATCAAAATTAATAATAAATATATTTTTATTTAAAGAAAAAAACAAAAACAATTTTATTAACCAATTATCTCCCATTTTTTAATTAACAAAATAATAATAATAATAAAAATAATAAAATCACTTTGGATCATTAATAGCGAGCTCACCCGAATTCCACTTCCCCGCCGTATTAATTTCGAAGGGCTCGGATATCTTAACGCCATCGGCCCTGACATCCGCCATCCTGAACCTGTTAATGGTCCTAGCGTCTCTGTAGAGGAGGACCTCCAGGCACTTCTTCAGGAGGGCCTCCGCCTCGTGCCTCTCCATGCCCGCCTTCCACTCCTCGCGCATCAGGGGCACCGCAAAGTAGAGCCCGAAGCCCGAGGCCGCGTAGTCGCACTCGATGGCGGTCCCGTACATGTCGAGCTGCCCGAGGAACACCTCCCCGCGGGCCCCGGGGGCCACCCCCGCGATGAGGACGGTGCTCCAGAGGGGGTCGACCTTGTTGCGGCGGGAGTAGAAGAGGCGCTCGAGGTAGTTCCAGAGCTCGCGGGCGGTGTAGGCGAAGCCGTCGCCCTCGAGTGCGTTGGAGAGGACCTTCTTGTCGAGCTCGTCGGAGATGTACTGGAAGTCGCTGATCTCCCCGGAGCCGGCAATGGCGATGTTGGTGCTCAGGGGGTGGATCCGATTGACGTCCATGTAGCGGGCCATGGACCCGTAGGAGCCGAGGGTGTCGCTGGCGAGAAGAACGCCGTCTTTGTACTTGACACCAAGAACGCTACTCCCGGTAGTTATGGGCTCTCTGTTTAAAAATAATATTGATTTATAATGATTTCAAAAGAGATTATGTGAAAACTGTGGATTATTTTACGTTGTTCTTTTTGTTGGAAGCATTCTGAATGGTTTTTTATTCGATGGTTTGTTGGTTGTGTTGTGTGTTTGTGTTGGGTAATGCCAATCTTTTATTCTTTATGATTTCTTTTTTATCTTTTCTTTTTGTTTTTTTGTGTTTTTTGTTTTTTGTGTTTTCGTTTGTTATTTTTTTGTGAATTTTTTTTTCTTCTTATGATTCTGGATTTTAAGAGAGGAAAAAAAAAAAAAGAAAGAAAAGAAAAGAAAAAGGGGTGTAATTACTTGAAAAAACGAAAACTGGAAAAAAATTTTTACTAACGAGAAAAAAAGTGAGCACATTCTTAGAATTTTGTAAAAAACAAACAAACTAACCAAAACAAA
>CAZHGC010000104.1:0-3274 GCA_964531385.1 uncultured Lachnospiraceae bacterium | reverse complement strand
TTATGAAGGGAGGTATGAATATCCGCTTTGCATCACTTGCAGTTCAAATCACAAACACAGAAGATGACGGGCGAAGAAGAGGATAATACCTTCTTCTTCTAATTTTCAATGTCAATCAAATATAAATCAAATGTAAAATAAAAACAAAAAATAATTGAATAAAAAATTAAAAAGTGAATGAATAAATTAAATATTGAATACTAAAAATATCTTCTTTTTTGAAAATGTTAAAATAATCTCTGGAGCCCAAAATTTTATTACGATTTCCTCGTTTATATGGATCTTATTTTTGTTTTTGAAATCATTTCCCGTGTTATTTTTCCCCCTTCTTTGTTCCCTCTCTTTTTATTCAAATTCAATAAATGATGGCGAAAAAGAAAAGATAGAAGAAAATTACCTCGTTTAATTTTTTGATATAGTTTATATTGTTGTCACTTTATTGGTGGACATTTCATAAAGGTGCTTAAATGGGATTCCATTTCAATGAAATATTTCTATTTATTTAAATGAGATCGTGCTCAATATATCATTATTAAGCTTTTAGTTCGAAATTATTTTAAAATAAAATAGGGAGAAGTGAGGCGAAAAGGGTAGAAAGCATGATAAGTGTAGCAGGGCGGAAAGGAGTTTGGAGCACGGAAAGGCCCATATCAAGTGCCTGGATGTACGAGATAGATTCGATGGACCTGATTATCTTCCCATTATCCTCAGTGATGGTTCTCACAAACTGCTTTGCTTCGCTAATAGACCTAAAGTAGACATTCATGGAGCCATTCCCAGAGTCGTCAAACTCCTCGATGATAGTGAAGCAGTCTTCACATTCCATAAACTTCTTGATCTCATACACAATCTCCTCGCTTGTGATCTTCTCGATCTTGTACTTGATCTTGATGGCGCTCGAGTATATCTTCCACTTGGCCTGCACAATGACTTCCCCAGACCCAACGAGAGTGGATTTGTACGGCGTAGTGTAGGCAAGGTCCATGTACCACCCGATAAAGTCCCTCTCCTCAGACGGAGGCGCGAGCATTGGCGGCTCGGTCGCAATGAGGCCGTAGTGCTTCGTGAGGAAGAGGGCAGGGGGCACAAAGACGAGATCGGACGTGTTGAATCTGAGGTGCGTCCACTTGGAAAGCTTGTTGCTGGTCGCGTAGCTGTTGAGGGTCGTCACAAAGGAGGTCTTCCCGTTCAGAGTGTACTTTTCGTCGAACTGGAGGGATGCCTTGATCTGAGACCCTGCGATAGCTGCAGCCGTGTAGCTAGTATTCTTGTTCCAGTAGCACTGGTCGATGACGACAGGATCGGACACTTCTCCAACAATGGTCCCCACCTTAACAATTTTGGTCGCGAAGCTGGGATTTATCGTTGTGAGGCTCACGCAGTTGGTGACCGTGCACGAGTAAGCATTCCCGACGATCCCTCCAATGAAAGTTCCGTAGTCTTCAGCTGTCGTATTGACGAAGCTGAGGGTCATCGCGTTGAGGCTGTTCCTTATCCCGCTATTCTTACCAGGTGAGGTAAAATCAGCGACGATCCCGCCGATGTGATTGTCTCCAAAAGTAGTTTTGATGCCGATGTTCATGTAGCTCACGCAGCTCTCGATTGCCGAAACAGTTTCACTGCTCCCAGTAAACGACCCTGCGACCCCTCCGATGTACAAATTTAAGTGCGAAACATCAACACGAACGCTCCCCATTGCCACACAGTCTTGCATGATACAGTCTTCATCACCATAATAACTGTAACACAACCCAATAATGCTCCCCGCATACAAAAATGAATCATCATCCGACGTCTTCTGCACCGTCAAAGACGAGTCCACGACAAGGTTCCTCACGGTAATCCCGCGTTCGTTATATCCAAACAGCCCCATCGTTTCTGATTCCTCACTGTAATTCATTTTCAGCCCGCTGATCATGTGCCCGTTCCCATCGAAGACCCCACAGAAGTAGTCGATTGGTACAAATGCGTCTTGAAGCTCCCCAATGTCGAGATCGTTCATGAGCGTGACTGTCAACCCCTTGTAGTTCAAGCCTGTCCTCACTGCCTCCGCGAAGCTCACAAAGTCCTCTAGATTGAAAATCTGGGTGGTACTCCAAACAGCCTTGAGGGTGACGTTGTACGCGGGGATCGTGAAGCTCTCCTTGTCCACCTTCGCACCCTTCTCGTCGATCCACATTATGAATCCCTTGCCTCCCGTGGAGACCGGGTCGCTCAGCGTCACAACCGTCCCGTAATACCCGCTTATGGGGGGAAGAGGCTCTCCGTCACCGACGTCGAACGTCACGGTGTAGATATTGTCATTTACCTTCCAGAACCCATAGAGCGACATCGACTTCTCAATGACGAACACATCGAGGGGTTGAGTCGCGGCAGAGTCCATGTACCATCCGTCAAAGTGCAACCGCTCGCTGTTGGGGTAGTTTGCGAGCTCCGGGAACAGTATGAGCTTGGAGCTGAACGACCCGCGCTTCTTCCCATTGATTAAGAAGTCGACTGTGTGCAAGTCCTTGTTGGAGGCCCACCCAGACAGGTCGTATGTCGCGTACTTGACGGTATATGCGTTGAGCGCGTCCACGAGGGAGTTCCCTTCGTACTTGCCAGAGATCACGTCCTTATTGATGACAAAATTGGTGAAGCCTGCAATGCTTTGGTTGGAAAGTATCTCATCGTCGCTCCCACTCCACTTCAGTCCATCCTCAATCTCTGTATCCCAGAAGCAGTTCTCATATTCTGTAAAAGCATAGTCCATCCCAGTAATCAACCCTATACTGAGATAAGCATCAGGATTATTGCGGTAGTTAATTTTCCCGAGGTTCACACAGTTTCCGATGGTGCCGTATGGCGACTCTCCTACAACACCACCAAGGGTGAGGTCAGATACATCTCCCAGTACGGAGATCGTCCCAAAGTTCACACAGTTTCGGATAGAGTGCGTGATATCATCAGACAATATTCCTGAGAGGATCCCACCAATTATGGCATTTTCAAATAGCCCTGTGAGCGTGATTGAGCCATAGTTTGCACAATTCTTCACAGAGGATTGGTGGACTGTGCCATAAAATTCTCCAACTAAGCCACCAGCCCAAAGAGAAGGTTCTTTCTCAGAGGCTCCAGCTTCGATAGGAGCCATGCTTATGGAGTTCTCTGCAGTGCAGGTACGCTTTCCGGAAATACAACGTCCAATAATGCTGCCTACATATGCACTATATACAACACGGGACTTGATCAGACATGTCTTGTCGAGGAGGATGTTCCTGAACGTCGCTCCGTT
>CAZHGC010000103.1:0-3282 GCA_964531385.1 uncultured Lachnospiraceae bacterium | reverse complement strand
AATTTAATTTAATTTATTGTTTTTCATTTTTCTCTTCTCCATTATAATTTTCTTTTTTTCCAAATTAAACTTCAGCCCTTGGACGTCTCCCAGGCTTGATGTTGAGGAGTTCAACTTCGAAGACGAGATCAGCATTGGGAGGGATGTCAGCGCCAGCACCACGAGACCCATAGCCCATCTCGGAGGGGATGATGAGCTTACGCTTCTCACCAACGCACATGCCAGCAATGCCCTCGTCCCAGCCCTTGATGACCTGGCCCACGCCGAGGGTGAACTCGAAAGGCTGGTTGCGATCAAGAGAGCTGTCGAACTTCTTCCCGTTGGACTTCAGAGTCCCCGTGTAGTGCATGGAGAGACGGTCTCCCTTCCTTGCCTTACGCTCACACTTCTCGGGACGATACTATTAAAAATAAATATGAAAGGGAATAAACATTTCTTGATTGTTTAATTATTTGAATACCTTAATACCAATCTGAAGGCCAGATGATGCCGAGCTAAGGGCGATAAGAGATAAGAAAACAACTGCGATCAGAACAGTTTTACGAGACATTTCCAGGTTACTTTTTTTAAAAAACAAATAAATAAATAAATAAATAAAGATTTATTTTTGATTTCTTTTTCTTTTTTATTTGAATTTTTGAATTTTTGAATTTTTGAATTTTTTCCCGTTTATTATTATGTGAAAAAAATTCTTGTTTGACTTGAATTGTTGACCTTTTAATTTGTTAAAAAGTTAATTTAGAAAGAAGAAAAAGAAGAAGAAAATGTCAACAGAAACGCCCGAAAGCGTGGTTAGCGCATTGATACTCTCCAACAGAGGGAAGCAGGAGTTCGCTGAATGGTCGAGCACATCAAAGGCTCACATAGAACCCTCTTCGGCAAAGCTCCTCCGTGACGACATTCGCGAGACCCTCGAATTCGCCGATTTCCCCAACTCGCCCTTCTGCATTTCCTTCCTCCGCACACTCCTCTCAATCGCCGACGACAGCACCCTCTGTGAGGTCTGTAACGTGGCTCTCTACAGCGCAGAAAAGGGAGCTTCCGTCTCGTCTCTCCTCCCAATAGACAAGAGCGAAGTTTCTCCTTTATCCGAGCAGGACGACACAAACTTTACACCCCTTCAAGATGACGATGATGACGATGACGACGAACAACATCAAGGAGAAGTCAATTGTGGATATTGTATGCTTAACGATGATGAAGATGAAGATGACAAGTGCGAATGGGAGGCTAACTTTGACGACGATGACAATGATGAGGAGGGAGACATAAAACCACCGCCTCCAGTTGATCATGAAGAAGAGGAGATGGATATTAAAAAGGAGTGCAGCGAAATGTGCGAAATGACCACCCCCACACTGCCTCAGGAGGCTCTTGTAAAACTTCAGGACGAGAACAACAAGGTGATAGACAGCATCGAGCTTTTGATCAAAAACTTTGAGCTCGAATTGCTGCTGAAAATAGAGGAAGACGAGGAGGCGACGCTCGACAACGACACGATAATGAGCATGTTCTGCGCCCTCAACGACGAGGTCGAGAAGATGGAGAGCGACCCGAAGGCAAAGGAGAGCGTCTATGCGAGCTCGAACAAGGCCTTCTCCAGGTTTGCGAACAAGCAGCTCATGGACGTTAGGGACGACATCACGAGCGAGCTGAGAGACATTCTCTACGACGAACTCGTCATGGTCAGGGCCGCGAAGGCGGCTTCTGGGACGGCGCAGGTCCCTCACATCGAATCCACCACGTCCAACACCGCTGCGACTAAGGGCTCCGAATCATCAATATCTTTTACGGATGACGAGTAATAAAAAATTGAATTAACTTAAATATAAATTAAAAATTAAAATAACAATTCGAGTTTATAATTTTAAATTCAAATAAAGAAAAAAGAAGAAAAGTAAAAATTCATTCAAAAATTATTATAAACAAATTTAATTTTATAATGTGATATATATATTTATTTGCAATTGGTTTCTATTTTATGAATTTAGCTGTGTTAGGTTGAAAGTATTAAACGCATACGAGAGTAGAGGTAATTCAGATCTTTGTTATGTATTTATGTTCAAATTATATTATAAATATATTTTGAAACGAAAATCATTCTCTACTGAACCAAGTCCCAATAAGATCATCTCTGTTTATTCTTATATATAATTTACGCGTTGATGACCTCCTGGTACTCGTGGGTCTCTGTCTTCTTTCTACCGAACATGACGGTGGCCATGAGAGAAGGGCCGATGAAGATCGTGCCAGTGATGAGGAGCCCCTGCCATGTGCTGTAGGTGGGGTCGCTGATGTCGCCCGCGGATTTGTCGTTCTTGAGGACCATTCTCATGACGGGGTAGAGGATGACCGCGACGATGTTGAAAAGGAGCATGATGGCAGCGACGCCGATGAAGAGGATCCTCCCGGTCTTCTCCATGAAGCCCTCGAGCGGGGGGATGGAGTCTGCGATGAGGGCGAGCGTCATGTAGAGCGACCCGATGGTGGCGCTTATTATCTGGAGGCTGGCGCAGGCCTTGTACGCGGCGTCGAGCTTGTGGGACGTGAAGCCCTTGTCAACGCCCGACGCGGACACGGAGGCCAGGGTGAATATGATCCCAAGGAAGAAGAGCGAGCGGGTGATGCCCTTGGAGTTGATGTTGTATTTTTGAAGCCCCTTGAAGCACCCAAAGGAGGCAAGGTTGGAGAAAATAAGCATCAAGCACATTTTTTAAATTGTTTTTATTTAAGTTAAGTGAAGTTGTTTTGCGGTGAGTTTGACTAAATTAAAAAAGAGATTATTAAAAATTGATAATAAATTAAATTAAAATAAATTATTTGAAATTTAATCTTTTTTTCCTCAGTTCAAATCAATTCCGAATTGGTTAAAAGGGGATTTGTTGGTCGTTATGGAAAAACATGTAACAGATTACAAAAGATATGTCATCCCAGTAATTTCGTCAGTATTTTTCTGGAACGAGGCGAGAA
Source organism: uncultured Lachnospiraceae bacterium (assembly GCA_964531385.1). GTDB lineage: Bacteria > Bacillota > Clostridia > Lachnospirales > CAG-274 > MGBC114079. The sequence continues at coordinate 312 of CAZHGC010000103.1, read as the reverse complement.
AGGAAAAAAGAAAGAATGAGCGAGAAAAGAAAGAAAGTATATGCTGGACTTTTTTATTGTTGTTGTTTAATTTGTTAAAAAAATGTGTTCCCTTGTTCCAACCGACCATTTGTTTGTTTGTAATTTGATTACATGTATGGGTCAAAAACGTCCTTAAACACTCCTTACTTGATTTGTTAACTAATTCGGTAGTTGTCTTTAAAAATTCATTTGTATTATTTTTATCAATTATTATTTATTATTTATTATTTTGATTTTGGTCCCCAACAACAATAACATATACTCACATTCTTATATTCTTATATTCTTATA
>CAZHGC010000102.1:0-3325 GCA_964531385.1 uncultured Lachnospiraceae bacterium | reverse complement strand
CCGACGAAAGGGTTGAGATCACGAAGATCGTACCTGACCCAGTGACAGGGGAGACCAAGGTCATCATCAAGTTTGCTGACGAACAGAAGGCCGCTGAGTTTGTGAGGGAAGTGAACGAGATCAAGCGTTCAGACGACGTCATCATGAGAGCAAATATCGTTCTCGACAATGAAGGCTCTTTTTCGCCTCGGGCATCAATTACCTCGTTCCTTTTCATGGCCCTCTTCTCTTCTTGATGAAAACAAGCAACTATTTAATTCTTTTTTATTTGGTTTATCCATTCTTTTTTAGTTCATTTTAGTTCTCCCTAGCAATATCTTTAAATCTAAGCAGCAAGGAAAAGAAATCAAAAACGCCAATCCATCTTCTTAAAATTTCTTTCTTTCTTTCACTACTGAAAATTAAAAAAAAAAATAAATAAATAAGAAAGAAAATTATTGGAGAACCGGGGTTTCGATCCCCGTGCCTTATCGATGCAAACGATACGCTCTACCAACTGAGCTAGTTCCCCATTTTCTTTCTATTTATTTTATATTTTGTTAAATAAAGAATTATGAATGAAAAAGAAATTTTTATTTAATTTTGATTTTATTAATTTAAAATTAAATTAAACAACAAAACAAATATTGATTTTATGTTAAATTTAGAAAAATAAAGTAAAATAAATGCTTAATTATATTGTTATTTATTCGAATCTTTAAAATAAATAATTATTTCAAACAGAAGAGACAACCGTTTTCTTCTGGGTCGCCTTGACCTTCTCCTTGTACTCGACCACGCTATACATCGCCGCACCAATGACGGTCGTAGTAATCCCAATAGCATTCAGCAGGCTTACCTTATTGCGGAAGATGATAATCGACAACAAGATCGTGACGACGTGCTTAACATTGCCCACGATGGTGACCGTGAGCGCCGAGGTCAGCTTCGTGAAGAAGAAGTTGCACACATTCAAGAAGAACGCCATGAACGCATTGGTGAAGAGCACGAACATGAACCTCGGCGACGCATTATCCGCGAACCAGGCGACGGCATTCGCGAACTCCCCGGTGCATATCGAGGTAAGGCCGAGGTGGAGGATTGAAAAGGTAGACATTCTGTTAAGCAGATCGAAGGGGTGGAGTTTCAGGCCTTTGGACACCAAAAATTTATTTGTCATGACGGACTTCAGGGAGGAAAGGAAGCAGACAAGGACTGTGAACAGGAACCCTGTCGGGTGGAACTCGACAGTGGTGGCCGTGGCGATCAAAACGCCGATAACAACAAGGAAAACTGTTAAATAGTGATTAATTGAGTATTTCTTATCCAAAATTAGTAGTGAAAGGAACATAGTGACCCCGGGGATGGTCGATCTCACGCACTGGACAAGGCTCACTGGCACGTACCTAAGGCCGATATTCCCGGAAAGGATGTTTGAGCAGAAAAGGATGCTGAACAGAAACATTGTGATGTGCTCCTTTCTGTCCTTTAGCACACGAACGGGCGTTTTGCTTACCTTGATGGTGATCCGGGAGAAGATCGAGGATGAGATCATGTGGAAAAGACTCACAGTCGTGGGGAATGTGAACCCAGAGAACTGGAACAGTGCCTTGTTTGAAAGGGTCACCGAAACGTTGAGAACAAACCACAGCACAAGCCACACAATGCTGCTCTCCCCAAGCCTCTTGGTGATGGAAAGGGCGCGGTTGAAGGCGTCCTCCTTGGCACTGTCGGCGCCGGAATTCACGGGAATGATGGTCTCTGTGCTGCTGCTCCCGGTGAATCTGTTGATGTTGTGGCTGTCGCCTTCGATCTCAATGATTTTGGATGAATTGTCGGTCCCGATGGTGGTGGTGGTGCTGTTGTCGTTGCCTGTGATGGGTTCAATCGGAATTGGTGCCACCAAAATGTTGTTGCTTTGGTCTTCGGTGTTCATGTCTTTTTTTCTATTATGAGTACCCTTTGTTGCTGTTGTTGATGTTGCGTGAATGATTGGTTATTTGTTTCCTAATAAATTTAAAAGGATGTTTGGATTTTGATTTGGTTTTCGTAATATGATTGCCTGAGAAGAAAAAATTTTACATATATTATGAGAAAAAAACGAAATTGGGAAAAAGTTCGATATTAGGAAAAAGGATAAAATCTCTTCTTTTTTCAGTTTTTAAATTATTAAAAATGTGGGATTCCGGGAAATAAAGAATTTATTATATTAAAGGGTCAATCAAGTTATTCACAATTTAAAATCAAATATTCTTGGAAAACAATTTAAAAATAAAGAAAAGAAAACACATTTAAAACAAAAAGCAAAGCAAAATAAAAAGCATAAAAACAAACAAAAAGAGCAAAAAAAACACCACGATGCTTGTCATTCTGCTTCCCCTCTTCCTCCTCGTGTCAGCAGTATTATGTGCTGAGCACAGGATAGACACCGTACAAAAACTCATTAACTTCGCGTCCTCTGTGAGTGCTGGTACAAGTTACTCTGGGACGACTGTGTTCCTCGACGCTGACCTCGACTTCTCTGGTCAGTCCTCACAATTCGTTCCAATAGGGAGTTACGAAAATATACCATTTCTGGGAGTCTTTGACGGGCAAGGGCACACTATCAGCAACTTAAATCTTGATTCGCCGTCTTCGACACAAATGACAGGATTATTCGGTGCTTCAACTGGCACAACCATCCAGAATGTTGTGATTGATGAGTCCTGCTCCTTTGTGAATTCTCTTATTTCAGAGCAATATAACCCCTGTCTAGGAGGAATAATTGGATACTGCACATCTAAGTATAGTTCTTGTAAGATTGAGAACTGTGTGAACATGGGGAGTGTGTCCTTCAAAGGGAATGCGACTAAAAATGTTTTCATTGGAGGGATTGCTGGTATAGCGCCTTCAACAACTTATACAATGTCCATCAAGAACTGCGTGAACTACGGCTTAATCACACACTCCGGAATAGGTGGTAGTTTTGTAGAAATCGGAGGGATTGCTGGTCTCGCCCAAGGAACATCGTCCTCCTCATCTATTCCTGTGCAGAACTGCCTCAACTATGGAGCAATCACAAGCACTGGATCATCAGGTATCCTAATCATTGGTGGGATTGTTGGTGCTAGTTTATACAGCAGCATTGATAATTGTGTCGCATATGGCACAATATCAACGAACAAGATAAGTAAATACATCGGTGGGATTATTGGATATATCTCAGCATACACCGAGGTCACACACTGCTACTGGACTAAAGCAATGAACAGAGAAATGGTTGGATGCATCGATGTAATAACTGCATTGTCCAATAACAGCCCATTCAACCCCTCATCATTCGACCTCGACACCCCTGTCACAATAG
>CAZHGC010000101.1:0-3339 GCA_964531385.1 uncultured Lachnospiraceae bacterium | reverse complement strand
AGACCTTGGCGGCAGTCACCGTGTCGATGAATAATGCACCTAATGACGACAAGAAATACAGTGCATTGAAAGATGTGATAGAACCGATAAGAGACGAATATGACTTCGTGATTATCGACTCAGCGCCGGCACTAAATTTGCTGACTGTCAATATATTTTCGGCGGCCGACGAGGTCATCATTGTATCGCAATCACAGAAGATGAGCAGTGAAGCGATAGCAGAGCTTACCGGAGCAATCGAGGAGAGCAGAAAACATAGAAAAGCGAAGCTAACAATCGCCGGAATTTTAATCACAAGGGTAGACAATAAACTTTCAAGCTCTCAGCAGGCGGCAGAGCGCATCCGAGAATCATACAACGAGCAAGGAATACCGGTATTCACAACCGCAATACCGCGCGGAGCAGCGGGGGAGACATTCGCGGCCTCAGGCGTGTCTGTGCTGCGATACCGTCCGTTCAGCACCGTTGCAAAGGCGTACAGAGAATTCACTGCGGAGTATCTGGCAAAGGAGGCGTAGGCGATGGCACTGAACCCAAACAAAAACAGCCTGTATGCGGATTTTTTCGGCGGAGTAGATATAATCGAGGAAGCAATCAGAGGCGACCTGGAAAGTCCGGAGCAGCAGATTGTCGAAGAAATATCAATTGAGCTTATAGATGACTTGGATCCGGAGCGGCATCCGTTCTACAAGACTATCAGCCGCAACATCGACGAGCTTGCCGAGTCTATACGAATTGCCGGAGTGCTTGAGCCTATCATCGTTATACCAAAGGGTTATAGGTACATATCGCTGGCAGGACATAGGCGCAGACTGGCGGCGCAGCTTGCAGGGCTTACGACCATCCCGGCAATAGTGAAGCATAACATTATGCCGGATATGGCGGATATAATCATTACCGATACAAACCTTCATGGTCGCCGTCTGCTGCCGTCGGAAAAAGGCAAGGCATACAAAATGATGTTGGAGGCACTCAAGCATCAAGGCAAGAGAAGCGATTTTGTACAAAAGGTCGAAGCTGCCGGCCAAAACGAAGAAGACGATGCATCAGACGGCTCATACAGTACATCACGGGAGCTGATCGCAGACAGATATGACACGACACCCTCAGAGATATCCAAATATGTACGCATAGCCGAGCAGCTGCATCCGTCGCTTCTGGAAATGACGGACGACAATAGCTTGTCTGCCAAGGCTGCATACATCCTCAGCTTTCTTTCACGGGAGCAGCAGGCGTGCCTGGCACAGGACTGCCCACCGCTAACGATCAAACAAGCGGAAAAGATACGGGATATACCGCCGGCTGCCTGGAGTAAATTTGCTGATGCAAACGATGTGCTCGAATACATAAAAAAACCAAAAAAGAAAAAGGAGTATTCGGCTGCCGCAGCACTTGCGGCGGTATCCAAACGACTCAAGCGCGAAAAGGTTGCACCGCTTGCAACAAGTGAGCATCAGGCGGAATTAGAGGAGGTGCTGTACGAGGCTGCAATGGACTATATGGCGCGCTTTTTCTAGTTTCAAGGCACTTCTGTTACATTGTAACAGAAGTTGAAAAGTGAGGTACAAAATGAAATATACAAAAGAAGAAATCGAAGCTTGCAGGAATGCAGATATATTAAGTGTGGTACAAGGTCTGAACTACGGACTGGTCAAAAGAGGCAATTACTATTTCCTTGAGGAGCACGACAGCCTCTGTATATTCGCAGAAAAAAATCAATGGTATTGGTTCTCTCAAGCCAAGGGCGGTAATGCTCTGGACTTTGCGGTGGAAGGGCCGCCGGGATATAAGTTTGCCGAGGCGGTAGAGGCGATACTCAAGATAAGCGGAGGCGCAGCGATTGCAAGGCGGAGTGAAAAAAAGCCAAAGGAAGAGGCCGAGCCGCAGCAAAGAAAAGCTCTCGTTGTCCCACCAAAGGCACAAAACAACAAGCGTGTTATCGCATACCTGGTCAAAAGCAGAGGAATAGACTACGAGCTCGTCTGCCACATCCTAAAAAAAGGGCTGCTGTATCAAGCGGCCAAAACAAACAATGCCGTATTCGTTGCATTCAACGAAAAGGGCGAAGTAAAGCATCTGACACTCAGAGGCACCGTAACAGACAAACGATTTGTGATGGATGCTGAGGGATCCGACAAACGCTACGGATTTATGCTTGAACGCAAGGCAGCTAATAATGAACGCAGCAAGGATCTATATGTGTTCGAGTCGCCGATAGATCTGTTATCGTACATAACCATCCAAAAGGAGATGGGAGAATGCACACCGGGCGTATATCTGGCACAATCAGGAACCGCCACAGCAGCTACGGAACATTACATCTCCACACACAGCGTAGATCGGATATTTTGCTGTACAGACAACGACAATGCCGGCACCAAGGCATATGAAAAACTCAAGTCAAAATATCCGAACATCAAAGTAATTCGCAACTGCCCGGTAACAAAAGATTTCAACAGCGACTTGATGAGCTGCCGACAAGCGGAATGCGAGCAGAAAGGGAAAGAAAAAATATGAAACTTTTGCTGTACCCAAAGACAAGGAAATGTGTTAAAATGAAAATAGGAGGTGGCAGGATGTACAGAACGATAATTGAATTGAAGGAAGATACACCAAAGGAAACAATTGAAGAAATCAAAGAGCTTTGTATTGCAGCCCATAAAAACAGGGCCGGAGAGGTCGAGCTGAAGCCGATAAATGCACATACCTTCGCTTTTGAGGGTGGGGAAGAAAAGTACGGTTGTTTAATGCTTGCAACATCATTTCTTGATAAAAATGAGCTTTTTATGAAAAAGATTGAATCGTGGCTTTGGGAAGACGAAGATCCGGAAGAAGATTGTGATATACTGAAATCAGTCAATATTCCAATAGTGATATGAGGGTGTAAATATGGCTAAAGGAAGAAAGCAAATCGCATTTGATTTAGATACAAATAGTCTAAAGATATATTATCCGGATGAACATTGGCAAAATGCATATCGAGATATAAGAAACTTCATGAATAGCAATGATTTTCAGTGGGCACAAGGTTCAGTTTATACATCGAAGGCAGCACGAAATCCACATGAAATAAGAACGATAATAAGTGCAATGATAGATGAGTACCCTTGGCTAAATGTATGTATGCGGGATTGTGTAGTAACTAACATAGGTCGTTCACACAATCAAAATTATCTGTTTGATAAAAACGCAGACATACAGCCAAGAGAAAAGTCAGCCGAGGCAGACGAAAGACCAAGACAGCTATATATCAGCAGATAAGACCGTCAAACGGCAGAATACATTTTTTCTGCTGTTTTTTTTAGAGCGTTTCTTGACAGGCGGCAAGTGAATGCTTTT
>CAZHGC010000100.1:0-3443 GCA_964531385.1 uncultured Lachnospiraceae bacterium | reverse complement strand
TTCCGGTGCCAAGGCCTGGAGGTCGTCCAGTGTCCGCTGGAGGCGGGTGTCCTCGGCGGCGAACTTCTCCTGGAGGTCCCCGTCGATCTTCTTCTCAAAGTCGTCTATCTGCTTCCGTATGCTTGCGAGGGCGGCCTCGACCTCCGCGCGTGCGGCCCTCTTGCTCGCGGCGTGCTCCTCAAGGCGCTCCTTCAGGGCACGTACCACCTCGGCGTGCTTTTCGAGCATTTTTACCTTTCTTTTTATTTTCTTTTGTTTTTCTATTTGAAAATCATTACGTAATTGGTGACGTAATCAAATGAAAAATGGAATCGAAAAAAATTCTGCCACTTTTTTCCGAGATAGGGAACCATAGTTTGGAAAAAACCGAGAACACATAATTTCATAGATAATTTAATAAAAGCAGGAAAAAACAAGCCCACAAAACAAAAAATAATAAAATTTAATTTTACATAAAAAATAAGTCTTTATTTTTTGTAAGATGCAAATCTTCGTTAAGACCCTTACAGGCAAGACTATCACCCTCGAGGTTGAGTCTGGCGACTCCATCGACAACGTCAAGCAGAAAATCCAGGATAAGGAGGGCATCCCCCCTGATCAGCAGCGTCTCATCTTCGCCGGCAAGCAGCTCGAGGACGGCCGCACTCTCGCTGACTACAACATCCAGAAGGAGAGCACCCTTCACCTTGTTCTCCGTCTCGATGGTGGAGGCAAGAAGAGAAAGAAAAAAGTCTACACCAAGCCCAAGAGAGTCCCCCACAAGCACAAAAACGTCAAGCTTGCAGTTCTCAACCACTACAAGGTTGACAAGGACGGCAAGGTCACCCGCTTGAGGCGCAAGTGCACCAACCCCGACTGCAAGACCCTCATGGCCATGCACAAGGACGGCCGTCAGTACTGCGGTAAGTGCCACACCACCTTTGTTGTCACCAAGAACTAAATTAAATGAGTCTATTCATTCATTTTTTTTTCAAAATAAAAAAAGATCCCCACTTTTTTATTTTTTCGAAAAAAATAGTTAGGCTTTGATGATTAGTTTTTCAAACAATAAAATCAGACATAAATAAAAAAAAGAAAAGAAAATTAAAAATCTCTTTTTTTCCAAATTTAACAAAAACAAGCGAGTACACTTACATTTTTTTTATTTTAAAATAATTTTTATTTTTATTTTATTCATTCATTTATTCGTTTATTCATTTTTATTATTTTTTATTATATTTATATTTTTTATTTTATTTTATTTAAATTCTTTTTCTTTTTGGATTTACTTTTTAATTTATTAAAAATGTCATTTTTGTCTTTTCATGACTTGAATTACACCAGGAATGTGCATTTTTTGTACACACATACATATCTTTTTTTATTTTTTCCCATTTAATCTCCCAAAAACAATAACGAAAAAAAAAGGAAGAAGAAAAAAAGAAGAAGAAGGAAGAAAAAAAAAAAACTCTCATATATTGAAAATAATTTTAAAAAGAAAAAAGAAAAAGAAAAGAAAAGAAAGAAAAGAAAAAAGAAAAAAGAAAAAAATTTTAATGGAAGGAACTGAGGGAAAATTTTTCAATTTTTTTTTCCGATATAGGGGGATACTTCGTTACATTGTATTTTTCCGACATAGAAGATTTTCATATATCCCGACAATTATTGGTTCTTCTTCTTTCCTTCTTGTTTAGTTGTTGTGTTTTTGTTGTTTTTCCTCCGTTTTCCTTCCTTCCTTCCTTTTTTCCCTCATATCATATTTTCCTTCATTAAAATATTAATATATATTTTCTTTTTTATTTATATAATTCCTTTTTAATTTTTAACTATCTACTTATTTTTTATTATAAAAAATCAGTACATTAGATTACAACAAGAGTGTGTGGTAGAGAGAGAGAAAAAATAAAAAACCATTATCAATCTCCATCATTCTCACAAAGAAAAAAAAGAACCAGATTCATATACACAACAACAACAACAAACTTAAACTAAACTAATCAACACCAATAAAAATGTCCGAAAAGGTACACTTAACCGCAACGTTTATTCAATAATATTCCATCATTCTTAACGTTATTATTATTTCATTATTATTTATTTTTTAAAGCAAAAGATTTACGAGATTCCTGACGACGGGTGGGTGGACGACGAGGCGCACACTGTGATCGCCCTCTTCAACCGTGTCTGCAGCTGGGCCTCCGACAAGATTGCCCTCCGTCACGGTGCGAGAGAGTTCACCTGGAACGACTACCACGAGAAGGTTCTTCTTTTCGCCCGTTCTCTTATGGGGTACCAGCGCAAGCAGAAGATCGAGGGCCCCCAGCGGGTGATGATCAGCATGGGGAACACCCCCGAGTGGATGTTCATCCACACCGCCATCATCTTCACGGGCTCTGTCCCCATCTCTGTCTCCAGCCAGTACCTGCCCAGCCACCTCAACGCCATTGCCGAGGAGAACAAGTGCGACCTGATGTTCATCGACAGCTGGAGCGACAAGTACGCCGCGCTCCACAAGCTGCGTCCCAGCCTCACCTTTGTGTACCTCCACGAGACCGAGAACGCGGGGAAGAAGGCCATGAAGTACGAGAAGTTCGTCTCCTACGCCGAGAAGATCCGCGAGCGCAAGGTTGAGAGCCGCTACAAGCACATCAAGCCCAACGACCTCTGCGAGATTGTGTACGCGGAGGGTCCCACCGGGGGCTTCAAGGGGATCATGCTGAGCCACGCCAACGTGACGTTCTCTGGGATCCAGGCCGGCGCCTATCTCGGCGTGACGCAGGAGGACACGCTTGTCCAGTACCTCCCGCTCTGCACCATCGGGGAGCAGATCGAGTCGTACTACATGCCCATGCGCTTCAGCTGCACCGTGACGTTCTCGATGGCCGAGTCCGGGACCTCTCTCCTCAACAGCCTTGTGGAGACCCTGCGCCTCATCCGGCCCTCGCTGTTCCTCGGCACGCCGCGCATCTGGGAGAAGTTCGAGGCGCGCGCCCGCTCGTTCGTGGAGACCTCCGGCGGCCTCACAAAGTCCCTCAGCAACTGGGCGCAGAAGAAGGGCGCGGCCGGCGCCAAGAAGGAGGACGTCGGCGAGCACAAGCCCCGCGGGTACGGCTTTGCGCGCAAGATGGTCTTCACCAAGATCAAGGAGGACCTCGGCTTTGACAAGACCCGCGCCTTTGGCGTCGCGGGCGCGCCCCTCTCGCCCCTCGTGGTCGAGTTCTTCACGGGCTGCGGCATCACGATCTACCCCATCTTCGGCCTCCCCGAGACCTGCGGCATCATCACGGCGTCCCGCAAGGGCGCGTGGAAGGCCGAGGCTGTGGGCGCGCCGTTCTCCGAGAACATCAAGGTGAAGATCGCCAAGGACAAGGAGATCCTCGTCTCTGGCGCCAACGTCTTCATGGGCTATGTCAACGACGACGAGCTCACCCGCGCCGCCCGCGACGAGGACGAGTACTTCCACA
>CAZHGC010000099.1:0-3454 GCA_964531385.1 uncultured Lachnospiraceae bacterium | reverse complement strand
GCAGGAAGCTATTTCACCAAGCAGTTGTACAACGAAGCGCTGTATTTTGGTGTCTCGTCACTTACAAAGGAACTTGGCGGGATTCCACTGGACAGCGTGTTCAACTTGCAGTTCTACGAAACAAAGGCACTCACAGAGTGGTGCGAGGCAGAAAGCTTCACGCTGCTGCACCGCGCATCCAGGGACGGCTTTGATTCAAAGAGCTTCCACGATCACTGCGACGACATCAAGGGGACACTCACGATCATCGAGACCGTCACTGGGTACATATTTGGGGGGTACACAGAAGTGGGGTGGAGGTCCAGGGATAAGCCTGCCCTCAAAAAGGGCTCTGGGTACGAGTTCCTCTTCTCCCTCCGGAACCCCCAGAATACGGACCCCATCCAGTTCCCCGTCCGCTACTTCAACAAGTACAAGTCCGTTCTCCACTGCAAAAAGTATGGTCCCAGCTTTGGCGCAAATTCTAAGGGACACTGCGAAATACACGTGGCCGAGAGCCCAAACACAACCATTAACTCGCACGTCTTGGGGTTCCCCGCCATGTACGATGGGAAGGGGTACGACAACAAGATATTCTGCGGCTCGGACAGATTCCAGGTCAAGGATTACGAGGTCTGGCTCGTCACAAACAAAAGGATCAGAGAGCCATTTGAGCTCATTGGTGATGATCAAGATGATGACGAATGAGCGTTGGGTTTATTACTTTTTTTTTTATCGAATGTTTATTGTGTTATAGCATATTACTTTTTAAATTGATTTGATTGATTTGACTGATCTATCATTTATTAAACGTTCTTTTTTCACATTTTCCACATCTTCAAAATTACCTTACGGCGAACGTTTGTGCTACAAACGCGCTTGCTACATCGAATATTAAGTACCGAATTAAACATTTTCTTCGCGCCCGTCGATTGGGAAATTACCTACTGATTTCTGTTTTTTCATTGGCCACAACATCAACCATTTTCCGTGTTCGCTTGCTTGCTCAACGCCAAGTAACCGATTCATTTTCGGTTTGTTCGTTTGAAGGCGAGAAAAGATATTTTTTGAATGAGAGAAGGAAAAATGTTCAAAAAGATAAAAGAAAATTAAGAAAAGGGAAACGAAAAAGAGAGGAACACGAAATGTCCGAACTCGATTCCAAGATTGAGGCCGCAGCGCATAGGCTTGCAACCGCAAGAAACATAACGATCTTCTCCGGGGCAGGGATGAGCGCGGAAAGCGGGATCCCGACGTTCAGAGACCCAATGTTCGGCGTGTGGAGGAACAAATTCAAAATGTACCTGTTCGGGACCCCAGTCGGCTGGAATTGGATGCCCGGCTTTGCGTGGTCGGCGTTCCGCATCTTCTACGACCCAATCGCCGCCGCGCAGCCGAACCCCGGGCACATCGCGATCGCGCAGATGCCGGAAAGGCTGGGCGCCGACGTCCTCGTGGCAACCCAGAACGTCGACTCCCTGCACCAGCGCGCCGGAACGCCCGAGGACAGGGTGTTCGAGGTCCACGGCAGCGTGTACCGCTTCCGCTGCATCAAGAACGGTCATCCCATGGAGATCCCCAGGGACCCCTTCCCAGACTCTTCTCCCACATGCCCCGTGTGCGGCAGCGCGGCGCGCCCGGATGCGGTACTCTTCACGGAGCCGCTGGACGATGGGGTCTGGAGAAGGGCCGTCGGGGCGATGAGGCGCCTGGGACAGGGGGACGTCCTCATCGTCATCGGGACCAGCGGCGTCGTTTACCCAGCGGCAGAGCTCCCAACGTACGTGGGAGAGGGGGCGTTCACGATCGAGATTAACCCCAACAGAAGCAAGCTATCGTCCATGATGGATCTCTTCATTGGCGCACCTGGTTCTTGCCTGGAGAGGATAGTGAATAGGGCCCATGAAATACAACAGGAGGCCACAAGGGAGTATGGGGATAACAACAACACAAATTGTGGGAATGACGATGAATGCGAAGGTTCAGAAAGTTTGGGTGCTAAACATGAGCCTTAAAAAAAGAAGAAAGGAAATCCTGAGATTATGAATATGGAAAAGATAGACACCCATCTCAATCTCTCTTACTCATATTCCTCAAAAAGCAATAATGAAGAGAGGAGTATAGATTTTTTTAATGTTATATATATTGATCTTAATCTTGTTGCCTTTTAGGTGGCGTGGTAAATATACGATCTAATTCGTCGTCATCAAAAACTTTATTATTATTAAGGACAATGTCCACGTATATATTTTTTTTTGAAAGAAATTAAATCTTGCTCGTTATATCATATCATATTTTATTTATTCACTTTTTTAAAATTTAAATACACACAAACAAAACCAATTTTACTATCCCATTTCTTACGAATTTTAAATATTGTACTTGAAGATTGAACATATTTTAATTTTTGTGTCATTCACATTTATCACTTACAACACATCCATAGTTGTTGCAATTTTATTTTATTTTACTTCCACCCCTTACTTCTTCGTCAAGAAGGCATCAATTGCGCACAGCCTCGAAGAGACAGAGTTCACAAATTGAGCGTTGTTCTTGATGAGGTCGAACGTATTTTCACGAAGCTCTTCACAGGCAAGCATCTGCTCATCGTGGACTTTCTTCGCCTTTGTCAGCCTCAGGAGCTGGTCGTCACCAAACGTTATGGTGGAGTCAGGGATCTCAAGGAACCCCTTGCTCGTCTCGATGTCCCTGTGGAACTTCTCCACCTTCAGCTCCTTCCCGTACAGCGTCTCAAAGTCATTTGGGCCCTTGCCCCCCTTCAGGAAACTGTAGTTCAGGATGTACGAGGCGCGGGTGTTGTACGAGACAAGGCCGAACCTCTCGATCTCCGTGAGGAGGACGTCGACCGAGTCGTAGAGCTCCCAGAACTCCTTCAAAGAGGGGCACAAGGTGATAAGCCTCCCGTACATCTCGACGCACTTCTTTGTAAGCTCGTACACACTCTGGTCCTGGACTGCCGCTTCACTTTTGTCGCCGATTATCTTCTTTATGGCGTCGATACGCCACTCCAGAGATTCCAGGGCGTCCTTGAGTTCACACGTTTTGGCTTCCATTTTGCTTTTCGTTTCGTTTCGTTTCTTTGCTTTTTCTTTCTTTTGTTCTTTTGTTCTTTGTTTTTCTTTAACCTTTTAATATATTAAAATTTTAATCGCAAGTCAAATAAATTCAAATTCAAATAGATTCTAATTTATTTTTCAATTTAAATACAATTCAAATCCAATTCTAATTCCCTTACATTCTTCTTTTTCTTTGAGAAAAAACTTTTTTCGCTTGGCGCGTGATAACACGTCAAGAACAAATAAATTAAGTATATTATATATTTTTTGTTCTTAATTTGTTATTTATTTATTATTATTTTTTTCTGCCAAATTTTAAAAAATTCTCTTGGATGTTGTTTCATTTCAGATTTACTTTATATTTTATTTCCCCGAAATTATATTCTGATTTTACTTTA
>CAZHGC010000098.1:0-3457 GCA_964531385.1 uncultured Lachnospiraceae bacterium | reverse complement strand
AGAGGTGGAACTCGCTGGTGTCGAGCATGTTGCGCTGGAGCGAGGCCATCACCTCCCGCCGCTTCTCCTGCTTGGCCATCTTGGCCTTGAACTGCTCGACACGCCGCCGCTTCTTGGCGGTCATCTTGGACACCCTGACCGGCGCTGGGGGGGCAGCAGCGGGTTCCTCGTCCTTGTTGTGCTTCTTCTTGGGTGGCGCTATCAGCGCGTTTGTGTCGTCGTTCCCGTGGGGATTGTATCCTATCGTTTCCTTCTTTCCTTCCATTCTGTCAAAAATAAGAAAGTTGTTGTTGTTGCTTGTTGTTTTTTGTTTTTTGTTGTTTTGCCTGAAAACCCTTTTTAAGTTATTAATTTCATATATGAAAAATGAAAGGATATTTTCTTCTTCTTTTCACTTCTTAACAATTAAAAGTTTTCATAAATTAAAAAAAAACTCAATTTGGAGAAAAAAGTAAATAAAGAAGAAAAAGAAACGAACGACAAAGAAGAAAGAAAAAAGAAGGGAAAAAGAACACAATACAATATAAATAAAGAAAAGGGAGAAAAAAGATGTCTGACAAAAAATCAGAGGATTCCAAGGACAGCGAGTCAAAGCCATCCGACAGCTCGATGTCCAGTGGAATCGAGTCCATTTCAAACTTTGCCTCCTCCTCATCATCAGCAGGTGCCGAACAAGCCATTCCCAGCGAAGTAGCCACCGAGACCGATGCCGACGAGGACGAAAGCGGAAGCAACAGCAGTACCAGCAGCACTGAGAGCAGCAGCAACGAAGGTGACGACGAGAACGACTCCGACTCCAACCAACTTAGGAAAAGGAAGAAGAAGAAGGGGAGGAGCTCCAGCAGGTCATCGTCAACGTACACCAGCTCACGGACGACTTCCACCTCACGTTCCGCAACCTCCCGCACAGACAGTGACGACGACGACGACGACGACTCCGACAGGCACGGGTACGGTGGGCAGGCCGCCATTGTGAACGGCATCGAGCTCGAAGACAGGCCCTCCCAGAAGGGTTCCTCCTCCAGCAACGGCTCCAGCACCTCCTCCAGGCAACGTAAGATGCACCGTAGGCCCAGCCGCAAGCACATGGTCAACGAGGACGGCGACAACAACAACAACAACGCCGCCGCTGCCGCCGCCGCAGCCACAACAACAACAGCCATTGGGAGCACCTTCACCAACCCCTTCGCGCCACCCCCAATCGACAGCGACACCTCATCATCGGACGAGGACGACGGCGAGGATGGCGAGGGGGACACAAAGCTCGACTACAACGTGAACGTGTGCAGCGTGTCCAACAAGGGGGGCGCCATGTGCATCACGTCCGCGCTCAACGTCACTCCCGACAAGTGCGAGGGCGCCTGCAGCATCAACGCCGGCAACGGCAAAAAGGGTAGCAGCAGCAGCGATGATGAGGAGGGCGAGGGGGAGGATAAGAAGAAGAAGAAGAATAAGAAGGAAGGCGGGGGGAAGAAACGCTCCAAGAAGCGGTCGAAGAAGCGGCGCGGGGGCTGGCGCGGGGTGCTGCTGGGGCTGATCGCGAGGCCGATCGGGCTGCTGCGGGGGTCGATCCGGGGGACGACGATCGCGTTCTTCGTGTTCATCTTCCTCCTGACGCTGATTGTGTTCGGGCTGCTGACGCGGTTCATGGTGAACAACTTCCAGGACGGGGACTTCCAGGCGTGCGACAGCGACATCGGGCGGTTGAGCCGGACGATCCGGGACGGGGCGACGCAGCTGTCCGAGTTCATGATCCAGTTCTCGTGGTGGGACGACACGGTGTACGTCGTGGAGGACCTCAAGGACGCGAACACGACGCTGTTCGCGGACTGGTACGAGGAGAACTTCCTCCTCGGCGGCGAGTGGTCCGCGAACAACGGGATCAACCTCCTCGCGCTCTACGAGCCCGACGGCACGGCGCTCTACGCAGAGTACCACCCGTCCGCGAACCTCACGCAGACGACGGCGCAGAACGCGACGGTCCCCGCATACTTTGACCGCAACGCGACGGCGGACCTCCGCGAGCTCGCAGACCTCGCAGGCGCCAAGGAGCACTGCGGCCTCCTCCTCCCGGGCGGCGCCGCGGCCCCGATGATCGCCTGCCAGCAGCCCGTGATGTTCAGCTCGCGCACGGACGACAAGACGGTCTACGGCTACATCCTCATGGCCGCAGACCTCCGCCCCAAGCTCGCCGAGTACGCGACGGAGATCTCCTCCTGCGTGACCATGTGGGCAGACACAGACGCGGCACGCGCGGCCAACGCAGGCGCCGCTGCCGCCCTCGCGCGCCTCCGCCCGGGGACCATCGGCCCCGACGGCGAGTGGGCGGGCGACCTCTACCACAGGGCGTACACGTCGGAGGGCATCGCGGCAGAGGACGCCAGCACCACAAGGACGTGCTCCGAGACGCCCGTCTTCGGCGACGTCGAGGAGACCGTCTCCGCGTTCGCGCTGATGAGCGACGGCATCCCCGGGCACGAGCCCGGCCTCCTCGTGCGCGTCGACCACCCCTCCGCCATGAAGGACTACGGCCGCGACCCCGCGATCATCCTCTACGCGCTCATCATCACGTTCTACCTCGTCTTCACGATCGCAATCATCCTCTACCTCGACTTTGCCGTCCTCCGCCGCATCACAAGCCTCAGCAGGTTCCTCGACGACCTCACCCGCTCCGTCACGGAGGAGCACGAGGAGGTCCTCGGCGACGGCGGCAAGAAGGGCAAGAAGGGGAAGAAGGGAAAGAAGGGAAAGAAAGGCGACGGCGGCGGCGGTGCGGAGGCATCGGAGTCGAACTTTGCGTGGAGCGCGAGCGGGTCCTCCGTGTCGTCGTCCTCGCAGGTCTCCGTGACGAGCACCGACAGCAAGAAGCGCAAGAAGGCGAGCAAGTCGAGGGAGGAGACAGAGACGGAAACGGAGACAGAGACAGAGACCGAAACGGAAACAGAGACAGAGACAGACGATGCGAAGAACGCTAAGGGTGCCGCTGCTGCTGCTGCTGCCGGAGGTGAGATCAAGACGAGGAAGAGGAAGGAGTCGTTCAGCCGCAGGAAGCGCAACAGCAGCCTCGGAAAGATCATCAGAGGCGGGAGCAAGAGCGACAAGAAGAAGAAGGACAAGAAGAGTGGCGCAGACGACAACTCTGCATCCGACCAGGAGCACGGCACGGCAACAGCATCCTCCAGCGAGGACGACTCGACCAGCACCAGCACCAGCACAACGAGCACGAGCACGAGCACGAGTACCAGCACAAGTACGAGTACCAGCACCAGCACCAGCACCAGCACGTCTGGGTCGCGCCGGTGGTGGCGGCGGAAGGACAAGGGGCGCGGGGCGGACGAGATCGGGCGGCTGCAGAAGGCGATGGAGACCAACGTGTGGACGCTCAAGGCGGACATCCACACCGCGAACCTCGAGATCCGCAAGGAGCGCCACTGGCGGCGGCGGCAGATGCACGCCC
>CAZHGC010000097.1:1235-3477 GCA_964531385.1 uncultured Lachnospiraceae bacterium | reverse complement strand
ACTTAATTTATCAGAGTTATTATTAAAAATAAATGATAATAATTAAAATTAAAATTAAATCAAAATCAATAATTAAATGGGAACTAGAATTTCAGAATGACTTCCAACTTAAGAGTTCGCTCACAAATGCCCCTCGTGCCTTTTATCTCGGTGGTTATTTTTTCAAATCTCAATTGCATCTGTACAAACATTTATACAAAAGTTATTTTCCTAGGACAAGTGAAAGGGGGAGAAGGAAAAACTACAATGGGAATTTACGCCTAATTACTGTTTACCTTTAGGTTCGAGGGGACAATTTCTGTGACGTCACTTTTAACATATGAAAAAAGATGACATTTCAAATCAGAAAAAAAGAGAAGAGAAAAAATTTACTTCAGGAACAGTAAAAAAAAAAAAAAGATGGAAAACCAAACAAATAAAGGGGAAAAAAAACTGAGCTATAATAAAAAAAATCAGTTTTAATATAAAAAACAAGAGAAAACAAAGAGGGAAAAAAAGAGAAAGAGCACGACACAGACACATGGAGGGTATCGTCAAGAAAATGGTTAAGAGCCTCGGCTCTAACGAAAAGCGTATCCGTGACAGAGCTGTCAAGTCACTTAAGAAGTACTTCTCAAGCGACAAAGTCCCGTTTTCCGACATGGATTTCACCAAAATCTGGAGAGGTCTTTTCTACAGTAAACCCCATTTTTATTTCACATTCATTTCATCTTCTTATTAACGTTACGCTGCATATTTAAAATTTACAACCAACATCATTAATAATCTAACAAACATTTATTTATTTATTTATTTATTTTTCATTAATTGTGATTTTTAAATTTAATTAAATTTAATTTTTAGCCGTTTGGCACTCCGACAAGCCACTTGTGCAAGAAGAGCTCTGCAACACCGTGAAGGGGCTCACCGAAGCCTTTGTTGATCCAGCCAACACCGTCAAGTTTGTTTCCGCCTTCTTCACCGAGCTCTCACGGACCTGGGACGGGATCGACATCTTCCGCATCAACAAGTACGACCGTCTCGTCCGTCGTGTCCTCGAGGGCCTCTACAACACCCTCGCCGCGCACTCCTGGAACCCCGAGCACATCGCCCTCGCCAACGCGATGCTCATCGAGGGCCCCTACAACACGAGGGCCGTCCCCCCGTTCCCCCACAGCCTCACGATGCACGTCAACGACGTTATCATCGACTCCATCGACAAGGCTGCGGAAAAGGCTCCCGAGGATATGGAAGGGACCACCATAAAAAAGGGAGACTCTGTTTTCTACTTTGAAAAAAGTGAAACTGACGAGCAAAAAATTAGTGACGAAAAAAATTTATCGTCCGACGAAAATGACGATGACGTCAAGGATGACGCAATGGATACTGAAGATGACGTCACGAGCAAAAATGAGGATATCCGCGTTGTCCCCCGCCATGTGTTGCCAAAGCTGATCGAGCCTTTTGTCCACTGCGTGGCTTACGGGACGGACAAGACTCTTTACGCCGAGATATCCAAAAAGATATTTACGCCGCTCAGCTACGACACTGAGTGGCCCCACATCATGAGGGACACCGAGGCCATCCGCAAGGAGATCATGGCCTTCGAGGCCAAGGCTGAGGCCGAGAGGGTGGCCGCCATGGAGGCTGAGAAGAAGAAGAAGAGGGCTCCTGCGAGGCAGCTGTTCTCGCAGAGACTGATGGCACTCGCGATGATCATGCACGAGGCTAAGAAGACGGGAGGCGTGGAGCCGGGCCCCGAGGACATTCCTAGCGTTAATGAGCTGGTGGATATCCTGAGGGAGAAGTACTCGCAGGATAAGCGGAGGCCCCGCACTAAGCTGACCCCTGGTGGGCTGAAAAGAAGAAGGAAGGCCCATAAGAAGAGAAATATGGATAAGAAGAGAAAGAGATTCTATAGCTCTATTAACAAATAAATCATTAAATTGAAATTAAAAATTAAAATTAAATTTAAAGGAAGGAAAGAAATTAAAATTTAAAAAAAATCTCCTTAAAATATATTAACATTCCATTTTATTTTTTAAAATTAAATTAGTATTATATATATGATTTGAATACAAATATGAATAAGATTGGAAATAATCGAATTTTGGATTCCAAATAAAAGCCGATTTGTTTTTTTAGTAACTTAAAAGACGAACAATTGAAAAAAGAAAGAGAAGAGAGAAGAAAAGAGAAAAACAAAAACAAAAAAACAAAAAACAATAACAAGAAAACAAAAGAAGGGTAGAAGAAGAAGGAA
>CAZHGC010000097.1:0-1135 GCA_964531385.1 uncultured Lachnospiraceae bacterium | reverse complement strand
AAGAAGAAGGAAATACAAAAAGGATGTCGCTTACTGTCGGATATGTTTTCATCGCCATTGCTGTGATCGTGGCCTTCCTCATAGGGTTCTACATTGTGATGCGTCTCAAGGACTCCTACGAGAAAGAAACTGTCACGACGCTGCTGACTGTTTTAGCACTGGGGCTGTCTCTTCTGGTGCTTCTTGTGGTTCCCATCGACGTCTACTCGAGCAACTATGTAGGCAACGAAACAGACGTCGGCAATGTCGGAACAGACCCCACAAACACTCTTTCCGAGATGATCAGATACTTCTATTATGGTAATTCTCCGCAATTCCAACCCAAATTCCATCCCCCATTTTCATTCCACTGACAAAAAATCATTCTTCTCATAGTGATTTTCTCCGTTTCGATACTGTTTATGTTCATTGGGCTTCCGTTCGCCTACTTTTACTACGAGGATTACGACGAAGTGACCACCAAGCGTAAGCGTGCCATCCTCGGGCTCAAGGTGTGCGCCCTTCTCATCATAGTTGTCGGGATCATGCTCATCGTCGGCATCTTTGTTCGCACCGGGTCTCCCAACGGGCCCAAGACCACCCCCGAGTACGTCTGGTTCAAGACCGTCCGCGACGCCTGTGGGCTCTACCCCAGCGGGATCGGCTTTGTGGTCGGCATCCTCATCCTCCTCGGGTACCTCGTCTGGATGTTCTACACCGCGTACGGGCTCTCTGGGCTCCCCATCGGCCTCATGGCCAAGAAGAAGAAGGACAGCGGGGAGTTCTCGGAGGCCCAGGTGCGCCTGGACGAGACGAGGAAGAAGAAGAAGGCCCTTGCGTCGAGGTATGCATCGGGCGCCAAGATGTCGAAGCAGGACAAGCAGAAGATGGCCCTCCTGGGCGACGAGGAGAAGGTCTATGAGCAGCACACTAATAGGCTGCTGCACGAGACGACGGGCGGATGGGCGGCTTTCACGAAGATTGTGGGCCCTGTGGCCATTGCCCTGGGCGTCGTGTTCATCATTATCTCCCTGTTTATTGTGGTCTCCCTCTTGATGACGCAGATTGAAAAGATTATGTACCCTTACTGTGGCGCGAGTTGTGGATACTTCTTTACTCTCCCACACGAGAATAACCCGATCGATTCTCTCCTGAT
>CAZHGC010000096.1:0-3523 GCA_964531385.1 uncultured Lachnospiraceae bacterium | reverse complement strand
GCACATGAAGGACACAATCTCATGAGAAGAAGCAAGGAACTTCCACAGAAGAATTGCATGGAAGGATTCAAGACTCACATCACAGAACCACCTCCACATGAACTCACTCTCCTTTGCCCTCACAGCATCACAACCGTTACCAGTCGTTTCTCAAGTCCATTTTGAGAGAGAAGAATATGCTCACAGGTTGATGCTCACTGCCCCTGTGAGTCTGTACGAGTGGTTGTTCACTTGAATTTGTATCATAGCAATTACGAGTGGAGGGGGATGCAAGGACCCAACTCCCACTTTTAACCCATAGAAATCACTGAGGAACAAGGGGAACTTCACTTGCGGGGGTTTTTCATTTGAAGGACAAGGAAAAGGGAAAACATGGGAAAACTCAGGAAGAGAGACCAGCCTTGATGAGAAATGAAAATGAACGAGGATGAGAAGAGATGAGAGATTTCCAATGAGAGGGAAATTTTAAAAATTGTCATTCACGTCAATCAATTTAATAATTCGTATTCCAAAAGAAAAAATCTATTTAAGCCACTCTTTTATTAGCCACCCAAAAGGTTTTGATTTCCAACCCTCATTTTCTTCCTTGCCAATAGCGTCCTTGGTTCCGCTTGGGTCATTTACTTGCGACGGCATTATAAACAAACTCTGAGATCCGCCCTCCGAGGATAAGGATGAGATTGTCGCCGTCGCCATTGTCGCGCATTTGGATAAACTCTGTGCCTTCTCACTGCTTGTTTCCTTCAAGGCAACACCTTTTGAATCACACCTTTTTTGCGGGAGCAGTTCCTGTGTTCCCTGAGACGTGTTAGACGACGAACCCTGGGACGGCGAGCTCAACAGCGAGGGCGAAGGCTGCGTCTGGGAGCTCGGGCAAGAGTTTGAAAACCGCGACTCCGTCTCGCTCCAGTAGAGTGGCTGCCTGTCCTTCCCCAGCCCGAGCTCAGAGACCCGCCTTCCGAGCTCCAGTAGCCTGATCTTCCGCATGGTGTACAGCTCGGAGCAGTCACCTTCGCCGTCGCCGCCATCGTTGTTGTCGTCATCGTCGTACAGCACGACAGTGTTCCCCTTCCACGGGTCTTTTTGCCGCCTTGCAACGCTCGAGTACGGGGCAACACCGCACAGCAGAGCCTCCTCCGCGCAGATTGTCGTGCTCTCGTCCACGTAGGCGTCGTTCCTCTTCGCCATCAAGCAATTCAGCAGGCTTGTTACGGAATCCCACACGGACGTCCACAGGTCTCGCTCGGGAAAGTAACTTGTGTCAAAGCGTCTGTTCTCGTTGTTTTCGCTGATTCCGCACCCAACGAACCACATAAGGAAGATGTGAGCCACTTTTAAGGCGATGCTCGCCGGGGGGAACGACGTTCCGGAGCAGAGGATGCGGGAGACGGTCGAGTACAGGAGGTCCCGCGCCACGACGCACTGCTCCGCCTCCCTCGCGGCAAAGTTGCAGAGGTAAGCCTCGAGGATGACGGCGTCTGCGAGGAACCTAAAGTTGCTGTGCCTGCTTGCGCAGTTCAGGCGGACGATGACCGCCTCGAGGGCGCTCAGGACTTCGGAGACGTCGCGGCTGATCTTGGCTGGGGCTGCTGGGGGCTGCGTCCCCTTTTTCGGCCACTTGAAGAGGACGGCAAAAAGCTGCAGGAACGCCGCCGTGAACCTCTCGCGGGGCTGTGGCAGGGTCCTTGGCTTCGCCTTCCTCTTTGCGAACTTTGCGAGCTCGCCGGCGATGTTTGCCTTCGAGAGCTTGTTCGGCGTGGCGGACGCGTCGCCCATCGCGTAGAAGCATATTGTCTGCAGGGGGTCGTCCGCGTACGACACCAGCGCCCCGAGCTGGTTGAACGTGCACCCCTCCTCGGGGCGCAGCGCGCGTGCCCGCAGGTAGTACTTCCGGGCCTCCTTGAAGAGGTCGTTGCTCACGACGTCCAGCGTGAACCAGTGCCGGTGGAGGTCCCCCAGGTAGATGAGCGACTTGTAGCAGGCCTCGAGCGCGCGCGCGCGCCCCGCGCCGCCCATGATCTCGTCGGCGAGGACGGCCGCAGACGCCCTCTCCTTCCCGTCCCCGTCCCCGCTTCTGCGCCCGTCGGGCTCGATGATGATGTTCATGCCCCAGATGGCCTGGAGCTTGCATATGATCGCCCGGAACGTGCGGATGCCGACGCCGATGACAGAGCGCACGTTTACGAGGTCCTCGGGCTTGGGCCTCTTGGGGGCGGGCGGTTGGTGCGAGGTGAACGCCGCCGAGTACGAAGCCTGCCCCGGGGAGGAGAAGGAGGACTGCGACGACGAGAGCACCTGCGAGGAGCTCCTCTTCTCGAGAAGGCGGGCCTTGTTGTACGTGATGGGCTCGTAGAAGCAGTGCCTCCAGAGGCTTGTGAGGAGAAGGGTGAGCTCCGGAGAGGTCTCGTCGTCGTCGCCGTCGCCGTCGTCTTCCGGGTGAGGGACTGCAGTCAGCACGCGCACGGCTCTCTCGCTGATGTTGTTGGCCCTCTCGTAGTGCTCTTTGCTCAGCGGATTCAGCTCCTTCAACGCGACGAGCTCCGCTATCAAAGCCTTTGACATTTTTTCTTCTTTTTCCTTTTTCCTTTTGTGTTTTTCAGGTTTAAAAAAGGAGGGGAGGTAATTCGATTAAATTCGCTTTTAATTTTTGTATTTATTGATAATTTTGATATTCTTATGGATGGATGGACAGATTACTCGGAGGGGTCGCTTACGTCAGCCAGGGACAGCTCTGCGTTTGCTGCCACAAGAGCCTCCACGTTCGACCCGATCGCCTCTCCGAGCTTTTTTGGGGAGAGGGCGATCCTCTTGCGCAGAACGGGGGCGACGACGTCGCAGAAAACACTTACGACCCTCTCTCCGAAGCTCTGGATGTAGCTCGGCTCTGTGAAAACTTCTATCCACGCGGCCACATGGCCGGTTTTGGAGGGGAGGCACAGGGCGAGTTGGTACACGAGGGCGAGGGCAACGGCAGGCTGCAGAACGCGAGAATCCTTCAGTTTGAACAGCTCAGCGTGTGAGCAGAACTCCATGAGCTCCTCCAACTTTTTTGCTTGAATTATATCTGTGAGTTCATTCGCGATTTTATTCATATTTTCAGAGTCATCTGTATTAATTTGATTATCAATTGTAATTATATTATCGTCGTCATCATCATTATTATTATCAATATGATCGTTATTATTATCATTTTTATCGTCGTTATTATTATTATTGTCAATTAAATTTGAATTTGAACAATATATTGCATTATCGACGGTGACTGAATGGCCATTGGACAGCTCTATCCCCTCGAGTTCGCAGAGGCCCTGGAGGACCTTGGCGTCGTGCTTGCTGACGTTCTTGAGGGCAAAGTGGGGTATTTCCGATGAGAGGACCCATTCTATGGTGAGGCTTTCGGCGTTTTTGAGGCCGTACGAAGTGAGGACGGCAAAGATGTCGTCGTTTGTGATGTCCCACTTGTCTATCAGGCTGTCGTCCTCGTCTTGCGGCACAAGGAAGAAAGGTTGTTCCATCTTTCTTT
>CAZHGC010000095.1:0-3549 GCA_964531385.1 uncultured Lachnospiraceae bacterium | reverse complement strand
AATGATTGATGACATTTGATTTTTATTGGGAAGAACAACAAGAATAATGAAAACAATTGAAAACAATTGAAAACAATTGAAAACAAAGGAAACAAAGGAAACATCCACCCCGCTTTCCCTTTCATTCCATTTCCTTTTCATTTAAAAGAAAAATGTGAACAAAAAAAGTTATCATTGTCCACCTTAATTGAATTGATTTTTAATTGAATTGACTGATTATTTTTTTATTTCATAAATTATTTAAAACGTTTGAATGTCTTGAATGAACGAATTGACCATCCTCTTCCACCATCGTTCTTCCTTTCCCCTTTTTATATCCATCAAAGCTTTGGCTTGAGGTCCACCCAGGATGCCACGTAGACCGCAGAGACGTCCGCGTTGTAGACGCTGGGGCTGGGGTCCAGGACGACCCACTTCCCGAGGTTGCGCGTCTCCGTCGCCACCATCTCCCAGTCCGCCATCGCGATGCCCATGTCGATGCCCACCCACGGGTCGTTGTGCATCTTGAACAGGTGGAACATGAGGCCCCTCGAGACCGTGTTCTTGCACGCGACGATGCGCCACGGCTGCTTGTTGAACGCGGAGTGTGCGCGGCGGACGGCCTCGAGGCAGGGCGCGTACGAGGCCACGTCGCTGCGCGAGACGCGGAGGTCCGCCCCCGGGACGACGGCGCTGAGGGGCTCCTTCAGGAACCTCGCCAGGAGGGACGTGGAGCCGATGGGCGTGCCCCACTCGTTGCGGTAGAAGAGCATCTCGCCGGGGAGCCTCTCCGTGGGCTGGACCGTCGCGTCGGGGACGCCGTAGCAGATCACGCAGATGGGCTTCTCGCGGTTGGGGGCTGCAGCTATCTCGTCGGTGAAGGCCGCTGCGAGGCGGTCGTCGCCGATGACGACAGAGCCGAGACCGAGGCGCTGGATGAAGGTGTTGAGCTTCTCCAGGAGGTACCCCGCGGCCACCATCCCGTACGGGCTGGTCTTGTCGTGGAGGACGACGATCCAGTGGAAGTGCCCGGTGACCATCCCGACCGTCTCTTCGACGGCCCACTTGCCCTCGTGCGCGATCTGGACGAGGCGTGCGCTCGAAAGGTCTGCTGAGCGAAGGCCCCCCTCGCCGTACAGAGGGCAGCGGGGAAGAGTCGCGATGAACCCTCTGATGAGCTCGTCCTGCTCCTTGCTGGGGACAGACACGAAGTTCCTGTGGCTTTTTCTTGCACAGAGAGTCTCAAATATGCTACTCATTGTTTGGTGGTGTTGCTGTTGGTGTTGGCGTACTTTGTTGTTGTTCTTGTTGTTTGTTTTGTGGTGGTGCAATTTTAAAAAGTGAAAATGAAATGGAAGCTGAATAAATTTAATTCCAAATATTCCAAATTCAATTTCAATTTCAAATTTAATTTATAATTATTTTTAAAAAAATTAAATTTCTGAACTTTTTTTTATTTTCCCTTTTTAATTATCGTGAATTGAGAATTTCTTTTTCTTTTTAAAGCAAAAATGTTTTTCGTCATCACAAAATATTTTTTAAAAGATTTATTATTATTTTTTTTTATTTATGTGATAACAGTGGGGGCCTTACGGCCAGTGAAGCCTTCGACATCAGCGACGCGGAGTGCTATCTGGATGAGCTCCTTGAGGGCGTCCTGTGCATCGAGGTCGAGTCTCGTGGCGTCGTTCTCATACATATCAAAGTATATTCTGATGGTCGCGCCAACCGAGCCCGTCCCCGAGAGCCTAAAAATGATACGCGAGCCATCATCGAAGAAGAGCCTTATGCCCTGGCCCTTCGTGACGCTCTTATCGACGGGGTCGACGTACTCAAAGTTGTCCCCCTTGACTATCCTGTGGCCGCGGAACGTCATTCCGGGAATTTTCCCTTCGACGAGCTGGGGTATTTTCTCCTCGAGGGCCTTCATCATCGCGTTCGCGGAATCGCTGGCGACCTCCTCGTAGTCGTAGCGCGAGTAGTAGTTGCGGCCGAACTTTCTCCAGTGGGCGCGGACGACCTCCTCGACGCCGATGACGTCATCGGAATTCTTATTGCACTCCGCGAGGACGGAGAGCCACGCGAGGGCGGCCCAGATGCCGTCCTTCTCGCGGATGAGGTCGCAGCCGGTGCCGAAGGACTCCTCGCCGCAGAGGGACAATTGTCCCGCGTCCATGAGGTTCCCAAAGAACTTCCAGCCAGTGGGCGTTTCGCGGAAATTGAGGGTGACGTCACCGTCTGCCGCGAGGCGCGCGACGACCTTGTCGACGGCGGCGCTCGTCGGCATCGAGCGAGCGACCCCCTTAAAGCCGTTTTCGCGGAAATAGCGAATTTTCGAGTAGTTCGCGGTCAGGATCGCGAGCGAGTCGGATGGCGTCACAAAGAACTTTTTTCCGAGAATCATGTTCCGGTCGCCGTCCCCGTCAAAAGCGGCCCCGAAATCGAAATTCCCCGAAAACATCTTATCGACCAGCGCCTTCGCGTACACGAGGTTGGGGTCCGGGTGGCCGCCGCCAAAGTCCTCCTTCGGGACGTTGTTCGAAAGGGCGCTTTCGGGGAATCCGAGCTCTTCGACGAAAATGCGGTGCGTGTAGTCGCCGGTCACCGCGTTGAGCGAGTCGATAACCGCGCGCAGACCGGTCGATTTCACGTACGCCGATATCGACTCAAAGTCGAACGCCCGCTTCACCATGTTGACGTAGTCCTCGACCGGGTCGATAACCTCGACCACAGTCTTCGACCCGTCTGACGTCACGTACGTCGTCGTCCCAAACTTGCTCGTATCGACCGGCGCGGGCAATTCCGCGATTCTGAACTCGGTCAATACCTTCGACGTGGCGTAGATAGCGTCGGTCAATTCCTTCAGCGCTGGACCCCCGTTCGCGTTGTTGACTTTGAGCCCGAAATCGCAGGTCGGGCCGCCGGGATTGTGGCTCGCGGTAAGCAGGAAGCCCCCAGAGGCCTTGTGCTCGCGGATCATGCACGAGATCGCGGGCGTCGAGGCGCGCCCGTTGAGGGCTACGAGGAAGCGGGGGACCTTGTGGGCGATGCCGATGGCGATGATCTGCTGGAGGGCCTCGCTGTTGAGGTACCGCCCGTCACCCCCGACCACGTAGGTGGCCTCGCTGACGTTCTTAAGGTTCTGGTAGATGGCCTCGATGAAGTTGGAGAGGTAGTTGGGCTGCGTGGCGACGGTAACCTTCTTGCGGAGACCGGACGTCCCCATAGTCTGGTCGGTGTAGGGAGTGGTGGGTACAACCTTGACAGTAACACTGGTCATTTTATTTGTAATGCACGTGTAATGTACGTCTATGTAAAATGAAGAAAAAATTATATAAAAATAAATAAATAAATAAATAAATAATAAATAAATATATAATAAAATGTTAAAAAATAAATGGGAAAAAAGTAAATGAGTGTTTTTATCTATATTGGAAAAAAAAGCAAAAAGTCGTTCATATCAGCAACCGTTCTGGGAAAAACAAAGCGGGAAATGTTTAAGAAAATCAGGAAATTTTTTAAAGAACTATTTTAACATATTAAAGGGTTATTATTTATTCGTTTTTTTTT
>CAZHGC010000094.1:0-3642 GCA_964531385.1 uncultured Lachnospiraceae bacterium | reverse complement strand
CCTTTTAACAACTTAAAAAGTGAGAAAAACAAAAAAAGTTCATAAAAAAGAAAAAGGAAAAAAGATAAAACAAAACAATAAAAACAAAACAAAAAAGAAATAACAACAGAAAGAAAGAAAAGAAAAAAGAGAAAAGAAAGCCAATGAGCGATTCAGAAGATAACAAATACATCCACGAGAGCGAAGAGGAGCTGAAGAAGCGGGAGAAGAAGGAGCTAAAGCTCAAGGAGAAGCGCTCCAAGGGGAAGAACTCCAAGCTCGAGAAGCTCGAGGAGAAGTACCAGGAGTTCCGGGCCGAGGACCACGTCCGGAGCTACACCAGCTACTGCCCCAAGGCCGTCGGGTTTGTGTACTCCGTGGTCATGTGGGAGACCTACTTTGTGCTCCCGTTCTGGCTGTGCGTCGCCGGGGTCACGTCGCTCGTGTTCAAGATCTTCAACGCCGCGCCCATCTTCTCCGCCCTGTGCATCTGCCTCGGCGCCTACTTCCTCTACGAGCTCGCCGTCGGCCCCGAGCTCCAGGAGCGCCTCGGGAGGAGGCCCAAGAGCACGATGGACGTCAAGAGCCAGGACGAGTCCGAGCACTACGAGAACGCCGTCAAGACCCTCACAAACCTCTACACACACTACCTCCGCGCAGCAAAGGTCCTCAGCCAGCAGAAGGCGCAGAACAGCTTCATCTACATGTCCCAGTCCATCGCGTCCCTCGCAATCCTCGCGTTCATCGGCGCGAACGTCCAGACCCAGTCCCTCGTCTTCATTGTGATGGGCTTCGTCGCGGTGGTCCCCGGCTTTGTGGGGAGGTTCCTGAAGACGGACGACCCCAACGACACCACCTACCAGTGCATCGTCAAGACCCTCAGAAGGTTCTCTGAGAAGAGAGAGAAGAAGGAAACAAAGGAGGAGCATTAAAAATAAATAAATAAATAAATAATTCTTTGAAAATAAAATAGAAAACCTCATTCAAGTCTCATAAAAAAATTAAAAATATATATATCTCTTATCATTTTCTAATTATATTTTATCCTTTATAATTTGAATTTGAATTGAAATTATTTTGAAATTTAAAAAAGGAAAAAGAAAGAAGAAAAGAGAAAAAAAGAGATGAAGGTTTGGAGCGCTTCTTCGGACGAAGAAGGATTGTCGTGCACAGTGATTGAGTTTGCGGGGCTGCGGCTCATGTTCGACTGCGGGGTGGGCCGCCGATCATCGTTCGGTGGCTCGGGGGACACGCCCCTGGCCATGCGGACTGCGCGGCTCCTGTGCGAGCCCGGCCTCGCGGGGACGATCGACGCGGTGTTCATCACGTCCTGGGAGGCCGCCGCGGGCGTGCCCTTCCTCACGGAGCGGTGGGGGTACGAGGGCCCGGTCTACATGACAGAGCCCGTCTACTTCACGGCGCGGCGGATGCTCCGGGAGGTCGCCGAGCAGGAGGCCCGCGAGAACTACGCCCGCACCCGAGGCGAGCGCCCCGCAGAGCTCTCCGCGCGGGGCGAGACGTACACGGCGGAGGAGGTGGAGTCCTCCTTCAGCCGCTTCACGCCGGTCAAGTACGGCGAGAAGATCGACCTCCTCGCCGAGGCCAGCGCCCAGTGCGCCAGCTCCGGGCACGAGATCGGCGGCGCGTACTGGGCGATCGAGACCGTCGCAGAGAAGGTCGTCTACCTCGGCGACGTCTCCCTGGCCGACAGCGGCCGCCACCCCCTCCCCTTCGACAGGGAGCTCCTGTGCGGCGCGGACGCTGTGGTCGTCGGCACGAGTTTCCGTAGCAGCAGCAGCGCCTCTGGGAAGACGTACAAGCAGGCCCTCGACGACGCAGGCGCCTTCATCACCCGGAGCGTGCAGGAGGGGCGGCGCGTCCTGGTCCCGTGCTTCCCGCTGGGCGCGATGTACGACCTCGTGGAGTTCATCCGCGCACGGGTCTTTGGGGCGGGCGGGGCCTCGCAGTACAAGGTCCTCGTCGTCTCGCCCGCAGCCCGCGACACGCTGCAGTTCGCGGCCGTCATGTCGGAGTTGGTGGAGCCGGCGCGGGCCGCGCGCGCCTTCGTCCCCACAGAGCTCTTCGCGCACTCCGTGCTGATGCGGACGGGCCAGCTCAGGTGCGTCGACGCCCTGGCGGGGAACGTCCGCCTGGGGGACGGCGGGAAGCCCTTCGAGCCGCTGTTCGACAGGCCCAGCGTGGTCTTCTGCAGCCACCCGGCGTGCAGGTTCTTTGACGCCAAGCACCTCCTGAGGCTGTTCCTGGGCGACAAGAGCTCCGACATCTGCCTCGTCGAGCCCGACTACATCGACGCTGCCCTCGACGCTATAAAGGCCGTGCGCGGCGGGAACGACGCAGAGTGGCCGGGAAACATCCTGGTCGAGCCGCTGGACGCACGCCCGGCGGTCGAAGAGCTGAGCAGCGTCCTCGACGAGGCGGGCGCAAAAACGGTCATATGCACAGGAAGGACCCAAGCAGCACAGCCCCAGCTCAAAAAGGCGAGGCTGGTGTGCCTCCCAAGAACAAGCCCCGAGAAAGCAAGCCCCTCCTTTGCGCTGAGCCCTGGGGCGTGCGCAACCATCGAGCTGGAGCCGCAGTTCGTCGCAGCAGAGTTCACGCCAAAGCTCGCCCAGTCGATCCGCCTGCGGCCGGCGAGCGTCACTCCGGGGAGCAGCAAGCGGATGGCAGAGTTCAGGTGCAGCGTGAAGGCCGAACGAGGGAAGTACGTGCTTGACGTGGCACCGGAGAATAACAACAAAGTCAAGGAGGAAGAAAAAGAAGAAGAAGAAGGGGAACTTGCCGCTGGGGGCTTGGAGAAGAAGAGGGCAAGGATAGACGGGCACTTCTTTGGGGTACCGAGGGTGCAGAAGGTCGTCCTTGCGCTCGCAACGAAGGGGGCTGACAGAATAGACCCGCTGGAAACCGGGGCGGAGAGGACTGTCATGAGGGTCGGGCGCCTTGGAGCCCTTGCCACGGTTGTGCTCACGAACGAAGAAACTACGGTGGTGTCCAGCTCGGAAGAGTTCAGGGAATGGGTCTCTCAGATTATAGAAAACGATTGTTTGCATTCAATTAGTTTTTAATTAAAAATTAAATAATTCTTTCATTCATAAACATATTTTATAATTTAAAATGAATGAAAATTAATTATTTTATCTTTCATATTCTTAAATAATTAAATAATTGAATTTATTATTGATGTTATTATTAAAAGTTCTTTTTTCTTTTTTTATTGAAATGTATTTATCTCTTTATGTCCCCATGTTTATTACTTGATATTCGTGGGGATTCTAAATTTGTCGGGGTCGATCTTGTCGGTCTCCTCGTAGCTCTTGAAGACGACCGTGACGGAGAACGTCGGGAGGATGGGGACGTTGAACTTGACAGGGAACAGGTTGGGCTGGTCCTTGAGGAGCGTGTTCATGAACGCCTCGAGGCTGAGGACCTGCTTCTGGGACGACCCGATAATGCGGAATATGGGCGAGAAGTCCTTGAACTTGCGGGGGAACTCGTCGCTGAGCCACGCCGAGCCCTCGTACTTCTTGATCTTTGTCGTGATCTTGATCGGCGACGAGCTGCACTTTGCCTTGAGCTCCTCCGGGCAGCACGCGCACGGGATGAACCTCGACGACCTGGACTGCCCCATGACGCCGTTCTCGTTGA
>CAZHGC010000093.1:0-3729 GCA_964531385.1 uncultured Lachnospiraceae bacterium | reverse complement strand
CACAGAAAATATATGTAGGAACAGAGAAAGAATTTTTTTTACATACATATATAAACCCAGACAAAAGAAATTCCATAGAGAATCAGATTTTTTCCCAAGTATGCAATTTGAAGGAATCTATGAGAAAAACACGCACTTTTTCCAATATATAGGGAAAAAAAGTCACTCAAATCAAAAAAACTCAATATATATATATAAAAGCACAATATATATAAAAGAAGAAGAAGAAGGAGAAAAAATAAAATAAAATAAACAAACAACACAATAAAGACAAAAAAACATATAATTATAGAGAGAGGGATGCTTGTATCCGTAAAGAATCTACTCTTACTGCTCTCCAGCATCAGCATGGTGAGCCTGACGAGGGGGCGTGAGTTCACGGCCACGGACATGAACATCATGCCCAAGGCCGGCGTTCCTGTTGCCGACGCCGCCCACAACCGCTACGTTTTCACCGTGAACACGTGGGATCAGGCGAGCAACAAGAAGACGCAGGTGCTGCACCTCGGGAAGCTCGACGCCGCCGGGATTGCGGCGACCCTGGCCCCCGTTGAGGGCAAGGTGGACGCCAACCCCCTCTGGGTCTCTGCCCACAGCACCCTTCTTTTTGTGAGCAACCGCGGGAGCAGCGGGCAGCTGAACCTCTGGGGTGTGAAGGTGGCCGACGACAACACCTTCGGCGAGCCCTACCAGGTCACCGACTACCCCGTGAGCATCGAGACCGCGAAGATCCGCGGGGAGGGCCTCATCGCCTTCAGTGCCGCTGTCTACCCCGGCCTCACGTTCGCCCAGACCGTTGAGAAGGACAAGGAGATTGCCGACTCGCCGGTGAAGGTCCAGGAGTGGGACAAGACGTTTGTCCGCCGCTGGAACTTCTTCTACGAGGGCAAGTTCAGCCACGTTTTCATCCAGAGCATCAAGTACGACGCTGCCAGCGACAAGATAGTCGCTGTTGGGGAGCCCACGGACGTTATGGGCGGGATGGAGGGCGACTGCCCCTCCAAGCCTTTTGGGGACGAGGGCGAATACGCGATTTCGAACGATGGGAAGTACGTAGCGTTCACCACGCAGGTCGGGAACGATAAGGCGTGGAGCACAGACCTCAACGTGTACGAGTATGATATCGAGAAAAAGACAATCGACTGCATCTCGTGCGAGAACAAGGCCACCGACACTGCGCCCGCGTACTCCCCGGACGACAAGTACATTGCGTACCTCGCCATGAAGACGGAGCGTTACGAGAGCGACACCAAGCACATCCGCATTTTCGACCGGTCTCAGAACACCAGTCAATACGTGGCGTACGACTGGGACAGGTCGGTCGATTCGATCGCCTGGTCGGAGGACGGGAAGACCCTCTACGCGGGGGCCGCGGACGAGGGGTACGGGTGCTACTTCTCGGTCGATATCGCGAAGCAGACCGTTCAAAAGCTCCTCGGGGAGCACACGTCGAGCGGGCTCAACATCATCCCGTGCGATTCGACCCAGAAGGGGGCGGGTCAAATCTGCGCCCTCTACGCGCGCTCGGACCTCGCGCACCCCAGCGAGATCTTCCGGTCGAACGCGGACGGGACATCGACCCAGCTGACGTCAGTGACCGCGGGCGTCATGGCCGAGATCGACATGACGCGCTACTTTGACCTCCGCATCCCCGGCGCCAACGGGGACCTCATCCAGGCGTGGTTCCACAAGCCATTTAACTGGAGGCCCGGGCGCAAATACCCGCTCGTTCTCTACATCCACGGCGGCCCCGAGTCGCCCTGGGAGGACATGTTCCACTACCGCTGGAACCCCCAGCTCATCGCGGCCCAGGGGTACGCCGTGCTCGCCCCCAACTTCCACGGGTCCCAGTCCTTCGGCGAAGAGTTCACTCGGTCGATACTGAACGACTGGGGCGGCAAGCCCTACGAGGACCTCATGAAATCGGTCGAATACATCATTGAGAAGTATGACTGGGTCGACGGGGACCGCGTCGGCGCCATGGGCGCGTCCTACGGCGGGTACATGATCAACTGGATCAACTCCCAGACGGACCGCTTCAAGTGCCTCGTCTGCCACGATGGCTTCTTTGACACATTCTCCATGTACTGGCAGACAGACGAGCTCTACTTCCCGGACACGGAGCTCGGCGGCATCCCCACGGACCCAGAGGCTAACAAGAGATACAAGAAGTGGTCGCCCTCGTCGTATGCGGACCGCATGAACACGCCGGAGCTCGTCATCCATGGTGCCATGGATTATAGAATCCCCGATGTTGCGGCTATCTCGCTGTTTAATAACCTCCAGAGAAGAGGTGTCGACTCGGCGTTTATTAGGTTCCCGAATGCGGATCACTTCATATTGGACCCTAATGATAGCATTTACTGGCATAGTGAGGTCATTGCTTGGCTGGATAAGTACCTCAAGTAAAAAATATTAACTATGAAAACAATGTTAGTGATGAAGAAAATAAGAAAGAGATGAAAAAGGTTAAGTATTGCTTTATTTGGAAACTTTTTTTCTTTTTTAACTCTCTTTGCTGGATTTCCTTTTCTTTCTTTTCTTTTAAAAAAGGGAATTCAAAAAAGAGAAAGAGAAAGAGAAAGTTTTTCCTTTTCCTTTTCTTCCCTCCTCCTCTTCCTTTCTTCTTTTCTTCTTATTTTTTAAGGGAGGTTATGAAATAATAATAATAAAAAGGAATTGGTTGAAATAAAAAAAAAAAAAGTTAATTTTTTTATTTAATTAAATAATATAACATCTTTTTTTAAAATTGGAATTTTCATAATAAAAGTGTTTAGCTGCTTTTAGGTACTGCGGTGATGGGGCTTGAGCTCTTGGAATTGGGTCAAGGCATAATTTTTCAAATTGGATTCCAAAATAAACAGAAAAAAGAAAAAAAGACTGACCCTTTCACATATTAAAATGCTCTTCAAGTCAAACAGGAAATTTCGTTTTTACGAGGTTATCTTTTTATGCTTAAAAGATAAAAAAATGCTCAAAAGATAAAAGGACGCATTTTTTAAAAACAAAGAAAGCCGGAATAAATGCACAAACAATAAATAAACAAACAAATAAATATCAATTATTTTTTAAAAAAATTCAAACAGCATAACCAAAGAGAAAGCATCGTCAAAAACATCCACAGAAACCCAAACCACATAACAAGAAGATAATGGAAGACCTTTTCGAGAAGACAGTCGAGGATGCCATCGAGACCATCATACGCTCCGAGGCACACACAGAAGACCCCCACCCTGCTGCCGCCGCTGGCTCTGATCGACCAGATGACGAGTTGGCTATCCCCATTGACCTCGTCCGGGCTGCAACGGACAGGAACAAGCGCCTCCTCTTCCTCAACCAGCGCCAGATAATGCAGTTCGGCCGCGTGCTCGAGGAGGCGATCAGCGTGGCGTCGGACTCCGCGGCTATCGGCAACCTCGTGGTCACAAAGATCCTCCCCTACGTGTGGCTCCTCTACCCAGACTTCGCATTCAGCACGTATCCCGTCTCCTCGATCAAGACTGCCGTCTCGACGTTCACGAAGAAGTCCAAGAAGGCCAGCAACGGCGAGGAGGTCCTCAACGGGATCCTTGACTTCATTCCCCTGTGCTACACAGGCGTCATGGGGAACAAGGTCGCGAGGGAGAAGGTGGAGAAGGCCCAGAAGGCAGCCATCGAGGAGCTCGACACGAGCACCAGCAAGCGGGTCAGGCTGCACATGCTGAACCAGCCGAACAACACGCTCGACGA
>CAZHGC010000092.1:0-3749 GCA_964531385.1 uncultured Lachnospiraceae bacterium | reverse complement strand
AATTCTTTTTTAAGTTGAAAAAGTAAATAGATAAGTAAGTAAATAACGAAATATGAGCAGACTTGTCGCACTCCTCCTCCTTGCTGCTGCGGCCCATGCGCAGTACGACTGCAAGCCCACCGTTGACGGCTACAGCTACGACCTTACCCGTCTTTATCATCCCGAAGGGTAAATTATCATTGACCACGCCTAACATCCACTTTTCTTTTTATTTAACAGTGACCCTGATACCCTCGATTACATTGATCACTACGGGAACCAGTACTTTGTGAACTTCTGCGGGTACACCGAGGCGCCCTGCGAGCCCGGGACCAGTGTGTGCCAGCGTGCCACCAACTACTACCACTACAGCTACGGCCTTCTCGAGACCCAGACCATGGTGGCGAATCCTGATGTTGAACCTGGACAAGGCCTCACTGTCAAGTACAGCAGGGGCACCCAGTGCTCCGGCGGCCCCAAGAGGTCCACCACCATCAGCATCCTCTGCTCTGAGGCCGATCCCGGCTTCATTTACGATTCTAGCGAGGGTGACTGCTCCATCACACTCCTCATGTACTCTGCGGCTGCTTGCGGCACCAAGGTAGAAGAGAGTAGTAGCAGCAAGAGTATCAGTGAAAGTGAAAGTAGCAGTGGGAGTGGACATAAAAAAGAAAGCGGGATGTCGCTTTCTGTGCTTTATCTTCTGATTTCTTTGGGGTCAATTATTTTATTTGCCATTGGAATTGGCAT
This sequence comes from uncultured Lachnospiraceae bacterium, assembly GCA_964531385.1. Lineage (GTDB taxonomy): Bacteria > Bacillota > Clostridia > Lachnospirales > CAG-274 > MGBC114079. Next base: position 3,020 of record CAZHGC010000092.1, on the reverse strand, counting down.
TGGAATTGTTCTCGGCATTATCATTTCAAACAAATGCAATATCGGAAAAACGAAGGGCAAACTTGATAAGCCTCTGATCGACGACGACGACAACTATTTTGCTGACACAGCAACCAATAAATAAACGAATTGCAGACAATTTACTTTTGGCACCTTTCAAGAAAAATGTTTTGAGCTCATTGCTGCTGCTCGCAATTTTTAAAATGGGACAAGCCTTTACGAGCCTCGTCCATAAATTAAATTTACCATAAATCAATTTGAGCCTTTTCTTCTTCTTCTTCTTTTAAGATTTTAAAAGGAAATTTCCAAGCCACAAATAAATATGAGCAGACTTGTCGCACTCCTCCTCCTTGCTGTTGCGGCCCATGCGCAGTACGACTGCAAGCCCACCGTTGACGGCTACAGCTACGACCTTACCCGTCTTTATCATCCCGAAGGGTAAATTATCATTGACCACGCCTAACATCCACTTTTCTTTTTATTTAACAGTGACCCTGATACCCTCGATTACATTGATCACTACGGGAACCAGTACTTTGTGAACTTCTGCGGGTACACCGAGGCGCCCTGCGAGCCCGGGACCAGTGTGTGCCAGCGTGCCACCAACTACTACCACTACAGCTGCGGTCTCCTCGAGACCCAGACCATGGTGGCGAATCCTGATGTTGAGCCCGGCAAAGGCCTCATTGCCAAGTACAGCAACGGAACCCAGTGCTCCGGCGGCCCCAAGAGGTCCACCACCATCAAGCTCAGGTGCCTCAGCACTGAGGACCCCGGCTACATCTACGATTCTAGCGAGGGTGACTGCTCCATCACACTCCTCATGTACTCTGCGGCTGCTTGCGGCACCAAGGTAGAAGAAAGTAGCAGTAGCGATTATAATAGCAGTAGCGAGAGTATCAGTAGCAGCAGTATTAGAAGGAGCGAGAGCGCAAGTAGCAGTGAGAGTGGACATGAAAAAGAAAGCGGGATGTCGCTTTCTGTGCTTTATCTCCTGATTTCTTTGGGGTCCATTATTTTAATTGCCATTGGAATCGGCATTGGAATTGTTCTCGGCATTATCGTTGCAAACAAATGCAATATCGGAAAAACGAAGGGCAAACTTGATAAGCCTCTGATCGACGACGACGACAACTATTTTGCTGACACAGCAACCAATAAATAAACGAATTGCAGACAATTTACTTTTGGCACCTTTCAAGAAAAATGTTTTGAGCTCATTGCTGCTGCTCGCAATTTTTAAAATGGGACAAGCCTTTACGAGCCTCGTCCATAAATTAAATTTACCATAAATCAATTTGAGCCTTTTCTTCTTCTTCTTCTTTTAAGATTTTAAAAGGAAATTTCCAAGCCATAAAATATATTTTCAGGTCCTAAAAATTTCCACAACAAAAGAAGAAAAAAAAGGAAAAAGAACATAAGAAGAAGAAGAAGGAGAGGAAAAAAGGAAAAAGGAAAGGAATAATTTTTTTTCCAACATAGGAGGGAAATAATTCAATATACAATGTAGGAGGGGGAAAAAAAGTTTAAATATAAAACAAACAAACAAACTATATATAAACAAAAAAACAAAAAACAAACAAAAAAATTTTATATAAACAGAAATTAAAAAAAGAGAAACAAATATTGATAAAAATACAAATATACACAATCACAGCTTTAAACAAAATGAGCAGACTTGTCGCACTCCTCCTCCTTGCTGCTGCGGCCCATGCGCAGTACGACTGCAAGCCCACCGTTGACGGCTACAGCTACGACCTTACCCGTCTTTATCATCCCGAAGGGTAAATTATCATTGACCACGCCTAACATCCACTTTTCTTTTTATTTAACAGTGACCCTGATACCCTCGATTACATTGATCACTACGGGAACCAGTACTTTGTGAACTTCTGCGGGTACACCGAGGCGCCCTGCGAGCCCGGGACCAGTGTGTGCCAGCGTGCCACCAACTACTACCACTACAGCTGCGGTCTCCTCGAGACCCAGAAGGCGATGACCAACGCCGACGTGGATGCTGGGCAGGGCCTCACCGTCCAGTACACCGGCGGCACCCAGTGCTCCGGCGGCCCCAAGAGGTCCACCACCATCAAGCTCAGTTGCCTCGGCACTGAGGACCCCGGCTACATCTACGATTCTAGCGAGGGTGACTGCTCTTACACCCTCCTCATGTACTCTGCGGCTGCTTGCGGCACCAAGACCGGTGGCGGCGGCGGCGGCATGGGTGCTGGTGGCATCATCCTTATTGTGTAAATATTATTTTATTTTCAATTTATTTTTAATATTAATATTAATATTAATTTAATTTAATTTAATTTATTATTATTATTAATTTTAATATTTGATAATATTTAATAATAATTTTATTTATTTATTTATTTATTTATTTTTATAGCCTTGTTTGCCTTCTTGTCCTTTACTTTGCTCTTGGTGCTGTCTACCAGTGGAAGTTCAAGGATCCCCAGGGCCCCACCGAGTACATCATCCACAACCAGTTCTGGCTCGCTCTCCCTGGCCTCGTCAAGGACGGCGTCATGTTCATCGCCCACGGCTTCAAGAAGGGCGACTACACCACCATCTAAATATGTTATATTGTTTAGACAAGAAAAAAAGTGTTAACATATAACACATTTCAAAAAAATAAATTAAACTTTAAGTTTAAGCTTTATAAACTTTTTTTTTGGATGAAAACTTAATATTCTAAAAATAAAAATAAAAATAAAAATAAAAATAAAAATAATTCGATTTCTATTTCCCCCAAATTCAAAAAATTCTCTTTTCGAGGAACATGAGAGGGGAAAAAAATATCGAAAAAACCAAATGAATTTTACGATAACAAAATAAAATAAACAAGAGAAGACAAAGGAAGGAAGGAAGGAAGGAAGAGAGAAAGAACATGGAACACATTGATTTCGACAACATCACGGACATCCTGACCTGCCCCATCTGCATGGAGTACCTCACGAGGCCCTGCGAGACCTCGTGCGGGCACGCCTTCTGCGAGTACTGCCTCAACAAGT
>CAZHGC010000091.1:0-3849 GCA_964531385.1 uncultured Lachnospiraceae bacterium | reverse complement strand
AAGCTGAAATGCCTGCACGCCTGCGGAATAGAACCTTCCCCCGACTATCCCAATGTGTGCGAAAGATGCGGCGCATGGATCACCACCAAAACGGAATTCAAGAACGCAGCAGGGAACACCTTAAAGACCCAGTACTATGCGGACGCAGCGACCGCATTTGATAAAGTGGAGAACAACTGCGTCATTACCATGCTGTTCCATGCAAATCTCGATGGTTATCTATGGAATCTTGATGGCAAGACTGTCACCCTTTATACAGATTACATAGTGGGAACGCTCACTGTCAAGGCCGGTACGCTGAACCTCAAGTACACAGGAAGTTTGTCCCGGGAGTGCATCAGCAACATGGTGGTGGAAGCCGACGCGACAGTGAACATAAATATAACAAAATATGCGAAATTCGGCGGCACCCCCGCCCTGACCGTTAAGAGCGGCGGCAAGGTGGTGTTCAAAAGCGGCCACGTCGAAAATCTGATCGTTGAAGCCGGCGGTGAGATGGAGATCAGCGGCGGCAATATAAATGAATATACATACGGCGATCAGTTTCAAAGCACCTTTGACAGCATCAGTGTAGAGAATGGCACCTGCGCCGATCTGCTGAAATCGGGCTATGCGTATTTTGACAAAACCAACAAGACTATCGTAAACGGAAATACACAGAGTCTGACCAGTGTAATTGTCGGCGCACACACCTGCACCAACGAAACTTTCATCGCCGGAAGCGGCGTCTGCGGCTGCGGGCGGGAGTGTCCCCACAGCAACATCGGCTCGGACAACAAGTGTACCAACTGCCATACGCAGATGACGGTGAAGGTGGAAAAGACCGGCAGCAGCACCCGCTATTATACCGACTTTAAGGCGGCGCTGGAGGACGTGCGCGGCGCGGCGAATACAGAAAATGCCAAGCTGACGCTGCTGGCTAACACCGCACTGTCCAGCGATGTCACCCTTCCCGGCGGCGTATACACCATCGAACTGAACGGCAAGACGCTGGGCGGCACTGCGACTTTGACCGCCGACAGCAACGGCACCGTCACCATTCAGGCTACGGGCGGCGGTTCGATCACCTGCACGCTGAAATGCACCGTTGTGGGCCACGGCTCGCTGTGCATCACCGGCGGTTCATTTGCCAGGCTGGAAATGGCAGTTGGTGCCACCAACGGCACCGGCTGGCCGCAGATCTCCGGCGGCACGTTTGGCGAGATCGTCCGCACAAGCACCAGAACGTGCCGCGTCATCAACCTGCTGGCACCGAACTCTGCGCTCAAGTATAGCAACGGTACAAACTACATCCAGGCCACCACCGTGATCCCCACCGATAGCGCGGTTTCTGGCAGGTTCACCAACGTCGAGGTTGTTGCTTCGTGTGCGCATCCCGACGTGTCGCAGGGGAACGACTGCCCGTACTGCGGCGACGTCCGCATGGTGGAATTGACCACCTATAACGCAGATGGGTCTGTGCATAGCTGCGATTATTACACGCAATTATCTGACGCCACAAACGCTCTGACAGCCCTTACCGGAACACGGGCCACCCTCAAGCTGCTGAAGAATGTAACCGCGTATAGCTTCACCTACAACGGCACTATCCCGCTGACCCTTGATTTGAACGGCAAGAATTTGAATAGTTCTATCACGGTGAATACGACCAGCTCGCTCACCATCACCGGCGATGGCGCGGTGGGCGTTGGAAGCAGCGACAATGTAACTGTCACCACGGGTTGGTTGTACGTCAACGGCGGCAAGTTTATGGGCGAGCTTACGGTCGGGAAAAACGGCCGTGCCGAACTCTCCGGCGGCATGTTCGGCTCGATCAAGGTCGAGGGAACGGTGAATAGCACCGCCAGAAAGGTCAGCGAGCTGCTGGCGGCGGACTATGGCTATTGGTGTGTACGCCCCGAGGGTACCTCCGCCAGCTGGGCGACAGAAGCTGAGCGTAGTGGCAGCACACTTGCCCCAAAAGCTGCCAGCTCTACCGAAGCTGGAATATCTTCGATCACCGTGCGGCAGCGGCCCGTCGCCACCGTGACCCCTGAAACATCCACCATCGACTACGGCAGCAACACCACCCTGACGGCAGCAGTGATGGATTGGGAGGGCAATGCGCTTACGCCCACCGCCTATGCGTGGTACATGGACGGCAGCGAGACGGAAATCTCCAATGCGAATAGCAGCACCTACACCACCCCCGCTGACCTCGCCGCCGGGACGCACACATTCTTCTGCAAGGCTACGGTGGACGGCTATGTCTCGACCAGCAACGAGGTGACCGTCACGGTGGCTAAGGCCGCGCTGACGCCCGATAGCGGTGAAGGCGGTGAGAGTGGTAGTGGCAGCACAAGCGCCCCCGCCTACACCGCGCCCACGGCCAACACCGGCCTGACCTACACCGACGCGGCGCAGCAGCTTGTCACAGCAGGCACGATCACGCCTGAAAATACGGGCTGCACGGTGCATTACAAGGTAGGCAGCGGCGAATGGACGACTGATGTCACAGAAGTCACCGGCATCGATGCAGGGACGTACACCGTCCAGTGGTACATCAACGGCGGCGCCAACTATACCGGCGTGGGCTCGGTGGATCAGCCGAAGTCGCTGACGGTGACCATCGCGCCCATGCGGGTGGTGGTCTCTGCGGTGGATTACAGCGGCAAGACCTATGACGGCACGACAGATATTAATAGCAGCGCCATCACCGTGACCCTTTCCAAGGCGGACGACAGTGCTACAGAAATCGAAGGGCTGACGTCCACCGTCTCCGGTGCGCGCTTCAACCTCAGCGGCGCCGGCTGGCAGCTCTATACCGCCACGGTGACGCTGGGCGAGAATACAACAAACTACGTCTTTGCCACAACCGGGCACAACGGCGGCAGCTACGACAGCAAAACAACCGTCCGTCTCCTTGGCACGGCGCGTATCTCCCCCTGTCCGCTGAGTGAGCTGCCCACGGCGGTGGCCGATCCCGTCAGCCTGCAGCAGGATGTCTCCGTCCGCACAGGCAGCTATCCGGCGAGGAATAACGTAACACTGCCGGAGATATCGAACCTGAATCTTGATGGTGAGCTGCGCTTTGCGCTGGGCGCTCTGCCCGACACCCGAGTGCAGGCGCAGATCGACGGGGACACCGGCATGCTGACCTATGCCATCACCGGCGGCAAGTCGGGCGATACCTTCACCCTCCCAGTGACGGTCACCATGCCCAACTTTGTGAAGGCAGAGACCCCGCCGGAGAATGTACCCTCGACCCAGAGCTTAACTAACGGCGACGAACCGCCGGCTGAGGAAGCACCGACCGAGGAGCAGCCCGTTACCCTTACCTTTACGGTGCAGATCAAGCTGACGGGCGACAACGGTAGCGGCAGCGGCGGTAGCGGCAGCGGCGGTAGCGGCAGCGGCGGTAACGGCGGCTCCGGCGGCTCCGGCGGCGGGCATACGCCCATCCACCGTCCGACCATCGGCGGCGGCAGCAACGGTAGCGGAACAACCACCGGCAGCAGCGGTTCCGGCAACGGTACAGCCTCCGGCAACGGTACAGCCTCCGGTTCCGGTAACGGCGGTGTTGCCTCCCCGGGCACCGGCGACGCAGGCGTGACGGCGTACGCCATGCTGTTGCTGAGCGCGGCGCTGGGCATGTGCGCCACCGGCTGCGTGGTCTTCTCCCGCAAACGCCGGAGAGGATAAAAACACAACAGAAAAAACAGGCGGCATATGCCGCCTGTTTTTATCAAAGGCACCGCAAAACAGTACCTTTTTCCCAATATTTTATAATTTGGTAATGACTTTTTCGCCCGGTTGGGGTACAATGCTATGTAGATTTCCATCATATGACAGGAGGGACCCCCTTTTGAA
>CAZHGC010000090.1:0-3941 GCA_964531385.1 uncultured Lachnospiraceae bacterium | reverse complement strand
GAATTCGTGATATAATGGGAGTGTTGTGTTCTTCACAAATGGAAAAACGGAGTTGTAAAAAATGAATATGTCATCGCCTGAATTTATTGATAATGTGCATAAAACTTTGAGTCAAAGTATAAAGGAAGAAATAAAGCCTGGCAGCAAAGTTTCTATTGCTGCGGCCTGTTTTTCTATTTATGCATATCAAGAATTGAAGAATGAATTAAAGAATATTGATGAGCTTCGTTTTATATTTACTTCACCGGCATTTATTGCTGAAAAAGAAAAAAAAGAAAAGCGGGAGTTTTATATACCTCGTCTAAATCGGGAAAGAAGCCTTTACGGTACTGAGTTTGAAGTAAAACTTCGCAATGAGTTGAATCAGAAGGCTGTTGCAAAAGAGTGTGCCGAATGGATTAAGAAAAAGGCTGTTTTTAAATCTAACTCCACGCAGCAGAATATGCCTTCATTTATAAATGTTGATGAAACAAATTACAATCCTGTAAAAGAGTTTACAGCAGTAGAACTTGGCGTTGAAAAGGGAAATAATGCCGCTTTTGCAATTACAAAAATGAAAGCTCCTATGAGCATAGGCTTTTTGCAGACGTTTGAGCAGTTTTGGGATGATGCTGATATGATGCAGGATGTAACTAATCAGGTTATCGAAAGTATAGCTTCTGCTTATACAGAAAATGCACCGGAATTTATTTATTTTGTAACTCTTTACAATATTTTTAGAGAATTCCTTGATGATATTAGCGAAGATGTTCTTCCAAAAGAAGCAACAGGATTTAAGCAGAGTGCAATCTGGAATAAGCTTTATAACTTTCAGAAAGATGCCTGCCTTGCGATAATCAACAAACTTGAAAAATACAACGGCTGCATTCTTGCTGACAGCGTGGGTCTTGGAAAAACGTTTACCGCGCTTTCTGTAATTAAATATTTTGAAAGCCGCAATAGCCGTGTTCTAGTGCTTTGTCCTAAGAAACTTGCGAATAACTGGAATATTTACAAAGGAAATTATAAAAACAATCCTATTGCAGACGACAGGCTTCGTTATGATGTTCTGTTTCATACAGACTTGAATAGAACGCATGGTCAGTCGAACGGAAACGACCTTTCATATATAAACTGGGGAAACTATGACCTTGTTGTAATTGATGAATCTCATAATTTCCGCAACGGCATAGGAACCCATTCAAATACAAAAGAAAACCGCTATATGCAGCTTATGGAAAAAGTTATTAAAACGGGAGTTAAGACAAAAGTTTTAATGCTCAGTGCAACTCCTGTGAACAACCGCTTTATCGATTTAAGAAATCAGCTTGCACTTGCGTATGAAGGAGTCGCTGAAAATCTTGACAGAAACTTAAATACGAAAAGTTCTATTGAAGACATATTCCGCCAGGCACAGGTTGCATTTAATAAATGGAGTCGATTTGAAACGGAGGAACGTACTACTGAAAATCTTTTAAGCATGCTGAGTTTTGACTTTTTTGAAGTTCTTGACAGCGTTACAATTGCAAGAAGTCGTAAGCATATTCAAAAATATTATGATACTAAGGACATTGGAACTTTTCCGGAAAGGCTACATCCTATTTCAATCCAAACACCTCTCACAAAAGATGATAATGAAGCTACATTCAATCTGATTTTTGAAGAACTAAACAAGCTAAAACTTTCTGTGTATGTACCTTCTCATTTTATACACTCAAGCAAACGTGAAAAATATAACCTTGAGACAGATAATGACTCGGGGGCAGGCGGTTTTGACCAAATGGGACGTGAAAGCGGAATCCGTCGTCTTATGGCAATAAACCTTTTAAAGCGACTTGAAAGTTCAGTCTATTCATTTAGTCTTACAGTCCAGAGAGTAAAGAAATATATTATGCAGACAATCAAAAGCATTGAAGAATTTGACAAAAACAAAGGTAGCAAGAATATCAATCTTACAGATATTTCAATGGATGATGATTATGATTTAGACGACCAGAACTCAAGCGATATTTTTTCGATTGGAAAAAAAGTAAAAATCGACTTGAATGACATGGATTATGTTTCCTGGCTTAAGGATTTGAAATATGATGAAGCAGTTCTTTTTGGGCTTGAAAGTCTTATTTCTGACATCACACCGGAAAAAGATTCAAAACTTCAGAAACTCATTGAGATAATATGCAAGAAAATTGAAAATCCAATAAACGAAGGAAACAAAAAAATCCTTGTTTTTTCAGCCTTTGCAGATACAGTTGATTATCTTTACAATAATTTAAGCGGATTTATCAAAGAAAATTATGGTCTGGATTCGGCAATGATTAGTGGCACGACAGAAGGAAAATGCACGCTTGAAAACTTCCATTGTGATTTAAATGCTGTTCTTACTTATTTTTCTCCGCTTTCAAAAGATAAAAATGTCATTTTTCCCGATGACACTAGAAGCATTGACTTGCTTATTGCCACAGACTGCATCAGTGAAGGACAGAACTTGCAAGACTGCGACTATCTTATTAACTATGATATACACTGGAATCCAGTCCGAATTATTCAACGTTTTGGACGTATTGACCGTATCGGTAGCAAAAACAAACAAATTCAGCTGGTAAATTTCTGGCCGGATTTAACTCTTGATGAGTATATCAATCTTAAAAGCCGTGTAGAAACAAGAATGAAAATTGTTGATATGGCGGCAACTGCCGACGACAATATCCTTGAAGATGAGCAGAAAGATTTGGATTACAGAAAAGAGCAGCTTCAAAAACTAAAAGATGAGGTTATCGATATTGAAGAAATGAACGGCGGAATTAACATTATGGACTTAGGTCTTAACGAGTTCCGTCTGGATTTACTTGAATATGTAAAAAAACATGGTGATTTGGACAATACACCTTTTGGACTTCATGCAGTGGCACAATCGGCACAGGAATGTCCGCCTGGTGTTATTTATGTTTTAAAAAACAGAAACAACAGCGTAAATATTGATAATCAGAACAGGCTGCATCCATTTTATATGGTTTATATTGGTGAAGACGGAGATATTGTCTGCAACCATCTTAATCCTAAGAAATTGCTAGACAAAATGCGCCTGATGTGCAGAGGAAAAAGCGAGCCTGTTCCAGAAGTTTACTATCAGTTCAATTCAGAAACAAAAGACGGAAAAAATATGAAAGTTTATAGCCGCCTTTTATGTGATTCCATTTCTTCCATAATAAAAGTAAAAGATGAAAGCGATATTGACTCGTTTTTAACTGGCGGAAATGTTGATTTTAAGGGCGGACAGCTAAAAGGACTCGATGATTTTGAGCTAGTCTGTTTTCTTGTTGTGAAAAAAACTGTGGCTGAGACTTGCGAAACAAAAGGAGCACTTAATGCTTAATTTACCTCAAGCAACAGATATTCAAAAGCATTTACCAAAAGTTCAGATTTACAAAAAGTTTCAGCTTACAAATGCCCAATCTGTAAAGTTTGATGCCGACATAAGCAGAATTGATATTGTAAATGAAGTAAGCCCAAGAACAATTCCTTCAATACAAGAAGGACAGAAAATAAAAAGTTTTTATGTTCTTAGTGTGAATCTAAAAACAAAGGACTATGAGTGTAAGAACATAGAAATGATTGCAAAACTTATTCCTCAGAACCTAATTTTTGCATTGCAGTTTGAAGAGGAAATGCAACTGGCAGTTTTTTGCAAAAAGATATTTAAAACTGAGTGGCTTGTCAAAGAAAAAGCGTTTCTTGAACTTAAAGGACTTGATTTTGATAAAGTCTGGGAAAACATAATAAAAAAAATCGCAGGTGGCGAATGGAATAATAGCCTTAGTCTTGAAGAAAATATTGCGATTAAGGAAAAGAAAGAAAAACTGCAAAAAGAAATAGACAGATTAGAAAAACTTGCACGCAATGAAGTTCAACCTAAGAAAAAGTTTGAACTTGTGAATCGGAAAAGAAAATTTGAAGAGGAGTTG
>CAZHGC010000089.1:0-3956 GCA_964531385.1 uncultured Lachnospiraceae bacterium | reverse complement strand
TGAGAAGAACGGTTGATCCGTAATAATTAGTTCCTTCGTTCACGCTCTTCGAGAAGTCGACGAGGTCTTGGGGACTGTTTAATCTAATTTCATTCCCGAGCGAAAGTGCCGAGATAAATGAAAAGAATATCAAGGTTGATGATGCCATAAGCCTTGTTCTTTCGCTTTATTTTTTCTATTAAATTAAAATTTAAAATTATCGTAAGTAAATTATTTACACCTGTCGACCCGGCCTGTGTATATGTGGGAAAAAAGTTTTTATGAATTGGTGGGGGGGAACAAGAAAATTGGATTGTAAAAATAGAATTTGTAATTAAAGGAAGAATAAATAAAAGCCCTGCAATGCAAACTAATAAATATGAAAATGAATGCTAATAAACCATTCGGAAAAAGCGTTGGTACCTATTAAAAACAACAAGGAATTCAAAAGAAAAAACCAAACCCAATCTTTTTTCAAGTGCAAGGTGGTCATTCATTTATTTTATTTTATGAAATTTCATTTATTACGTTTGTCCCATTTAGCAATTTCTTCAGGACCCTTCGCAACTTCATTGGGGGTCACTTCTTTGGCTTGAAGATGATTAAACTTTTTTGTTTTCTTTTCCAGTCCGAAAAAATTATGCCGCATTCTACTCTCTCTTTTTATATAATCCCAGAGTCAGCGCCAATCATAGGCGGTTATTGTCAGTCCCCAATTCTCTCCTTTTATTACGCGATTAAATAACCCTTTCAAGGTTATTGTTGTTGTAAACTATTTTGGAAGTTCCTTGTGTAAGTTCAATCTTTATAAAGTATATGTTGCATTTATTGGTCCTCACTGGGTGTGATTTAAGTCATGTCCGAGTTTCCTTCTTTTTTTCCTTGTAGAGTGTCATCTGCGCCCCTCTTTGATAAGAGTGCCAATCCTTAAAAATGTAGCGATGAAAATCTATTGGTCTGTAGTCGTGTAAATATAAGTACCCTGGTTTCTTGTAAAAGAAGGATGAGATGAAGAGCGTCTGAAGTAGGCTGAGGAAGGGAGATGGGGAAGAAACAGAGAAGCGCTTTTTCTTCTCTCTTTAAAAGTGAAAGGCAATTTAATATCTTAAAGAGTGAGTAATCTTTTTGAGGGGTTGTGTTTTTTATTGGGATGGTCCGGGATTGGAATTGAAATGGTTTTGTCGTTGGCCTACTTTAGTCTACCAGAACAAATAAAAGGGTTAAAGTTTTTGAAAAGAAAAGTGAAATGAAACGGAAATGATTTTTAAAAATGAACAACCTACGAGGCGTTCTTGTTCTCCTTTGAACACATAGCTTGAAAATGATGTTTTATGGGAACTAACAAAAAGAGAGAATTCTATTTAGAAAGAGATAAACAAACAAAAATTCAAATTTTGTGAATATCCCTTTTTTGGCAAGGAAGATGTGAAAACATGAATGTGTTGATGACGTTCGATGTGAAATGGACTAATGGAAGGTCACCTCACTATGCCGTCCATTATCCAACGATTTATTTCAGAATTCGTATCTATTTTGTGAAATAAAAGGGGAAAACTTCGACGTTCCAAAGGAAGATTAATTCAAATCAACAAAAGTTTGTTACGCCACGTATTATTTTAGTTTCCTTTCATAATATCATTAAGGGACAGTACCACACAAAAACCAAAAGATTGATAAGAACAAGCGACAACAAAAAAGCAAAAAAGGGTGTATTAAATTTAAAAATGTGATAATCGCCTTTTTCTTTGGTGAGTCACTTAACATGGAAAATTCTTTTTAAAAAAAGTTCAAAATATGTGGGGGGAAAAACGAATAAAAAACTTTTTCTCCAAACAAAAAACGAGCAATTACGTTGTACATTACGTCATAAATGCGAAAGGAGGACCGAATTTGTAATTCGTTTCTATTTTAGTTTAAATTGTTCCTTTAATTTTTTAGACGCATGTAGAGGAAAAGTAAGTGTACAAAACTTGAGAACGGAGTATGAAAGGTGAAAAATAGAATGAAAACGAATTGTATTTAACGATAAAATTGCTTTATTTGTCTAGCAAGGAAATAAATATTTGATGAAGTGAGGTTCTTGGTATTTTATTATTTGAAACAAACATTCTTCATTAATCCTGTATTATGTGTATTAATTTGTCTTCATTTTCAATTTTCAAATCTTGCATATTAATTCTAAAAAGACTTTTTTCTTTCCTTTTTCACATAACCTTATATTTTCTTTCGATAAATATTTTTTTATAAAAAAAATTCATCAAAGTAATTTACGACCTTTATTTTAGGATAACTTCAAAACTTGAACTTTAAATATTCAATGAATGGGAGTATAGAATTTACGATCCAGAAAGGAATATGAAAAAACATCATAAAGTATCAACCTCCAAAATGAATCAGAAAAACCGATCTTACATGTTAGTGTCACCAGGCTTAATCCACATGAATTAATTCAACAATAACAGTATTAACTCAAAGAAAAGAGCAAAAACAACAAAACTAATAACCAAATATAATTCCAATTTTGAAAAAAAAGTCATTTAATAAATGAAAAAAGAAAGACGAGAAAGGAAATAAGAAGAAGAAGAAAAAAAGTAAATCCGATTACACATTTTAGGAAGATGGACCCAAGGACGAGAAGCGAGCTCGTGAACAAGGCCGAGCTGTACGACGCAGCAAAGGACAGGATAATGCGAAAGATTCAGGACAACGTTGGGATGGCGATAGAAAAACTCAGAGCGGTAGAGAGGGAGCTTTTGTATGAAGTGGAGATCGAGCTCGGGGAAAACCCCTTTGCGAAGCTCCTGGGGATCTCCAACTCGGATATCCCTCCCCCACCCGGAATTGTGGCGAAGGTCCTCGCCAAGAAAATCCCAGAGGACTTTGGGCCCAACGAAGAGCTGTTCTCCTCTCTGCACAGAGAAATCGAGGCACTCAAGTCGTGGCGAAAGGAGCGGGAAGAAGTACATGTCCAAGAGAAGCCAACACAACACATCACTGAAACGACATGGGGGATAAACGATTGGAAGTCTGCCTGGAAGCCATGCCCCGACAACCTTAAAGTCAAATACGCTGTTAATAAGAAGGACCCCATGATTGCAACAAAGGTTACTGGTGGGATATTTGGAGGGGAGTCCACAATCATTGGAGACACACCTCTTCCTCTCAACAGAGTGATCTCATGGAACATCAAGGTCTTGAAGTCATGGCATGAAAATGGAAATTCTATCTGGGTTGGAGTCGCACCATCAGATATAAACCTGAAGCTGGATTTCGAAAACTACAAAAAATCCGGATGGCACCTTAGCTGCTTTGAGTCAACACTGTATTCTGGACTTCCTCACAAATATAAAGGGAAAAAGTATGGGCCCAGAAAAGAAGAAGGAAAATACGTTAGCACTGGGAGCAAAGTGGGGGTTGTGATGGACACGGCAAAGGGGGAACTCTCGTTTATTTTGGATGGAGTGAATCTTGGGATTGCTTACGAGAGGATTCCCCTGGACAAGCCTCTCGTGCCCTGCGTAATTCTTGGTTGGAAGGATGATTCTGTGGAACTCGTAATTTAAAAATGAAATAATAAAAACATCCTTTTTCTCTTTATAAATTGTTTAAATCATTTTCAAAACGCCAGAATGAAACTCATTTCCGGTTTTAATTTGGGCGGAATAATATAATTGAAATTTATCATCAAAGAAAATTATGAGAGGACAATAGTATGGTACTCAAAATGTTTAATTTAACACCTCATTCTCGATGTGATTGGAAAGGAAAAGGAAAGGAAAAGAGGAAATCGATGAAACGCTGTTGTCCTTTCCCCTTCTTTTGTTTTTGTTAATTTTAACCTTTTAACAAATGAAAAAGCAGCATATTTCACATTTTATGATCTTAAAAAAAGGGAAAGAAAGAAAAAAAGTGCATGGTTGTTGACGAGGAAACACGGGAAAGGATAGAGAAGCAGGCTAGGCTGTACGACGTCAAGA
>CAZHGC010000088.1:0-4012 GCA_964531385.1 uncultured Lachnospiraceae bacterium | reverse complement strand
AACGAGAGTTCACCCTTTGCTGTGTCCATCACAACGCCAACACTGTCTCCTGTGTGAACATATTCTCCATTTTCTTTCCTTGGGCCATATACTTTCCTGTAGTAATTGTGGGGAGGTCCAGACCACAATGCTGAATCATAGCAATGGAAGTACCACCCACATTTATTGTGGTTATAACCATCATTCTGGTTGATGCCAGATGGCGCAACTCCGATGAGAATATCCCTTCCATTATTCTCTTTTGATTTTAGTATCTTGATGTTCCACGAGGTCACTTTGTTGAGAGGAAGAGATGTGTTCCCAATGACGGTGCAATAATAAACACCACCAGTCTTCTTTGCGATTCTGGGATTCTCCGCACCAACAGAGTATTTCTTGTTCCTGTCGACATAATCAGGGCATTTCTTCCAAAAACTCTCTGAAAGGCAGTGCTTTGTCCGTACAACGATGGGGTCGCTCCAATTGGATTTGACGTCTTCACCAAACAGAACAGTGCGAACACGGGCATAGTACTCGGTTTCAGGTTCCAATCCGAGAAGGGCGCACTCCGACTTGGGCGAGCGATAGGTTTTCAGCTCCGAGGACGACGACCATGATTCGATTTCGTAAAAGCATTCCTGTCTCACGTTGTCCCATGTGAGGGTGATCGATTTGACTCTGATCTCTACTGCCTTGACATTCCTTGGGGTTAGCTCAGAGCGTTTTATCCTGCCTCGCCATCCCTCTAAGCCCTCAATCTCCTTGAGAAGGGACTGGAACGAATCCTCGTCTGGGCCAAAGCCACTCGGGATTTCCTTGGCCAAGACACTCCTTATCTCATCAGGCGATGTTGAGCTATCCGAGTTGATCCTCGCCAAGATAGCTGAAAAGGGGTTTTCTCCAAACTCGGCTTCCACCTCATCCAGAAGCTTTCTCTCCACCTCATCGAGTTTGGTTTTCGCCTCCTCGACGTACCCTGATATTCTCCTTATTGTATCTTCCCTCGCTTTGTCCCACCGCTCGGCTTTCTTCTCGAGTTCTCTCTTGATCGTGTCGTCGTCAGCCATTGGTGGGCTTTTTGATTTCGTGCTTTTTGATTTTTGTTTTTGAATGATTTTTTTAAACGGTCAAAAAATAATAAATCTCTTTCGCTCAAACAGTTTCCCACTTAAAACGAACGAACGATGTATGCATGTATGTGTTTGTGTTCGACGCCCGCGCTAGACATCGTTAGTCATTTCTTTGCCGAAAAAGGTAAACTTGAAAAATAAAATCCGTATTTGACAAGCTAATCCTATTTAACCTTTCACCAAGTTTTTTCCGATGCATCTCTTTATCCCTTGAACTGCGCTGATATGAACGGGCACCACGAAAGGAGTTATCGTTTAAATTTGTTGTGAAGAAATGACGGTGCTTTTTTCTTCCGAGTTTTAGAATTAATGGACAAAATTTGGAGAAATCCATGACGCCCTGATAACAGTTCAGAGCACGAAAACCTCCTTCCTGCCCATTTTTTGGTGGTATGGAACGGGAACAATGTGGTGCGGTGGGGTTGCTTTGCTTTGCTTTTTTCCCGCCATTTCAGATTTTCATATTTTAAAAACTTTTCTCCTTTTTCACAAATAAAAAAAGAAGAAAGATTTTTTTCTTCCGTCAAAAAATAAAAGAGGAAAAAGAGAAAAGATAAGAAAGGATTGACGCACGAACCCCAACCAAAGCTTTTTTTTTTTTTTTTTTTTTAGCCATGTCTAAAGGGTTTAAAGACAGTGACTTAGCCGTGATAAACACACTACGTGAGTGCGTAGACTCGTTCGGTTCGCCGATAGTTTGCTGCGGATGCTGCGTTGCCAAGGAAGTCTTAAGCTTACCTTGCGGCGGGTTTATTTGCCGTGAGTGTTACGAGATTTACGGCATACATGGGAAGTGCCCAGTGTGCGATAAGCCTGGGGACGTGTACAGTCCAACGCGTTGCGGAGACAACCACTGCGGCTGCAATGTGGAGCGCGAAGACATCATAGACCCCAAATTCATTTGTTCCTTTTGCTTCAACGAACATCCATACGTCCCACCCTCCGAGAGCGATAACGCCGGCGTAGTTTCAAGCAAAGTTCGCAATCTTCTGGACTTGAATACCGACAAGTACACAAAGGCCGCCAAGGAGAGAGGGGGGAAGTCGATATCCGAGCTGAGCGAGGAGCACAAGAGGCTGGAAGAGGAGCTGGAGGGCGCCAAGTCCCAGAGCGAGGCCAAGCGAAGGGAGCTGGACAGCGCCAGAGCCAGGGAGAAAGAGAACAACGACAGGATGAGCTCTCTGGACCAGAGGCTGGCCGAGTGCAGGGCGGAGGCCGAGCGTATCGGGAAGGAGCTCAGCGCCAAGGCCAGCCAGAACGAGGCGAACAGGCAGAAGCTCGAGGAAAAGCAGCGGGAGCTGGAGGAATTCGAGGAAGAGAAGCGGCGGTTAGAGGAGGAGATAGCGCAGGACGAGGGGGAGAAGAAGGCGCTCGAGGAGACGAACGAGAGGAACAAAAGGGAGATCCAAGAGCTGGAAATGGACGTCACCGAGAGCAAAAAGAGGCTCGAAGAGCTCATGAAACGGCTTGACGACGACGATGACGACGTCAATAATAATAACAACAGTTTGGAATCGCACGCCAAAAGAAGGCAAAACCCGCCTCCCCTCCACGAGCCCCGCCTCACTCGGACCCTGCAGATCAACGTCGACTTTGCGCCTCTCCCGCCCAAGGGGCACAGCATCAACCAGGGCGAGGTGGCCAATGGTGGTGGTGCCGGCGGGATGGTGAGGGGGATGATCAACTTCTGCCAGAACGTCAAGGACGCCATGCCGGGGCCCACAAGGACGGGGGCGATGCGGGACATCGCGGAGTTCGACGTGAGGGAGCGGCTCGGCGTGTGGGGCAGCGGGAAGCCCGTGCTCAGGGCGGTCCTCCGGGAGACCGGGGAGAGCTACGCGCTCAAGAAGGTCGTGTTTAGGAAGGCCCCCGCGCCGGTGCTGAACGCGTCGAGCTGGACCTCGGCCAAGCCGAGCGACGAGGAGAAGTGCCAGCACTCGATCAACGCCCTGGGCGACGACGAGCTGTCGCACTTTGCGGAGCCGTACATCCTCACGTCGATCCACACGGGCAACGAGGGCATCGCCGAGATCGTGCGGCCAGAGTATTACGTCCGGGACAAGAACTCCAGCGGGACTCTCTTCTACATCGCGATGCCGTACTACAGCATGGACCTCGAGTACGCCATCACAAAGGGCATTGTCAGGAAAACGCAGCTAAGATCGGTCGCGGTGCAGCTCTTCAGGGGAATAGCGTACCTGCACTCCCTCAGCATCGTCCACAGAGACATATCGACGGCGAGCATCCTCATACGCAAGCCCACGAGCCAGCTCTCCGCAGACACGTGCCCAATCACAATAGCGGGCATGGGCCACGCGACCCTGGCGAGCCGAGCCAGAAATGCGCACCCAGAATTCCGGCTCTCTCGGTTCCACCCCCCAGAGTGCTTCACAGCGGCCGGGCTGGTGGACAACGACAAGTTCTGGGTCAAGGCGGACATCTGGAGCATAGGCTGCGTTTTGGCCGAAATCGCGTTGGGCAGAAAGATGTTTTCCACAGAGGAGCTCCCGGAAATAGATAGCTCCGCCGTCTCGGAAAGAGCCAACAGGGCAGCGGACGCGATATCCGGGGATGACGACGACGAGAACTACGACGATGCCAACGCTGGCCTCGTGGACTGCATTAGGAATACGCTCGTGTTTAACCCCGTGGGGAGAACAAACCCTATTAAGGCGTTGAACGGGTTGGGGGAAGAGCTAAACGTCTTTAGCAACGAGCAGCCCCTCATGCTGGGAAGCGGCAACATACGCACGTTCATCTCAAAAGTATGCCCTTATGTTTCAATATAATTAAGGCTTGGAAAATAATAATTCTGTGGATTTTTTAAAAAAATTTTTACATGGGTTTTAAATGGAAATAGAAATTCGGATTTAATTTAATTGAAATGGAATTAAATTTGAATT
>CAZHGC010000087.1:0-4029 GCA_964531385.1 uncultured Lachnospiraceae bacterium | reverse complement strand
TCGACGCCCTCCTCGCGTCCTACGCCGCCCTCGAGAAGGAGCTCCCCCCCATCATGACGCTCGCCGGCGAGCTCTCCGGGGGCAATGCGGACGACGCGGCCGCCGAGGAGAGGAGGAGGCGCGAGGAGGAGGCGCGCAAGAGGGAGGCCGAGGAGAGGATGCTCGCCGTGCCGCCCACGCCCGTGGAGGCCCTCGAGGCCATGATCGCCGACGCTTCCGGGCTGGCCGCGGCGGCGCCGTCGCGCACGAGCATCAGCCTCAGGAGCCTCGGCGTGGTCCTCATCAGGGAGGTCGGAGACCCCCTGTCGGAGTTCGCGGTGAAGGGGCTGGCGCTGGAGATCAGCAGCGGGGACGTCACGTACGTCTCGGCGGGCATCGAGGAGATGTTCATGACGGACACCCGGAAGGACTCGCCGGCCTTCTTCAAGAACCTCGTCGAGTGCCAGCCCGACATGAAGGGGAAGAAGTTCCTCGACGCGCGCTACGTGACGCGCGCAAAGACGTCGGACACGGCGATCGCGGTCGCCCTCAGCTCGTTCCACATGACGCTCCTCCCCACCCTCGTCGTGGAGGTCGAGAACATGGTCCTCGTCCCCCTATCCCGCTGGCGCGCGGCCTCCCTGGACGCCCCGGACGTGCCTCCCCAGGACCCCAGCGCCCAGGACGCCGCTGGGAAGAAGGACGAGGGGGAGAAGGGCCCCGAGGACATCAAGGTGCGCACGCCCGAGAGGAAGTTCGACATCAAGGTGTCCAACTCCCACACAGTGGCCGACGAGATCATTAGGGAACTCTCCAAAGAGTACCAGAGGAAGCGCAAGATGAAGGAACGCGACAAGAACACCAAGAAGAGGAAGGGCGTGGCGAAGAGGAGGGGCAAGAAGGGCAAGAAGGGTGGCGGCGTTGGCGGTGTTGTGACCCTGCAGCTCGGGGAGCTTGCGGGGTGGATCACCAGGCACTCCAAGGGCGTGCTCACGAAGGACGAGGCGGAGAGCGTGAGCAAGATACTCCTCGGGCGCGGGATCGTCGTGCGGAGCGAGGGGAAGGGAGGAGACGCTGAGAGCGCCGCCTTCATCCTCAAGCCCAAGAACGCCGCGCGGTACTGCAAGAAGAACTTTTACCACGGGAGGGAGCACGCCATGCGGCAGCGCGCGTCGATGAAGCTCACGCGGACCGTCAAGAGCACGACGTGGGGCGCGAAGGCCGGGAGGCAGAGGGTGCGCAGCGGGCTGCTGGTGAAGGTCGACTTCAGCAGCGTCAACTTCACCGTCACGGAGGACGAGCGCAAGGAGGACGGCTTCTGCTTCACCCTCACGGCGGACGGCGCCGCCGCGTACTGCCAGGAGTGCATGGGGACGGACGCCGTGTACCTCGACATCAGGCCCGTGGAGATCGCCTCCTACAACCACGACCGCGGCCGCGTCCCCGCCCTCCGCGACCACCTCCTCCTCCCCTGCACGGCCGTCCTCGACTACAGGACCGGCCCGATCGAGGACCCCCTCCGCCCGCGCGGGCCCGCCGAGAAGCTCCACACGCGCACAGACATCGACCTGACGCTCAAGGAGATGAACCTGAACATGTCCTACATGATGCTGAAGGGCACCCTCCTCACCCTCAAGACCCTCATGCCCCTCTCCGAGCTCCCCATGAGCGACGAGGAGAAGGACAAGCTGGCCAGGATCGAGGAGGCAAAGAAAAGGGCTGCTGCTGCAAAGGCCGCCGAAAAGGCTGCTTCTGAGAACTTGCTCATCTCGAGCGACTCGAGTGACAACGATATCAGCGACAGCAACTGCGAGATGTCGGACGACGAGCTGGGGATCGACCCTGCGGAGGAGGCTCCCCCGGGGGACGTCTTCACGGAGGAGGAGGCGGACGTCGAGGACATCACGCACGTCAGCGCCATCATGAACAGGATCAGCGTCGTGCTCCTGAACAACTTTGAGGGGCGCCACACGCCGCTGCTCTGGGCCACCGTCGAGAACGTGTCGCTGGAGATGGACATGCTCCCCGACGTCACCTCGCTCGACCTGATCTCGAACGTCTCGGCGCAGTTCTTCAACGAGAACATCGTCCTCTGGGAGCCCCTCATCGAGCCCTGGACGTTCCGCCTCCTGATGCGCCCCAACGAGGACATAGCCCTCCCGCGCAACACGACCCTCCTCACCTCCAAGATGCCCCTGAACATCAACCTCAGCCAGGTCTTCCTCGAGTCCTCCGGCCGTCTCTACCACGTCATGAACAACGAGTTCTCCAAGATAATGCCTCTCCTCACAGACCTTTCTGCTCCGATCCCCCAAGAAAGCGTTGAAAATGAGAAGGTGAAAGAAAAAGGTGACATAATCGATGATGATGACGAAAGTGATTCCGGGAAAAAGCGTGAGGGGCACTGCGGGCTGTGGGTCGTCGACAGGACGGGGCTCGGGACGTTCTCGATCACCGTCACGTACAAGGTGCGGGAGACGGGGGAGGTCGTCCCGTCGTCCATCGTGGAGCGCCCCATCCCGGGCGCCCTGATGCCCATCCCCGTCGACGCGGACGTGCTGACCAGGCACGCGGGGCGGACCATCGTCCGCATCGGGACCATCACGCACAGGCCGCCGACGGGCGCGGCGCCGGCGGTGATCAGCAGCATCCGGCTCGACAGGGTGGGCGTGCTCGTGCATCCGGGGATCGTCGAGGGCGAGGCCATCCTCACGAAGGTCGAGTGGGAGGACAACGAGAAGGTCCTGACGATATGCTCCGCGGGCGTCGTCGTGAACAACACCGAGTACCCCCTGGACGTCACCTTCCACTCCGAGTACCGCGAGCGCTCCGTCCGCGTCCCCTCGAAGGGCAAGTTCCCCATCCCCATCGGGCACCTCGAGGCCGCGAAGATGTACGTCAAGTGCAAGGACCACAGCCAGTCCACAGAGGGCTTTTCTGTGGACGCGGAGCCGGGCAGCGTCCACGTCCTCAAGTGCAGGTCCCACGCCGACACCCAGTGCTGCAGGTTCTTCTACGTGAAGCAGGTCGCCCCCACTGATCCGGATTCCGATTCCGACCCCACTTCTGCTGCCGTTGCAGAGAAGACCACCATCAGCATCTTCGCCCCGATGACGCTCACAAACCTCCTCCCCTGCGCCGCCAGGGTGAGCTTTGCCTACAAGTCCAAGAAGAAACGGAGTGAGGAGAAGAAGGAGGGCGATGACGAGTACGTGGACGTCGGGACCATCGCCCGCGGCGAGACCCGGACGTTCTACCAGTTCGACCCCGCGCGGGACATCCGGATCCGCGTGAGCGACGTGCTGCCGGGCGTGCTGGAGCCCGCGGTGTACACGCTCAAGAGCAAGAAGGTCCGCGACGGGACGACGTTCGACGACACGTTCGCGGCGCGGGACGCCAAGCTGTCGCCCAAGGAGTCCCTGGACTTCACGATCCGCGCCAAGTTCACGCCCACGAAGGAGCTCACCGTCTTCGTCCCGACGTGGATCCGCAACCAGACGAGGATGGCCATATGCGTCCAGGACGGCGCGCCCACGACGAGCTCGGGCGCCCTCTCTGCGTGCTGCGGCGAGGGCGGCGTGCCCCCGGCGGACATCGGCCTCGGCGACAAGAGGACGCCCTTCGTGCCGTTCCTGTGCTCGTCCTCCAAGATACGCATACGGCCGGCCGGCTGCGACGTGTGGAGCACGGCGTTCGACGCCGCCGTGGAGGGCCAGAGCGGCGTCGTCGAAATCGAGGACAAGAAGGCGAACGTCGTGCACAGGTTCAAGGTCGTCTGCCGCGCCGTGAGCGCCCCGTTCAACATCGTGAAGCGCGTCGTGATCTCCCCGGGCTTCGTCGTCGTGAGCAAGCTCCCCGGGAACGCCGTCCTCAACCTCCGCCAGCCCGGCTCCGACGAGCCCCTCGCCATCAGAGGCCCGGGGCACGTCCCGCTCCACTTCAGGATGCGCAGCGCCGGGGGCAAGAAGGCCCTGGACCCGCTCCTGAAGGCGTGTGTCAACGACGGGAAGATGCACTTCTGGTCGGGGCCGTTCGCGATAGACAGCGTCG
>CAZHGC010000086.1:0-4040 GCA_964531385.1 uncultured Lachnospiraceae bacterium | reverse complement strand
GTCGGCGGGGAGGCGAGGAGCTCCAGCATACCCGCCGCGCGTGCCTTCCGCCGGCGGCGTTTTCTGGTCACGTTCAAGGTCCTCTGCACGTGCCTGGACAAGGAGGAGGAGGAGGTCCGCGTGTCGGGAGGGCTCCTCTCGCTGGGGTGCTGGAACGCGGAGACCGCGCTGCCCATGACGTGCGACGACTACCCCGTGTGGACGGCCACGCTCGACCTCTCCACCGCGTGCTTCGACGACGTGAGCCCCGACGACAAGAACTTCTCGTTCGAGTACAAGTACCTCATCGCCCCCAAGCACAAGAGCCCTCAACGCGCCAATCCCGGCGACAGCAGCACCAGCAGCTACAGCCCCGCAGACTCCCCTGCCGTGTCCCCACAAGGGGGCAGCACCACAACAAACACCACCACCACCACCAACAGCAACAACGAGCAGAGCACGGGAACGGGAATGCCCGGGCGTATCCTCTGGGAGGCGTGCGACAACAGGCGCTTTGCGAGCGTTGTGGACGGGATGTGGAACGTTGCGGGGAGCGCTGACTGCGCCCACGACGTGACCATCACGCTGAACGACTCGCCGTTCGAGCAGCAGCCGTGGCGTGGGGTCGGGCTCAGCGTCAACCTCGCGTCGCTGCGGTCGAACAAGAACCTCGGGCTCGGGGAGTTCCCGGACATCAAGCAGCTCGTCGACTGGGCCGCGCCGGCGGGGTTCTCCTACATCCAGCTGACGCCGCTGAACGACCTCGCCGACACACAGGACCCCCTCTGCGCCAACCCCAACGCGCCCATCAGCGCCTTCGCGTTCAACCCCGTGTTCCTGCGCCTCGACGACGTGTCGGGGACGCCCGAGGCCAACACGGAGATCGAGCGCCTCAAGGCCCGCTGCCGCCGCGCGCAGGCACTCATGTCCTACAAGGAGATCATCAACGCCAAGATGCTCATCCTGACGCTCATCTACGACTCCAGGGCCTCGTTCGTCCGCAGCGACCCAGAGTACTCTGCCTTCCTCGACGCCAACAGGGCCTGG
Source organism: uncultured Lachnospiraceae bacterium (assembly GCA_964531385.1). Classification (GTDB taxonomy): domain Bacteria; phylum Bacillota; class Clostridia; order Lachnospirales; family CAG-274; genus MGBC114079. The sequence continues at coordinate 3,014 of CAZHGC010000086.1, read as the reverse complement.
CTCGAGCCATACGCGCGCTACAAGATCAAGCACTGGACGCCACTCCGCAGGCACACAGCGTCCTCTGCGGGCTCCTCGGCCTCCGCGTCCTCCGCAGTGTCTCCAGCCACCGCCGCCCAGGGGAGCTCCTCGGCGGCCTCCTCTGCGGGGGCTGCTGGGGGCCCGTCGTCCTCGGCCTCCGCCTCCTCGGGGAACGTCCCCAGCGCCCTTGGTGGCAACGTGAGCGGCGGCAGTGCCGCAGGGGGCGCGGGAGGCAGCGGCGTTGGCGTCGGAGGGAGCTCGGGCGTGGGCGCTGCGGGTATGGGCGGCCTCGACGGCGCTGGGGGAAGCGTCGGGGGCGCGGGGAACGTGCGGGGGACGACGGTCGGAGCGCCGCCGGAGGAGTTCTTCTACATGGTCCAGTGGTTCCTGCACACGCAGCTGCTGGAGGCCTCTCAGTACGCGTCGTCCAAGAAGATCGCGCTGCACATCGAGATGCCCTTCTTTGTCCACCCCGACGGCGTCGACTACCACGAGAACCCGTCGCTGTTCTACCCCACGACGGGCCCCGACGGCATCTACGCGTCACGCCTACCTAGCGAGTCGGGCACCGCACTCACCGGCGGGAGCTACTCGTTCATAACCCCACAGAGCCTCCTCCCCACGACAACCACATCCAACACCACAACCACTACCACCACAAGCGCCACGACAACCGTAGCCACAGCAACCACCACAACATCCGCCACCGGGGGGTCCTCCGCCACAAACTCCTCGTCCTCATCCTCCACGTCTTCCTCGTCCTCGGGGCCCTCCGGACAGGTGTCCAGCGGGCCCCAGTCCATGCAGACAGCGCCCCCAACTTCGTCCTCTACCTCGTCCGCACCCTCTGTGATACAGTCCGGGCAGTCCTCCACAGGAATGGCACAGGGCCCGGGGCCGTCGACGTCTCCCGCCGGACCCTCTGGGGCATCGGGCACCACATCGGGCACCACCTCCGCGTCGTCCGCGTCGTCCGCTGCCGCAGGAGGTAAAGCAGGCGTGCCCGGCGCTGGTGGGCCGACCATCATCTCGATGATCAACGCGGGTGCGCCCGTGGGGACCGAGAAGGGGCGCCCTGCGCTGCTCACGATGCTCGCCGGGAGCTCGAGCATCAAGTACCCTGTGCCGCGGTGGGAGGCGCACCAGGACCAGGAGTACCAGTGGTACGGGATGCGGCTGGAGCACCTGTCGCAGTACTTCCAGGGCGTGTGCCTCAAGGACGTGCTGAACTACTTCCGGATCTGGACGGTGCCGTCGTACACGGACGACCCGATGTACGGCGCGTTCGTGCCGCACGTCCCCGTCGAGCCGTTCGAGGTCGAGCTCGCCGGGATCAAGCACGTCGACAACTTCTGCCGGCCGTTCTTCACGCGCCAGGCCGCGGCGGCCCTCTTTGGCGCCGACGCGAACAAGGCCCTCGAGATCATCGCGGACTGCGTCGGCGAGGGCGGCGGCGGCTACTACACCCTGAAGCCGGAGCTCGTGCGCCCCGGGAGCCCCGCCGAGAAGGCCCTCCCCCAGAGCTACGGCCGCGCACTCCGCAAGCTCCGCAGGTACTACACCCTCTTCCGCCGCGAGGAGGACGCCCCCAAGAAGAGGAAGCGCTCGAAGGACCCCGCCAAGGGCACTGCTGCTAACACCACCTCCAACTCCTCAGCAGGACCCAACCTTGACGGCACTGCCAGTGGCAACGATAGCGACAATGGCAGCGTCGGCGGCGGCAGCAGCAGCTACGGGTCCGCGAATTTCGGCAACTCCGAGGTCGACGATGCCACCCTCTTTGAGCACCGCAACGCTTTCGGCCTCTTTGGGAACGGCCGCTTTGGCAAGGGTAGCGCCAGTTGTGGGTGCGGGTGCGGTGGAGGCAGCTCGAACAGCAGCCGGGGGCTCATCCCGCTGCCCGTCTTCACGGAGCCGTGGTGCCCGGTGCTCGACGACCTCGACCGGAACGCCCGGGAGACGCTCCAGTCGATCCACCGGGAGTACTACTTTGGGTCCCGGAGCACGGTGCTGTGGGAGAACACGGGGAGGACGGTGCTGGAGCAGATCGCGTCGTCGACGCAGATGCTCGTGACGGCCGAGGCGGCCGACCTGCGGCTCGTCCCCGAGTGGTGCCGGCTGGGCCTCGCGGCGTCGGGGATCGCGCTGCACGCGCCGCTGTGGGTCCACGAGACGGCCGTGCGCAACACCCCCGTGCTGTCCGTCGCGGCGACGTCGTCGCTGTCCTTCGCGCCGCTCATCGAGTGGTGGAAGGAGTGCAGGAACGAGAGGTTCAAGCGGAGCATCTACAGGGACAGGCTGTGGATGGACGGGAGCCTCCCTGCGCAGTGCACGGACGCCGCGGTGCGCAGGGCGGTGGAGAGGACGCTCGAGTCCAACTCCCTCCTCGCGCTCCTCCCGCTCCAGGACGTCCTCGCGCTCAAAAAGGAGCTCGCGGAGGTGCAGAGAGCGACCCCGGACTTGATCGCGCAGGAGGATTTCAGGTACAGAACGCCGGTCACGATCGATGAACTCCTGGAGAATGGATCGTTCATATGCTTCATAAGAGCGCTCTTCGAACAGGCGGGGAGAAGCTGCTCGTATAAGAACGCGGGGAAGTGCTTCCCGACGCAGGTGTCGCCGAGTGCCACTGGGAATAATAGCTCGAATGGCTCTGTGGGTGGCAGCGGAAATAATGCTGGTGGAAGCTCGAATGGCTCTGCTCAGCAGATTCCTGTGATGGTTACGCCGAAAAAGCCGTCTGCTGTGGCTGCTGCTGCTGCTGCTGCCGCTGCTGGGATTGGTATTGGCTCTACAACGTCGCCGATTCCAACCACTTTGCCATCAACAATGTCTTCAGTGAATTCGTCAATAATATAATAATTTTTTATCAAATAGAAATATAGCCATTTTTTTTAGTTTAATATATATTACCTGTCTGTCTTAACCCTCCTCCCCCCCCCCCTCCACCTCATATATATCAGTATATCATTCCTTTTTTTAACTCCCTCCCA
>CAZHGC010000085.1:0-4120 GCA_964531385.1 uncultured Lachnospiraceae bacterium | reverse complement strand
CCGAGTTCCCGGAGAGACTGCCATATGCACCTGGGAACGAGAAGACGTGGTGGACGTTCACATCCACAACCATGGACCTCAATGCCACAACGAATTTCATCAAAGGTGCCAATGGGACGCTCATGGTGCTGACAGGAGAGACCTGGGGCTACAACATCAGGATGTTCTCTGACTTCCCGAAGGAGAAGGAGATCCTCCTTGAGCCGGAGAGGAAGCTTATGGTGGAGAAGGTCTCCAGAAATGAAGGACTTATAATTGTGGATGCCAAGATTCTGGACACGCCGCTTGTGCTGGAGGACATTGTTCCTGTTACAACGAGCGTCAACATCAAAGCGAAGATGAACAACATAAAGATAATACCCAAGAACTTCAGGGCTGGGGATGCCTCAGAAAGCGCTGTGATGCTTAAGTGGGACCCTGTTGTTGTGAATAATAAGAAGGTCGTTTACCAAGTTTACCAGATTACAGCTACCACCTTTGGGGTCATAACAGACAAGGAAATACACGAAACTAATGAAGCTATGATAACCATATGGGGGATGGGATCGTTCTCATACTTGTTTATGGTGCGCTGTGGGTATGATGGAGAGTGGGGCAAGTGGAGTGGTGAAGTCAGGGTGAGTCCAGAAAAGATGCAGTGGAAGAAGTGCCCAGATAATGTTTATGAGAACATGAAATACTCTGTCGACGAGGAGAATCCCAGGATTGCAACAAAGATTGCTAGCGATCATTTTATCACTGTCATCGGGAACACACCCCTTCCTCCCAACACAGTGACCTCGTGGAGCATCAAAATACTGAAATCAAAAGATAATGATGGAAGCGATATTTTTATTGGGGTTGCGCCTTCTGACATAAACCAGAATGAATGGTATAACCGCAATAAATGTGGGTGGTACTTTTACTGCCATGATTTAACATTGTGTTCTGGTCCTCCTCACAAATATAGAGGCAAAGAATATGGGCCAAGGAAAGAAGAAGGGCAATACGTCCACACGGGAGACAGTGTTGGCGTTGTGATGGACACAATAAAGGGCGAGCTCTCATTTGCTTTGGGTGGAGTGAATCTTGGTGCTGCGTATGAAAGAATTCCCCTTGACAAGCCTCTCATGCCTTGCGTCCTCCTTCTGTGTTCAGGTGATTCTGTTGAGCTCGATACCTCTGAAGTGAAGGAGAATGTGGACAGTTCCATTCCCATTCCTTCAAGCATCACAACAAAAAGCTCCACGTGGGACTCCATCACCCTCACCTGGGACGCTATAGAAGGGGCGACATTCTACCAGATTGAAGTGGATGAGAGTAAATTCTGGGGTGTATCCACAACGAACACATTCACCAAGAGAGGACTATTTCCGGACACAGAACACACCTTCAGGATTCGTACTGTGAGAGGGAACTCAGTGAGTGAGTGGAGTGATGTTGTGAGAGGGATGACAGAGAAACCATTATATTATGAGGGCGCTTGGAAGGAGTGCCCTGATTATGTCGATGAGGACAGGAAATACTCTGTTGTCGAGAAGAATCCCAGAATCGCAACAAAGATTGATTACGGTGATTATTGCACCATCATCGGGAACACACCTCTTCTACCCAACAAAGTGACCTCGTGGAGCATCAAGGTACTGAAATCAGAAAATAATAATGGATATTGTATTAACATCGGAATCACCCAATTTAATGCAATCAAGGACGAAGGTTATAGTCCCGATAAATGTGGGTGGTACTTTTACTGCTACAATTCAACACTATATTCTGGGCCCCCTCACAAATATAGAGGCAAGGAATATGGTCCAAGGAAAGAACAAGGAGAATACGTCCACACAGGAGACAGTGTTGGCGTTATGATGGACACAACAAAGGGTGAACTCTCATATATTATAAATGGAGTGAATTTTGGTGTTGGATTTGAAGGAATTCCCCTTGACAAGCCTCTGGTTCCTTGTGTCCTTCTTTATTGGCAAGGTGATTCTGTTGAACTTGATAACTTTGTGGACAGTTCCATTCCTGTTCCTTCCAACATCATAGCAAAGAGCAACACATGGGACTCCATCACCCTCACCTGGGATGCTGTTGAAGGAGCGTCATTCTACCAGGTTGAAGTGGATGGAAGCAAATTCTGGGGTGTATCCACAACAAAAAGCTCATTCACAAAGAGAGGACTATTTCCAGAGACTGAGCACACTTTCAGAGTTCGCGCTGTGAGAGGGAACAAAGTGAGTGAGTGGAGTGATGTTGTGAGAGGGAGGACACAGAAAGGGCCAGACTTCTCAAAGTGCGTTTGGAAGGAATGCCCTGATGATGTTGATAATGACAGGAAATACTCTGTTGATGAGAAGAATCCCAGAATTGCAACAACGACTGGTGATGGTGATTATTGCACCATCATTGGGAACACACCTCTTCCCCTCAACACAGTGTCCTCGTGGAGCATCAAAGTACTGAAATCAGAAAATAATAATGGATATTGTATTTATATTGGAGTTGCGCCATTTGACATAGACCAGAATGATGGAGATAACTACAATAAATGTGGGTGGTACTTTGATTGCTTTTATTCAACTTTGCACTCAGGGCCTCCTCACAAATATGAAGACAAAGAATATGGACCAAGGAAAGAAAGAGGACAATATGTACACACAGGAGACAGTGTTGGTGTTATGATGGACACAGCAAAGGGTGAGCTCTCATTTGTTTTGAATGGAGTGAATCTTGGCGTTGCGTATGAAGGAATTCCCCTTGACAAGCCTTTCGTGCCTTGTATCATCCTCAGAAAACAAGATAATTGCATAGAACTAGATAATTATGCAGTAGACAGTTCCATTCCTGTTCCTTCCAACCTCACAGCAAAGAGCATCACATGGGACTCCATCATCCTCACGTGGGATGGCGATGAAGGGGCGTCATTCTACCAGATCGAGGTGGATGGAAGCAAGCATTGGGATACATTCACAACAAACACATTCACAAAGAAAGGGCTTCTTCCTGACACAGAACACACCTTCAGGGTTCATGCTGTGAGAGGGAACAAAGTGAGTGAATGGAGTTATGCTGTGAAAGGAAGTACACAGAAAGAGTCATTTGAAACAGGCTGGTGGAAGGAGTGTCCTGATGATGTTTATGAGAACAGGAAATACTCTGTCGGTGAGGAGAATCCCAGAATTGCAACAAAGATTGGTGATGGTTATGGTTATTGCACCATCATTGGGAACACACCTCTTCCCCCCAACAAAGTGACCTCGTGGAGCATCAAAATATTGAAATCAAGATGGAATAATGGAAATGGTATTTACATTGGAGTTGCGCCATCTGACATATACCAGAATGAATATATCAACTATGATAAATGTGGGTGGTACTTTGATTGTTCTGATTCAACATTGTGTTCTGGGCCTCCCCACAATTACAGAGGGAAGGAATATGGACCAAGGAAAGATTATGGAGGACAATATGCTAACACAGGAGACAGTGTTGGCGTTGTGATGGACACAGCAAAGGGTGAACTCTCGTTTGTTTTGAATGGAGTGAATCTTGGTGTTGCATATGAAGGAATCCCCCTTGACAAGCCTCTCGTGCCCTGCGTCCTTCTTTGGAACGAAGTCGATTCTGTTGAGCTCGATACCTCTGAAGTGAAGGAGAACCAGGTGGACAGTTCCATTCCCATTCCTTCAAGCATCACAACAAAGAGCATCACATGGGACTCCATCACCCTCACCTGGGACGCTATAGAAGGGGCGACATTCTACCAGATTGAGGTAGACGGAAGCAAATTCTGGGGTGCATCCACAACGAACACATTCACGAAGAGGAGACTTCTTCCGGAAACAGAACATACCTTCAGAGTACGTGTTGTGAGAGGGAATTCAGTGAGTGAGTGGAGTTATGCTGTGAAAGGGCGGACACAGAAAGAATCGTTTGAAACAGGCTGGTGGAAGGAATGCTCTGATGATGTTGAGGAGAAGAAGAAATACTCTGTTGATGAGGAGAATCCCAGAATCGCAACAAAGATTGGTGATGGTGATTATTGCACCATCATTGGAAACACACCTCTTCCCCCCAACAAAGTGACCTCGTGGAGCATCAAAGTACTAAAATCACGAGATAATAATGGATATGGTATTAA
>CAZHGC010000084.1:0-4171 GCA_964531385.1 uncultured Lachnospiraceae bacterium | reverse complement strand
TATGAGACCATCACTCTAACCAACTGAGCCAGCAACCCATGTTACATTTTCATTTGTTTTATTAACAAATTAAAAAAAATAACAAATTCAATTTCAATTCAAATTTCAATTTTAATTTTCAATACCACTTAACGTTATTAAAAAGGATTTTCTTATTTGTTTTAACAATAACAACAACACCGAACTAATTTAATAGAAAACCTTTTTAATTAACACAAAAAACGGAATTTAAACCGTCCTTTTTTTCCGTTGAAACAAGGGAAAAGACGGAAAAAAATCGTTCTTTCACATCTTAAACACACACACAAAAAAAGCGAACAAAAGAATTTGGAAATTTTGAAAACAACAAAAAACAACCGCACACCAAGGTTCTCCACATCCTTCTTCTTTCTTTCCTTCTTCTTCTTCTTTTTTTTTTCTTTTTGAAAGAATGTTTGGTATCAATAGCAACACGTTCACAGTTGGTACAAACTACGACGAACCCATGGCGTTGAGGCAGGAAACAGACGACATTTTCAGGGTTGGGCCCAGAGACTATTCCGAAGACGAGGAGCTCCCCATCCGGGAGTCATCCGTGCATGCTCCTCCCGCAAACGCCGAGCCTCCGCGGCAGGAGGACGAGGGCGGGGAGAACCTCGAGCAGGAGCTCCTCATCCCGAAGGGGTACCACCCACACGGGCGGGAGTACAGCTTCAAGATAAAGTGCATCTGGTTCTTGTCCGGGGCTGTCTTCGGGGTCGTCTTCTTTGCGATTCTCGTCTGGCCTTTCGTGCTGTCCGCGAGGAAGATCTGGGGCTGCACCAACTCCAGCTGGCTGGAGGACCTGTTCGAGGCCATCGTCCCGTCCGGGTACCTCTCGTTCCTGTGGACGTTCAAGATCACCGGGATAACCCTGCTTGTGTACATCGTCATCTACGTGCTCATCGCCCTGCAGCACGTGCCGGACGTCCTCCGGATCCGCTCCTTCATCATAGACATCCTCACCAAGCTCCCGTGCATGCTCGCGTTCCTCCCCTTCGCCTCCATGTTCTCCATCCTCACCATGAACAAGACGAGCTACCTTCTGCGGGAGGAGCGGCGGCGGCAGGCGCGGGCGGGGACGCCGTCCGGGTTCTTCCAGCTCGCCCTCCGCTTCCGCGTCTTCCTGCCCGCACTGGGAGCCAGGAGGAGGCCCGGGGGGCCCCAGAGGGTGCAGCAGGCGGAGGGGCGGGCCTCGCTGCAGATCCAGGCGGAGGGGGACCGCGAGCTCGGGTCGTTTGGGAGCCAGGAGTACGCGGGGGAGAGCAGCCCCGTGGGGTTCCAGGAGAACGACGAGAACGACGACTCGATCGCGAGCATCTCCAACAGCAACAACAGCAGCCGGAACCTGGCCGCCCTCAGGCAGACCGGGGAGGGAGGGGGCGTCCCGGAGGGGCGGCGGAGCAAGACGGTGGAGGCCGAGCTCTACCCGTCGGGGCTGTTCCTCCTGCTCTGCTTCCTGACGCTGGTGGTGCCGCTGGTGGTGCTCGTGGTGCTGGCGGTGATCCACATGGTGCACAGCGACCACCTCGACATCGAGTCGTTCGTGAGCCCCCTGTGCGTCCTGATCGGGTGCATCCTGAGCGTCGGGATCTGCACGACGGGGATCTGCCTGCGCAAGTCGCACCTCCCCTACTACTTCCCCGTGACGTTCTTCCCGGACTTCGCCACCATCTTTGGGCGGGGGCTCTGGCTCGCGTTCGGGATCATCGTCTGGGTCATCGTGATCACGGGGGGGCTCTTCCCCGGGTCGACGATATCCTGCCCGCTCCCCGACGCGTCCGCCCTCAACAAGACCAGCATAAAGGTCATGACGTGGAACATGGGGTGCTCGGACCTCAACGCCGTCAAGAAGGTGGACCTCTGGGAGAACAGGAAGAAGGACTTTGTCGACGCGCTCGAGTACTTCAAGGCCGACGTCTTTGTCCTCCAGGACGCGTACTTCCTCCCCCTCCGCTACGTCAGGAGCAACACACACGACAAGGACAACGGCCCGTACCAGTGGTACGGGAAGGCCTCCCGGGACGGCGTCCACACGGGCGAGCACGCAGCGATCTTCTTCCGCAAGTCCCGCTTCCAGCTCCTCCAGTCCAACACCTTCTGGCTCTCGAACACACCCCCCATCCCGAGCTCGTTCTCCAGGAACCCCGCACACCTGGTCGAGAACGGCAGCCCCAGGTCAGGGGCGAACATCGAGGACGACGACACCCCTCACCGCGACACCATCGCTCGCAACATCTACCTCAACCAGAGGGTCTGCTCGTGGGTCCGCCTCAGGGAGGTAAAGTCGGGCCAGCAGCTCATCGTGGCCACGGCTCACTACGGCGCGGGCGGCGAGGCGTACAACATGAAGGCCACCCGCCTCATCCTCTCCCAGCTCCGCAAGGCGTCGCACAGCGGAAACCTCCCAGTGGTGTTCCTGGGGGACTTTAACGGGAACTCGTCCCAGTCGTGGTTCAAAGAGCTCACAAACTCTTCAGCGGGCGCAGATATAGGGTTCTCGGATTCAATGGCTGTCTGCAAAGGAATTCTCTGCCTGCCTAGAAACTGCACAGAACCCTTGGAATGGACGAGGGAACTCAAGTGTAATGCAACATTAGGGTAAATGACATAACATAACATAACAACACATCACTTTTTTCATTTATTTCGATTTCATTTTTATTTAGGGATGGAAGAGTTGACCACATCTTTGTTTCAAAGAAGGTGAAGGTGGAAGGGTATAGAGTGGGAATAACAGAAAGACCATGCGGTCGCACATATAGCGACCACTTCCCAGTCCTTGCAGACATCAAACTGGGTTCTGAGAAAAAAGAAAGATAACAATAATACGTTTCTTTCTTTTCTTTTCTTTCTCTCACTCTCTTAATCTATCTTTCATAACTCAACCCCCTCCCTTTTTAATTCACATGAATAAATGAATAATTATTTCCAAAACAAATTAAAAACATTCAATTATATTACTACAAATATCCTCCTTCTTCTTTTTCTCAAGTTTTATTTTTAAATAATGAAAATCCTTTAAAAATTCAAAGAAAAGAACAACAAAACAAAACAAAAAACGACAACAAGAAATGCCGCCAAAAGGCAAGCGGAACCCAAAGCGTCAAAGACGCACCAAACACAAGAAGGAAGAGGAGGAAGAGGAAGAGGCAGCGGAGGAGAGGGAACCAATCACACCTCCACAGACCCAGCCTCAGCCACCACGTGTGACAGGGCAGAGCCCCGCGCAGCCAGCGAGGAGACAAACCAAGCAGGAAGAGCTCTCCAACCAGGCATCCGCCATAATCTCCAAGGCACTCGGGATGGAGGAGGCACGAGTCACCGCAGCACCAAGGAGGCCTCGTGACGCGGCCACGCTGAGCAGGATGCTCGAGGAGGTCAAAGAGATACTCAAGCTCTTCTTGGACGGCTCTGACATGATAGACATATGCATCTCCCTGAAAGACCCATCCAACCCCAGCTCCGTTCTGCTCACCCAAAAGCTCACAACAAACAAACACCTTGTGGTCGAGCGCATCGGGATCCTCACAAACGAGATGCACGAGCTCCGAATGGCGCTCGAGAGAAGCTTGGCAGAGAGGAAAAGGCAAGCGCCACCACCGCCGCCGCTCCCGCAACCCCCAACAAAGTCGGGGCGGCTCGACGCGAGGAGTGCCCGCGGGAGGCAGGCGCCCCCGAAGGAAGACAAGCCGGGCGGGAAGGCAGACGAGGTCGGGAAGGAAATCCTCCGCGGGCTGGACAGGCAGATGCAGGAAGCGATTCTGAACAACGTGGTGGAGGACGGGAATGGAAGGAGCAGCGTGAGCTGGGAGGACATCGGCGGCCTGGAGGAGGTGAAGCGGAGCCTCTACGAAGCCGTGATCATGCCGTCGCTCAACCCGGGGCTGTTCTCCGGGCTGCGCGCGCCGCCCAAGGGGATGCTCCTGTTCGGGCCGCCTGGGAACGGGAAGACGATGATCGCGAAGGCTGTGGCGCACGAGTCGAAGGCGACGTTCTTCAACATCTCCGCTAGCGCCCTGACATCCAAGTGGGTGGGGGACGGGGAGAAGATGGTGAGGACGCTGTTCGCGCTCGCGAGATACCTGCAGCCCTCGATCATCTTCATCGACGAGGTGGACTCGATACTCACGGAGCGCAGCAGCGGGGAGAA
>CAZHGC010000083.1:0-4227 GCA_964531385.1 uncultured Lachnospiraceae bacterium | reverse complement strand
AATAATCCTTGTGCTCAAGTTTAACGACATCAACGAGCGCTTCTCGAGCAACAGCAGCGAGCCAATCCCGGGCGACATTTCCACCGAGGAGCTCCAGCACCTCGTCCACAGCGCCCTTTCCATCGCGTCCGACACCGCCAACACCAACTACAACGCGAGGCTCAGCGCCATATCGTTCCTCCTCAACTGCTTCCGCCACAGCGAGCACGAGGCGCTGCGCCGGATCACGCTTACCCTCGTCAGCGTGCGCATTCTCGCCGCCGGTCCCAAGGCCGCCGCGAACCCGGACTTCATCTCCCGCTCTCTGCGCGACTACCCCCGCCTCCACAGCGCGTGGAAGGTAGCTGTGCGGAAGACCTCAAAGAGCGGCATCAACAGCCCCGAGAACGCCACATTCGGGCTCATCCCAGCGTTCGTGGAGTCCCTTCTGGGGGAGGTCGAAAGCATCCGGCCTGGCGAGCACACCGTGTCCGAGATACGGGGCCTCACAGCACTATCCTCACAAAAGTATCTTTTCGTTCTGAAGTGCGTGGAGTTTATCTGCGACCTTCTCTCACAGCTGCCCACCCGGCGTTTCTTCCACCTGTACCTCCAAGCCACCCACTTCCTCGTACGTCTCCGCCGCACACCTCTGTACGCCATCCAGGCCGCCGCTGCCACTGCCCTTCCCAATGCAGCCACAACCCATTTCCGCGGGTTCCGGCAGGCCGTGGGGTTCCCGCAGATGGTGTGGCGGCTGGAGCGGCTGGACGCCTTCGCCGTGGACGACTTCTCCGGCGCCGCCCTGACGCCCGCGGACCTCGCCCAGCGGGGCGCCGAGCGCGCCCAGGCGCTGCAGCGCGTCTGCTACAAGCTGTTCCCCGACAAGCTGCGCGCCCTCGCCCTCTCCAACATCGGCGCCGTGCAGGACCGCGAGACCCTCACCAAGCACCTCGCACGCCTCACCAGCCCCGAGCTACGCACCCTCGCCGTTGCCCTCGGCCTCCTCTCCGCAAACAACGCCAATAATGACCCCCAAAATGATAATCTCGATGATGGCTGTGACAGGGAGTTTGTGACAGAGGTTGTGCTGCGGCACTTAGAGGCTCCTAGGAAAGAGATTGAGAGGGATGGCAACCTCGCACTGTTCCCAACGGAGCGGGACCTCTGGCCCAGTGATGATGGTGATGAAGCAACATCGGGAGACGCCTCCAGGAATAATGTTGAGGAGGACGATAGTGGGGCGATCCCGCTGGCACTTCCCAGCCTCAACCTCCAGTTCCTCAGCGCCGACGATTACCTCCAGCGGAACTTTGAGCTATTCCGCTGCGAGAGTGTGTACGGGGCAAGGGAGGGCCTCGAGCGCGCCATCGCCGCCATGCGCCCCAGGGCTCCCGCGTCGTCGTCGTCGCTGCTGGGTGCGCAGGGGCGGCGCAGGGCGGCGGACTTTGGCGGGGCGAGCCGCATGGCGCTCCCCCTGAGGGAGGCGAGGCTCGTCCGCGTGTCGCAGCCGGCGCTGGGGGACACCAAGCCGAGCGAGGTCCTGGCGGAGCTCTCCGTCACGCTCGACCAGTGCCGCCAGGCGGCCTGGAGGGCCGAGTGGGAGGCCATCCGCAGGCACGACATCCTCTACGCCGTGCGGGTCGACATGACGGGAGGGGTTGCTGCTGGGGACGACGCTGCTCAGGAGTCGTTTGCCGCAAAGTACGGCGTAGTGGCGGTCCGCGGATGCGAGGTCGTGGATGTCGTGGACGCGACTACGGGGGCGTCGGTGCTCCCGAGGGACGCTGGGATGGACGACGGACGCCCTAGAGGAGGGGCGCTCAGGACGATACGGGTGCGCATGGACGGGGCACAGTACGTTGAGGACAATGAAAGGTACGCGGGAGAGGGCGTGCGCGACTTTTATGCGTCGTTTAACCTCGTTGTGAGACGCAGGGAGGAGGAGTGCAACTACAAGGCGGTGCTGGAGACTATTCGCTCGCTGATGTCCACTGAGGCCCCAACAAACATTGCTGGAATGATGGACGCAGAGTCCTTTGCCGAGTCGTACTCTAACCGCCTCCCTGACTGGCTCGAGAACACCATCCTTGGCTACTACTCTCCAAGCGATAACAACAACAACAATAATAACACTCAAAGTTCAATTAAAAATGATAACACCAATAACGATAATAATGATAGTGATGATGAGAATAGAAAGGGTAATTTCATTGATTTTCGTGACACCTTCGTTAATGATGAGCACCTCAAGTCGGTGTACCCGGGCATCGAAGTCGATCGCGTTTCCCCGGAAGAGTACGTCAGTTTTAATATGGGAGACTGGTGCTACCGCGTGGACGAAGAGAAGGGGGTGGCCGAGGCGTACAGGCCGTTGGTCGTTGCGGGCGCCGGCCAGTGCAACACCGTCCCCTTCACGAAGGCCCAGGTGGGCGCCATCCGCGCGGCGACGAGCGGCGAGAGCAGGCTGACGCTGGTGGTGGGCCCGCCGGGGACGGGGAAGACGGACGTCGCCGTCCAGATTGTGTCCAACCTGTACCACAGCGAGGGCGTCTCGCGTATCCTCGTGGTGACCAAGTCCAACAACGCGCTCAACCAGATCTTCGACAAGCTCGTGGAGCTCGACATCGACGAGACGCACTGCCTGCGCCTCGGGCACGGCGAGCGCGCCCTCGAGACGAGCCGCGACTTCAGCCCCAAGGGGCGCGTAGACTGCATCCTCGAGCGCAGGCTCACCCTCCTCAACCTCGTCGACGTCCTCGCGAGCTCGATGGGCGTCCCCGGGCACGAGGCGTACTCTGCGACGTGCGAGGCCGCCCTCCTCTTCCGCAAGCTCTACGTCCTGCCCCGCTGGGAGGCCTTCGTCCGCCGCTGCGACGAGGAGGCCGACGAGGGCAAGGGCGCGCGGTCCCCGTTCGCCGAGTTCTTTGTCCGCTGGCTCGGCCCCCGGGAGCGGCTCGGCGTCTACGAGGAGTGGGAGTACCTGGAGGACGTGTTCCGGAAGCTCAGGGCGCTGCGGCCCTTCGAGCTGCTGCGGAGCCCCGCGGACCGCGCCAACTACCTGCTCACGCACGAGGCGCGCGTGGTCGCGATGACGGCGACGTACGCCGCCCTGCGGCGGCGCGAGCTGCAGGCGCTGGGGTTCAGGTGCGACGCGGTGGTCATGGAGGAGGCGGGGCAGATCCTCGAGGTCGAGGCCTTCGTCCCCCTCGTCCTCCTGCGCGCGCCCGGGCGCGTCGTCATGATCGGCGACCACCGCCAGCTCCCGCCCGTGGTCAAGTGCCCCGCGCTGCGCGGCGCGTGCCGCTTCGACCAGAGCATGTTCGCCCGCCTCGTGCGCCTCGGCGTCCCCACCCACGTCCTCGACGCCCAGGGCCGCGCCCGCGAGAGCCTCGCCGCGCTGTACTCCTGGGCGTACCCGGGCGGCCTCCGCACGCTCCCCAGCATCCTCGCGGACCCCCGCTTCGGGAATTCCGCCGCCGGGAACCCCGGGTTTGCGCGGGTGTGCCAGCTCGTGGACGTCGCGGGGGCGCGCGAGGCCGCGCCTGCGCCGCACTTCTACCAGAACGTCGCGGAGGCCGAGTTCCTCGTCCACGTGTACATCTACATGCGGCTGCTGGGGTACCCCCGGGAGAGCGTCGCCATCCTCACGACGTACAACGGCCAGCGCAGCCTCCTCAGGGAGGTCGTGGCCGAGCGCTGCTGCAAGACCCAGGCGCTCAGGGACATCGTCGGCGCGCCCGCGTACGTGGGAACCGTCGACAAGTTCCAGGGCCGCCAGGCTGATTACGTCCTCCTCTCCCTGGTCCGCACAGAGTCCCTCGGCCACATCCGCGACCCCCGCAGGCTCGTCGTCGCCCTCTCCCGCGCGAGGCTCGGCCTCTACATCTTTGGCTCGCGCTCCCTGTTCTTGAGGTCCTCAAGGGCATCGGGAAATGGTGGTGGAGAGGAGGAGTTGTCTTCGGCTTCGAAGGACCTCAGGCAGATCATGGGGAAGCTGTTTGGAGAGAGCCCGAGTGCCCTCCAGCTGATCCCCAGTGAGAGGTGGCGCTTGGACCCGATAGCTCGTAAGGATGGGGAGGTCGAGGTAAAGAGCGTTGGGAATGTTGATGAGCTCTTGCCTGTTCTTGCTCCTCTTGTGTCTGCCGCTGCTGCTGCTGCGTCAAATTTGAAACCAAAGAAAAATATTGAAACCAATAACAAAATGAATGTTAAAAATTATGATAAGATGGATGCCCTTAACATTAC
>CAZHGC010000082.1:0-4319 GCA_964531385.1 uncultured Lachnospiraceae bacterium | reverse complement strand
ATTCGAACAAGTACGAGAAACGGCTAGGTTTCATCGGGGTTTATCACACGGTTTAAGAACAGAAGTCCGGTCTAATCAAAAAAAGGAAAGGCGGGATTTATAATCTCGGATTAATTAACGGTGGCAAGCGCCCAAAGCTATAAGCGCGTATTAACCCCGTGGTCTTCTGAAAGGATTGATTCACATGTGGATAGGATGGAACAAGAAATTAGACAACGAAATCGTCAATCGAAGGCGATTTTCATTCAATTCAATTGAATTGAAATGAGAAATAAAATACAGTTTTGAAAAAAGGGAAAATGGAAAAAGGGGGGAAATCAATTATTGGGGGAAATTTAAAAATGAATTATTCCAAGAATGAAACCAAAGGAAAGAAAGCACCGGAATTTAAAAAAAGTGATATCAATTAAATCAAGCGTGCTTGCCTTATTTTACTTTGTTCACTCTTTCTTTCATAATAAAATAATATAAACGATTTTTGTTGTTGTTGTTGTTATAATGTTGAGTAAAAAGGGGAGGGAAGAAAAAATATATCACTTTACACTCTTTGTGTCCGGAGTTATTGCGGAGAACTGAACCCAACTAAAGTTATACTGGTTCATTTTCCACATCCTAACCGTTCCATCATCATACGACCCAGCCAGAATAGTCCCGGTAACATTCCACCTCAGCCTCCACGGGAAGCACCCATCGACGTTTTTGATGATGTACCTTGTGTGTATCGCGTCTCCGTTGCTGTTTATCTCAAGCTTCCAAATTATGAGCGCGTCACTCGACACGGACGCCAAAAGGTGATAGCTCCTGCCCGAGTCTGGCGCCCAGGCGATGTCAATGATGTCTTCCGAGTGCCCAAGCATTTCCGTGATGGGCTCCCACCCTCCCCTTGAGTTGTACGCCACGATTTTGACGGTGTGTCTCTGCCTGCAGCAGACGGCGATCATCCTTTCCGTGAACGCGGAGCTGCACCATGCAAAGCACGAATACCCGCTG
The DNA here is from genome assembly GCA_964531385.1 of uncultured Lachnospiraceae bacterium. GTDB lineage: Bacteria > Bacillota > Clostridia > Lachnospirales > CAG-274 > MGBC114079. The sequence goes on along the minus strand of CAZHGC010000082.1, from coordinate 3,329 downwards.
CCGCAGGGGTCCAGGATTGCGCCCACCATGTCCCACTCCCTAAAGTTGAGAAGGTCATTGCAGAAAAAGACTTTGACTCCTTTCGTCGCAGTGCACATGGCAAAAACAAGCCCGATGTGCGGGGGCCCAAAGCCGATGGAGGTTATGTTCTCGTTCTGGTCCGATTGTACGTGCTTGTCCAGCCACCGTGGCTTCTCGCTGTCTGTGTCGTCCTCCTCGATGAAAATCACGTTGTTAAGCGCGGAAACGGCGATCAGCTGGCCGAACTCTGGCGGCGCCCATGCGACATGCGAGACGGGGCCTCTGGTGCTCTTCCATGTCGCGCTTATCCGCCACTCAGAGTCCACCCTGTCCCACACCTTCACGTATGAGTCGGCTGAGCACGTGGCTATCCGGTCTCCGTAGAAGTTCACCGCAAGGTCCAGAATTATGTCGTCGTGTTTTGTGTCTGTGCTGCTTAGTAATACCGCCGGCAACATCCTCGGGAAATCCTTTCGATGGGGAGTTTGTTGTGTTGTGTTGTTTCTTTTTTCTTCTCTATTTTTTTTTTTTCTTTTTAATTTATGAAAAAAGTCTGTTGTTTTTAATATGTGAATAGGTTAAAATTGAAGTTGGTTATCTTTGTTTTTAAATTTAACGTTGGTAAATTAAATGAGCCAATACAAAATTTTAAATATGAATTAAAAATGAAAAAGGTTAATAATTTTAATAACGTATTCTATTCATAAAAAAAAAATTAATTCTCTCATATTTGTTTCTTTGTTTGTTTTGTATTCAATTAAGGAGTAGGATCTCTTGCCCTTGAAGAGATGGGGATTTCTTGCAACTCTTTCTTCATGCACAAGAACTCTCCGATGAAAGATGTTATGAAGGCACACCCAACCATGGTCAACCACCAGCTAATTGTCCATATCCTAAAACCGGAATACAACGCAGAGAATAGAATGTGATAGAAATATATTGTGCACGAAAAGTCTGTGCACTTCTTTGCTTTTCCGACCACAAAAACAAGACCAGCAGAGCTTTAAAGTTTAAAAAAAAAATAAAATAAGTAAATGGAATCGATGTGAAAGAGATTGTTTTATTTTACCACACCAAAGCAGCGACAAGGTATGCGGAAATTGTAACCCATTTGAAAATGAATTCCACGTGGTTTGACGCGGAATAAGGTAAGAATACCTGATCGAGTGAAAACGGGATCCCAAAGCTCATGTCGAACGCGATGAGGAGCAGCCCCAGCACAAAGTAGAACATGCTCTGCATGCACACAATCTGGCCAATGATATAGTGAGGGTCCCAAGCTGATGCGATGAATCGTCCTCCCATTTTTTTCTTCTCTATTCTTTCTTCTTTTGTTGTTGTTTTTGTGTTTTCTTTTCTTTTTTGTTATTTCTTTTTCATATATTAAAAGGTTTAAAATAATCTTTTAATTATTGAAAAGACGAATAACCATAAAATAATACCGAAAGAAATAACGCTCGCAAGCACGCACGCACGCACAAAACAGAGATGCTATTCCAACTCCAGCAACAACTTGAAGACTCCAGGCCTGGGTCGAGGAACTGGGAAGGCGACGACACCTACATCACCGGTGATGAAGAAGAATGCATTGACCCCGAGTCTCTTTTCCCCAAGGTGGACATAATATGGAAGCATCCCAAGGACTCGTTCACCGTCGACGATCGCAACATCGTTCTGTTCGGCATTCGGGGCGTTGGGTCCTCCTACGTCCATGTCAATTTCTCCGATTCTGTCATCATCGGAGCGGCCACAATCCCCAAAGTCACGACCCACAGAGAGACCGCCCTTGCGCTAGAGCGGGACACCTTGGCGGGCGTAGCGCCGTCCGAGTCTGCATGCCTCATCTGCCACAATGCACGCCTTTCCTGCTGGGTTGTGTGCTGCCAGGTGCTCATACCGCCCGAATGCGCACGGTTCTTAGTGAACGCGATCGTTGATGCATTCTCAGACGGCCGCAAAAAGAGTGTTGAAGTGCATGGATTCGACTCGTTTGTGGCATCCCTCTACCGTTCGCCGAGCAGAGAGCGTGTGGAGCCGCCGATGCTGAGGGCTGTGTCTTCGGGAGTGCCTCTCCCTGATGGGTGCTGTGGGCTGGAGTCCCCGAACATTGTGGAGGGCGTGGGTGCTGCGTTGGTCAACTGTGCGCACTTCTCTGAGGGGGTCTGTAAGGTTGTTGTGTATGTCACGATCGTGGAGACGGCGTATGTGGAGGCTAGGGCTCTGATGGAGTTTGATAGGGTTGTGTTGAAGTTGTTTGATAAGGTCGAAATTGGATTGGTGGGTGAACCCGAAATCAATAAGGTCCTGAGAAAAAGTACTTGGTCTTCCCCAAGTCATTTATTTGCTTAAAAAAATGTGAAATGAAAACGAAATGGAAGTGGAAATATAATTAAAATTGGAATGATATTTTTAATTCGAAAAAAAATTAAATTTGTTAAATGAATGACTATTGATATGAATGTTAATTGGTAATACAATTATAAGAAGCGTTTAATGGATATAAGGAAAGAAAATGGAAATGGAATTCAAAGTCAAAAATCAAATTCAAATATGAATTCATAATGGTGTTTTTAGGATCTTAAAAGACGAACGGGGAAAGGAAAAATATCAGAAAAAAAAAAGAAACAAATGGGGCTTTCCTATCAGTTACGATTTTTCCCTTATATATTCCGCCTTTTTTCCTCTGTATGTTTCCCGTTTTTATTATCCAATATTTCCTCTTTCTTACACAAACTATAAAAAAAGTCCCTTTTTTCTTTTTCTTTTTAATATAAAATAAAATATTAAATAAAAATCTTTATTATTTTATAAAGAAAAAAACCACTTCCTACCCTATTTTTTCGCTCCCCAACTTTTTTTTAAAGTAAAAATGAGCACTGAGAACATGATCAAGGACGGCAGCCGCTATCGCGCAAAGGTTGCCGGTCAGCGTTACGACATCAACCGCGCTGACCTCGAGGACCTCCTGAAGCGTCGTTTCTTCTACGGGCCCTCTTTCTCCGCCTACCAGGGTGTTGCCGGTCTTTATGACTTTGGCCCTTCTGGCTGCGCTGTCAAGTCTAACATCATCTCTTTCTGGAGATCCCACTTTGTCCTCCGTGATTCCATGCTTGAGGTTGACTGCACTGTCCTTACCCCCAAGCCTGTTCTTGAGTAAATTTTTATATTACATTATTTATTTATTTATTTATTATTTTATTTTATTTTAATGATATTATTATAATTATTTGAGCAAAAAAAATATTTTTCTTATTATTTTAATTTATATACCTTTTTAAACTGACATTAATTTATATTGAGCAAAAAAA
>CAZHGC010000081.1:0-4367 GCA_964531385.1 uncultured Lachnospiraceae bacterium | reverse complement strand
ACGGCCACCCTGTTCTCGTCGTTGGTCTCGAGGCGCCTCTTCACCTCTTCCACGATTTCCTCCTCCTCCTCTTCTTTCTTCTTCTTCTGGTCTCTGCTTGACATGGGCTGTTGGTGTCGTTGTGCTATTATTGACTGTAAATATTAATGTGTTAAATAGTTGCCGAATTATAATAAATAATTATTTCCCAAATGGAATTGTAACCGAATGGATTTAAAACAAACAATCGCAGGAACCCGAAAAGATTTTTTAGTAGGTGAAAAAAGGGGAGCGAAAAGATTATCGCTTGTTGGTGATGCGTGTATGTGGTTTTTTGAGAGGAGGAGGAGGATGGGTGACGTCACGACCAAGCGTTTTTTTAACTTACTTTCATAGCCATAAAAAACGATGGACGAAGCGGAGAAGAAATGGGAAGGGAGGTATCTGTTGGGTGGTGATCCTAAAACATTTTTTTTGATGTGTGGCTGTGCTATTTTCTTTCCTTTCCTCTCTCACTTCATTTTTCCATTCATCTCTTTTAACGAGGTTTTGGTTCTTTGTGGTTCGTGTTCAGGGCAATAAATCAGAGATTCTTAGAAACCTCTCGTTCAGCACCACTTTTTATGAAGTGGGGGTGTTTCTCCTCGAACTTCCTTATATATTGACGTTATTCTTTTTTATCAAGGTTACTTTTGCTGGTTACGGAGGTAGCAATGATAATGTTTTCTTTATTTTAGATACTGTTGTTTGGAAGTGGAGGAGGATGCACCCTTTTTGATGTTGATGGCAGTACGTTTCTTTAGGGAGTTATGTTTCGTATCTTGAAAAAATACACTTTTTTTGACAAAAGGGACGAGAAGATTATTTTCACGGGTGACCAACGTTCATTTGAATTAATTTTAACTTTTGAGAAGCATTTTTTAAACACTTGTTTCCTAACAAATGACGATACTTAGAACAACCCAAACTTCGGCTCACTTGGAGGCGTAAGCTCGATCGAATCGCCACCGTTCTGGAGGATGACACAGGGGACAAGGGGCTTATCGAGGGGAACCCCGTCGTAGGCAACATCAAGATCAAACGACTCCCCCTTGAACTTAATGGAGCCCTTCCCAGTCTCGACCACAATAAGGATAGTGTCTCCAGTCTTGAAGTATTCACCATCATTTTTCCTCTTCCCATACTCCTTCGCCCTGTAGTTATGGGGAGGCCCAGAGTAGAGTTTCGAGCTGTAGCAGTCAAAGAACCAGCCACACTTGTTCTGCACGTAGTATTCGTTCTGGTCCACATCAGCCGGGACCACACCCACGAGGATGCCCTTGCAGTTGTTCTCCGCAGACTTGACTATTTTGACCTTCCACGGGAGGATCATGTTGGGGATGAACGGCGCGTTCCCCACGATGATAGCGCAGAGGTTCTCGCTGTTCTCGTGCCCCTCCTTCTTGGCGACCTTCTTGTTCAGCGCCTTCAAAGAGTACTTTCTCCCATCAGCGACGTAGTCAGGGCACTTCCTCCAGACGCAGTCGTATATCTTCGGCGCCTCCTTTGTCTTCCCTTTCACGGTGCCCCACACGCCCGCCGAGATACCCTTTAGGGCGCGCACTCTGAAGTTGTGTTCGGCGTTGGGAATGAGCCCAGACACTGTGTACGCAGTCTCATTGGTAACCTTCAAGAAGTCGGTTCCGTCCACCTCAATCTGGTAGGACGTAGCGCCGGGGACGGCCGCCCAAGTAAGGGAGATCGAGTCCCAGGAATCGCCAGCCTTGGCTGCAAGGGAGGAAGGAGCCTGGACAGAGTGAGTCGTGATCTCGTCCACCTCGGCGATAGCAAATTCGACAGAGTCGCCGTCGCACCCGAGAACAACGCAGGGGACAAGGGGGCTGTCAGTAGGGATTGCCGAGAAGGCATTGCCGAACTTGACGCCGTTCAGAACGAATGAAAGGTTGCCCTTCTCTGTGTCCATCACAACGCCGATGGTGTCGCCAGCATGGACGTACTTGCCCTTCTCGAACTTCGGCCCGTATTCCCTGTTCTTGTAGCCGTGAGGAGCGCCAGAGTACAGGGTCGAGTCGTAGCAATCGATGAACCAACCACACTTGCATACGGCATCGTACCCAAAGTCATCGTCGCTAGTCTGCTCAATGTCGAACGGTGCAACACCAATAAAGATATCCTTCCCATTGCCCTCCTTCGAGGCGATCACCTTGATGCTCCATGAGGTCACTTTCTCGACAGGGATGGGGGCGTTGCCAATGATGATGACCTTCTCGCTCCCGGCCTTCTTCACGACTTTGGGGTTCTCGGCACCGAGAGTGTACTTCCTCTCCTCGTCGAGGTCGTCAGGGCACTTCACCCACTGGACGCTCTCGAAAGGCATCTCGTGAGTTCTCTCTGTCACAGGGGCACTCCACTCACTCATTTTGTTTCTGATCGCTGTTCTGGTCTCTCCAGAGTGATTCTTAACCTCTTCCTTGGCCTCCCTCACAGCACGCACTCTGAAACTGTGCTCGACCTCAGCCTCGAGCTTCCGGACAGTGTATGTGGTCCCTGTGGCCGTCCTCCACACAAGGCTCCCGTCGACTTCGACCTGGTATGCCACAGCATTCTTGACTTCGTCCCATTTGAGAGTGACAGAGTCCCCAGTCATGCTCCTCGCAGTGATGTTGGCCGGAACAGGAATGGAACTGTTTATGTCGGCCTTCACTTCGGAAGTATCGAGGATAATGGAATCATCTTCACTTCCAAGGAGGACACAGGGTACCAGTGGCTCGTCAAGAGGGATTCCTTCAAACGCAACACCAAGATTTATCCCGTTCAACACGAATGAGAGCTCACCCTTTGTAGTGTCCATCACAAGGCCAATGCTGTCTCCTTCCTTGAGGTACTCTCCATCACCCTTTCTTGGGCCGTAGATCTTGTTGAAATAATCATGAGGCTCCCCCGAGCACAACTTCGAGCTGCAGCAGTCAAAGTACCAGCCAGACTTGTTCCAGTTCATCCTTTTCCCCTGGTCTATATCTGTGGGTGCAACTCCAACATAGATGAAGCGCGACTTGCCGTTATTTGTACGGCGGATTTTGATGCTCCACGAGATCACCGTGTTGAGGGGGAGAGGTACAGTGCCGATAATGGTGCACGACTCAAACATATCAGAAAACCACGCTCTTCTTCTATCCTTACTATCGACAGAGTAGGAGAAATGGTAATCGACTTCTTCGGGGCATTCCTTCCACACGCAATTCTCTCTGAAGTTAGCAATTGCAGCCTCAATTTCTTTGCTCATTTTTTTCTTGTTTCTCAGGTCTATTTTTTTTCACCTTAATTTACAAAGTTGTTCTTTGGATTAATGGTAATAATATAATTTAATATAATTATGTTTATTTTATTTTAATTTGTATTAATTTATTTGAGTTGACTTTTTTTTTTTTTGTCGGGGTTGTTTGAAAGTAACGGTTATATATTGGAAAAAATATTGTGTGATTGTCAGCGTAATTTTTCCCCTCTCTTTTTGTTTTTTTCCCTATGTGAACTAACCGAAAATCCCCATGAAAAATACTAACCGCTTTTTCCCACTTTTTAATTTGCGAAAATCTATTTTGTGGCGTTTGCTTATGGAACGGTTACGAACAAAAAAAGACTTGCCGGGGAGAAAGAATCTGTTTTTTTAAAGCTGTTTCGTTTGTGTGGGGGTGGATTTGCTTGTTTCTGCCTGGTTACTTTCAAATTGAAAAACTTAAAAAGAATTGAACGAAAAACAAAACAAAAAGGAAGTAACCTTAAGACGTGAAGTGACATCTTGGCCGAGTGGTTAAGGCGTGTGACTAGAAATCACTTCTCGTTCTGAGGCGTAGGTTCGAATCCTGCAGATGTCGATATTTTTCGCTTTTCTTTTTCAAATCTTAAAAGACCTCAAATGCCTTTTAATATCTTAAAGGGTTACCCCTGAGAAGATAAACGAGGGGCGTCAAAAGGTAAAAAAAGAAAAAGAAAAAGAAAAGGGAAAGGAAATTCAATTCCAAAATAAGAAGAAAGGACAAACAAATTAAACAAGAAAAAAGGGAAAATAAGGAACACACACACACGAACAAGAACAAGAACAAGATTGAAGATGGCAGACAAGCTGAAGGAGTTGCTTGGGTTGCTCGAGGAGAGGCTGGAAGAGCACGACAACAACAGGAAGGAGGTGCAGGGTGAGCTGGAGGAAATCCGCACAAGAATGAACGAGGACGCTGATTCACTGGAGGAGAGGATCAGTGGTAAAATCAACAAGGACTCTAATGAGAAGGAGGAACAGATCTTCGGCCTCATTGAAAAGCTCAACGAAGGAAAATGCGATTTTAAAGCCCTCATAGGACAGATACAGGAAGTCCTATCGAATGAATGGAAGT
>CAZHGC010000080.1:1672-4407 GCA_964531385.1 uncultured Lachnospiraceae bacterium | reverse complement strand
AACACAACAACAAACAAACAAACATCAACGAGGAACAACAACGACGGTATATAGATTGAAGACTGAATAAAAAAGAGAGAGTGGGAAAAAAGATGTCCGAAAAAGAGTTTGAAAAGAAAGAGAAGGAAACGCAGGTCACCAAAACGCCGTCTGAGAACGATAACAACGACGATGATGATAACGCCAACGACAACCTTGATGAAGCAGGCGTTCCCAAAATGACACCACTACAAAAAAGACTTTTCGAATTAAGACGAAAGGGTGTAACCAATCACAATATTCACACGCAATTCATCCTATATTCCATACATATATTTCATTTCATTTTTATTTTTTACAGAACGAAGCCAAGAAACGCACCAGAGACCAACTCATCGAAGAAGAGAGCAAAAAGTACGGGAAGGGTGTCGACGGGATGAGCGAGAATCAGAAACAACGCCTCAAGAAGAAGATGAAGATGGAGAACGACCCGGACGGGTGGTTCCTCGACGTCACCGCCGAGTCTGCACAGAAGGACTTTGCCAAGGCCCGCAAGAAGCGCGAGGGGCCGGACCCAGACAAGTTCGGGTGGTCAGCCTTCGACGACGACTGCCAGCACAGGGTCTACGAGCGGAGGATACGCTCGGCCCTCGCACGCCGCCCCAAGGAGGAGATCCAGAGGGAGTACAGGGAGGGGCTCGGCAAGGACGGTGACGTCATCGATGACGTCACTGGAGTAACGCAGGAGGGCGTGGACAGGATGGTGGAGGAGCTCAACAGGAACATCGAGAGGAGGTCCCAGTTCTCTAGGCCCCGCCCCCTGGCGGATGAGGCGAAGGATGTGAATTATATCTCGGAGAGAAACAGGAAGTTCAATGAGAAGCTGAATCGCCATTATGACAAGTACACGGAGGATATAAGAGCGAGTTTGGAGCGTGGCTCTGCTTTTTAAGTGGGATTAAATTGCCAAAAATAAAATAAAATAAAAAATAAATTGTTTTTTGTGTGGAATTATTTGAATGTTTACGTTTATTTTTTATTAAATAATTCAAAATAAATAAATAAAAAATAAAAATAGTTTTTTGTATGAAATTATTTGAATGTTAAGTTTATATTTTTATTAAATAATTCAAAAATCAAAAATCATTTTTCTTTTTCTTTTTTTCGATTATCCATTTCATATGTTAAAAAGTTAAATTTGATTTTTTTTTTTTTTAAACTGAAAAATGCTTGTTCATTACGTCACCAACAATATAGAAAAATCGCGGGAGAAGAGAAAAAAAATTTCACATATAAAAAAATTTTTTCCCTCCTTTTTTTCTTTTTTTTCCTTTTTGAGATAATTACAAAAAATTTTTTTCATTGATGTTTAACTTTTTGTTTTCTTTTGTTTCTTTTGTTTCTTTTGTTGTTTTTGTTTTTGTTTTTTTTCTCTTAATCTTATTCTTTAATTTTAAATATTTTTTAATATCACTTCTTTTTTTAATATTAAATAAAGGAGGGGAATATTTATTTGTCAAATAGTATTCCTCATTCATTTATTTTCTGGTTCTAACATCGTCTCCATTTCCACCACAACCACCATTAACAGCACATCCTTCTTCTTTTTCACATTCATTTATCCATTCACTAACATACATTATCGGTCTTCTCTACTCATTTTCATTTGCAATTTGAGTGAGACTTTTTTTACAAACAAACAAACATACACACATACACATAAAAGGGTATTTTTGTTCTCTTTCTTCTTTTTCCCTTTCATTATTCTTTTCAACACTGAAAAAACGAATACATACAAGCAAAAGACCTTTTTGTTTTCTTATCCATAACAACCAATCTCATAAAAATACATTCATAACAACGTATAACAAAATAACATCACATTATATTATATAATTGAACATATTGCATATATACGTACATAAAACATCTTTAAAAAATGTTTAACAATGATAAGAAAACGCCCAAAATACCATCCTTTAAGGCAAGAAACAACCACAATCGATCCAAGTCCTTTTGCCCTGGAGAGATTTTGCCATTTGACGCCATTAACACAGTCAACCTAAAAACTCCCAAACAGACTTCCCCACCCCCATCGCTCCAAAACACAGTCCAAGTAGCAACAGCATCAACATTCAACGGCCACCGCCCACCGGCAACATCACCCAAGCGGCCATCCGCCCACTATCACCCCAACACCAAGTTCATGCCCTTTACACCATTTCAAAAGAGGCTAAACCAAGACTCTGTCCACTCCCCAACGATACCCGACGATGATGATGACGACGACGACTATTATAGCAACGACGATGAGGATGTGGCTATTGCTGAGAGCGAGTTAAGCAGCAGTGAGAGTCATTACTCGTCTTTCATTAACAACAACAACAACAACAGTTTTAATACTCTCAGAGGTGTCAGTGATAAAGAGAACTGTGTGATTCAACCAGTGTCTTTGAGGTGTGCAAGCAAAGCTACTACACAACCTTCAGCAATGTCAATAACACCACAACCTATGCAATTGACATCATCATCATCGTCATCATCACTGCCTTTATTAAAAATATCTGACGATATGATGATGGAAAACCCTGAAACAGACGTCGAGATGAACGAACCCGACAACAAAAACGTCAAACGCAAAAAATGTCCGATTCCCACACTCAAAAAACCATTTCCAATCAACATCAGTAATGACAACATCAACAACGGTGACACTGATGACGACCTAGACGGCGATGACGATGACGATGACGATG
>CAZHGC010000080.1:0-1572 GCA_964531385.1 uncultured Lachnospiraceae bacterium | reverse complement strand
GACGATGTTGCTGTTATTATTGAAGATCACGACAATGAGGACATTGGAAGAAACAACAGCAGCAGCAGCAACGGTAGTTCACAACTCGTACGTTCAGAGACAGTCCCTCTTTTCTCGAGTGAGAACAACAGCATTTCCAATCTTCAAACAGCATTAACAACTTCATTAACTCCCGAGCCCCAACACATAACAACGTTAACTAAGGGACTGTCTTCCTCCTTAGCTCCGTTGGTGCTAGAGAGTCCTGATAGTTTCCACAAGCTGCCCCACAGGATAATTGACAAGGGGTGCTTCACAAACCCGTCTGTCGTGGCAGACGTCATATCAAACTTTGACAACTACAGGGACAAGTACGACAAATGGGTCATCATCGACTGCCGGTACTGGTACGAGTACGACGGGGGGCATATCAACGGGGCGATCCAGATAATTTCCCGGGATAACTTCAACACAGAATCCTTGCACACTTCGAACAGCAGCGATTATAAATATACCTTCAAAGACCAAATTAAAAAGTTGTTCTTCAACGAGTCCCTACTTCGAAACAGGGAGGAGTGCAAAAGAACCTTGATTTTTTTCCACTGCGAGTTTTCACAAAAGCGTGGACCCGAAGTTTACGACATTTTCCGCCACGTTGACAGGGAGATTCACCAGAGTGAGTGGCCCTTTTTACTCTACCCAGAGATGTACATCATCCGCGGGGGGTACACTGCGTTCTTCACTCACTTTAGTAATCTCTGCACCACAAACGTGCATATTAAGATGAACGACCCCAATTATGAAGAGGAAATGGCCAGGTGCAACACGCACTTTGCCAAGATAGCGTCCAAAAAAGAGGACGACCTAAAAAAGAGTTTTTCTACTTCCAGCCTCCCGAATAACACGAGTGGCAACAGAAATGGCCGCAACGCCCGTAGGCCAAATGTCAGGATGAATCGTCTTTTTGACGACGAGGGCGAAAGCGAAAAGGCGAACGAGCACGAAAACACTGATTTTGGAAACGAGTTGAAAACGCCTTTTTGCTCGAAGAAAAAAATGAGTCTGGTCACGCCTGTTTTTAGGAGGTGTGAAAGCCTCAGTTTTAACAAAATTGATTTTGATAGCATCGATGATAACAACAAAGAAGATAACGAAAAAGGACGTGGTAATAATGATGATGACGATGAGGATGGCGGTGGTGATTTCTTTTTAAGATCTAGGTCATTATTTAATTAAAACACATAAAACATAAAATTAGTATTTAATGATTGCTTTTTTTTTCTCCCTCCCATTTTTTTAGTAATATCCCCCTTTCTTTCTTTCTTTTCCTTTCCCTTTCTTTCTTATAATTATTGATGTATTGATTTTTTTAATTTTTATTTCTTATTCTAGATTAATATTTTGAAATCACATCCATTCTTTTTTATATATAAATAAATTTATTACTTATCCTTTTTAAAAAAATCGCATAAATTAAAAAAAAAAAAAAATTATTCGAATTTTAAAATGATTAAATATTTATTTTCAATTTAAATTTAAATAAAAATAATTTTTTGTTTATTTATATGCATTTTAATTTTCGAATTAATATAT
>CAZHGC010000079.1:0-4431 GCA_964531385.1 uncultured Lachnospiraceae bacterium | reverse complement strand
GTAAATAAGGGTGTTTTTGAGTTGTTCCACCAAATTTTCACGGTGTTCTCGACGGGGCAGTCTCCAACGACACTCCCAACACAAGCACAATCAGAACCATTGCAGAACAACATTCCTGAAGATCAATACAAATGAATAATTTATCACATCAAAGAGGGAATTTAAATAAATGTTGTTTTCAATTCTCCCAGAAAAGACAAAGGACAGTGGTTTCCTTCTCACTTAAAACGCCCACCAATATTTCCATAAAAAAGGAAAGTATCTCGTGAACATTTAAATTTCCACCGCTTCCAAAGGTTATTATGAATTACATCCACACAAAACGAAATAAAATCAACGCGTCTTTATTAATTTCAATAAAAAATAATAAAATTGCCTTGTGGGAAAAAAAGCCCATTTTAAAAAAACATAAGAAAAGAATATATATTTATCAATTTTTAACGCTTTTCTCTCTCTATCTCTCTATTTCTCTTTGCGTATTTTTTTTACCTTCAACCCTTTTCACATCTCAAAACAGTTTGTGCCCGCACTCACCACAGAACTTCGCGCCGGGGACGGTCTTAGTCCCGCATTCCGTGCAGAACTTTGCCCCAGTAGTAGCAGCCGGAGCAGCAGCCGTTCTGGGCGCCGTTCTGGGCGATGACGTGGCCGGACGAGGCGAAGACGATGACGTCACCGGCGACTGACGTGGGGATGACGTGGCGTACGACTGGCGCGGGGCAGAAGAGGATGCCGAGGTCCCGTATGCCGGGGCGAGGGAGCCCTGGTTCTTCGAGCCCTCGTAGAGGGGCACCTGGTTGGCGACGGGAGCGGAGGTCCCCCAGCCTGTGATGCGGCGGAGGGTGGAGAGCGTCTGGAGGACCTGGCTCATGTTCTTGGCCTCGTAGAGGTCGACGGTCTGGAACATGTCCGAGTCGGCGACGCCGAGCTTGGAGCAGGCCGCGAGGAAGTTCCCGATGTTCTCCATGATCTTGAAGGGCATCGTGGAGCGGTTGATGCGGCAGGACCCAGGCTTGAAGTGGTTGATGAGCCTTTAAAAAAGGTTTAAAATGAAATTGAATATTGAAAATTGAGAGTTTCTTTTTAAAGTTTGTTTACTCACAAAGAACAACGCCAGTACGGAGGTAGTCGTGGAGAGAGCCAGAGCATCTTGTGCCGGTCATGGACTCGATCCAGGAGATAACGTCTCTCTCGAGGACTCTGTCGTAAGATGCCTCGCGCTTGTCCTGAAGCTCCTTGCTAAATCCATAAGAAGGTCCGTGGTATGCCATTTCTTTCTTTGGTTGTCTTTTTTTTAATATAAGCTTTTGTACGGTGTCTTTTAGACGGAGATGGGGTTTGTTTTTGTTTTTTTAACTCTTAACAGAAAACGTCTTTTTAAAATAAATGTGTGTTTTTCGTTAAAAAGTGTATAATAACGGAAAATAAAAGGGCAAATGAAAAAGAGGGTTTTTTTGAATAAGAGAGAAAAAAAAATGGACTCCTCTTTTTTTATTTGACTTGATTATTTTTTTCCGATATGCGTGGGGAAAAAATGTGCACCTTGATGATTACTTTTCCCTAAATAGTAAACATTTTTTTTTCATCCTCTCTCTTTTTAATCTCTTTTTTTCTTTTTTCTTTCCTTTTCAATGTTGTAATTTTTTCCCCCTCTCTCTCTTTCCCTCCATTATTTTCTCATCATCATCATCTCTTCTTTTCTCTTCTCTTTTCAATTTGTTTTCTAATCTTTTTTTACATACACACAGAAACTTACTCATATTTTTTTTAATCTTTCAATTCCCTCTTTTTTGATTCATTTTTGATCATTTATTTTCATTAATCAACAAAAAACACACATTTTTCCCCCTCTTTTCATTTTTTCCCCTCTCCTCCACAACCTTTCCAAAAGCATTAAGACATACACATACACACACTCTCTCCTTTTTTTCTTTTCTAACCTTCGATTAACATCTATTATTTTCTTTCTTATACATACACATCTCTTTTTTTCTCTTTTTTTCAGAACGAACACAAACACAAACATTATTATTGAAAGCAAATGAGTTCACCACCAACCACCTCATCCACAGACATCCAATCCCAGCAACCCCCACCAATCAACCTCACCTCCGAATCATCCCGCAAAGACCGCAAATCCAAGCCCAAGGACGTCGATCCCACCTACTCCAGCAGCAGCAGCAGTACCAGCACCCGTCAGCGCACCTCCAGCAACGGGAGCACCACCAGCACCGGGTCCCACCGGCACCACCACCACCACCACCACTCCAAGACCAAAGTCATCAAGGACAAGTCCGAGGACGCCGACGCCACCGAGGCCACCGCTGCTGCTGCTGCCGCCGCTCCCAGCAGCACCACCGAGGACGCCGGCAGCACAGCCTCGAGCACCCGCCGGCACCGGCACCGGCACCGGTCGAGGGACCCCGAGGCCAGCGACGGGGACGACGCCCAAGCCCCCAACAACAACAACAACAACAACGAAGACAACAGCGACGGGGACAACGATGGGAACGAGAAAAAGGACGTTGGCCCGGACACCGAAGCCGAGTTCAAGCCGGAAAAGAGCAAAGTGAAGGACAGCACACGGAAGAGGTCGAGCAGCAACCGAGTCCTCCCCCCCTCCGCCGTCACGCCACCCCTCTCCGACGGCCTCGGAAGCACACAGCAATCACAATCACAATTACAAACACAATCACAAACAATAACACTCAAGCAGCCCGTCTCTGCGATGTCGAGTCTCGCCACGACGTCGTACTCTGTCTCGCTCGGGCCCACCACTGCGGGTCCCGCCGCCGGGATCATCAAATCCGGCGTCCTCGCGATGAAGATGGACAAGAGCAGTGACGACGATGATAACAACAGCAATGATAGCAACAACAACAATGATAATAACAACATTGGAGGCGGCGCCGCGACGCCGTCGGCACGGAGCCTCATGTGGCACGAGGGGCACTTCACGCTGTACCAGGACGGGACGTTCGACGAGCACGTGGACGGGACCACCGAGAGCACCATCTTCTCGGGCACCGTCCGCTCCCTGCGGCGCATGGACGACGTCTCCGGGGCCGGGAGCGGCGCCAGCAAGGAGGTGATCCTCAACGAGACGCGCTACACGCACTTTGTGAAGGTCCTCCTCGCCGTCCCCTCCGGCCAGGGGATGATCCGCCAGGTCGCGGTGGACCTCGGGATGAAGACGGACGCCGAGCTCTCCGCCTGGGTGGCCACCTTCGAGGCGTGCGACACGTACATCCTGAAGCCGATCAAGCCCGTGGGCGCCTCGGGATCGACCCTCTCGACGCTCTCGACGGCAAAGTCCAAGAGAGAGGCCAAGTCCGAGTGGGCCATCAAGAAGAGCGAGTCTGCGCAGCTCAACTTCCTGATCACAAAGCGCGGCTGGGTCAAGTACAGGGGCGTGATGAAGCAGTGGTCGCTCAGACTCTTCGTCCTCAAGCCGCCGATGCTCATATACTACAAGGACGAGATCGACGAGTCCAAGGAGGCCGCGGTGGGCATCATCAACCTCCACAACTGCAACGTCGTGAAACGCGAGTCGAAAAAGGACGGCTTCTGCTTCAAAATTTATGGCTCGAACGATAAACACTCGATCTACGCGTCTCGCGGGCTCAAGGGGGAAATGCTCACGTCGAAGATCGGAATTAACCCTGCGGTGGCGATACTCCGTGTGGTGACGCAGGAGGAGGGCCTCGAGTGGATCAGGGCCATCGAGGAGGCGATAGCGTACGCTAACTTCTGCCAGGACGGCACCTTCACTAAGCTCATTAGCTCCAGCAGCCTTACCTGCAGCGGCGGTGATAGAGCTTCAATTGGAAATGATTTGCAGCTCTCGTCGTCACCTACAACTGTCCCAAGAATGCCTCAACAATCACAATCTTCATCTTCATTGTCACAGAATGTTATTAACACAAATACCAACAATATCAATACCAATAATAATAATAATGGTGTTAATGTACCTTTGACACAATCACCTACGAGTGTTTCACCAAATAGTGTTTCAGTGGACAAAGAGGAAAAGTCCAAGAAAAAGAAACATAAAAAACAGACTGCGGAAACTTCGGCGGCAACAACAACAGCAGAAAAAACAACAGCAACGGTTACGATCACGGAGAAGGACGTGGAGGGGATGACTTCGTTCCAGGGGCTGAAGTTCTTGGAGCCGAGGCCGACGAACTATGCGGTGGAGATCCCCCGCGAGGAGATGAAGATTGACGCGTTCGAGCAGGGCAAGAACATCATCCTCCAGCTCATGAAGCAGGTGAAGCCCGGTATGGACCTGACAAAGGTCACCCTCCCCACACACATCCTTGAACCCCGAAGCTTCCTCGAGAAAATGACAGACTATTTCACACATATCGAATTACTTTCACAGTAAATATAAAGAAATATATTATAAAATTTTCAATAATTATT
>CAZHGC010000078.1:0-4438 GCA_964531385.1 uncultured Lachnospiraceae bacterium | reverse complement strand
CTGGGAGGAGTCTGCTGAGACCAAGGCATAATTGAAGGGAAGGAAATATTTTTTTTTTTAAGAAAGAAATAAAAAAACTAATTAAAATCAAATAAAATTTTTTAAAATTCTTTAATTATAAAAGAAAACAAACGAAGAATTAGGTTTCTTTTTCTATGATGTTAATTTTAATTTCGTTTTTTCGATTAATGTATGTGTATTCATTTAAGATGAGCGAGATGAGCGTATTTGGATTGCCGTCTTGTTCCGTTTTGTTTCTCATGATAATTAACCTTTTAACACATTAAAATAAATATTTCATTCATTACGTAATATCTTACGTAATCGTAAAAAACACAATTCAACCATTTTTTTCTGGTCGCTTTTTCCCAACTATATAGGCTTCTTCTACATATAAGAAATTTCCACATAGCAATTTTACATATATAAGCGGTCATTTTTCCCCCACATTTTTCTCCATTTTTAATATTTTATCTCAAAAAATAAAAATTATATTTTTTTATTCAAACTCTCTAAAAACCTTAATCAGTAATGGGTGCCTACCGTTTCATCTCTGAGCTCTGGAAGCGCAAGCAGTCCGATGTCATGCGCTTTGTCCAGCGTGTCCGCTGCTGGGAGCTTCGTCAGCTTCCTCGCGTCCACCGCGCCACTCACCCCACTCGCCCCGACAAGGCTCGTCGTCTCGGCTACAAGGCCAAGCAGGGCTACGTTGTCTACCGCGTCCGCATTCGCCGTGGTGGCCGCAAGAGGCCCGCTCACCGTGGCATCGTCTGGCGTAAGCCCCGTGGCCAATGGATCTACGGCATGACCCGCGCCCGCTCCCTCCGTTCCTTCGCTGAGGAGCGTGCTGCTCGTCACTGCATGAACCTCCGCGTCCTCAACTCCTACCCCATCGCTGAGGACGGTACCTTCAAGTTCTTCGAGGTCATCATGGTCGATCCCAGCCACAAGACCATCCGTCGCGACCCCCAGATCAACTGGATCTGCAAGGCCAACAAGAAGCACCGCGAGATGCGTGGCCTCACCGCCGCCGGCAAGAAGTTCCGCGGTCTCCGCAACAAGGGCCGTCGCTTCAACAAGAACCGCCCTGGCCGTCGTCACGTCTGGAAGCTCAACAACACCCTCTCCCTCCGTCGTTACAGATAAATTGCTTGACGGAAATAAAAAGGTGGGGATTTCAGAGTGGAGCAGGAAGGAGGGATCCTTTTTCTCTTTTCTGCTCGGCTTTGCTTTTCTGCGCCTTTTTATCTTTCTTGTCTCTGCTATTTTATTTTTTTACAGAGAGGGTATCCTTTTTTATTTGTTGGGAAATGGGAAGAGGGAGGCATCTCGTTTCTTTCTTTCGTTTTGCAATTTATAAAAAGTTAACTTCAAATTAAAAAATAATACAAACACAAATCCTTTAGCATGGACAAGTTTTATTTCTTTTTTTAACAACAAATGATAATTCATCTCTCTCTTTTTTTTTTTTTTTTTTTTTTTGCGTTTTCGTGTGTTTATTTTTAATTTTTGATAACTCGTTCAAATATTTTTCTTTTTGATTTTGATTAAATATTGAAAATTATAACTCGTTTTCGCTTTTCGTCCATAAATTGAGTTATTTTAAAAAATTAAAAAAAAGAGGGCTCCGAATGCAAAGCTTAATAGGAACGGACGACATCTTCGAAATGGCAGCGGCGGCGGCCGAGCCAGAGACTCTAATCGTTATTGACGACGATGATGACGACGACGGCGACAATGACGACGGGAACAGGAACAGAGAAAACGAAAACGAAGACGAGACCGAGACAAACATCAGCAGAGACCTAATAAAGGACGACAGCGGGAGGCCAAGCCGAAACAACACCGAGCAGTCCCCATCCCCTCCTCTGTTCACCCCCGAATCCCAAAGGCGCCACCGGCATTTATCTCCCCCTCCACAGAAACAGCAGAACATCATGACCCTGACAGATGGGAACAATGGCTCCTCCTCTTCCTCCGAATCGAAAGGGGAAGGGCGAGAAGAAAAGGAAGATCCAATCAAATACAGCCTTGTGCGAGACTCTGGGGTGGGAATGTGCGGAATATGCTTTTGCTCATTCGACGAGGACGGGCACCTTATGTCGTGCCTAAGATGTGGCCACATCTTTGGGAAGTCGTGCATCGTGAAGTGGCTGAACAGCAAGCCCAGAGCCGAGAAAGTGTGCCCCATTTGCAAGGCAAAGTCAAACCCTTCGCAAATACTTGTCCTGTATTCTCCGCAACTAACGGAGCCCTCTGTTCCCCCCGACGAAAACGAAAACAGGAAGCTGCGTCTCGAAATAATCGAAGCAAAAAGACAAAACTTTCTTTTATACCAATCAGTAAATAAAGATTTTTATCGAGTTGCGCCCAACGTCTTTAAAATAATCATTCTAACCGAATTTTCTTTCTTTAAGAACGAACAATTGAAAAGAGAAATTGCCGAAGCGAGAGAACAGTACGAGCAACTAAAGACGCAGATTGTCCACGACAGGCTATTCGGAGGCTCGAGTAGCAGCAGCACGAACCAAAGGGTGTACCGACGAATCCTCGACGAAGGGAACCAGCCTCCACGCGAGCCAAAAAAGAGCAAAAGCGAGAGTTTTGTCAACCAGCCCGTCCCTCAGTGCCTTGCGAGAACACGGCAGAACTTTGAGATATCGGGGACGTTTGGGGCCGTCCACACAGAACGGGTGAACAACGGCCGCGTCGTAGAGTACTTTGAAAGGGAGAGCGTCCTCTTCTATTCCACCGAGTACCAGACGGGGAAATTTGGCATTACGATGCACAGCTTACTCGACACGGGATTCAAGACGCGCCTGAACATCACCCATTCGGGGCAAATACGGGACATGGCGGCAAACAACGACAGCGGGCTCATTGTGACGGCGTCCTCCGACAAAACGCTCAAACTCTGCCGCGTAGAAACAAAGAACGAGGTGATGGAGTGCCACACCCCTGCGGACATCTGGTCGTGCTGCTGGGACGCGAACGATCCCCGCTACTTTTACTGCGGCCGCAAAGACGGCGAGGTTTGCCTCTACGATTCCCGCAAAACAGAGTCTTTTGTGTGCTCTGCCCGCACCTCTCTAAAAATGCCCGTCCACTCGCTCTACTCGCTGAGGATGCCCGATGGCGAGGTGGGCCTCATCGTGGGCAGCACCGGTGGGATATCGTATGTCTATGGGACGAGGGCGGGGATAGCGGATGCTGGGGTCATTCAAAGAGACAAATGCGTCGGGATATCAAAGCCCTACGAGTCATTTGGGCAGACGCTCATAGCGGCCTCCTTTAGGGCTGAGATGCAAGAGACGGTCCATAGGGCTTATATCATCGAGCCGAGGGTGACCCACCACAAAGTGGCAAGCGAGATCCTCGAACCCGCGTTCGAGTTCAAAAACAATGTGTTTTCCCCGTCGCTGGGTAAGCCTACGCTCGTTTCTGGCCACAACGGGCAAACTTTCCTTGTCACGAACAATGGGCCTGGTCCCGAGCTCGTCATGTGGAGCCTGGACGATGACGGGAAGCCGGCCTTCATAAAAAGTTCTCTCGACGAGAAAAAGATGTACCCGGGAAATTCCGCGCTGAATATCTTGTCGTTTGAAAAGAATAAGATGCCTTACTTTGCGTCAATAACAACAAACGAAGTTACGATATTTGGAAATATTTTATGATTGGCACCTTTCCCGCTCTGTTTTATTTTAGTTTTTATTCATTCACACATTACTTCCTTTTTTTGTTCAACTAACAGTATTGATTTAAGAAGAAGAAGAAGGAAAAAAAATGTTTTCGTTAAATATGAATTGATTTTATTTGCAAATAATAGGAATTTCGATTGGATTTCTTTTTCTTTAATATTTAACCTTCAATTTTTTTCACCTTTAAAAATACCATCTATTTATGACGTCACCGATTACGTGTCTTTAAAAAAGTTTTCCACATAAATAATTTATGAGCACTTTTTCCCAAGTATAAGAAAAACATTTTTTTCCCAACATACCAATTTTGACATATAGGAGAGGAAAAATAGTCTTTAAAAAAGTTTTATTTTGTATAACAATAATTTATATAAAACTTTGCAGTTTTTTTATAATTTAAATAAAAACTCCACAAAGCACACAAGAAACTTGCTAGCAGCAATTCAAAATGGCCAAGAGAACAAAGAAGGTTGGTATCGTTGGTAAGTACGGCACCCGTTATGGTGCTTCCCTCAGAAAGCAGGCCAAGAAGGCTGAAATTTCCCAGCACGCCAAGTACACTTGCGCTTTCTGCGGTAAGACCACCGTCAAGAGATCCGCCACTGGCATCTGGAAGTGCAAGGGCTGCCGCAAGACTCTTGCTGGCGGTGCCTACGTCGTCTCCACCCCCACCGCTGCCGCCATCAGAGGTACCATCCGTCGTCTCCGTGAGCTCCAGCAGCAGTAAATTTTTTAGAAAA
>CAZHGC010000077.1:0-4499 GCA_964531385.1 uncultured Lachnospiraceae bacterium | reverse complement strand
AGGGCCCGTCCGGCCTGTACGCGAGCAGCATCTTGAACACGTCGAAGAGGATGTCCCCGATGATCTGGCTCCCGATCTCCTCCCGCTCCATCAGCTGCTCCAGCACCTTGATGGGCCGCACGACCTCCTTGATCACGGCGTTCCGCTGCTGGAGCTGCAGCGTCTGCTGCGACTGGGGTGCCTGCTGCTGGGGCTGGGACTGGGGCTGAGACTGGGACTGGGACTGGGACTGGGACTGCTGCTGTTGTTGCTGCTGCTGTTGCTGGATCTGCTGGAGGAGGACGTTGGGGTCCTTGCGGACGGCGACGGAGAAGAGGTTGTGGAGGGCTGCGAGGGTGGGCGCCTTGGAGAGGTCGCCAAAGTAGCGCCTGGCGTACTCGGCCTCGCCGGGCTCGGACTGTATCTTGGAGATGTCTGTGCCGAGGAGCCACGAGAAGAGCCTCCTGTTGAGGGACGTCTCACAGCGGGTCACCAGGCGGAGCGCAGCGCGCACGAGCATGTTGATGTGGGGCTCCCCGAAGAGGCCACTCTCGATGCGGAAGTGCGAGACGAGCATCTCGAGCGTGTCGCGCTGCACGAGGACCTTCTCGTCCATCAGCGACGCGGACAGCGCCTGCAGGACAAGCGTGTCCTTGTCCGGCAGGTACGGCGCCATTGCCTCGGCCCACTGTTCCTTCAACGTTTTTTGTGAATCATCCCTCTTAACCTCACTCCTTTCATCCTTTTCATCCTTTTCATCCTCCTCACCATTCTCGTTATTATTTTCATTTTCATTTTCATCGTTTTTAATTTGTTTATCTTGGTCCTCACTATTTGTATTTACCTGAGATGACGTCAGTGATGACGTTGACGATGACGTAACAAGGGCATTTTCATCGTGTGTGATGATGGGTGCTGGGAGGCGCGTCTTGAGGTAGTGGAGCGCGGGGTAGCGCGTGTGGGGCGCCCTGAGCATGGCCATCCAGAGGCTGGAGAAGAAGCAGCGCGTGCCGACGACGTCGGAGAACATGTCGAGGAGCTTGAGTGTGCGGCTGTAGAACTCGGAGTTGACCTCCTCGATGCCCGGGAGGAAGGCGAGGACGAAGGCGTCGGAGCAGGAGGCGAGGTTTGCGCCGAGGGGTATGAAGCAGCGCTCCATGATGGTGAGGATCTTCTCCTTTATGGAGATCGTGGCGGAGCGGAAGAGGGGGAACATGCCGAAGCCGATCTCGAGGTTCTTGGCCATGTAGCGGTTGTCCATCTTGGAGTAGATGAGCTCGAGGATCTCGAGGGTCTTGGCGTGGACGCCGCTGGGGAGCGCGGGGTTGAGGCACTGGGCGATGCGCTTGGCGAAGATGAGCTTGTCGGGTATCGTGTGGAACTCGTTGTGCTTGTCCCTGTCGATCGCTTTGTGGAGCTTCTGGAGGTACTTGAGGAGGTCGGCCCACTCGTTTGCCTTGTCGAAGGACTTCAGGACAGAGCTGATCCCGTCGCAATAGCTCTTGTAGCGTCCCTTATCCTTTTCGTCAATCAACTCCAAATCTATTTTTTTAAAAAAATGAATGTTAATGTTAATGATGTTATTAATAATGATTATGAATGAGAATGAGAATGAAGATGAAAATGAGGTTTTGATTTTATTTACCTGAATTAAAATAATTTGAAGCTGATGGTGTGTTTACACTTGTTAACATTTATTACACTTTATTGAGTATTATTTTGTGATGTGATGATTAATGCGTTGGAGTTGGTTAATTTTTTGATGAAGTGATTCTTTCAGTTAGTTTTTTTCTTCTCTTTCTCTTTTTCTTCTCTTTTTCTTTTTTCTTGCTTTGTTGTATTGGTTTTTTTGTTTTAATTTTTTTTCTTTGAAAATCGTGTCCTTTTTGACCATGAAAAAAAAAATAATTCAACATTTCACAAATTAAAAAAAAAAGACGAGTTCGTGGTAATTACGTAATTTTTTTCCTCATTCATATATTGGAAAAAAAAAAAGGTGAAGAAAAGGAAGGAAGTTTTTTTTTTTTCAGTAAGAATGAAAAAATCGAGAGGCTGGAAAAAAAAATGTTGAAAAAAAGAAAAAAGAAAAAAAATCACAAATCAAAAAGAACTAAATTAAAAAAAAAGAGAAAGAGAAAGAAGAGAAAGAAGAGAAAGAAGAAGAAAAAGTCACATAAACAAAACAAACAAAAACACAAATAAAGAAAAGAAAAAAGAGAGAAGAAAAAAAGAGACGAGAGAAGAAAAAGAGTCTTCATTATAATTACACACATAAAAACACATAATAAAAGAATTTAAAATGGGAGGAAGTAAATTTGATATTTTTGAGGAGAAGAATGGTGCTGGTGACTTGATTTTGAATCTTGTCAGTCGTGGAAATGCTATCATCACAGAGCTTTTAAGACTTAGCACTAATATTCCAAGCTGTAAATAAAAATCGATAATCCCCAAAAAACATTTTTATTATTAATTTCTTCTTTCTTTCTTTATATAGTATTTATCAACATCCCAAAGGATTATGAATTCATCATTTTCGATTTCAAGTACCTTCCTAACCAGGATCTTTATGAATCTAGAATTGAAGATTCATCTGTAAATAAATAAATAACCAAATAATTCGTTTAAAATGACATTATTTATTTATTTTTATAGGAACTCATTGATAGAGACCAAGAATTGAAGGAATCCCACCTTGACATCCTCAAGCGTTTCTACGATCTTTTCGAGAGTATTCTCAAATACTACAAAGATCTTCACCAATACATTTCCAATCTTGATGATGGTGTATTCATCCAACTTTCAATTGAAGTAAATAACTAAATCAAACACTCATTTCAAACCCAACATAATCTCCCATTTTTATATAGACCTTACTTGACAATGAAGATGGGAAGCAACTCTTTAGTGAGTCCTTCCACCTCTGGGTTGTGATGCTTCTTCTGATGGACAATCTTATCGAAGGCACCATCCGTGAGCGTCTCATCATCTCCTATCTCCGCTACAAGGGTCGCAACGAGCTTCCACTTATAGACGACGTCGTGACCCTCTGCAAGAGCACTGGCTACCAGCCGCACAGCGCGAAGAAGCCCCCCGCGGGGTACCCCCAGCAGTACCTCGCGCGCTTCCCGCTGCAGGACCACGCGATCAGCCTCACTCTGGGGCGGCTCCGGTCGGACGACCTCTACAGCGCGCTGCGGTCCTACCCTCTGCCCGAGCACCGGAGCACTGCGCTTGCGGGCCAGGGTGCTATGGTGTACACCATCCTGTACCTGAAGCCCGAGATCCTCATGAACGAGAACGCGACGATGCGCGAGATCGCGGACAAGTTCTTCCCGGACAACTGGGTGATCGCGTACTACCTGGGGTACACCGTGGACCTCTCGGCCGCGTGGGAGCCGTACAAGGCGGCGCGGGCTGCCATCGGGAACACGGTCGAGGCCAAGAACGTGGCGGCCGTGAGCCGGAAGCACTGGGAGGCGATCGCGCGGCTGCACAAGGAGCTCCAGGAGCTGCTGAAGGAGGGCATCCTGACGGAGGAGTACATCCTCGACAACCTCGGGAAGCTCATGAACCTCGCGCGCGCGTGCAACGTGGCGCTGCGCTGGGTGGTGCTCCACGCGAGCGGGGCGTGCGCGCAGAAGAAGCTGCGGGAGTGCGCGTGCGGCGCAGGGATGTTCGCTGGGAATAACGCGAGTGGGGCCGGGGACTACCTCGACCGGACGGTGGTGTTCCTGCTGAACCTCGCGCAGTTCGAGTTTGTGCTGAAGAGCGTGGTGAAGGAGATCTTCGAGTCGAAGAAGACGCGGTGGGAGGAGGCGAAGCGGGAGGCGTCGACGCGGATCGACGAGCTCGGGGACTTCTTCAGCGACGGGAAGCAGCTGAGCCGCGGGCGCGCGAACAAGAACCTCGAGAAGTGGTTCCACGACATCGCGCGCGAGATCGACACGCTGGACGTGAACGACAGCGCCGTCGCGAGCGGGCGGAAGATGCAGCAGCTCAAGCAGGCGCTCGAGGAGGTCGAGCAGTTCCACGAGCTGGGGAACAGCCTCCAGGTGCGCGAGTTCCTCGCGGACGTGCGCAAGTTCCTCGACCAGATGCTGCGGATCTGCAACGTGAGCGCCGCCGCCCTCGGCGTCCTCGACCTCATCAGCGACATGGGCTACGCCTGGGAGATCATCCGCGAGCGCGCGTCCTACGTCGCGCTGCTCCAGGGCAAGATCAAGAAGAAGCCCGCCCTCGTGATCCAGCTCCGCTCCGTCCTCGTCAAGCTCTCCTCCATCCTCAACGTCCCGCTCGTCCGCATCAACCAGGCCGACAGCGCGGACCTCGTCAGCGTCTCCGCGTACTTCTCGGACGAGCTCGTCGACTTCACGCGCGTCGTCCTCGAGGTCATCCCCCGCAGCGTCTTCGAGCTCCTCAGCAGCATCATCACCCTCCAGACAAAGACCATCCCCGAGCTCCCCACAAAGGTCGAGAAGGACCAGGTCCGCGCCTTCGCCTGCCTCGACGACCGCGCACGC
>CAZHGC010000076.1:0-4546 GCA_964531385.1 uncultured Lachnospiraceae bacterium | reverse complement strand
CTTTCTTTCTTTCTTTCTTTGTTTCGCTCACCCACCCAAATTTTAGCAGCACCACAGAATCCGATCCAAAGTGAATGGCCTAGTACATCTACAATAGAGGAATCCTTTTTCATCAAACTAAACAAGCTTACCATCCAAACGAAATTTAACCCTGAATAACTGGGTAAAAATTGGGTTCGTCTCTTTTATAAATAAACTTTCACATTGTTTTTGTATGGGTTTTGGTGTGTGATGAACCATTCTTCTTGTGGTGCTCATTGGCTTTAAAAATTGGTTGGGTGGCAAGTTATGACAATATTTTCATCTCATTCATGGTTATGTTGGGGGTGGTATCTTGGAAGAGGTGGGGTTAATGCATGAACAAGATTTTAATGGCCATTTACATGTGAATAGAGTTGGTTGGGTTAATGGGTTTGTCGGACTATTTTTGGACTTTGTGGTTGTGGTATTTGAATGATTTATTCTTCACGAATTTTGCATTAGGATTATTGACGTTTTCAGGATTGGTGCAATACTGCTAAAATTCAACTTGTGCATCATGAACAACTTCTCTAATCTCCAACCATAAGGGATACATTTTTTGGAGTTCATCTTTCCCATAACAAAAGCTTGTAATCCATTTTTGAACCTAAGCAAACAGGTTCATGTAAAAGGTCCTGGTAATTCTTCACGGATACTTTTTGTTGTTTGGGCTATTACACCGAGTCCCATGGGATTTCTTTGATTTTTCTTTCACACTCTCGTTTTTCTAAATTTTAAATGGACACTTTTGCATTTAACAGCGATATGCGACACTTTTGGGGTGTGAATCAACCTTAAACCAGTTCTCCTTTTGCTTTTGAACAAGTAATCCCCTTTTGCTTTTTTTCTTTGTGTATTACATTTAAGTGGATAAAAAGATTCTATATTTGTACACAGAACTCTCAAGTATGGTTTTGTTGAACAACCCTTAATTTATTTGAATTTGGTTTTAAATAAAAACAAAGGTAAATTTTTGTCTTCATATATTATTTTGTTTATAAATTTAAAAATATCAATAAATATATCCCAATTTAAAATAACAAAAAAACGATCTTTTTTTACCGAACAAAATAATCGTAAATATCATTTTTAAGTACATTTCAAATAAACAATCCATAGAAAAATGTATAAATAACCTTTAAAGTGAGTATTTTGCTATCAAATAAATTATGTAATGATTTTAAACCCATTAAAACGTTAATATATAAAAATAATTCATAACAAACATGTTTACTCCCAACAAAAAATATTATTCAAAACAAATTAATATAAAACAACAACAACAACAACAAATTATTCATTAAGTAAATTTTAAACAACCAATTATATGGATTTCATTTAAAATTTAATTATTTTTCAATAACAACCATAATAATTCCAAATAAACATTTATTCTGTTTTATTTTAAACCAATCCATATGAAGGGAAAAAAAACATAACCATGACGTAATGAAATATTACGTAATGGCTGACGTGTCATGTGTTTTTATAACATCAAAAAAGTTTTTGTCCAAAAATTCCAACATTATAAATTACATTTTTTTTCCTAGTTATGAAAAAAATTCAAATTCAAATTCTTTTTTCCCACACCGTTTCCAATAAAAGTGACGTAAAAAGTTCATTCTTTTTGAGAATGCCTTTTTTGAAAAATTTTAAAAAAATCACATCTGAAAAGGTTAATTTTTTTTTTTTCTTCTTTTTTTTTAACAACCGAAAAAAAAAGAGCTCATTTTTTTTTTTTTTAAATAATAAAAGAAGGAGAAAAGAGAAAAAGAAAAGAAAGAAGGATGCTTCCGACCACCAAACCCCCTTTGTCGGTCACGCTTGCGCTTGTCTCCGTGATCGCAATCACCTCTGTGTTATCAGAGTCATCGAGCTCGTACGGAAGTGAGTTCGAGGCCGAACTCATCCAACAAGTGGAAGCCGAGTTCAAGCAGACCGCCCTTTCAATAGGCCAAAACGTCTACCCACAGAAATGCACAACAATCGAATCCGGTGTATGCAAAACCGGCTGTGTCTATTCCGGCTACGAGTCCCTTCCGGACACCTCCTCATGCAGTGCCACCACCGTCACCTCCGAGTTCGTCGATGCCGAACTGTGCGGGGCCTGTCACGGGGTCAACCACGTAGCCAACGCACCCACACTATACGGGATCAGCGGAGCCACACGTGCATACGACGGCTCCAGCTCTTCCGCGAGCAGCGGAGGGCCTTCCACCCTTTCCGAGATCGAGCCCTCGAGCGACCCCTACGAGGGTTCCGAAGGAGCACAGACGCGGTCTGTGGACGAGGACGCGTGCTGGACGCGGGGGACAGACGCGCTGCTTGCCGATCTCCACTCCAAGTTCCCCGGGAAGCTCATGTGGACGTCGTACGTCGCGCCGAGCGGGGTGTCGCGGGTCTACCCCGGGCTCCTGCGGCAGGCGGACACGACGTCCAGCGCCGAGTCCTGGTACTCCGCGGCGCTCGCGGGGCCCAAGGACGTCGTGTTCCTGCTCGACCAGAGCGACTCTGTGAAGCGCAACAAAGTGTGGAGCAAGGCAAAGTACCTCGTCGACCGGATGATCGACACGACGCTCTCGGCCGCAGACCACGTCGCGCTGTTCGCTGTCGCCGGCAGCCCCAAGCGCCTCGGCGACAACCCGCCCCCAAACACGCTGGAGCGCGCGACGGCGGCCGTGCGGTACGCCCTGCGGACGTCGTTCTGCAGGAGCGACGGCGGCGGCGGCTCGCGCTTCTCCGTGGCGCTTGCCCGCGCCATCGCGCTGCTCACGTCTTCCGCGAATGAGAACGTCACGTCGGGGTGTGCCGCGCACATCGTGCTGGTCTCGGACGCCGACATCAACGAGAGGACGGGGAAGATCATGAAGGAGCTCACAAAGGCGGCGAGGCGCTTCGGGGAGGCTGTGGGAAGGCCCCTCCACGTCCACGTTTACGGGCTGGGGAAGTATGTCGAGGAGGGCCTGGCAAGAAAGATAACGTGCCAGCACAACGGCATCTTTGTCCGCATTGGGAGGGACGAGGAGGTCAGGGACGAGCACGCAAAGGCTTGGCTGAACTATGTCGTCGCGGAAAGAACGGTGGCGATGGCGGTCCCGAGCATGGCCCCAAAGAGGACGGTCGCGTGGAGCTCTTTGGACTACCTCGGATCGAGCAACAGAGTGGGCTCCATCATATCCGTACCTGTTTTCTCGTCCATAAATAAGTCTTACAAGGTATTTTTTACTCAAATTTCCAATCAATTTTAAGCCTTTTTTTTATTAAAGTACCCTGTTGGTGTTCTCGCTGGTGCTCTGTATACTGACGGGTTTGGCAACTTCACGGAAGAGAATGTAACTACCGAAGAGTACATGATTTATGGCGAAGAAGGGTTGGAAAACAAGAACGTGCTGTGCCATAATTATAATGTAAATGAAACAATACCCAAAATAATGAGGATGATTGAGTTACATGTCTTTTTTAAAAGCTCCCTGTTAGCCTTGAACAATCCATCAGAAAGGGATACTTTGGGTACCAATGTACACGTGAAGATATGGACATTAAATCAAAGAGTGCAAGTAAATTTTTTAAAATTCCAAAATTAATTTCCAAATTACAAATTTATTATTTTTAAAGCGCCCGCTGAAGATCCTGTAGAAGTGGACAGTGATAGCAGCGAAGAGGAGATCGAGATCGAGTTCCCTCTCGAGGAGAGCTGCAACACAAAGCCGGGGGTGCTCGCCCTGAAGCTGTGCAACGAGAGGGCAAAGGGGCTAAACAACACTGAATTCATCGCCGAGTACTGCTGCAACCACGAAAGTGCGTGCATAAACGGCACTGTGGTCCACGAGACAGAGGATAAGATAACGTTCGACAAGGTGTGCTCGAGGGCCCTTGCTGCGGCTGTTGACCGCATCGCGTTGCTCGTTGTTGTTGCCGTTGCTGTCTTATTCGCCTCTCATTAATCGGAACATGACTTAAATAAGGATAATTAAAAAAAGTCTCTGCATATTTTGTTAAACTTGTTTGCTATTTTTATTATTCACTCGGAAATTCAATTCAATTAGATTCAAAATCGAATCGTTTTTTTTAAAATGATTTTTTTAACAACTTAAAAATAGGCGTACTGAGAATTTTAATATATTAAAAGAAGGAAGGAGAACTTTTCCCTTTTTTAAAAGGTAGAGTGAACAAGAACAACAAACCAACAAACCAACAAACCACTCACAAAGACATGAAGAGTAAGACAGCCTTTTTAGTCGCCATGTACGCAGCCATGGGCTGTGTGCGTGCGTCCATCTACACGGACAACGTGTACTTCCCCGAGATAACCAAGGCGGAGGTCGTGAACCACTGGAACAAGAAGATCGACGCCGCCAGCTTCATCCAGAGCTCCTTCTCCTGCGAGCAGATCCACACGTAAAAAAATAAAAACGCATTAAGCAAGCCCATTCCCCTTTTTATTACCATTTCCATTAAATTTCCAGAGGAACGACCGCCAGCTTCAAGAACAGCGTGAACGTGAACTACCAGAGCGACTGGACGA
>CAZHGC010000075.1:0-4780 GCA_964531385.1 uncultured Lachnospiraceae bacterium | reverse complement strand
GCTCGGCAACGCTTTTCAACCGCTCCGTGTTCCTGCCGAGGAGGGCGAGTGTGGCACCTTCGGCCGCGTAGTACAGTGCGAGCGCCTCGCCCATGCCGCTCGACGCACCCGTGATGAGCACGGACTTCTTCTGCCCTTGGTGCTGGAGCGCCTCCCTCTCTTCCTGCGGTTTCTCCTTCCCTATGTAGAATCCGTTGCGCACGCCGAGGTACAGGACGTAGGGGAGGCGGACCACCCAGAGGAGAAGGGAAAGGGCGCACGCAATCTGCACGACGAGGATCTCGAAGAGAGGGCGAACGACCCAAACGAGATAGGTCACAAAGGCGTTTGACATTCTTTTGTTGTTGTTATTTACTCTTTAATATATTAAAAGGTTATTTATAATTAACAAATTAAAAAACGGATAGAAGAATTTGAATTTTCCTTTTTTTATATATTCTTCGATTTAAAAATTACAATTACTGATGAGCAACTGTGACTGCAAGTGTGAGAGCCAGGGCGGGAGAGTGGAGGCTGTGCGGCAGGCGATCGCGAAGATTCTTGCCGAGAACGACGGGAAGATCCTCGACAGCATCGTCGCTGCCGACGGGAGCCTGTACGACCTCATTCCCTTCGAGGAGAACGCGAGCAGCCTCCGCAACCTGCGGGAGGTGTTCGACGACCCGTACGTGGGGTGCTTCCTCCTGAACAGCTTCCCGCGCACGGACGCCGGGTACAGCGCGAAGCTGACCAGCATGATCCGCAACGGCGAGCTGTACGGGATCACCAACTGGCAGATCGTGGGGCACGGGGACAAGGAGGCGACAGCCGGGATCTTCGGGATCAACTACCTCGACGCCGCCAAGACGCAGGTGAGCATCCTCATCGCGTCGTCCGCGAAGGGCGTCATCCGCGAGATCCAGAACCGTATCACGCCGATCATCTTCGACGTCCTGGGGTTCGACCGGTACTACGCGTTCACGTTCTCGTACAACATCTACTGCCACGCACACTTCCTCGCCGCGGGGTTCGTCCTCGACAGCATCAACACGGAGATCCTCGAGCAGGTCTACGACGAGTACCGCCTCGTCTTCGTCCTCACCCGCGAGAAGTACGACGCCATGAGGCGGGAGGCCGCGGACGGCGTGTACCGCGCGGGGAAGACGGACAGGAGGTACCTGGAGAACCCCCACCTGATACACCCCAAGGCGCGCTCCCTGACAGACGCGGTGGAGAGCATGAAGAGGAACGGCCTCGATGAGGAGAAGATCCGCGTCTGCGAGGCGGCACTCGCGGCAGTCCGCGACGGAAACTCGGCCTTCCTGAACGGGAGAGGGGAGGCCCAGAAGGCTAAGCTCATCCTCTCCTTTTGAGAGAAAGAGAGAAAGAGAGGAGAGAGAAGAGAAGTTTATTTGATATGAAAATAATTGACGATGGACGCAAATTCAAGTAACAATAAATAATTAACAAGAAATTAACAATAATTCGTATTCAATTTTTAATTCGGTCAAATAAATATAACGGAACTGGAAAGATTTATTGATGGACACACGTATATACACCCATCGATTTAAAATTACAAATACAAATAACATCACCAAAAATTTATACCCTTTCCAATTCAATTCAATTTATTCTAATTTTTAAAGACAAATTCAAAATTAAAACCTTCTTGATTTTAATAATTTAAAAGGTAATACAAGTTAAATTGGACTTTTACGTCATTGTTATCGGAAGCGTTGCGAAAAAACGAGTAAAAAAAGGCAATTCAAAAAAGGAAAACGCAAAAGGAGGACACAAAGAAAGGTGGACACAAGGGAGCACGATCATTAAAACGCATTCACAATGGTGTTGTCAAAGGTCTTCTTGGTGGCCGCCGCGGCGGTCGCTCTCGTGGGGGTGAACGCAGAACTCTTCCAAGTGTATAATGCCTCGGAGTTCGTAAAGGCTGCTGGTAAAATTGAATATACTGGCGAGTACACAATTATCCTCATGGACGACATTGATTTCAGTGAGGTGGAAAATCCTACCCTCATCAGCGGGCTTCCAAAATTTACGTTCGATGGTCAAGGTCACATGATCAAGAATTTGAAGGTTAAAGATGATGGTAATTATGCTGGGTTCATCTATTCATCACATGGGGCTATCATCAGGAATCTCGTGGTGGACTCGAGCTGTTATGTGAACTCATCCAGTTCTGAGTATGTCGGTGGTATTATTGGCTTTTGTGATTCTACTAAAATGGATTGCATTATCGAAAACAGCATCAACATGGCGACCGTAACATCAAATGCTGGTTCAGATTTTATAATTGGTGGTATAATTGGCACTTGCCAAAGTGCTAACGATCATAACTGCGTCATTCGAGGATGCGTGAATTATGGGAATATCTTCGTTGAAAGGATTGAAGGTCAAACGTTTATTGGGGGTATTTCTGGATACGTTTATAATGGCGGTATAATTCATTCTTCCATAAATTATGGCACAATTAGTGTTTCTTGTTCGGGAAGTTCAGCTAATCCGCGCATTGGAGGTATTGTTGGCGAACCAAACTCAAATTCCAAGATTGAAAACTGTGTCAATTTCGGAAATATTGAAACTAACACTTGTCCCTCCACAAAAATAGGAGGAATCGCTGGGTACACATACAATTCTCCAATTAAGAATTGTTATGTTGACGATAAAGTTGGCTATCCTATTGCTACAGATGATGGAAATCATATGGCTAGTGATTCATATGCATTCGACGAGAACTTCAACGTTAATATGACAAACGGCACAAACGTCTCCTTGACTGATCTTTTGAATTCAAATACGCCCGAAGACCCTGTGCCATCAGAAACAGGGAATAACTACTTCTCAAACAGCGTTATGAACCCAAACCGCCACACAGTGACGTTCTACGTGAACAACGAGACGTACCTCACCTCAAACTCCACTTTCATTGCAATGCCGACGTTCTCCGATGGCGATTTTGATGGGTGGTACATCGATAGGTATTATCAAACCAATTTCACAGAGACTAAAATCACTGGGGATACTTCTCTGTACGGGATTTTGACCACTGAATACACACAATTCAATAAAAGCTCGGTTCTCCCTCCTACTGTGTCATCAAGTTCTTCGTCGTCTTCAGTGGCATCTTCTTCCTCCAGTTCTTCATCTATTTCAAGCTCATTCACATCTCCACCCCCTCCCTCCTCAAGTTCTTCCATCGTGCAACCCACAAAAACTGTGGAGATCGTGTTCGACACAAAGGTGATTTCCACGGAGGAGGTGAAGAAGATCATCGAGGAGACCGCGGGCTGCACGGACTGCTTTGAGATAAAAGTCATTGAGACGGACGATGGCTTCACTTCCATCATCGTCCGCTTTGAGGATGTTGAGCAAGCCACATACTTTTTCAAAGCTATTTCTGCCGGAAGCACGCAAAAGCCCTTCAAACTCATTTTGAGGAGTGACGACCCATTCGGTTCTGGATCTCATTACATCATTCCTGGGTTTGTTTTAACGGTATTCAACATTCTTTTTTGATTGAACGTTATCGACAATGGCGAGGTTAAAAGAGAGTCAATAGAAATGCAATGAAAACCATTCAGGGAAATCATATAAAAGATATAATCAGCGATGGCATTTCTTTTCTTTTCTTTTCTTAAATAAGGTTCCTCTTCCATCGAAAACAATTCAATGGAAAGGAGGAATCGTAAAAGGATAAAAAAGAAATAAATAAATAAGTATTCTTTTATAAAGTTCAGTTCATTCTTAAATTAAATGGAATGAAGAATAAAAAATGTTTTGCTTTGTTTTGCTTTTTAAATTCAAGAAGGAAATTAAAACCTCAGCGTTTTTAAACAACCGCGAGAGAAAAAGAAGAGGAATGAACTCAAACATAGAGGTACATTATGGGCAACAACAATAACTCCCTTCCTCTAAAATGCGAAAATGCTCTTATGTGAGAGAAAAGGCGATGGAGAATTCGAAGGAAAAATCGCGGAAATACCCGAGGCATTTTACCAAATATGGCATGCAAGTGGAAAAATGAAAAAGTGAAAAATCCCCCGCAAAAATACCAAAATATGCCACATGCTTTTTTTTCCAGTTGGCATGTAAAACCCCCGCATATACTCCCAGTCATTCCTTTTTTCTTTTTCTTTTCTTCTTTTTCTTTTCTCAGTTGTTCGCATCCTAAACCCCTTCACATAAAAATCAGCCACAGCCCCTCACAAATTTTTATTTTTATTTTTATTATTTTCTCGGCTATTTCTCAACTTTTTTTACATTTTGTAATTAAATCATTTTAATCATTTCTATTTCTATTTCTATTTCTTTTTGTTTTTTGTTTTCTCTCTCCTCTTTTTATACACACATCAAATAAAAAAATACTTTTAACTGCTCCATCACGGAACGCATTAGGCATCTTCCTCCTTCATATTATTCTTTTTGTTTATAAATTTCAAATATCTCCCTCTCGTTAATACATCCGCATCCACAAAATAAATATCACTTACATCCCATTCCTTTCCTTTCCTAATTTATTCACATTAACTTCTTCGTGCATATCTAAAATAGAATAATTAAATTTGCATATAAATCACTCTGGATGAAGAAAATGACAAAGACAACAAGAAGGAAACCCAGAAATAGCATCGATACTTCAAAAAGTGCTCCCACAGATAATTCAAACGATTCTAACACCACAAATAATCCAATCAATAATAATTGCAATGACAGCAAAAAAGAACAAACCCCCCACCCCAAGATAACACGCGAGAACGTCCTCCTGGGAGGACAGGTATCGACA
>CAZHGC010000074.1:0-4805 GCA_964531385.1 uncultured Lachnospiraceae bacterium | reverse complement strand
GTGATTTCGAGTCACACGCCTTAACCACTCGGCCAAGTTGTCATTACATTTTTAAATTTAATTAATTTCTTTTTTCTTTTTTTCTTTTTTTTTTCAAATTTCTAAATTCATTTTATTCAATTTAAAATTATTATTATTATTTATGTGAATTTAAAAAGAATTAAAATTAAAAGAACCATGTAATTAATTTAATTTAAAAAAAGATAGATTTAATTGACCTTAGAAAGGTAGTGAAATAAAAATATATAAAATATGTAATAATTTATAAAATCGTCCTTTAAAAAAAAAAAAAACAAAAAACAAAAACTATTTACATAATTATTTTCAATTCAAAAAAAGAATCACTTGTAAATAGTATTTGTATTAAAAAGGACATATGTGATTATTTGAAAGAATGATTATTCAATTCTATATTTTTTGTTGTTTTTTGTTTAATTATGTATTTATTTATTTATTTATTTATTTCATAATCGTCATTCATACTTTTTTGTTGTTATTCTTCTATATTGTTTTTACTTGTATTGAAATTTATTTTATTTTCATTGTTGTTTAATAATATCTATTTGTATATTCAATCGGTATTATCTTCATTACTTAGAATTTTGTATTGATTTCCCTTTTTTTGTTTTGTTTTGTTATTGTTTAGTATAATAACTACTTCTCCCTCGAAAAAATACAATGATTTCTTTTTGGTTTAGTTTTGTTTTGTTGTTTATATATTCACTTCTTCGTTCTTCATCCACCATTAGTAATAAATTAATATTGTTAATGCTGTTGTAATCATAATTGTTGATATTATTGTTATTTGCAATCGAAAGTTACTTTTTGATCTCCTGCTGCGCGATGCTTGCCAGCACCTGGAGGGGCTGCATCTCCTCCGCCTTCATCGACAATATTCTCTGTTGCTGTTGTTGCAATGTCTGCGTCACAGGATTTTGGAACATTGAAATCCCTTGTTGTGACTCTGTTTTTACTTCAGGGACCACCTTATCTTGAACAGGAGGTATTCCCCCGCACAACGAGGCCGGGTTTTGCCCCACGCCCTGAATTGAAGTCACTGTTTGCACATGAGGTTGAATTTGTTGAGATTGAATTTGTATTTGTATTTGTGGTTGTGGTTGTGGTTGTTGATTTTGAGGTTGTTGTTGAATTTGAGGTTGTTGTTGAGGTTGTAGCGCAGGAGAAATTGAACTTGCCATCTTCTGTTGCTGTTGGGATAGCATGCCTTGCTGTTGTTGTTGCGGGATTAGGGAGGAGAGGAGCTCGAGGACCGTGGCCACGAGGTCCTTCATGGTCTCGCCCCTCTGCTTGAGCAGCGCAATCTCGTCGTAAAAGTAGTGGATCGCCTTGACGTTCTCGTCGCAGCAGGTCCGCAGGATCTTGATCTCCTGTAGCAGGTCCATCTCGCTCCCCCGCATCTCCCCGAGCCCCTCCCTAACCGCTGGGGACCCCTGTCCATTGGCTCCCCTCTGATGGTGATGATGTTGTTGCTGTTGCTGCTGCAAAGGTGAGACTTGTTGTTGTTGTTGCCCTTCTGGAGGTTGTGATAGAGATTGAGACATCTGGTCCTGGGCGCCCTGGGGGTTCTGTAGCTGAGGCTGTTGGAACTGTTGGAGTTGCTGGAGTTGTTGGAATTGTTGTTGTTGTTGTTGTTGTTGTTGCTGCTGCTGCTGCTGCTGGATGGAGGGTGGGAAGGGAGGCTGGTGCTGGTGAAGGGCGACGGGAGCTGTCGCCACGGCCGTCGTTGTGAGGGCGGGGGAGAGGGTGACGGGAGAGATCGCCTGCTGGTGGTAGGGGATGCTTGTGGTGGCCCCGAGGGTGAAGGGCGACACAGGCCGCACCTGCTGGACCTGGGACGGCGAGGACTGCTGCAGCTGCGTGTGCTGGAAGCTGGGCGACCCCTGGGCCCCCCCGGTGCCACGCCCTCCGAGGAAGGCACAGGCCGCCATGGGAGGCACGAGAGTGGGGTTCTGAGCGTCGCTTTCGTCCTATTGAAAAAAAAACGTGTAAAGAATATATTAAATAAATATATGAATATTTAAATGATTATTTTGATTGGATTCGATTCGATTCGGATGGTATGCATGTATTTTATGAATTTATTTTATTTTTTACATCTGATTCATTGAAAAGACGTGAAGACTTCCTGCGTTGTATCAGACGGAGGAGCTCTGGCTTGTCGTAACGGAAGTACTTGTGGGAGAAAATCTCGCCCTCCTTCGACTCGACCTTGTGGAAGCCGTAGTTGTTGAGCTGCCTCACGAACGACGGGAAGTTCGAGTGCTTGAAATACTTTGGTAGCACCTTTGCAGAGAATTCAACAGAGTGCCCTTTAAAATAAATGAATGAATGAATGAAAATGAAAAATTAAAAAGTTCCAAAATGAAATGAATATCTCCTCCTCCCGCAAAAAAGTGTATGTGTTATATTTACAGACTATGAATGCAGGGATCTTCTTGTCGTAGTGCCAGCTTATGAGGTCGTTGATCGACGTGTCGTTCACCATCTCGTACACCTTCTTGACGAACAGCACCACCTTGTTTGGTGCCCCATTCATCCCTACTTGTCCCTGTTGTTGAGATTGCGATTGTTGGGATTGCTGTTGTTGAGATTGTTGTTGAATGTGCTGATGATGATGAGGCTGTGGAGACCTTGACTGACTCCTCTGTTGTTGTTGTTGTTGGATGATTATATTCTGTTGAGGTTGTTGTTGCTGCTGCTGAATTGTAACGTTTTGTTGCTGAACATGAATACTTTGTTGCTGCTGCTGGGGAGGGTTCTGTCCCATAATCGCAGAGAGAGCGGCCATCGCGGACGTGGGGTCGCAGCCCTCGATCCCGGGTGACCTGGTGCTGCTGGGGGAGCAGGAGGCGAGGTACCTCGCAAAGGCGGGTGCATCCCCCGCCCCCACCGCCACCATAGAAGAAGTGGAAGAAGAAGAGGAGGAGGAGGAGGAAGAAGGGACGACACTTGAAGGATCTGTGGGAATGTCTGTGGCCCCTGGGAGGGTGTTCTTGTTCAGGATGTCGAGGACCTCGGCGTTCACGATGGGGATGTGACTCCGAGCCTCTGCAGTCGTCGTCGTAGGGTGTTGGGATGGTAGTGTATCCATTTTGATGAGGTGATTTCTATTTCTTATTTTTATTTTCTATTTCTATGTTATTTATTTATTTGTTGTTTTGATTTATTTTGTTGTTTAAAAATGTGGTAATGAGGTGATTCTTCTTTTCTTTTCAATTTTGAGAGGGATTATTATTCTTCTTCTTTCTCTTTTTCACCCCTTTGCGGATTTTTGGTGTGTGTTTAATTTGTGTGGTGTTTTTGATTATTAATGTCACTTTAAAGGGAGAAAAAAAGAATGTAGTTATTTTTTATTCCTTTCTTTTTTTATTATTAACGTGCGTGTTAAGGGAAGTGAAATATATGTATGAGTGTGTCTGTAAGTGTGTGTTAAAAAAAAAATCTTTCTATCTATCTTTATCTTTCTTTCGTTTCTCCCTTCTCGCTTCTTTCTTTTCTTTTCCTTTCTTTTCCTTTCTTTTTTTGATAATCTTCTATGGTGGTTGTGTTTTCTTCCCTTTTTCTTCCCTTCTTTTTTTTCTTTTTCTTTTTCTTTTTTTTTCCTTTCTGTTCCTCTAAGATTTTTCCTCCGAGAACTTTTTTTTCACCCCCACCTGTTTTTTTGATTTTTCTTCAATTTTTCCCGTAAAACTATAAAAAAAATTTTTCCTTTTCATTATCCTGAAATGAAGAAAAGAAAAGAAAGACAACACAAAAAAAATTTGTCGTCATTTTTTCCTGTAAAGACGGCTTCTTTTCCAAAATAGGATAAATAAGGTCGTTTAAAAAAAAAAAAAATGTTGAAATTCTTTTTTTCACATTTTAATGGGTCATTTTTTGTGAAAATACCTTTTAATTTATTAAAAAAAAGAAAAAAGAAAAAAAGAAAACGATGGACGATTTGAACGAGTGGGTTGGTTTGCTTGAGGATAGGCTGTCCGAACACTACCATAACGGGATAGAAGTACAAAGGGAGTCGAAACAGTTGTATTTCAACATAAGGAGGGACGCCAACGCACTCGAAGAAAAGACCCTCAAGGAAGTTCGTGAAGAACTTGGGAAAAAGAAAGCGAAAATCTTCGACCTTGTTGAAAAACTCCGGGCAGGAGGGGGTAATTTTAGCGTTCTCAAGAATGAGGCTCGAAAAGAGTTGTCAAGCGAATGGAAGTACGAAGTCGAACATTGCGACTCCGCAGAGAACTTTGTTGACTCATATAACATCAAAATTTCCTCGGCTAAGATCGAAAGGGAATTCGAATATGAAACCCCCGAGGTTTTTGTATACCAATTGCTAGAGCACCTGGATAAAATGCATGACCGCATAATGATTGCACAAGGTAAATTGACAAAAATATGGGATGGGTGGAAGGAAAATGCGAGGGAACTGGAAAAGTGGGCCAAGGAGGAACTGGAGCCAGCCTTTGCAAAGGAGAATTCACGCCTTCGGGGCGTTGTAAACGAGATTAAAGAAAAGACTTACGAAAGTGAAGATCCCGAGGAAGTGGAGGAGCTGACAAGGAAGGCGAGGTTGACGCTCCTCAGGAACCAAAGATACGCCATCGAGGACGCGGACTCGTATGCGGATTGCGAGGCCGAGGTGATAAAGGAAGCGTCCCTGGAATTCATTGACTTTGAAGAGAGGAATCCAAGGAACTTTATTCCCTCGTTCACAGAAAAAAGGGACCTCTCGCTTTCCTTCGCATTCTTCGATGAGGATGAGGTGGAGGCTTTGAAAGAAGTTGACT
>CAZHGC010000073.1:0-4814 GCA_964531385.1 uncultured Lachnospiraceae bacterium | reverse complement strand
TGAAACCCAAATTCAGTGTGTGCATGAAGAAGAGCCCCAACAACAGGTACGTTCTTGAAGGACCCTCAAACACAGTAATAAGGAATATCTGTAGTGACGGCTGGAACTGCACCGCCATTGGGAATGACCCTCTTCCCCAGAACACAATCATTGAGTGGGATGTCAAGATTGTTTCAACAAAAAATAGCTACATCATGGTTGGTGTTGCGCCGGCTGACATCGACGTTAACGCTAAATCTAATTACAACAAGTGCGGGTGGTACCTCTATTGCAGTGATTCGACCCTGTATTCCGGGTCTCCCCACAAGTGTGGTCACAAGCCTTACGGGAGAGGCCGGAACGTTCGCTCTGGCGATGTTGTGAGCGTTTTTATGAACACGGAAACAGGAACCCTTTCTTTCTCCGTGAATGGGACCGACCTCGGGGTTGCGTACCGCGGGGTGCCGCTCGACAAGCCACTTGTCCCGGCCTGTGTCCTGGATGAAAAAGGTGATACCATTGAAATAGTTCGTCCGAATATATAAACTTGATGAATTATTTCCCCCCTCCAATTAACATTTTGAATAACCTTAAAAACATGAATTCCGTTCTTTAGCACTTTGTTTAATTTTAAAAAAAGAACGTATTTGGCATGTTTGCTTTAATGATTTCACACTTGATGATTAGCTTCATTGGACAGGTGTGATCTTTACCATCACAGAGCTGTGCTGGCCCACCTCAGCCGCAAACTCGTTTTCGTAGACGCCCAAGTCCTTGTGCAGCCACAGGTCTCTCACGAGGGCCTTCCCCTCGGGTATCCCGATTTCCGCCCAAGACGCAGTGATTTTGGTGCTCTCGCGGGCTCTGTTAAAGAGGACGACCGCCCAGCTTCCGCCCTCGAGCTTGCCCGCCCACACCTCAGCGGTGCTCTTGTTGGGGACCGGGGCCAGGCACTCGCCGAGATGAGACGTGAAGTGCCCTGTCGCACGGGAGTACGCCCACGCCTGGCCCTCGCCGTCGTTGCACGGGGCCACTCTTGCGGCCATCGAGCCCTTGGAGTACTCGAGGCACATCCCGGAGATGCGGTTCACGATGTGCTTGCCGTCGTAGAACCAGCCCTGGGAGCCCGTCTTGACGCCGTCCTCGGCGCTGTTGCACTTCATGGCGGTTACGCTGGACTTCTTGGGGGCATCGACGCAGAGC
The DNA here is from genome assembly GCA_964531385.1 of uncultured Lachnospiraceae bacterium. GTDB lineage: Bacteria > Bacillota > Clostridia > Lachnospirales > CAG-274 > MGBC114079. Next base: position 3,632 of record CAZHGC010000073.1, on the reverse strand, counting down.
CCGTGGCCGTTGCGGATGGTGCCGTCCTCGCTGATGACCCAGCGCTGGCCGCGGGAGGCCTCGCTGCAGGGGACGGTGGTGAGGGGCCCGGGCTCGCCATAGGCGTTCTCGTCGTTGCTGTTGGTGGTGTTTACCTCGCGGGAGGAGACCTTGACGCCCTGGATGCCGAGGTTGTCCTGGTTCACAGCGATGACCTCCTTGTTGAGGATGATCTCGCGGGTCTCTTCGGTCATCGAGGTGACGTCGCAGCCGACCAGAAGAGGGGCCTTGGCGAGTGCCCAGAGAGAGAAGTGGGCTCTGTACTCGTCGTATGTCATGCCCCCGTTCCCAACCTCCAGCATGTCGGGGTCGTTCCAGCCGCCCGGGCCAGCGTACGAGGCCCACTTGTTGTTGTAATCAATGATGGTCGTCATGCTGAGCCATGAATCAAAAATGTCATTCTGTACAAAACAAAATCAAAAATGTCAAATACACAAACAAACAAACAAAAACAAACACACAAACACACAAACAAAAGTAAAAAGAATATATTTTAATTTAATTCAAATCAATTCAAATCTCAAAATCTCTTTTTGTGGTATTTACGGTAGTACGCCATGAGTTGGCCACTTCGCCGGCCCACTTGGCAGGGTTGTTGAGACCCCACTCGCACATCGAGTAGAAGATGGGGCGGCCCGACGCGTTGAGGGCATCACGCATGGGAGGGTATCTCACCTCGGGCTTGGAGAGGTCGTTGTAGCAGTTGTCGTACTTGAGGTAGTCGACACCCCAGCTGGCGTAGGTCTTGGCGTCGATCTCCTCGTAGCCGAGCGAGCCGGGACGCCTCTGGCACGTCAGGTACCCGGCGTCGCTGTAGAGGCCGAAGAGGAGCCCCTTGGAGTGGGCGTAGTCGGCGAGGTACTTGATCCCGTGGGGGAAGAGGGTGGGGTCGACTTGGATCTCCTTGGTGGTCGAATTGCGCGACACCTGCCAGCAGTCGTCGAGGTTGATGTAGTTGTACCCGGCGGCGAGAAGCCCGCTGGACACAATCTCGTCGATCGTGTCGATGATGAGGGTTTCGTTGATGTTGCACGCGAACTTGTTCCAGGAGTTCCAGCCCATCTGGGGCTTTAGGCCGAGGCCGTTGTCGAGGCCGACGGCGAGAGGTGCGAATGCGGCACAGCACACACAAAAGGCAAGCACGGATCTTTTCATTGCTCCACTTCTTTGGTCTATATATATACCTATTTGAATCTTTTTTCTTTCTCTTTTCTCTTTTTTCCTTCTCTTTTCCCTTTTTTTCTGTGAAGGGGGAAATGTCATTCCTTTTTTTAATTTGTGAATTCACATTCTAAATCAAAAAAGGGGGAGGAAGGAAAAAAAAAAGCAAAAGAAACACCAACCAAAAGGAAAGGAAACCCTTCTTCTTCTTGTTCTTCTTCTTTTTTTAGCCTTTTAGCACGTCTCTCTTTCTCACACGCACACATAGCAAAAGGAGGGGAAAAAGAGGAATTCATTGCAGATGCAGCAACAACCGCAGCAGCAACACATACACATATACCCGCCGCCTTCGGTGTCGCAGTTCTCTGTCTCGTCGTCGTCGGGAGGAAACGGGTCTCCTGTTTCATCGGGCGCCGCGGGCTCTGGGATTACCTTTCCGTCGTGGACCGAGGACGAGCTCCGACTTCTCGAAGACTGCATGGCCCGATTTCCCGCAGAGGACAGCAAGAACGACCTGGACCGAATAATCAAGATATCCAAGATACTAAAGACAAAGAACATCCGCGACATCGCACAGAAAATGCGTTCCGTAACGTCCCCTGTAAATCTCTCACTGACAAAAATATATTCACTAACTATTTGATTTTTATGGTTTGTTTTTTCATTGGATAGGACGCATCGAAGACCGTGCCGATGAACGTCTTGGGACAGTATGACAGCCCGTCATCGCTGCCCCAGGGGTCTCCCCGAAGTCCGAGAGTTGCGCTCGGAGACTTCAGACGGCGGAGCGAATCCGAGAGTTCCAACCTCGTTGCCGGGAGCGTCTCCTTTTCGCCGACCTCGTCATCTTCGTCCTCCCCCTCCGCAACGCTCCGGAAGAAAAGCAAGGCAAAGACGCTGCACCGCAACTACGTCGGAGGAGAGCACGTTGTTGTCGACAGCAACTTCACCACAGCGACAGGCGCGACCACAAACCCAAACATCAACAGCATTGCCAACGCTGCCAACAGTAGCATCATCGGCAGCATTCACAACAACAGCAGCAGCAGCAATGAGACTATTTCACAGCGGTGCAGAGGGTTTTCACAGCCGCCTGTTGTCGGAAGCAGACTTGCAAACTACATAAACACAATAACGCCATGTGCAAGCGTTAATACAACAAACCAGGCTAACGGTAACGGGTATTTTTTTATTGACAACGACGACCAGTACATGGCCGGCGACACCACTACAACCACCACAACCACAAACAGCAGCAACACCAGTAATGGTAGTATCAGTGGCAATTGCAGTGCCAGCAACAACAACAATGGTGGTGGTTGTGGAAGCGTTATCAACGACACTGACGCCGTTATGGGCGGAGTCATTACCACTTCCGTCCCACAGGCATCGCCCAGGCCACGTCAGCCAATCCAAGGATCTTCGCCCACGTCATTGGCCATCGGGTCATCTCGGAACATGACGTCACTTGCATCCGACACGTCAGCAAACACGTCATCGAGCAGTTCCGGGCAGACCCAAAGGTGGATTGTTGGCGTCAACAGCCCCAATGTCATGCCTACCGGTGTCGTCATCGGCGATAACAACAAGTTCATGGCCGCCGATGGTGCCACTCCTCCCAGCACCGTATCGTCCCGCCCCAGTGCTGCTGCTCCCGGCGCCGGTGGTCCTGCTGGCGCTGCCGGAGGGCCTGATAATGGCCATCCTAGCGGGGCTGGCGCTGGGCAGGGCCAGGGTACTTGGGTGATGGGGATGAGCATGGGCGCGAGTGGTGATGGGTCGATGGGGTACTTGCCCGGTGTGAATTATGGCGGGTTTAGCTTGCCGGAGACGGCGTTGGCGTTTAGTCAGGCGCTGACTGCACTTCAGAATAGTAGGACGTTGCTGGATCAGCTGAAGGCGTATGATGCCCCGGATGAGTTTGTGGTCGAGTGCGCGGCGAGATTGACCTCTAATTGGAATACGATTTTGGAAAGGTATAAATGTTATCTTTGGTGTTTTTTATGCTTTTTATTATTGTTATTATTTTATTGTTTAGCACGGAAATGATGATTCCAAGGGGTGCACGGCTGTATCCGTTGAATGTTAATACTCTCAATGCTTCTCAGCTCCATGAACAATACAATATTCAACTTCAACAGCAGCAGCAGCAGCAGCAACATGACTTTTTGCAGTATCAAATTCATTCACAACAACAACAGCAGCAGCAGCAGCAGCAGTCCCAGCAGGAAGATTATGATAATGGGGATTGTCAAATGGACGTCTACTTTGAAGGCACCATTAACCCTAAACTTATTTGAAACGGTGAAAATATAAATAGCTTTTTGAATGTGAATATAGGATGTGTCCATGTCTTCCTTGTTATCGAATTGAATAAAATAGAATTGAAAATAAATATAAATATATAAAGCATCGATTTTAAAATAAATGGG
>CAZHGC010000072.1:0-4864 GCA_964531385.1 uncultured Lachnospiraceae bacterium | reverse complement strand
TCTCACATGCTCGCCTCGGGTTCGATTCCCGATGTCGGAAATTTATTTTTTCCTTTTTTTAAAATCCCAAATTAAATTCAAAAATCGAAATTAATTTCCTTTATAATATTTCAAATCTTTTTCATTCCCCAAAAAAGAAATATTTAAAAATTAAAAAAAAAAAATTAATAGATGAAATATATATATATATATATGTTTTCCGTGTTGTTATTATAAATATAAATTATTTTTTTTTTTTAAATGATTATTTTTTATTAATTTTCATATATATTTTTTGTAGAAAATAAGGGTTAATCAAGTACTTTTCTTTTTCTTTTCACTCTTTTTCGAATCGTAGAGGACAACACCAATGAAAATCAGCAAGACTATCATAAACGCGATTGGGACCAGCAGGTCAGCCGCGGGGGGGTTCTTTTTAATCGAGTCACTAGGGTTGTACGTGTACGTGCACGTCCCCCTGAGCAGGTTTTCATTGGTTAAAGAGTAAACGTCCAGGATCTCCCTTTCACATCTTAAAATGTCCGAGTCGGGCTGCCTGTTGACGCAGTAAGCCAGTAATTTGAACGACTCCTTTAATGACTCTTTCGACTTTGTTATCAGCTTGCACTTGCTCTCCCCCTTCTTGTAGTCGCAGTTGCAGTACGAGTCGTCGTTGCAGTCGCTGTGGGTCGAGCACTTGTCGAAGGAGTCGGTTACCTTTTTGATGCAGGTCCCATTTCTGCCGCAGATCAGGTCTTCCATGCAATAGATGGAGGAAACGCATGGCTCCGACTCGTTGAGGCTCATGAGGTCAACACAGACGTTGCCTCTGCTCACAGAGCAGTAGTAGGGAGGCCTGCAACCCAGTGTAACGTTGCAAGTTTCGTTAAGTTTGGGGAGATTCACACATTTTCCGTTGTCACAAATAAGATTTAATTTGCATTTGTGCGTTTCGTCGCATTCCTGATTGAAGCCTAGTTGGTATTTACTTTCACAGACCTGGTTCTCGCTGGAACACTCAGAGTAGAATGGGCACACGCTCTTATCGTCGCACTGCTCGTCCACAGTGAGAGGTGTTGCACACTCGTTTCTGCTGAGGTCACAGTAGGCACCAGCGAGGAAACCCGAGCAGTCAGAGTCCTTGGTGCAGTTCTCGCCGGCCTTGGGTGCCTCGAGACACTTCTTCTCGGTGGCGTTGCAAAAGTACCCGTAGAGGCAGGGCTCCTTTGCTGGGTCGTTCGGGTCGCAGCTGTCGTCCTGTACCAGACACTCCACTTTGTTGCAGGTGTACTGGGGGAGAGCTGTGGACTTGAGGAAGGTCGAGAGGAGAAGTCGGTCGATAAGTGGGGTGTCCTGGGTCAGGTCGGTGTGGACCAGGTCGATATCGTTGGTGGACACCAGGTTGTATTTAGCCTCTGCGTGGAGTGCTAAAAGAGAGTAGATGAGAGTTGCTATCTTGTAAATCATTTTTTTTTTTTTTTTTTTTTTTTGGAATGGGAGCTCTCACTGATATAAGAAAAAAATAAAAATCTTTTTTAGTTGTTTCTTTCTTTTTTTGTTGTTGTGATATTTTATGGTCTTTGCTGTTATGTTTTTTTTCCTTTTGTATATGTGAACTTCTTTTTTTTTTCTATTTGGGAAAAAAAAATGTATATATTAAAAAAAAAAGTTTGGGATATATAAAATAAATGATTTGATGAAAAAAAAAAAGAAAGAAAGAAAGAAGAAAAGAAAAAAAAAAGAAGAAGTTTGAGAGTGAAGAATATGAAGTTTCTATGAATATTTTTTTTCCAAATTTCTCAGAATTATTGTAGATTCTTTTTTTACCCATTAATATATTAAAAAGTTAAAAATCAATTTCAAATCAAAAAAGAACACACAACAAAAGCAAAAAGTAAAAAGAAGAAAAAAAAGAAGAAAGAAGAAAAGCATCGAGAGTGAGAATAAGAAAACAACTCGAAATTAACAAAGAACGATAAAATGTTTACAAAGTTAGTCTCAGCATTTAACGCAGAGAGTATTCCAGAAGATCCTCGTTACACACGTATGGTAACCGACTCGAAAATATCCGAGATTGGGGTCGGTTCCATCGTCAGCACCATCACCAAGCCCATGAGGAACCCACCTCAATCCACATGGCTGGAAACAAAAGAATTTATCGAATCACTAAAATCCTACAACGATAACCTCAAGGATTTCGTTCAAACAAATTCTGGGCCTGTCACACCCCGCAGCAGCAGCACCACCACCAAAAATACAAAATCATCTTCACCTTCAAACGACAACGATGCCGACGAATGTGAGGAGGACGAGTTCGACGTCAACGCAACAGAGGTGGAGATCTTCCAGAAAGGGTTAGAGAGCATCGTCGTTGTCGAGCGTGAGCTCGCCAACCAGCACAACGAGTTCGAGCAGAGCTTCCGGGAGCAGTTCCTCGAGCCAATCCGAGCACTTCTCCTGTCCGAAACACACAAAATGCAAGAGAACAAGGCCAAGTTAGAGCGTTACAAACGGGACTACGAAGTGGCACGCGCACGGGCCGCGCAGGCCGAGTCCCAGGTGCTCAACAACACCAGCGCGAAGCTTCCCGACGGCGACCGCCTGCTCAGTTCCATCAAGGAGAACGAGTCCCAGCGGGATCTTTACGAGCATACCCTCGAAAACTTTATTGATGAGGCAGAGTTGTCGTCGTCCAACCGTTACGTCGTCGTTATGCAGGCGTTCCGCATGCTCCTGATGCAGCAGCTCGCGTGCCACAAGCTTGCGATCGCCACGATCGAGGCCAAGGAGGCCGCCGTGACGAGTGCATACGGGCAACTCAAAGAGATCCACAAGCGGACCATCGAGGCCCGCGCACAGAACCTCGCAAAGAGGCAGGAGGAGCAGGCAGAGATCATGAAACACAAGTTTGACATACTGAAATCGTTCACGGTCGCGTACCCCGACGAGCTCCTCAACGTGTCTCTGGAGCCCCAGCTGAGGGAGTTTGGGGACGACGTCGTGAAGGTCGTCTCGGCCACACTGGAGTCGCAGGGACTCGTCGTGGACAAGCTCAACAAAGACATTCACAAGCACATTCTGCGAAATCAAGACACTAACGCTAATGAGAATAAGGCACTGTTCGCATTGCGTGCGACGTCTGGGTTTTCAAGGCTGATGTCCACGTACTCGAAGATGTGCTGTACCCAGTGGCTGAATAGGGTTATTGCGGACCCAATGACTGAACTCATTGCGGCGGCGGATAAAATGGAAATTAACTTGGCTAAGTGTGTGGCTAGAGATGGAATGTCGTTGGAGGATACTCACAGAGAGAATGTAGAGGAGTTTAAGCGTGTTTGCCAGTTATTCATTGATAGTATATTCGAATCGACAGATAAATGTCCAGTGTAAATATGGAGGGGAAAAAATACTTTCATAAATTATTATTATATTGATTATTTTGGATTTTAATTTCTAAAATAATTCATTTATATTTAAATTTCAGACAAATACGAGAGATATGTAAGACACTCCGTAGTGGGATGATAAAGAGCAATGGACTAAACACAGGGAACCTCGCACTGAGCGGGTTTATCTTCCTCCGGGTGATCTCTCCGCACCTGACCACCATGGCAATGCAGCTTGATGGGAACGTTCGCTCCTCCCTCCTTCTCGTCGCCAAGGTCATCCAGTCCATCTCCAACGAGGCATCGTCCGCAAAGGACTCCAACATAAAGTGCATCGAGGACTTTGTTGAGAAGAACAGGTCTGCAGTGTACAAGTGGTATGACGAGTTCACCAACGTCAGTGACGAGGACGTGGCACACCTGGTCCCCATTGTGACCCCAGAGGAGGCCACAAGAGAGGTCCCCATCCTCGCACGAATCCTTGTGGAGAACTACCTTGCGTTCTTTAGGCTTGGTTACCCGGCAAATAGGCAGTTTGCTGTGGATCTTGCAAAAACGGTCATTGGGGTTCAGTCCCCAACTTCTTGGTCGGTTAAACACACGTTTGTTAATCCAATTAAGGACCCAAAGTGATAAGATTTCTTTGAAATAAATACAATATATATATACATATCTATAGTTAATTACTTGACGAAATTTCTTTTATTTTCTAATTCAAATTCATTCAAAATATATATTCGTTTGTTCTTTCTTTTCGTTGGTATTTATTTGATTGTCAAGGTTGTTTGTATAATGAAAGTGGTGGAATTTCAAATGACCGTTTTTTTGCTTGGGTTATCAACGGTAAACGGGTACATGTTGTTTCAAGTGGGAAATGAACATAAATCATTTGTCCTTCTCTTTTCTGATTGGATTAATTCTCTTGGTGTGATTAATTCTTCATTTGGATTTATCTCCAGAAATGTAGTCCTAAAAATTGTTCTGATGGTGCTTGTGTGTGGGAAGTACCATTGGAGGATGTTATTGGAGACTTCTCCATCGAGAACACTGTGAAAATTTGGTGAGGCAACCCAAAATTACCCTTATTTACTTGAGTCACATGGGAAAGGGCGTTCAGGAGCTGCTTCAAGAAGAAGAGGAGGAAGAAGAAGAAGAAGAAAGACTTACCCTGATGACTATGCCCAGGCACACTTGTGAAGAGTGGTCTTGATGAAGGCGCAGCCAACGAGATAGCTAATGAGTGCAGGGTCATTGTCATTGAACAGAGAGGACATTGCAGGGTGGGGACTTCACATTTGATGCCTGCCTCTGAACATAAATTGTGGACGACAGGTATTGAGGTGAGGCCTGTACATGCTGCTGAACAGGGCACATTCATTTCACTTCACTTCTTATATCCCATAGCAAGTGGTGGAAGTTGTCCTTCAACGACTGTCTTTTTTGTGATGGCAATGACAAGTGGAGGGGGATGCAAGGACTCAGCTCTGGGGGGGGGGGGG
>CAZHGC010000071.1:0-4994 GCA_964531385.1 uncultured Lachnospiraceae bacterium | reverse complement strand
TGGAAGCATAGTGATATGTTGAGCTGACTGATACTAATAGATCGAGGATTTAATCATAAATTTGTTAAATTTGATGTCATACATTATCTGAGTTTTCAGAGAATTATTTCTCTAATATATAATTTCTCAGTGACGATAGCAAAGAGGACACACCTGGCTCCATCCCGAACCCAGAAGTTAAGCTCTTTAACGCCGACGATAGTAATCGCGAAAATAGGAAGTTGCTGAGATTTTTTTTGTTCAAAAATATTTGACTTCTAAAAAAACATATGATAAAGTAATATCATAATGAATTTTGATTGATACCAAGTAGTATTATTAGTCCTTTTTAAGAGAGTTAGTGGTTGCTGAAAACTAACAAAGAAATAATACGAATTACATATCATGAATTCAAAACGGTAAGCGCGTTATAGCATAAAGTGTATGAAAAAGTTCATAAATTAAGGTGGTACCACGGGGAATCTCGTCCTTTAATTTATGAATTTTTTTACAGAAAAAATAAGGAGGAAAAAATATGAATTTATATGAAGATTTAAAATGGAGAGGATTAATAAAAGATAGTGCAGGAGAAAACCTAAAAGAAAAACTAAACAACGAAAAAATATCATTCTACTGGGGAACAGATCCAACCGCAGACAGCTTACATATAGGACACTACTCATCACTAATAACAGCCAAAAGACTAGCAAAAGCAGGACATCATCCAATTCTTTTAGTAGGAGGGGCCACTGGATTAATCGGAGATCCAAGACCAACTGCAGAAAGAGAAATAATCTCCAAAGAAAAACTACAAAACAATTTTGAAGGAATAAAAAAACAAGTAAGTACAATACTAGAAGGCCAAGCAGAAATAGTTAACAACTATGACTGGATGAAAAATTATACATACTTAGAATTTTTAAGAGACATAGGAAAATACATAAACGTAAATTATATGTTAGCAAAAGACATAATAAACAGAAGACTAGAAACAGGAATAACATATGCAGAATTCTCATACACATTACTACAAGGATATGACTTCTTACACCTATACAGAGAAAAAAACTGTATATTACAAGCTGCAGGAAGCGATCAATGGGGTAACATCACAACAGGTATAGAACTAATAAAAAAAATTGAAGGCAAAGAAGCATATGGATTTACAATGCCACTTATACTAGATGCAAATGGAAATAAATTTGGAAAAAGCGAAGGAAATGCTTTATGGTTAGATAAAAATAAAACATCAAGTTATGAATTATACCAATACTTAATAAACTCAGATGACACAAAAGTCGAAGAATATTTAAAAGTATATACATTCCTAACAAAAGAAGACATAGAAAACATCATGAAAGAACATATTCAAAAACCACATTTAAGATTAGCACAAGAACAACTAGCAAAAGAATTCATAACAGATTTACACGGTAAAAAAGAATATGAAGATGCTAAAACAATATCTGAAGCATTATTCAAAAACAACATAAAAGACTTAACAGATGAACAAATAAAACAAGCATTCAAAGGTGTAACAACATTCAAACAAGAAGAAAATCAAACAGTACTAGAAGTCCTAACAAACAATAAAATAGCAACCTCAAGAAGAGAGGCCAGAGAATTCCTAAATAACAACGCAATAACCCTTAATGGAGATATAATAAACGACGAAAATTGCATAATACCAAATGACAGGAATTACAATATAATAAGAAAAGGAAAAAAGAAATATTATATTCTAGAAAACCAAAAAAACTGAAAACTCAGTTTTTTTAATTATACCCTTTATTAATATATTCCTCACACAAATCCTTAAATAAATTAAAATGAACTATTTCCCTTTGTCTAAGCCATAACAAAGGTCCAATAACATCAGGATCATCAGTCAAATTAATTAAATTCTCATATATAGCTCTAGCCTTTTGTTCAGCAGCCATATTCTCATATAAATTAGCAACAGGATCCCCCACAGCAGATATATAATCAGTAGTAAAACTTATACCACTAGAATTCGAAGGAAACAAATCAAGCCCATGTTCAGCATAATGCGAATCAAATCCAGCTTTCTCAAGTTCCTCCTTAGAAGCTCCCTTAGTAAGTTGATATATCATGGAACAAATCATTTCCACATGCCCAAGTTCTTCAGTCCCAATATCAGTAAGTAAAGCTCTACCCTTTGCATCAGGCATAGTATACCTTTGATTAAGATACCTTAAAGCCGCACCAAGTTCACCTTGAGCACCACCATACTGAGTTACAATAAGCCCAGCAAGTCTAGGATCTCTTTTCTTTATATTAATAGGATACTGTAAATTTTTCTCATACTTCCACATTACTTATTTCCCTCCCAAGGCCAATTTTTACTATCCCAAGCCCATGGACTAGAAGACAAATAATCACTATTAAGATCCAAAGGGCCATACTTACTCTCATAATCCATTAAAGCTTGATTATAAAGCTTAACATACTTACTCCTAAGAGCAATAGCACTACTATCATTAGGATAAACATCCAAATAAAGATTCAAATCATGAGCAGAAAAACCATACATTTGAATCAAAAACAAAGCATATTCCATCTCATTACTAGGATTAACCTCATAAGGCCTATAATTCCTATAAGAACTATATAACCCATCAAACATATTACCCCTCATAAAACCAACATAAGGTTCAATATCAAAACCATAATAACCCTTATCATCATAAGAATTACCACTAACAGAACCATTAATACTACTTCTCATATAACCATTTAAGTAATTATAATAATCATTATAGTTATTCATCACTTTTTCCTCCCAATTTATACTATGAAAAACCAAAAATAATGTCTGGGAATATGACCATATATAAACAAAGTCTTAAAAAATATTGACATTTACAACTTCATTAAGTATTTTTAATTCTTTTCATTATTTTGTCCTGATTAAACGAAGGCAAAATTGACAAACAAAAAAATAAATGGTATTTTTTAAATGAGGTTGAAGAAAATGTTGAAAAAAATAAAGAAGTTTTTTCACAAAATTTATCTGAAGATATTTATAACAGAAGAATATTTGGAAGAAATAACGGAGAACAAGAACTAGATAATGGTTCTTTTTCTTTGAAACAAAATCAATTAGAAATAATCAAAAATAATAATCCTGCAGAAGATGATTATCATACATGGATTAGAAATATAGATGATATCAAAACTTTTGAAGAAACATTAAATGATAGCGATTATAAAGAATATTTTGAGGCTGGGGAAGATTTTGATGAGACATACACGGCTGAAATGGCTAAAAAAGCACTAGAAACAGGGAAAATAACTGTATATAGTTCTTATCCAATAGAACAAGGAATATTTGTAAGTCCTTCAAGAATGGAAGCAGAAAGTTATTCTGGAAACGGGAAAGTATATTCTAAACAAGTAAATATTAATGATGTAGCATGGATAGACCCAACACAAGGACAATATGCTAAAATTGATAATAAATATTCTATGCAAGAAAGTACAAATAATACACAAAATGATAATGTTTCTAATATAATAGAAACTTCTATAAATGAAGCAATCGATGATTTAGGTGATGATGGTAAATTTGATACTGAAAGAAATACAGAAAGTTTATATAACGAAATATGGGAATACGTAGAAAAGAAATTAAATAGAGATTTAACTGATAATGAGTATCAATTAATTGATGAGATGTTAAATGATACATATGAAGATAGGTTATACATTACTAAAAATCTACAGGGTTCTGTAACTTTTCTGCTGGGACTTGGTCTTCGTCCATGTTATACATTACTAAAAATCTACAGGGTTCTGTAACTAGCATACGATCATTTTGAAACAAGTCAAAGTTATACATTACTAAAAATCTACAGGGTTCTGTAACACAAAAAGGGTTAAAATCAAAAGGCTTTTCGTTATACATTACTAAAAATCTACAGGGTTCTGTAACTACAAAATTTAGCTAAAAACTCTATCGTTGTTATACATTACTAAAAATCTACAGGGTTCTGTAACTTCAAATATTCCTCTTTTTAGTATATTGGCGTTATACATTACTAAAAATCTACAGGGTTCTGTAACAAAAAGTATTTGATTTAAATGATGATATGGTTATACATTACTAAAAATCTACAGGGTTCTGTAACCGAGCGAAACTCAAAAAAAGCTCAACCAACGTTATACATTACTAAAAATCTACAGGGTTCTGTAACGAAAGCTTGCGTTAGAACTTGGGAACAAAGGTTATACATTACTAAAAATCTACAGGGTTCTGTAACGGTTAAAAGCTTCAAGTGTAAGAGCAGTAGTTATACATTACTAAAAATCTACAGGGTTCTGTAACTAAAAAGGGGTAAAGAAGTAGTTGACTTTGTTATACATTACTAAAAATCTACAGGGTTCTGTAACCTCAAATCAATTATATCAATTCTATAAACTTATTTCAATTATATTTTGTTAATTCTAATTTCTAATGATATAATTCTATTATAAGGAAGTGATTTTTTGGAAGTTTTTTTAAAATGCTCTTATAATAATCAAGAAATAAATATAAATTTAGATAAAAATGTTTTATTAACAGGTAAAAATAGTTTATTTAAAACTGAACTTATTAATGATTTATATAATGGTTTTAGTGGTAAATATAAAAGTATGAGTGTAAATGGAAATAGAATTGATTCTAAAGATTATAACGTTATACTTATTAATGAAGATACTGATTTTTCTAATGAATTTAAGTTTACAAGAAATAATAGTTTAAAACAAATGATATATAATGATGTTATTGACAAAATTAATGAAAAGAAAATGATTGATTATACAAATGAAATTTTTGATATAATTGATAATAAAATTAATAAATTGCTCGATAGAAAAATTAATAAAAATTATGATAATAATCTTTCTTTTCAAATAGAAGTTCCTGATATTAATTCTATTATAGATAAGTTTACTAATATATATATTGATGATTTATTATTAGATGATAGAAAGATAACAAAATCTATGAA
>CAZHGC010000070.1:0-5166 GCA_964531385.1 uncultured Lachnospiraceae bacterium | reverse complement strand
AATTTTATATAAATTATTTTAAATTTATATTGTTAAGAGAGATAAGTAAAAAATAGGGGTGGGAAAAAGTATGTGGAAAAAGAATAATAACGAATATATACTGGGAAAAAAAGATTTCTTATATATGAAACACGAGCTCCTATGTTGGAAAAATCATAACGGAATATTTTTGGGGCATCATTTTGTTCCGATGACGTAATCGATTACGTAATGAACAAATGGCGTAAAAAGAACAAATTATTCTTTCTTGATTTTTTCCCTTTTTTTTCTCTCTTATATGTAAAACTCAGTAATTTTCCAATAATATAAATACGAAATAACGCACACATATAATATTATCCGATCAGCATTACTTTTCTTTATATATATTTCCCTATTAAATTTTATTTACTTTTATACACAAATTATTTTATTTTATTTTTTATTTAATTTATTTATTTAAATTTTAATTAAATATTTCTTATTATTTAATTACTTTTTTAACCACACAAACCATTTTTAAACAAGCATCTTTTTTAAAATAAAATGCCCCAGTCTACTAAGGACCTTCGCAAGCTGAGACAGAAGCAGGCTGCTGAGAGAGGTGAGGTCAGAGAGAGACAAAAGCCCCCTACCCAGTTCGCCGTCTGCTCTATCTGCAAGCTTCAGATCCGTCTTTCTAAGAAGAACGTCGAGCTTGTCCAGCACGTTGACTCCAAGCACTCTGGTCACACCTTTGAGCAGTGCTTCCCTGGGATCACCCACACATAAAAAAGGAAAATCTTTTTATTTCTAGATGAAATAAATCAAGAAAAAAAAAAAAGATGTGATACAATTGATACATTAAAAAAAGTATACATTCAGATAAAAGAAATAAAAAATATCGGGTATCACATTCTTTTTAAACCCCTCCCCTCTTTTTTTCCCTCCACACTTTTTTATTATTTCACTTCACTCACTTTTTCTTTGTTTTTCTTTATTTCGTTTTATTTTATATTTTCATTGATTCTTCTCTTTCTTATTTCTTTAATGAGAAAAAAGGAGAATAAAAAAATATAAACAAAAAGGGAATAAAGAAAACAGAGAGAAAATCGAATTAAATTAAAAAAGCGATTGTGTAACTTAAAACTTTTTTTTCTTTTTACAAAAAATTAAATAAAAAACTAAAACAGAAATATAATCAGGCTTTTGGCTTTTTGTTTGTGTGCATGCATTTTTAAGATATTAAAATATGTGTGTTTTTCAGCTTTTTTAAAAACACAACAGAGAATAGAGAACAAATCAAAAGGTTACAAAGAAGCCCAAGGGGGAAAAATGATGTCCTTTGTGAATAACACGGATAATTCCATCGAGCCTCCCCGTCCTACAACGTACGTCTTTGATGACAAGGACAAGTGTTGGTTCTTGCATTTCGAGCAGCCCGATCCTGAGGAGGAACAGAAGGCCATCAAGGAGCAATTCAACGGGAAAGTGTTTCTGCCCCCAAGCCCATTCCCTCCACAGACCCAGAAGCCCGGTATATGCCCCAAATTTCTCTGTGGGATGTGTTTGAATGGTGGGCTGTGCACTTATAAGCACGAATTCATCGACGATAACGAGGATGACGACGTGACGATCGGGGATAATCCCTTCTTCCCCTGTATCATCACAAAGACCCAAATAGTTCAGAACATCGATCACATTGACAACTTGAAGGGCCTTTATGTTGTACTGCTTAAGGGGATAAATTCGATGACCGGGGGCCTGTGTCAGCAAATAATGAGGGTGGATATGGTTGTCAAGAACTGCTTTAGTCAGGGGAAGTCTGGATATCAGTATGGCCTTACGCTCAGTATTGAAGGGAATCCCCAGACAGAGGTGGTCGTGAGGATTGACCAGTTGGCAGATTATTTTAGCAAGAAGGAGAGAAAAGAACTTTTTGACAGATACGTGTTGAACGTCCAGAAGTTAAATGGCGTCAATTTTAATCTCGATGATTTGCCTACGCTCAGCAAAAATGCTCATTTCTTTAGACTGAAGAATAATTAAATTAAAATCCATTTTTGTCGACACGGTTTATTTGATTTATTGTTTGAAATGAAATCACTTTTAATAAAAATAAATAGGGGGGGGAAAGCATATATTTAAATTTAATTTGAAGAAAAATAAGCATATATGTATTGTTTTAATTAAACCTAAAGAGATTTTTTCAGAGTATATTATTTGAATAATAAAAACATTTATAGTTCTTAAAACGAGAGAGAGAGAGAGAGAGAGAATTAATGAAGAAGCAAAAAATAATAATAAATTTAATTCTCTCACCTTTGAGTGGTTTTATATTATTTAAACCTTGGAATACCCGTTGTCCGCTGTGCCGTAGCCAAAGTCACGGTCAGGGAATATGACGGGGGCGAGAAGACTCCAGAGGTAGAAAATATGGACGACCCAGCTAGTGGCCATCTTGACCCAAACAGACCCTTCACCGTAATCAACAGCAATTCTATTTTAAAAATGGTATTAATGAAATAATAAATTTGATAATAAGTTTGGATAATATAAAATATTAATATATATATATATATTATTTACTCTGTGATTCCTTGTGCCCCACTACTGAATGTCTGTGCTGAGGAGGACGTCACAAGGACAGAATCGATGGTCTTCCAGTTCGTCAAGAGGAGCTGCACGTACATCCCGCCAAACATGAGGATGACGTGGAAGATGGAGATGTTATAAGGCACAACATTGGGATTCTCACCAATCTCATTGTCATCACAGCAGAAGCACTAAAATAATAAAATAAAATAAATGAACATAATGCTTTTAAGAAGTTAAAGGGTTAGACGAGCAAAAAATAATAATTTTAAGAAATACATAAAATGAATAAAAAATATAAATGTAAAATAAATGTTTACGCAAATCTTAGTGCTTGTGTTATCAGTACCCATAAACGAGCTGTAGCAAACCGACAGAATAGTGATGACCAAGCCAATGATGATAACTGCTCTCTGGCCCGAGGTCGAGGTGGTCGAAGTGGTCGAGGCAAACACGTTGTCGCAGCCATCGACCCACTCCTCCGGCTCACTGACCGAGGCACTGAACACCAGGTACGTGGTGTAGAACACCATGATTGACGACTGGAGGAGGCCCGAGTTGGGGTTCTTTTCTCTGATGGAGGGGTGCAGCGACAGGAGGGACGAGATGATCCCCAGGATCATGTTAACCGTGATCAGTGCCGCGTTCAGATTCTTCTTCTTGCAGCCTCCCGGCTCGGCAGGCCTTGTGTAGAACACATAAAGGAGGATTGTGAGCACCAGAGACGCCACATAAAGGGCGATCGACACGGTAAACAGGCCGCAGAGGTACTTGTTGCTGCAGCAGTTGTCGTCGTCATCGTTGCCATACCCAACAACCCCCTCGTTGGCCTTGTTGACCCAGCTGTTGGCCCAGTCCGACGCGAAATCCAGCATGATCAGGATCTGGTAGAGGATGAAAAGGCCGGCACCGATGATGGAGATGTAAAACCAGGCACGGTAGAAGGAAGGAGGGATGAAAAGAGCGGCCACAATAAAGCCGAGAAGGAAAATGTACTTTATGGGCCACCACCCACGCTGTATCTGGACCCTGCAGTCCTCGTTATCCCTCACACCAATGAAAATAATGGCCTGAACAAGGTGCCACAGAACAAAACCAAACATCATCTTGTAGATCATAAGCTCCAGGTAGCATGCTCTGACGCCCTTCTCGTTCCCTCCCAGTGAAACGCACTGATCAAAACCAGGAAGTTTCTCTAACTGGTTGATCTTGAGGTAGGTACCCAGGAACCAGCCGAGAATAGACACGACGGCAAAGTTGATTACATAGACAAACCGTGAAACGTATGTGGATACGTCATGCCCGCAAATACTGCACATCATGTTGCAGGCGCAGCAGGCGAGACATTCAACACAGCAGCAGCACATCTCTTTCTAATACTATCTTCTTGTTATTGTTTTTTCTTTTTTCTTTTTCTTTTTATATATGTATTGTAAAGTTTATATGTAATTTTTTTGTTTGTTTAGTAATTTCCCTTTTCTTTCTCGCCTTTTTCTTCCTCCTTCGGTTAGGAGTTTTTACGTTTTTTAAGTTGTTAAAAAAGAAAACAAAAAAGGTGAGAGGGAGTAAAAATGAATTTCCGATGCCGGGAATCGAACCCGGGGCTTCGAGGTGAAAGCTCGAAATGTTACCGACTACACCGCATCGGAATTTACGTTAAAAATTTCTTTGGTTTTAAGTTTTGATTAATTGAAAAAATGATGAATTTTATTATTTTTGATTGTTTTCATTCAAAGTATAATTTGAATTTTGATGAAATGTTTTTAAAATGTTTATTTATATCGACTATTGATATTTAGATAAAATAAAAATGAAAATGAATTTATAATTATTTATAAGTTGTTGAAAATGGTATGGTGTTTATTGAGTTTTACTTACATTTATTATATTTTTATTGATTTTTATTATTATTATTATTATTATTATTATTATTATTATTATTATTATTATTTGTTATAATATAATCTATTATTTTAGAATCGATTAAATTAATTATTTTAAACCTATTTAAGTGATAAAATACGAATTGGAGTTGATATTTATTCAAAAATACCATTTTAATTTGAGTAAATTGATTATAACTTGAACGAAAAAATTATTTAATTGAAATTATTGGCCACACAATTAAGTAAACAACTTTTGGCCAATTATTAAACAAAATTTTTTTCAAAATAATAAGGTTCAAAAGAATAATCAATTAAATTAATACCAATATATCATGAAATATTATTAAACAAGTGAACAATATCAAAATATCAAGTCGAATATACTCCATTTTTATTTAAATCAATTTTTCAAAGAATATAAACAATAATTTATATGTTCAATCATTTTATTCAAACATTTATTCTTTTTTAAGATTAAAAATCATATTTAAATAGGTAAATATTTTACTTTTTTAAAAAATTAATACCAAAAATTCATAATCCATGCACACAAGATTCGTTTTCAATCGAAGAAATAAAAAAATAATAATTATTTTCGATTAAATTAACCAAATCCGAGATTAAATAACCTTCTTTTTCTGGAATTAAAAGAGTTGCAAGTTTAAAATAAAAAAAAATGTAAACCGAGCATAGCTCAGATGGTAGAGCGGAAGACTGTAGAAGGTTA
>CAZHGC010000069.1:0-5190 GCA_964531385.1 uncultured Lachnospiraceae bacterium | reverse complement strand
GAGGGTGATAGTCTTGCCAGTAAGAGTCTTCACGAAAATTTGCATCTTGTTTGGCTTGGGTTGGTTATTATTTTATTTAAAAATAATAATTTATTAATAATTATTATGTTTTTTGTCTCTTTTCTTTAGTTTGCGACTTTTTTTAACTTTTTTCCTCTTAGTACGGAAAAAAAATGGGGGAAGTTTGAAGAATATTTTCTCCACTCTGAAAATATTTTTCGTCCTTTTAAAAACATTCATTACGTCATCAATGACGTAAACATTTTTCCAATGAAGGGGGGGAAGGAAAAGAAAAAAGAGGAAGTTATTGAAAAATTCTCAAGATTTTTTTTATGTCAAACAACAACAAAAAAACAAATAAAAGAGAAAAAAGAAAAAGAACAGTGGAAAGAAAGAGGAGAGAGCACATCAAAAATTATCCTGAACACCAATATTAATTTAAATAAATATTAAATAATAAAAATCAGGTTATAATATATAAAAAAAGAGAAGGAAAATGACTTCAACATTACAAAAAGCACACTTAATTGGAGGGCTTATTCTTTTTGGTGCCTGTTCATCTATCACAATGAAGGTATTTTATATCAAAAACAATTTTATTTTTATTTTATATTGTAATCTATATATAACTTATCTAATCCTCTTTTTTTTTTTTTTTTTTTTTTTTTTTTTTTAGTGGAAATTTGTGTTGAGTTGAACTGGTGTTTTGGATACAGTTCACACTTTTGACAAACCCTTTTTCCAGTCCGTATCAATGTTCTTTGCCATGATGTTCTCTCTTCTCGTCGACTTTGTTCTCGGCAAAATCAAGCAGAGGAAGAACTCTAAGGACGATTCTGCGCCAGAGTACAACGAAAAGACATCACTCATCACCGATCCCAACGGTTCGATCCAAGATCTTGCCAAGTTAGAAGAGAATGCACACCCCAAGAAGCACAAAAACCCCATCATCATCGGTATTCCCGCCGTCTTTGATCTTGTTGCATCGACCATGATGTCCTTCGGGCTTATCTACATCAACGTCTCAATCTTCCAGATGCTGAGAGGCTCCATGGTGATCTTCACCACCATCCTCTCCCGTCTCTTCCTCAAGGGGCGTCGTGTCCGCAGGTACCAGCTCGTGGGTGTCATCATCGCTGTGATTGGCATCACTGTGGTCGGTATTGCCGGCGTTCTTGTCCCCCAGGCAAACCAGTCTCTCGGGTTCGGGAAGACACTCTTTGGCATTGTTCTTGTGCTCATCGCACAGGTCATCCAGGGTGCACAGACCGTTGTTGAGGAGTACCTTCTCTCCGATCTCGACACTCCACCCATGCGTGTTGTTGGCTTTGAGGGCGTTTGGGGTTTCCTCATCATGGTACTCATTGCCTGCCCCCTCGCATACCTGATTCCTGGGAGTGACTACAGCCCTATGCCTCACAACTCGCTCGAGAACACTTACGATACCTTTGTCTGCCTTGCCTCCAACGGGAATCTCATTGCCGTTGTCGTTGTCTACTGTGTCGCTATCCTGCTCCTCAACATGTACGGAATGTGCATCACTGAAGAGTTCAATGCGATCAATCGCACCATCTTTGAGGCCATCAGAACGGGCGGTGTCTGGGCCATTAACCTCGTCATTCACGCCATCTTCCCGGATAGTCCGTTCGGCGAGTATTGGTGCAAGTGGTCGTACATCGAACTCCTTGGATTTGTGATCCTCATTTTCTCTACTCTGATCTATAACAAGGTCATTGTTATCCCCATCAATGGCCTCGAGTACGACAAGGACGAAGTCCACGAAGAGGGCGAAACCGCCGGAGAGGAGAAGGAGGTGCCCGTGAAGGAGGAAGAGCCTGCTGCAATAATTTAAAAGAGAGAAATTATCTATTAAAAACACCCACTATAATACACTATAATACGATAGCGAACAAAATATAAGGAAAGGATATTTTTATAATTTGTTAGCAATTAAGTTATATAAAATAAAACACATAAAATTATTATTATTTAACTACTAAATACTATTCACTTGGGGGGCTAATAAAGGGGAATGATGGTTAATTAGTTAAGAGGATAATGGATATAAGACATAAATTAGTTAAGGCTATTTCATTCCATGTTTTTATTTTTTTCGTTGACATTAACTTCAAATAAAGAATAGGTGAATGGCAATTCTGGATTCCTTGAACATTTTTTCAATTTCATTCGGCGGAAAACCTCTCCAAGATGTCATCAAAAAGAAAAATGTCGTATTTTAAAGTTATTCCTTTTTTTTCATTCCAACTAATTCCAAACGATTACCAAGAATGATGAAATATTTTAGATGAGGAACAAGAAAAGATCGTTTGAGTGGTATTTTGGGAGAATGAATGGATTTTTAGGGAATAAATAAATAAATCCAAACGAAATGATTGTTTTTGAAGTCCATTGGAGAGAATGAATGAGGACGAGAGAGGAGGAGGGCGATGAAAGGAAAAAAAGGAAACAAAGAAACAAAACTTTTCTTCTTTTAAGATGTGAATGAAATTGTTTTAAGAGATGAAAAAAAGATGAGAAAAAGTTGAGAAAAAGGTAAAAAAAGGTAAAAAAGGGAAAAACTTTTCTTTCAAAAACGATGGAAGTGCTGCCTTTGCTTTTGCTTCTTCTTGGAGGAGGCGTGCTTTGCGGTGAGTTCAGGATCACCAGCGCCGATGAACTCATAAGGCTCTCAAATGATGTGAACAGCGGAACTAATTATTCTGGGACCACCGTGTTCCTTGACTCCGACATCGACCTCACTGGGATGACTTTTGAGCCGATTGGAAAGGATTATTATAATTATTTCATTGGAACCTTTGATGGACAAGGGTACACAATCAGGAACCTCAAAATCAATTCAAACCTGGAATATGCTGGGTTGTTTGGCTATTCGAGAGGAACAACCATCAAGAATGTTGTGATGGACTCGTCCTGCTCTATCAATAGTTATCACGACTCGTATACATATGTTGGAGGTATTATTGGATACTGCTATTCAACCAGTGGCCCATGCCTCAATGAAAATACCGTGAACATGGGGAGTGTCACTTTCAATGGATATATGAGCTATGGCCGTTTGTACCTTGGCGGGATTGTTGGATATCTCGATTATCATTATTCTTCTACTTATGAAAATATTGTGGGGAATTGTGCCAACTATGGTCCTGTTTCCAACACAGGAACAAGTGGATATGCATTCATTGGTGGAATCGTTGGATATTCTGAAGGAAGTTCTTCAGTAACATTAACCATCCAGAACTGCCTCAACTACGGCACGCTCACAAACAACAACACAAAATCCAGCGATCAATACATTGGAGGAATTACTGGATACACTTATGGTACAACCATTGATAACTGCGTGAACGCTGGAAAGGTCATTTCAAATTATTCATCGGGTTACATTGGAGGAATTGTTGGAAGAGTTTCTTATTCTTCACAAATTTCTCATTGCTACTGGGACAAGGACACCTCAGAAAGAGCTTATGGATACACGAGCTCTTCTTCATCGATTTTAGATAGTTTCAGTTTCGATCCCGCCACATTTGAGCTGAGCGAGAGTGTTTCTGTTGGGAACTACACAGGAACATCCCTCTTGGAGGCACTCAACGCTGCTGCTGACTACTATTACCTCCGCGATTACTCCCACTGGGCACTCAACAGGAACAGCAACACCGTCACATTCACAATAGATGGGAGAACAAATCCCATCACCCTGAATTCCCAAATCATCCTGCTGCCCAGCCTTGCCAGTGAGGGGAGACTGTGGTTCGATGGGTGGTACACAGACGCCTCCTGTGCATCACCACTGGCATCCTTTGAAATCACTTCAGACAAGGAGGTGTATGGGAAGTGGAAAGAGAACGCAAACAGCTACACCATCACATTCGACACTCGAGGAGGGACTGCCATTGAGCCAATCACTGCGCAATTTGGGAATGTTGTTTCACTTCCAATAGATGCAGTGAGAGAGAACTGCACGATCGCATGGTGGGAGAATGATTATGACAATATTGCACCATGGGACTTCACTGTTCCTGCACACAACCTGACCCTCCATGCTGTTTGGAGTTGCACTGTCATCAGGAGTGCTGCTGACCTTGTGGACTTCTCGAGGGTTGTCAATTCTGGGACAAGAAATTTCTATGGGACTACTGTTTTCCTTGACTCTGACATTGACTTCACTGATGAGCTCTCACAGAGATTTGAGCCCATTAGTGGTTTCCTTGGGACTTTTGATGGGCAAGGACACACAATCAGCAACTTTGTTATGAACTCTACTTCATATTTTGTTGGACTATTTGGATATTCAAGAGGAGCAACCATCAAGAATGTTGTGATGGACTCGTCCTGCTCTGTCACAAGTTATTCGTCGTATTCAAGCGTTGGGAGTATTATTGGGCACTGCTATTCATGTGCCATCGAGAACGATGTGAACATGGGAAGTGTTTCTTTCAATGGAAATGCTGATTATGGGAACGTGATCCTGGGTGGAATTGTTGGGTCTCTTTATTCTAAAAGACAAGAGAGAACAATAGTCAAAAACTCCGCCAACTATGGTCCTGTTTGCCACGCAGGTGCAAGTGGAACTACATACATTGGCGGAATAGTTGGGCGTCAGGACGATCATAGGTTTGCCGAGGAAGAAATAATCCGATACGAACAAGTTGCTAGCATCCAGAACTGCCTCAACTATGGTACAATCATAAACAACAACACAGATTTATCTAGCGGCCAATGCATTGGAGGGATTGTTGGATACGCTGAATATATAACCATTGAGAACTGTGTGAGCGCTGGTAAGGCCATTTCAAATTATTCATCGGATTCCATTGGAGGAATTATTGGCGGTTTTTATTCTTATTCCCCAATTTCATATTGCTACTGGGACAAGGACACCTCAGAAAGTGCTTGTGGATCAAGGAACTCTCCATCGATTTTAGAAAGTTTCAGTTTCGATTCCACCACATTTGAGCTGAGCGAGAGTGTTTCTGTTGGGACCTACACAGGCACATCTCTTTTGGACGTACTCAATGCTGCTGCTGACCGCTATTACCTCCGCGATTACCCCCACTGGGCACTCAACAGGAACAACAACGCCGTCACATTCACAATAAATGGGAGAGCAAATCCTTTCACCCTGAATTCCCAAATCATCCTGCTGCCCAGCCTTGCCAGTGAGGGGGTGCT
>CAZHGC010000068.1:0-5225 GCA_964531385.1 uncultured Lachnospiraceae bacterium | reverse complement strand
TCACAGGGTCAGGGAAGTGCTTCTGGGTCACAATCAGGGTCTCTTGGTTGAGGTTGTTGATCTTCCCTCCGTTAAGGTGCAGCATAAACCAGTTGCTCCAGGTGCCATTCTTCTCAAAGTGTCCATTCAATTCATCCATTGTCGATACATTCAATGTGGTGATTTTCTCTGAATTTTCTTCGTTGATAGTTGACTCTGCCCCACACAAAGTTGCGTAGCCAACATCGCTTGTCCATATGCAGTGCTTGGCGTATGTTTTACTGGAATCGGAATAGCCCACGATAGCCCCAATGTAATCATTTCCCTTTGTTGTAATTATTTCTCCAGCGCTCAGGCAATTCTCAATGGTGACGGTTTCATAATTTCCATCACCGACAATACCTCCAACACGTAAGTCTGATTCTATTGCCCCGTTGAGCTTGAGCGTCCCATAGTTGGCGCAGTTCTGGATATATTTGGATCCGGTTTCTCCGCAATTGCCCACGATCCCACCCATGTAAACGTTATCTTTAACGATAGTTCCTGACTGTACAACAGAGCCATAGTTCACGCAGTTCCTGATGGTTCCAGAAGTCGAAAGTTTTCCGACAATTCCTCCCAAATAAAGGGCGGTTCCATTTCCAGTGAATGTGACGCTCGCCATGTTCACAATGTTCTCAATGAAGTCTACAATTGTCCCATAAAAATAGCCAACAATGCTTCCTTCTAAGGCATAAGAATATGAACTTGAATTATAATTTGAGCTTGTTATGGAGCAGGACTCGTCCAAAACAACGTTTTTGATGATTGCTCTTTCTGAGTATCCAAAGAGCCCAACGTATTGAGAATTAAGGTTCAAAGTGAGGTTGCTAATAACGTGTCCTTGTCCATCAAATGTTCCATTGAAAAACGTGATGCTATCCTTTCCGATAGGCTCGAATTTTTCTGAAAGAGAG
The DNA here is from genome assembly GCA_964531385.1 of uncultured Lachnospiraceae bacterium. Lineage (GTDB taxonomy): Bacteria > Bacillota > Clostridia > Lachnospirales > CAG-274 > MGBC114079. Next base: position 4,290 of record CAZHGC010000068.1, on the reverse strand, counting down.
GAATTGAAGTCAATGTCAGAGTCAAGATAAATAGTGTACCCGTAATAACTCGTTCCGCTGTTTACACTCTTTGAGAAGTTGATGATCTCTTGTGCTGTGTTAATATTGAAGGTTTGTTGGCCAGAAATAACCCCACCCAAAACGGGGAGGAGGAGGAGCGTAACCAATGCGAAAGTCATTTTTGTTTCTTTTTCCCTTTTCGGGGCATATTTAATTTCCTTTTCTCCCTTTTTTCCTTTGTCTTTTTTTCTTTTTTTCCTTTTTTTCCTTTTTTTCCTTTTTTGTCTTTATTTCGGAAAAATGTATATCCTTTTTTTAATTTGTTAAACCGTCATTTCATTTCATTTTAATTTCATTTAATACGATTTAATACATCCCTATCATTATTTATTTTTTACCGATACATGAAAGAGCTCCCGCCCATGCTCATCCTGTCCCTGTTGGCCGCCCTCTCCTCCTCCTTCCCCGCGTCCATCAGGCCCTTTGTGGTGATTTTATTATCCCTTTTCTCCTCTCCGTTGAGTGCCTCCTTTTCCGACGCCCTCACAATAGCCGATGCAATATTACCACCCGTGAACGCAGGGAACGCCTTTGCGAGCGCCTCGTAATCGACGTCATCCGCCACAGGGGTCTTTTCAGGAATAAGCCTCTCCCACATGGCCCTGCGCACCGACTCACCCGGCGTCCTGAACTCCACCCTCTTCTCAACAAAGTGCAAGAACGCCGGCGCCAAAACCTCAACATTTTCAGATATGAAAATGACCATACCTTTGTACCGAGTGATCGCATGCATCATGACGATGAGCGACGCGTTGCTGCTGCTGTTCCCGACGCCCATCACCGCGTTTGAGAACACCGAGTCACAGTCCGAGAGCACGAGGACGGCGCCTACCTTTTTAGAGTCCATGAACAGCTCGTCGATGCGTTTCTTGCGGCCCAGCCTCTGAGCCACAAACTCTCCGCACGAGATATCGTATATCGGGCGTCCAATCTCAAACGCTATTGCCTCGGCCGCCGTGTGGCGCCCCGACCCGCGGGGGCCGTAGAACAGCGCCACCGTGCTCGCCGCCATGCTCGAGCACAGGCCGCCGGCGTCGAAGCCCCACTGCCCCTGGAGCACACGCCGCGCCTTCTCGCACTGGGCGACGGCGGCGACGTTCGCGACGATCTCTGGGCTCCCGATAAAGTCCGCGAGGGACTTCACGGGCAGCACCTGCGCGATGTCGTCCTTGTCGCCCTGGGCGCCCCCGGATATGAGGTTCCCGCGCATCTGCGCACGCGCCCCCGCGACGAGGTCGGCGTGCTCGACAACGGGGGACTCCGGGTCGCGGTTGATGGCCTGCGCGAGTGCGGAGAGGACGGCGTTCTTGATGAAGCCGCCGCTGAACTCAAAGTCCATGGAGAGGGAGTGCCAGTCGATGTCCTGGGATATGGGAAGCTTGGGCGGGATGTGCTTGCGCCAGATCTGGGAGCGCATGGCAAAGTCGGGCACAGGGAACTCGAGCGAGAGCGTGATCCGACGGTACATGGCCTCGTCTAGACGCTCGGGAAGGTTGGTGGCGAGGATTATCAGGGCGTTGCTCTTCTCGATCTCTGTGAGCAGCGCGTTGATGACACCGTTGGACGACATCCCCTTCCTGGTTGTGAAGAGATTGTCACATTCATCTAAAAAAAATATAATTGGAATGTGTATTAAAAATGTGTATTAAAAAATGTGAATTAAAAATACCGAAGAAAATGATGGCGTTTGAAAGTTTGGCCTCCCGGAAGATGAGTTGGAGGATGGTCTGAGACTTTTCGATGTCGAACGTGGGGACAGCGACTTGGAGGATCTTCTTCCCGAGGTGGTTCGCAATGGCGTGCGCGGTCATTGTCTTTCCTGTGCCCGAGGGGCCGTGGAAGAGAAGGCACGCACCGTGCCCGTACGAGACGACGTCGGTGAGGCCCACCTCCACACACGCGGCCTGCCAGCGGTCAAAGTTCTCCACTGCCGAGAGGAGCGCCTTCTTCTTGTCTTCCGCGAGCACGACGTCGTCCAGGTGGACCTGCGGAGTGAACAGCTCGCTTCCTTCCACAAGATCCCCTATCTCAGTGTCAAGTCCAACGCTGAGAAACCAAATGAAAATGAAAATGAATGAACTTAAAAATGTATGTAATTTACATATAATCAAATAGCCTGCGGTCAATCTCAATGTTGCACTCATCCAGATCTGACCCGATGGTGCTGACACTCCCTCTGGTGCTTGCAGAGACCTGGACCATGTTGTCTCTTATGAGCGTGGAGCTGCAGTAAAAGTACTTGCGCGACTCGATCTTGTCCTGCAGGTTCCCGCAGAGGTAGCTAAACACGCTGCCCACGGTGAAGAACTTTTGGACGTACGTCCTGTTCTCGATCTCCCAGGCCCTGCGCACGTCCTCGGAGATCATCATCCCCACAAGCAGCAGCAGCACGGACTTCTCGAAGGAGTCGAGGTTGTGAAGCTTGGCGAGCTCCTCGAGGCGCGGCTGCTCGACGCCCTCGGTCTCCAGGGTCTTTGCGAGGCGCTTTGAAACGCACGCGCTCGTGGCCCTAACCTTTGCGGCGCACTCGCGCATCATGAGCTTGGGGCTCACCTTGTTGTTGTCGAGCGAGTCCGAGTTCTTGCTCTTGTTGAGATAGACCTTGTAGAGTATCTTGTTTTCGATGATGACGAACTGGTCCTTGAGGTACTCGAGGTTGCTCCTGTACGGCTCGTTGATGGACTCTGTCGGGTCTCTTTCCTCGTTCCCAAAGCTCATATCCAGCTTTAATTCGCTTTCGTCCTTCTTCGAGAGTTCCTCAAGTTCCCCTAGGATTTCGTCGTCGTCGATTTCCTCTTCTTCTCCAAAGTTCTCGTCGTCCTCATCATCATCGTCGTCGTCTAAATTAATAAGCTCTTCCAACTTGCTTGATGACAAAACATCGGAAATTATGTCGCTCACATCCTTGTCCAACGTAATCTTTGTCTTCTTTTTCTTTTTCTTCGTCTTTTTCTTTTCCTCTTCATTTTCTTTACTTTCTTCATTATTCTCATCGTCAATGGTGTCGTTGTTATCCTCTTTGTCCTCCTCATTACCCTTGTCTCTCCCTTCTTTCCACTTTTCTTCTTCTTCGAGAACTTTGCCAAAGACTGTTCCTCCAAGTTTAAGAATTTCGTTCTTGCTCATTTCGCACCCAACAAGGCATTTCTTCACAGCAGGGCTCTCTGTGAACTCGATCGAATTAACAATGTCGTCAGTGACAAACAAGCCCTCCTTGAAATGGTCACGCTTGTCGTTTATGAAATTCACGGCTTCATCCATTCCCATTCCAATGTACTACAATAATAAAAATTAATGGGCGATTATTTTTGTTTTTCTCCTTTTACAGTATAAAGCAAATGCATCCAACTAGAGGGGCTGTTGATGTCGTATCTTGACTGCGTCCCAGTAGGAATAAAGTCGTCGATGCAAACGTTGCGGACGAGTATGAGTGCGAGCGCCCACGTTTCGTTCTCGCTCATCTTCATGAGTTGGGCAGACCGAATGACCCTGGGGAGCAGCTTGTTGGGCGTCTGTTCGGCAAGCTTTAACTTATTTTCAATGACCCTCTTGGAGGATGCGATCACCTCGTCCAGATACGCGATTTTCCGTTGTGCGAACCCCACTGGGATGTCCCCGCCCGTGGTCTTTATTAGGGACGTGGCGGCCTCCACCCTCATCTTCTTGAGCAGGAAGTGGGACCTCACGGCTTCGAGGTATTCCCTGTCGTCCGTGAACGGCACGCTCTCGTCGTAGTTGAACGGGATGACCATCCTTTGTGCGGCCATTGCGGACAGGTCCCGGATCCCTTGGAGGATGTGGACCCTGTCGCCGAGCCTCCTGACCCCCAGCTCCTTGAGGTCCTCCGCGGAGAGCATCTCAAGGGCCTTCCCGTCTATCCCCTCCCGAGTGAATCCGGCAGCGATGTCCTCCGAGAGGCCCAGTCCGGTTACCCACTCGGAGACTCTCTCCACGCTCCACGATGTCAAAGTTTCTTCTTCCATTTCTTCTTTTCTTGCTTTTTTCAGGTGTTAAAAGAGAAATTAAAAAAAAGAAAATTTAATTTTTGAAATTAATTTAAATAAAAATGCAATTCAATAAAAATGGGGAAATAAATGAAGATAGGCTATCGATGGAAGAAGTGACAAAGCCAACCCTTTTAATAAGCTTTGTGTCACTCGAAGCTCTAATAATATCAACAAAAACTCGAGCATATTCTTTATCGGAAAACTTGATGATGACTCTCGTCCC
>CAZHGC010000067.1:0-5252 GCA_964531385.1 uncultured Lachnospiraceae bacterium | reverse complement strand
TTTCAAATAAAATCAACCACGTCAAAAAGTTCAAACTATAAACATTTTTTTTTCCCCCCCCCAATTAACGAAAAAAATCCTTCAGTACCTTTGACTGTTTTTTTTTCCTCCTTCTTTTTTCTTCTTTATAAATCTTCAAATCGTAATTTTGATTTTCAAAAATATTATTATTATTTTTTATTATCTTTATATTGTCTTTAAAAAAATATAAAGTAATACAACCACTACCACCATCAACACACAAAAAAGTTCGTAAAAAAATTACATTACGAATAACAAATAATTCCTTCAGTAAAGGTATTATTAATCTAATTTAAAAATAAACGTAAGTACCCAAGTACGTAAGTATTACCTGGAAAAACAAACAAACAAACAAACACACCTGTTACATATCTAATATTTTTTTTCCCCCACTCGTTTTCATACACACCTTAACAAAGACATAATAACTAACTAATTTATATACAAACCTCCCACCAAACATTTTAATAAACACTACAAAAAATGTCTGAAGAAGAAATTCGTAAGGAAGAAGTTGAAGAAGTTAAGAAGGAAGAAGAGGAAGTTAAGGAAGAAAAGAAGGAAGAAATCAAGGAAGAAGAAAAAATGGAAGATAAGGAAGAGGAAGAAGGAGATGAGAAGGAAGAGAAGAAGGAAGAAGAGAAGAAGGATAAGAAGAAGAAGAAGAAAGAAAAGAAGGAGAAAAAGGAGAAGAAGGAGAAGAAGTCCAGCGATGAGGAGAAGGCCGAGGAGATCCACGAGAGCGAGATTGTGCGCCGCGAGGGCCTGAAGGAGCTTGTTGAGTCTCTGGACGGGATGCGGAGCGTGCAGGAGGTGTTCAAGTACGCGCTGAAGAACTACGGGGAGCTGCACTCGTTCGGTGCGCGCCCCCGGGACCCCGCTACGGACAAGCCTACGGGGGACTTTGAGTACATCACGTACCTGGACTTTGCCGCGCTTGTGGGCCGCTTCGGGCGGGGGCTGAGCAAGCTGTACGCGAGCGTGGACGCCGACCGCGCGACGCGGGAGGTCGTGGTCCCCGAGGACGGGATGCGGATCGTGGGCCTGTACAGCATCAACCGGGTCGAGTGGAGCGTCGGGGACATGGCGTGCGCCAACTACGGCTTTGTGAGCGTCCCCCTCTACGACACGCTGGGCCCCGACGCCGTGATGAAGATCATCCTCGAGGCCGACGTCCGCGTCGTCCTCTGCTCCAAGGACAAGGCCGCCAAGCTGATGGACATGGCCGCCAAGATACCCCCCCTCAAGATCATCATCCAGATGGAGCCCGTCGACGACGCCACGAACGAGAGGGCCCAGAGCCTCGGCATCCGCATGATCTCCTACCAGGACACCCTTGCTCTTGGCGATGAAAAGGAATCTGAGGAGAAATCTGAGGAATCCAAGGAAGAAGAGGAATCCGAAGAGAAAAAGGAAGAAGAGAAATCTGAGGAATCCGAGAAATCCAAGGAATCCGAAGAAAGTATTGATTCAAAGATTGAGAGGCTTCTTGCCGGGAGCGTGAAGGTAAAGCCTGAGGATTACCACACGATCATCTACACGAGCGGGACGAGCGGGGGCGCGAAGGGCGTCATCATCCGGAACGGGTCCTTCATCGCGGGGATCGCGGGGACGATCGACCCGCTGCGGCCGATCATCAAGTTCCGGGAGGAGCGGTTCCTGAGCTTCCTGCCGCTGGCGCACGTGCTGGAGCGGCAGGTGTTCATCATCGCGCTGTACTACGGCGCGCAGGTGGGGTACTTCAGCGGGCACATCAGCGGGCTGATGAACGACCTGCAGACGCTGCACCCGACGGTGTTCTTCGGGGTGCCGCGGCTGTTCAACAAGGTGTACAACGCGTTCCAGGAGAAGCTCGCCGAGAAGTCCTGGTTCGCGCGGAAGGTCTTCAACATGGCGTTCGCGCGGAAGGCGGCCGCGATCGCCGCGACGCCGCGGGGCGCGCAGCCCGTCTGGACGAGCTGGCTGGACAGCGTCTTCGCGCCCGTCCGGAACGGGCTGGGGGGCGCCGTGAAGATGATCCTCACGGGGTCCGCGCCGCTGACGCCCGAGATCCACCGCTTCCTCCAGGTGTGCTTCTCGTGCCCCGTGCTGCAGGGGTACGGGATGTCGGAGGCGTACCCCGTCTCCGTGACGGACCTCGCGGACCCCGAGCCGCTCCACTGCGGGCCCGCCATGCCCCACTGCGAGATCAAGCTCCGCGACTGCCCCCAGCTCGGGTACCACGTCGCGGACAAGCCCCACCCCCGCGGCGAGATCCTCATCCGCGGCAACCACACCTTCTGCGGGTACTACCGCAACCCAGAGGCCACCGCAGCAGCCATCGACGCGGACGGCTGGTACGCCACGGGCGACATCGTCGAGCTCATCGACGGCAACCGCATCCGCGTCGTCGGCCGCTGCAAGGAGGTCATCAAGCTCGCGCAGGGCGAGTTCGTCGTCATAGAGGAGGTCGAGAACATGTACGCGCTCTGCCCCCTCGTCGACGGCGTCTTCGTCTACGGTGACCCCACGCGCGACTTCCTCGTCGCCGTCGTCGTCCCCGAGCCCTCGGAGCTCAAGAAGTGGTGGGCTAAGGAGGGCAAGAAGGAGGGCGCCTCCAGAGAGGACATGTGCGCAGACAAGGACCTCAAGAAGATGCTCTTCGACGCCCTCATCGCCCAGCACAAGGCCTCCGGAATGACAGGAATAAACCGCATACACGACATACACGTGGAGCCGGAGCCCTTCTCCACAGACAACGGCCTCCTCACGCCCACAAACAAGCTCTCCAGGGTCAAGGCGAAGGCACACTACGCAGACATCATCAACGAAATGTACACCAAGAAATGAAATAAATAAAAATATATTTTAAAATTAAATAATTAATAATTAATAAATAAATTTGGTTGGGTTAAAATATATATATATATATATATTCAAATTAAAAAATTATAAATTATAAATTCCTAAATTAATTTTCGTTTTTTTATTTTAAAAAAGAAAAAAGAAAAATATTTTAAGAAGAAAGAAGAAGAAAAGAAAAAGAAAAAAGAAAATGAGCGAGAAGGACATCGTTGTTGTTGTTGCTCCATCACAACAAATAACAACGTCATCAATGGATATCAACGGAAAGGACGTGGTGCGCCTCGTCCTGCAGTACCTCAAGGAGAGCGGCCTCCCCAGAAGCGCACGCATCCTCCAGGAGGAGGCAGGCGTGAAGCTCAACTCGATCGACGACCCGGACGCCCTCGCGGCAGACATCCGCGCAGGAAGGTGGGACGCGGTCCTCGAGCAGGTCACAGCACTCGAGATACCCCCGGCCCTCCTCGGAGACCTCTACGAGCAGATCGTGGTCGAGCTCCTCGAGCTCCGCGAGCTGGAGACGGCACGCGTCATCCTCCGCCAGGCGACCCCGCTCCGCGTCATGGCGGAGACACAGCCCCAGCGCTTCCGCTCCCTCGAGCGCCTCGCGGCATCACCGGCTTTCAACCCCCGCGACTACTACGCAGCGCTCTACACAACACGCGAGAAGCGCCGCGCACAGATAGCGGCACGCCTCGCACAGCTCATACCCGCTTCCCGCCCCTCACGCCTCCTCGAGCTCCTCGGCCACGCACTCCGCTGGGAGCAACACGAGCACGACTCTCTCCTGGGAGGCGCAACTCCCGCCCCCGCCCCTGCCCCCGCCCCCGCTCTCCCCTCGGGCCACGTAAGCCTCCTGACGGGAAAATGGGCACGCTCACAGGCAGAGCTCGACGCCATGGCGGAAAACTTTAGGGAGGACTACGAGGACGACCCATTTAGCGATGAGGACGCAGACGAAAACGACGGGAAAGAAAACAAAAACGAAGGCCCCCGCGTCGCAACAGAGCTCCAGCGGACAATCAACCTCGGCGACGAGTCCCACTTTGAGTGCGCACGCTTCAGCCCCAACGGCGCACGCCTCGTAACAGGCTCGGCAGACGGGTTCGCGGAGGTCTGGGACCAGCGCACAGCACGCCTGGACAAGAGCCTCCCGTTCCAGGCCCGCGAGGAGCTCATGCTGCACGACACAGCGATCCTGTGCTGCGCGTTCAGCCCGGACTCGGAGTCCCTCGTCACAGGGTCCCAGGACGGCTGCATCAAGACGTGGTCCATCGCGTCGGGACGCTGCCTCCGCAAGGTGGAGCATGCACACGACGCGGGGATCACCTGCCTCGCGTTCGGCGCCGCAGCAGGCGACCCGGCACAGATATACTCGGGCTCCTTCGACGCGACGATCCGCGTCCACGGCCTCCGCTCGGGGCGCGTCCTCCGCGAGTTCCGCGGCCACACAGGCTACGTAAACGACATCGCGTTCGTAAAGAACGGCCTCTGGCTGGTGTCGGCCGCCTCGGACAGCACGGTCCGCATCTGGGACACGCACTCGGCAGACTGCATAGCTTCCTTCGACCCCACAGTCGCTGCAACAGCAGCTTCCCTCGCAGCAGCCCCAAGCGCACTGGCCCTGGCGGGACCCGCGGTCCTCTCGGCCCAGCCCCTCCCCCACGACCAGGAGACGCTCCTCGTGTGCACGCGCTCGGCAGCAGCATACCTCGTCTCGCTCCGCGGCGATGTGAAAAGGGCGTTCAGAGGATCCCTATCGTCGCCATCCCAGGGACAGAAAAAGTTCCTGGGAGAGACAGGAGCGCACCAGGCAGCAGCAATGTCCAACGAGGCAAGCGAGATGTCGTCCCACGAGTTCGTGGCTTGCGCCCTCGACAATGCTGGGAAGTGGCTGTACTGCGGCTGCGAAAACGGAACGGTCTTTGTGTTCAACGCACAGACAGGCTCGGTGGAAAGGTCGTTCGAGGCACACAAAGACGGCGGCCTGATAGGCTTGGCATACCACCCCAGAAAGCGCATGCTCATAACTTGGGCGGAGGACGGGACACTGAAAATGTGGTCCTCAAAATTAAACGTCAGGAAGTGATTACAAATTAAAAAGAAAGCTTTGAAAAATTAATGCTACCTTGCTTAAGTGAATAAGTAATAAATAAGTAAGTAAATAAAAAAAGGGATGATTATTTGTGACGTCATCCTCATTTTTCGCAACTTAAAAGAGAATCATTTTATCTTTTCCGAAAAAGTTAAAAAGGCAAGAAATCCAACAACAACAAAGGCAAGGGCAATGGAAGCACTGAAGGAATCACTCGAGGAGAGGCTGGTTGAGCACGACAACTGCAGGGAGGAAGTGCAGGACAAGATAAAAGAGAGAGGCGCCAGAGCGCTGG
>CAZHGC010000066.1:0-5323 GCA_964531385.1 uncultured Lachnospiraceae bacterium | reverse complement strand
AGAAGAAGAAGAAGAAGAAGAAGAAGAAGAAGAAGAAGAAGAAGAAGAAGAAAAGACGAAGAAGAAACAAAATGTAAAAACAAAAACGAAAAAGGCGGAAGAAAAAGAAGAAGAGGTCAAGGAAGAAGAAGAAGAAGAAGAAGAAGAAGAAGAAGAAGAAGAAGAAGATAACAACGATGATGGCAAAGAGGAAGAACGGTATTACAAGAGGAGGAGGAGGTACACTGAAGATGACGACAAGCTTCTAATGGACTGGATCAAGATGAATAAGTACGACACAGGAATCCAAGTGTTCCGGGCTCTTTCAAAACTTACCAATCGTACAGCACGATCACTCCAGCGACGGTATTCGACCCTCCGCTCGCTACAAAAGCAGAACGAGAAGGTTTCACACAGCGCTTGCCATTGGTACAAATCGACTACCGGCGGAAGGAAGAGCGCGCTCCTAAGGCTTGTAGTGGGCGAGTTGATGAACGTGCACAGAGTGTCTCTCGATGAGGCTGTTCATGCGCTGTACGTGTTTAATGGTAACCCTCAGATGGCCGATAGGTACCTCGGGGGTGAACCTTGTGATGAGCCTTGGTGCGGAGAGGATGACAAGTACGCTTTGGGTGAATGCAAAACTTCAGAAAAAAGTACGTTTGCGAAAAAGTGGGACCCATCTCAGGTACAGGATAGAATCAAGTTTTTGAAGTCTTGAATTCGGAAATAAAAAAAATTGAAATTAAGATTGTTAAGTAAAAACCTAAATTAAGCCTTTTTAATAAATAACCGAAATAGATTTTTTATCGAGACAAAATGAAACCGAATTATATTTGTTTGTGAATATTGTAATTGTAAATGAAATCGGAATTTTAATTTTTTTTTCTTGAATTTATTAACCCTTTAACATATTAAAATCAATTACTGAAAAACTGACAAACAAGAAAAAAAAGTCATTAATAGAGGAAAAAAAGTCACAATAAATAAAAACAGGAAAAAGAGAAACAACAACAACCAAAATAAACCAGACTCTTTCACACACACATTCATACTTACTTACTTACACACACACACAGATAAAGAAGAGAAACGTTGAACAATGGAAGATATTGTTGAAATAAAGAAGGCCGGCGGAACTGGCAAGAAGACGAGCAAGCCCTCCAAGTTCAAAAAGACCGATCTTAAAAAGCCCAAAACTCAGGAAGAAAGGCAGCGCCAGCGCGACCTGATGAACAAACTTGCAGCCGACGAGTTGAAATCCGGCTCGACCCAATTTGTCGAACGCATGCAAAAGTACAAACGGTTCACTCCCCGTTCGTCCACCGTCTCAAAGGAGGAAGAGCAGAAGCTTCCACGCTGGGAACAGGTCCGCAATGCACGCGAACGCAGGGACGAAAAGAGGGCCGAAGTCGCCGAGGAGGCCTCAGCATTCCAATCTGCGGCTGCTGAGATCCTTCTTCCCGAGTCTGCCGGTTACATTGAGGCCGACGAGGGCGAGCGTACCGACACCATCACCCAGCAGGAGCTTGCAGAGGCTGTCGACATCCAAAGTGCTCGTAAGGCATTCAATCTCGACCTCCCCACATTTGGCCCGTATTCTATTGATTACACACGCACTGGAAAGCATCTGTTGCTTGCTGGACGCAAGGGACATGTCGCTGTTGTGGAGTGGAAGTCTAAAAACCTGGTCACGGAGTTCAATGTGAACCAGACTGTCCACGATTGCACGTTCCTGCATAATGAGGGGATGTTTGCATTGGCGCAGAAGAGATGGGTCCATATTTATGACTCGAATGGAACTGAACTCCATTGCCTGAGAAATTATAGACTCCCTCTGGCTCTCGATTTCTTACCCTATCATTTCCTTCTCGTTTCATCGGTAAATATTATTAAATGGCTCATTAAATAATAAAATGACATTAAAATTCGTTTTGTATTCGTATTTTTGTGTTTATTTGTATATTTTTGTGTTTATGTGTGTATTTGTATGTGAGTTGATTTTATTTTATTTGAATTCCATCCAAATTCCATTCGAATTTCATTTTATTTCCAATTTAAATCAATGTTATCAATTATAGAGTGAGGATGGTAAACTTAGATATCTTGATGTTTCCACAGGCACACACATAACAGAGCACGTAACCAAAATGGGTCCCTGCGACGTTATGTGCCAAAACCCCTGGAATGCCGTCATATGCATGGGACACACCAAGGGTTGCGTGACCATGTGGAGTCCAAACATGGGGAAACCCCTCGTGAAGATGATCTGCCACAGAGGGCCCGTCAAGGGGCTTGCTGTGGACCCTGCTGGCAACTACATGGCCACAAGTAGTCTCGATAACACCGTCAAGATATGGGACGTCCGCACCCTCAAGCCCCTTGCCTCCTACACCACCCGCTCGGCCGCCACCTCCCTTGCCATCAGCCAGCGCGGGCTCCTCGCCGTGGCGGGAGGGCCCCACGTCCAAGTGTGGAAGAGTGACGTCATGACGAAGGGCATTGCGTCACCGTATCTGGCTCATTTGATTCCCGGCTCGTTTGTTTGTGAGACCAAGTTCTGCCCATACGAAGACTTTTTGGGTGTGGGCCACACCGGCGGGTTTTCGAGCTTGGTCGTTCCCGGCGCTGGTGAGCCTAATTATGATGCGTTTGAGGCTAATCCTTACGAGTCCAAAAAGCAGCGCAGAGAGACTGAGGTTGTTAGACTGCTCGAGAAGATCCCTGCCGCGATGATCTCGCTGAACCCGGGCTCTGTTGGTAGAATTGCGTCAGTCGAGGAAAAGGAGGCCCAGGCTGAGTTGAAGGAGGTCATGGAGGATGCCAACAGGCGCAGTGTCGACACCCGCGACGATGGCGGGGAGATTGGCGCCTATGATGAGGAGTTTGAGGGCACGGGCATCGATGCGGAGTCGAACGAGGCGAGGTTGGCAAAGAAGGATAAGGCCAAGGCTAAGCGCAAGAAGAGGCCCAAACATAAGAAATCGAAGATTATTATCATTAAGGAGAAGGACAACGAGGAGAAGAAAAAGAAGGAGGGCAAGAAGGTCGTCGGCAATGTTACGGACGCCCTGGACCTGTTCTCCAAGAAGGTTAGATATTGAAAGATGACAAATTATTTTTGAAATTAATTGAAACTTGAAATTAAAAAAACAGGAAAACTGAGAAATAAAGTTTTTAATTGGAAATCATTCTTTTTGGATTTAAAAATGGAATCAGTTAATATTATTTTGTTTTATTATATTTAAAATGAACAATAAAATTTTATTTTTTCTGTTTGTGTTTAATTTAAACTGGTTTAATCTTAAAGTTGAGGGAAATGAGAGAAATGATAAAGCATTTGAGGTCCTGCGCAAGGTAGTACAGCGTGCGAAGACCATCAGGATCCTGGCTATCCTCGACGTCGCGGAGCGATCCAATCTTCGAGGTCGAGAAAGCGATGTGGTCGTTCCCAATCACGACCTCCAGCTCCTGGCGGCCCTCGGCGTCCGGCTCGGGCCAGTTGTTGTCATCGCAGGAGAGAATGTCGCTCTCCTCGATGATACGCCTCAGCTCGCTGATGACGGCGGGCGTCACATACGCCATTTTTCTGATGATGCGCTCCGATTTGTAGCGAGAGTTGTTGAAGTACCTCAGCTCCCCGTTCTCTTTGATTTCGTACTCGAGGAATTCGTGTCCAAACTTTCCTTTGTGCCCAACGCTATAAATAATGAACGTTTTTAAATTACAATGAAGAATTAGTGAGGTTTTTTACTAATAACGAAGATAGAAGTCACTGTTATCGATCTCTTCAGACATTTATGAAGTTATTTAGCTTTGGTATGTACGTGTATACGTGCTCCTGTGTACGTGTGTGTTCTGAGGAAGGAAGGAGAGGGTGGTCTTCTTTCTCTTTCTTTTTTAATCTTTTTTATGTTTTAAGTTTTAAGATATTAATTAAGATATTAAAAAAGATTACAAAACGAATAATAATAAAATCATAATTGAATTAATTCGTAATAAAATAAATGTTAATAAATATTTCTATTCAATTAAATTTAAATATAAAAACAATTAAATTACAACATTTATTTGTTTTATTGACCTTTTCAAATATTAAAGGAAGAATTGAGAAGAAAGAAGGAAAAAGAAGGAGGAAAAAAAAAGTTCATAATGGAGGGAAAAAAAGTTAATATAGGGGAAAAAACAAAAATTACAAAGTATACCTTTTATTCCCCAAAAATTTCTTCTCCCCAAAAAACTGACAAAATTTTTTTAACTTTTTTATTTCCTCTCAAAACTTTATAATTCCAATCAATTCCATTTCTTTTTCTTTTTCCTTTCTTTTTCATTTCCATAGTTTCTAAACACACACACAATATATTATTATCATGTCCAAGCCTCAAGTAGTGTTCGTTCTCGGCGGCCCCGGCTGCGGCAAGGGTACCCAGTGCGCCAAGATCGTCGAGACCTTTGGCTTCACCCATCTTTCCGCCGGAGATCTTCTCAGGGCCGAGATGAAGAGCGGCAGTGAGAACGGGGAGCTCATCTCCAGGATGATCAAGGAGGGCAGCATCGTCCCCGCCGAGATCACCGTCGGCCTTCTCCGCAAGGCAATCCTCTCCTCCGACAACACCAAGTTCCTTGTTGACGGGTTCCCCCGCAACTACGACAACAACAAGGTCTGGACAGAGGTCATGGCCGATGTTGCTGAGGTGAAGTTTGTCCTTTACTTCACATGCACGGAGGAGGTCATGGAGAAGAGATGCCTCCACAGAGGCCTCACCAGCGGCAGAACGGACGATAATGTGGAGAGCATCAGGAAGAGGTTTGTCACTTTCCATAAGGAGTCGCTCCCTGTGATTGAGGAGTACGAGAAGATTGGAAAGGTTAAGAAGATTGACGCTACGAGAACCCCCGAGGAGATATTCGATGATGTTAAGAAGTGCTTCAATTAAATTTCACTTTTATTAAGCATTTTATTTTTTAAATTGGTCACTTAAAATGTTTCTGTTGATTTGGAATGTGGGCGTTAAAATGAAATTGGAATCGAATACGAATTTAATATGAATTGAAATTTGGATTTAATTATGATGATAGACAAGAGCCACAAATTGAGTTTTAAGATATTAAAAATAAAAGTTTAAAAAAGAAATGTTTTTTACTTCGCCAACAGCACTTCTCTTTGTGGCGTGTGGAGTTACCCTCGGGGCCAATGGGGATACAATCAGCACAGCACAAGAGCTCATCGATTTCTCAAACTATGTGAACAACGGAAATGATTATTACGGGTACACTATTTGTCTTGGCTATGACATCGACTTCACCTCTCTTTCACAGCAATTTGAGCCTATCGGGAAGGATA
>CAZHGC010000065.1:0-5380 GCA_964531385.1 uncultured Lachnospiraceae bacterium | reverse complement strand
TATTGTGTAATTTGTTTATTCTTTTTCAATATTATAAATCTCCCCATTTGATTCTGTGAAATTGGAATTGGAATCGAATTTTTTAATTTAAATTTGGAAAAACTTTTTCTTTTTCTTCCTTTCAGATCAGAAAAAAAATGATGATGATGGCAATGACGACAGAGCACGTGCTTGTGGTCGATGGTGGCTCGTGCAGCGTGAAGATCGGCCTCGCGGGGACTGACATCCATTCAAAACCCAAGTCCATCCCGAACCGCGTGTGGCAGTCCAAAAGCGACCGCTCCAGGGTTCTGTTCGGGCGTTTCCCAGAAGAAGAAAAGGAGGAGGACGACGGCGGTGAAAAAGGCGACTTCCTCGTCTCGAGCCCCACCAGCAGCGGGTGCGTCGTCGACTGGGACATAGAGGCCCTGATCTGGGCGGCGTTTCTGGGCGGCAACACTCCCGCTGCGGATGGCGTCTCTCCGGAGCACAAGAAGCCGAGGCTTTCCTCGTTCGAGGGGATGAGCCTGCTGTGCACCGAGCCCGCACTCTGCCCCGGCACCCTCAGGCGCGCGTCCTACCAGGCGTACTTTGAGAGCATGAGGTTCTCGTCCGTGCGCGTGGAGCTTGCAGAGACCCTTTCCCTCAGGAGCCTCTTTTCGAAGAACCCCGGCACGCGGCAGCTCCGCCACACGGCGGTCGTGGTGGACGTCGGCCACTCGGGAACACGCGTCGTCCCGTACATTGTCGGCGACAATGTCCTGCGCCCGGTGACGAGAGGGATCAGGCGCATCGACGTCGGCGGTGAGACCCTCGCAGAGCTCTATGCCCGGGAGGCCAGGATTGCGGGCACAGACCCTGCGCGCAGGAGGCTGGAGGAGCTCGGCTACGTGTCGCTCGACTTCTCTGCGGAGCTGGCCCGCGGCGATAACATCGAAAACTTCAGGGTTCCGGAGGCGCTGTTCACGCCGAGCGACTTTGACGTGAACCAGTGCGGGATTGTGGATGCCACGGCGCAGGCAATCAAGGTCCTCGAGCAATTCGACCCCAAGGGAACGACCATCCTCGTCCGTGGCGGCTCTGCACAGTTCAAGAACCTCGCTGAAAGGCTTTCTGCTGACCTGAGGCCGCTCCTCCCAGAGGATTACGCGTACACGGTCTCGCTCTCCGAAAAGTAAATGAGCACAAACAAACTCTTGCATTCTCATTAAATTTTTATAGCCCTGTTTATGACTCGTGGCATGGAGGAAAGCACGTTGTGGTTAACGGGGAATACACAAAGGCGGCAATCACGAAAAAGCAGTACGATGAGTATGGCTACGATGGATTGTTGAGGCTTATATCCGTATGCTGAACAAGATATAAATACGTGTGTGTGTTGAGTTGTGATAGTTATTTTTATACGAAATGTAATTTAAAAAATGATTTCGATTTTAAAGAGACGACAAAAAAGCATATCCTTTGTTTTATTTTGTTTTATTTATATTAAATATCGCCTGTCTTTCTTTTTGGAGGCCAAGTATATATTATTTTTAACTTCCCTTCCCTTTCTTCTGCTCAGTCGATATTCTTAATGAAGTCTGCCATTTTTTTCGCGAGCCACTCCGTTTCCTCCCAGACAAAGTTGTGGGTGCAGGAGCTATCGCACGAAACGAGGGTCCCGTTTGAGCTGAGCCCCGCCTGGGTGCTCGAGATGTTCCAGTCCACCCCCAGCTCGTGCTTCTTCTGCTGGCACTCCTTGCTGCCCTCCCGGAGGCCGAGGCTAGAGCATGACTTTTTGCTCGGGTCCACCGCAGCGGTGACCACAAGAAGCGGGATGTCCCCGAGGATCTCGCCGACTATTTAAAAATGAAAAAAGAATTGAAAACGGTATTTGAAGTTCGTTCCAAAAAAATATCGCATTGTTTATTTACGTGACTTCTCGTCGTACTTCGTGATCTCGTGGTCGTAGTACTCCTTCGTGTCCCAGTAGATGCTGTTCACCGTGCTCATTCTCTCCCTAAACAAGAAAACAAAATAAAAACTCAATAAAAACAGCGATTGCCTTTTTTTTTTTTTTTTTTACATCGTCCACAAGAACCCTTCCTTCAGCGACACGTCGGGCTTGATGGTGAAGTTCTTGTCCAGGTACTTCTCGATGGATTTCATTCTGTCCAGGGACTTGTAGTGCGCAACGCCGAACGGCGCAAACGCCCTCACGACGTCGGCATCCTCGATCACAGAGTCGACAATGGTCTTGTAGGGCTTCGCGTCGATCTTCGCAATCTCCTTTTCGCGCTGCCCGATGAGGTACGAGTCGAAGAGCACCAGCCCGGCAACAGACTGGTTGTGCATGGCCGCGTACTCTGCTGCGACAAACCCGCCGCGGCCGTGTGCGCCGATGATGAAGGGCGGGTTCTCCTTTGCCTCCTTCAGGAGGTCGTCGAGCTGCCTCGCCATGTCTGCGGACGAGAGCCTGTTCTTCGTCCGCGTGCTCCAGCCGTACCCGCTTCTGTCGTAGACGCACACCCGCATTCCGTACGACCGCTTCAGCTCGCGCATGAGCTGCATCATCGACGGCGACGGGACGTCTGTGTCGTGCTCCAGGATGACGGTGTACGGGAAAGTGCTGTTGTTGCTGTTGATGTCCCCGCTGCAGTATATGTCGAGCTTTGCGCCGCCAAAGACCTTGCAGATCTTCCCAGGGTTGTCCACCATCTTGACGTACTCGAACGAGAACTGCATGGAGAAGACCATGAACACCATGAGGACCAGCAGCGCGACCACGATCAGCACAAACCCCGTGCACACGCCGCAGATGGAAAGCGCCGTGGAGCTCTTCTTGTCCTCGCCCTTCACGCTCGCGTCGTACACGTCGTAGTCGTAGTCGTCAAGGACCTCCGCGTTGATGAGGAGGTAATGCCCCTTGCCCTCGTCCCCCTTCGACACAATGTAGGCGCTGTGCGTCTTGTCGACCTCGAGGACGAACAGGCTGAGGAGGGACGCGAACCCCACGAAGCTCCACGCGGCGGCAGAGCCCTGGGAGTCCAGGATGAACGCCACGAAGCAGAGGAGGATCACGATGTCCACGGCGCAGAGGACCACGCAGTACACCACGCACGCCGCAAAGTTGAGGCCCAGGTGCTCCCGGATGGGCGTCTTGAGCTCTACGAACGCCACGTACCCGGCGAACACGGCCGCGATGAACGAGAACAGGGCGGTCCAGACGTTCTTCCAGTTGCTTATGTCGCCCGGGACGTACGCCTCGATGATGTACGCGAGGAACCCGCACAGGCAGGCCACCGCGAGCGCGGCGTTCCCCCACAGGACTGCGTGCGATATTATCTTGCTGCACGGCGCCCCGTCTCTGGGCCCTATGGACTGGTACATGGACAGGGACGGCTTCTTCCCCCTCACTTTGTCGATGAAGCTTTTCATTTCTCCTTGCTGATGTTGTTTTTTCGGCGTTTTTTAGCGACTGAATGGGTTAGGGGTGCGTTTTTTTAATATCTTAAAAATGAAGCGTGAATTGGTTTGTTTTGATTTAATTTTGTTTCACTCTTTTTGATTAGTATTTGTTTATCAATTTGGAAAGATCGTTAAGAATAATACTAAAGTAAATGAAAAAAGGAAGGAAGGAAGAGCAGTTGTCGAGAAGGAGTTGTAATTCGAAACAACGTCTACTCGTTTGATGGGGGTGTCTTCGGATCTTTTGTGCTCGTTGACTTTCCGGGCAAACTCTGCCGCCTTGCTACTGTCATCAAACTTGATAACAATCTTAATCTCTCCGGTCTTCTCATCTGGTTTTATTGACTCGATGATAAAGTCCTCTTTAGTGTATTTTTCAATGATTTCTCTGATTTCCTCTTCCTTCATCTCTTTCTTATCGAAAACAATTTCTACGTGCTCGAATGGCTTTTCAATCCACTGTGCTGTGACGGTGATATCCTCAGCAGGCATTGTCTCTGGCTTTGGAGACCACCCAGCGAAGATGTATCCTTCCTTTGTTGGGTTCTCTGGGTAAGCAATAGTCTCATTGAAGTTGAGGGTCCTCACCTCATTCTCATTCCCGTTGTTGAAGACGAATGCGATGGTGTAGTTGTTGATGCTCCACTGTGCTGTGACAGTGATATCCTCAGCAGGCATTGTCTCTGGATTTTCTTCATTTTGATTATTTTCTATGTTTGCATTATTTTCTTCTATAGTAGTTTTATCAACTTCATCTACAACCTCAACAATTTCTTTTTCAGTTTTTAAACTGTATTTTTTTTGTACTGATTTTTCTGTGATCATTTTTTTATCTAATATATTTATCTTGCTTTTATTATAATTTATATTATTAATATCTCTTTCTGCTGAAATAATCTTAGGATATACTTCTGTTACGAATTTATTTTCATCAGTTTTGGCGACGGCTTCTGCTTCATTAAATAACAATATATTTTCATTCTTTTCCTTTGACCTTGTTATTTTTACATAGTTTGAATAATAAATTCCTTTTTGTACTTTTAAAGATGATATTCTATTTTCTAAATCTTTTTTGTAATTTTCTATAACATTTTTTTCCTTTGCTGAAAATTCTTCATCGCTGTATATTATTACATCAATAATACATGTATCGTTTATCTTTTCATATAAATCATATATTGACTTTGCTCTCTTTATAAAAACTGGGATCTTTTTGGCTACGTTTTCGCTTGTTTTATATAAGTTAGTGTTTGACACATGTTCTGTGTATATTGCTATATATTTATAATTTTTTGCCATATCAATGCTTACTGTTTTTCCGTTTTTATATAACTCTATTGTTAAAGGTGTGAATGAAAATTCGGTAATTTCACCATTATTGTAGTTTTCTAAGAAATCCATTATTTCATCTTCTATATTAATATAAAAATCGTTTAAAATTCCCTCATTTGTATAATAATTCAATGCAAAGCTTCTATATGCTGATGTAGTTATAATGTTTTTCTTTGGTGCGTCGTATGTAAATAAATCGTCTAATTTTAATTTCTCACCATTTGCTAAGTTAAAGTTTAGTCCATATGATTTACTAAATGTTTCATTAAATTGAACAAAAATTTTTATGGATAAAACATCTGAAAAGTTTGCTTCAACAGTGGTTCTTACATATGCACTGTTGTTGGAATTTCTTTTAAAATTATTACTATCTAAAATTTTATTTATTCTTTCTCTAATTTGACTGTTTATATTTTCTTGGATAGATTCATCTATAAGTCCACTTATTTGTATGTATTCTACATCAATTTCTTTTCCTGTATCTTTTAATGTTTTATATGTTAATCCATTATTAGAATATGTATCATTTAATGTTAGTTTTTGTGAGTTTGAGTTTTGTTTTTCTACGTCTGTTATATCTAATTCAGGAATTTTTTGTACTGTTTCTATTATTATGTGTGAA
>CAZHGC010000064.1:0-5520 GCA_964531385.1 uncultured Lachnospiraceae bacterium | reverse complement strand
GATTGGGAAAATACGTTCACACAGGAGACAGTGTTGGTGTTGTGATGGACACAGCAAAGGGTGAGCTCTCGTTTGCTTTGAATGGAGTGAATCTTGGTGTTGCATATGAAGGAATTCCCCTTGACAAGCCTCTCGTGCCTTGCGTCCTTCTTCTCAACGGAGGTGATTCTGTTGAACTTGATACCTCTGAAGTGAAAGAGAATGTTGTGGACGGTTTCATTCCCGTTCCTTCCAACATCACAGCAAAAAGTGGGATTTCATGGGACTCCATTACCCTCACATGGGATGTTGTTGAAGGGGCGTCGTTCTACCAGGTTGAGATTGACAAGTCCAAGTTATGGGAGAGAACTACGACAAACACATTCACGAAGAGAGGACTTCTTCCAGACACAGAACACAATTTCAGGGTTCGTGCTGTGAGAGGGAACTCTGTGAGCGAATGGAGCGATGTTGTGAAAGGGAAGTTAAAGATAAAATTTAAGACATGTCTGTGGAAGGAGTGTCCTGATGATGTTGATAAATGCAAGAGGTACTCTGTTGATGTGAAGAATTCCAGAATTGCCACAAAAACTGAAGAAGGCTACAACTGCACCATCATTGGGAACACACCACTTCCTCCCAGCAAAGTGACCTCGTGGAGCATCAAAATACTGAAATCAAAAAGGAATGATGGTGCTTATTTTTACGTTGGAGTTGCGCCATTTGACATAAACCAGAATGAAAATGGCAACTACCTTAATAACGGATGGTATCTTAACTGCTTTCATTCGATATTGTTCTCTGGTCCACCGCACAATTACATGAACAGCGCATACGGGCCAAGGAAAGGTGACGGAAAATACGTGCACACAGGAGACAGTGTTGGCGTTTTGATGGACACGGCAAAGGGCAACCTCTCGTTTGTGTTAAATGGAGTGAATCCTGGTGCTGCGTTTAAGAGGATTCCCCCCGACAAGCCTCTCGTGCCTTGTGTCCTCCTTATGTGTAAAGGAGATTCTGTGAAACTCGTGATTTAATTTTTAATGTATCCCGTATTTGATTCACACCTACACTGTAACTTTTTGTTGTTATTTTCAACGAGAGTTCTTTTTTTCCCCCCACTGATAAAGCAGTAAATATGTTGGGTTTTTTGTGGTAATTTCGCGAAAAAGATTTGTTATTCAATTCAAAGAATGTATGCATAAAGCTTTGTACTTAATTCAAATAGTACATGTAATCCCTCCCTTCCATTATATTTTTTTTATGATATGTCCGAGTATTCTGTGAGGCCAAGTGTGTAGTTGTGAGTTTTCCTGCTTCCTGATCCAAACGTAGACCAAAATGCGTGCTCTTTTCCCGAAGCAAGCTTTGCCGAGAGGAGCTTCGAATATGGCGCCAGGTCCACCAGGGGCGTCGAGATGTAGTAGAGGCGTTTGTGCTCTGACGCGAGCTGGCATATCTCGAAGAGCTGGCACGCCGTGGGCCAGGAGAAGTCCACCCCCAGGGTCTTGTAGTACTCTGCCCACGCGCGCTCCGCCGCCTCCTTCCCGCGGGCTGCTGTCTCTCCCGGGAGGAAGCAGTGGTACAGCTCGATTATCCGCGTCACGAGCTCGATGATCATCTTGTTTCCTGTGGACACGAACGACCTCCGCCCGTTTGACGCGTCGACGACGCGGGCGCGCATCCTTGCGAGGTCCCTGTTGTCGCTGTTCCCTGCTGGGTGGGCTGAGGATATGGTGTCCTTTGTGTCCCAGCCCCAGACCAGAGGCGTGTTTGATTTGTTGTGCATGTCCATCACGTCGTCACTGACTTCGGATTTTATTCTCTAAATGAAATAAGATGTGTTAATGTTTGATGTTTTTTTGCTTTTTTACCTTATAGATGATTTCAAATTCATCTTGCTGCTTTTGTTGTTTTTGTAACTTTCGTGCTTCTAATTGTTCCTTTTCTTGTAATTCTTTTTGATATTGTTGTTGTTGTTGTTGTTGAGGTGGTTGTTGATATTGTTGAGGTTGAGGTTGAGGTTGTTGATGTTGATATATTTGTTGTTGTTGAGATTGTTGTTTTAAAGAAGCTTCTCTTTCTCTTTCTCTTTGAAGTTGTTGCTGCTGAACGAACAACTGTTGTTGTGGAGTCAGGTGGCTGTAGTTTGGCGTTTCCCCGTTGGCGTTTTCTATGATTGTGCTTAGTCTTGCCGACGCCTCCTGGGCTCCTGTCGCCGGCCGAGGGATCTTTGACAGCGACCCCGCCCCCGAGTCGAGGAACGAGAGTGTTGTCGACGACAGGGAGCCTTCATCGCCAAACGCTCCTGGTTGTGCTGATTTTCTTTGCAAAGCAGAGGAGGGCTGTGCCTGCTGGAGCGTCCCAGGCCTTTCGCCCGAGCTCTTCTGCCTTTGTATTCCTGGGAACAGCTTTGATATCCTGGCCCTCTCGTCCTTCCCCGGGAGCGTGAAGGACGACGACGGGGAGTCCCCGTACAGCTTTGACGCCTGCTGGAGCCTGCCGCTGTCCGAGGCTGCGATGTCGCCCTGCGGGGACTCCACGGAGGGGGGTATCGTCCCTGCCAGCCTCTGCGTCCCGGGGGTTGTCTGCGCGTTTCCAGCGCCGCCGAGGTATCCCTTCTTCTGTGATGATGGTTGTTGCTGCTGCTGCTGTGGTATTTGGGGTATTGCGTCGTCCGAGTCGTTCAGGAGCGAGTAGAACGAAGTGTTCGCCGGTGTTATTGAGCCCAGCGCGTTTCCTTGCGTTATTCCCGCCGCTCCCGCCGGCTTGAAGAGCGCGGCGCCCCCGACGCTCATGCGCCTCTTCTTGAGCGGGGTCATCGACTCTGAGGAGTTTCCAGCGCCAGAGGAGGAGGAGGAAGGAATTGACGGGGCCATCGAAAGGCGTTTTGCCGGGGATGCCGTGGAGCCCACCGGGAGCCTGCGGTTTGCGAGCGGGTGTGTCAGGGAGGACGCATCCATCACGATGGGGATGCTCTTCCTACGCTTTGCTGCCGATGATGAGGAGGTGGTGGAAGAAGAGGTGGTGGAAGGAACAGAGCCAGCCATCGCGACGCCCCTGCCCTTTGCCTCCTGGACGAGTTTGTCGAACTCTGTGTACACGAGCCTCCCGACGCTGTCGATCCCGAACATCTTTGCGCACTCCTCGAGGGTGCGCATCGCGAGGGACTTTCCTGTGACCGCCGGGTAGGAGCGGACGAGGCGTGCCGTCTGCGGGGGGAGTCTCGCCGCGAAGAGCGCCTCGAGCCACGCCGCGACGTCCTGCTTTGACCACGTGCGGGGGTCCTGCGCTGCGCTGCCGGAGGAGGCGGAGGAAGAGGAAGAAGAGTTTGCCGCGCCGCCCCTGTCCTTTATGCGTGCCGCGAACCTGCACGTGCTGAGCGTGTGCTGGGTGTCGGCCGCGAGGGGGGAGAGCGTCACGATGACCGCCGTCGCGACGTTCTGCCTCGTGAAGCTGTCGCGGAGGAGCATCGTGAGCTTGCTCTGGCGGAAGGGGACGTATGTTGCCGCGTTCCTCGCCTCGAGGGCGCGGCACCTGATGCACTCCTGGAGGGTCATGAGGCTGCTGTTGATGGCGATTGTCTCGCGCTGGCGCTCCTGCGTGTGGTGGACGACGTCGCCTGCGCGCTCGGAGCCCGCGAGGTCTACGAGGCTGAGCTTTCCGATGACGGCGCCTGGGGGCGTGCCCGCTGCCTCCGGGCCGCCGACGGCGTGGAGCGTGACCTGGCAGACGGCGTGTGTGCGCGACGACGCCTCGTTCTTGAACGTCGCCTTTGTGCACCGCTGCTCGCCGCCCGCGCGGATGTAGTCCAGGAGCTCCTCCGGGGAGGCCGCGGGGATCGTCTCGAGGCCGCACACGTGGATCTCCCCTGCGTCGTCCTCCCGCACGAAGAGCTCTGCGCGGCCGTGGAGGAGGTCGTAGACGCGGTCCCCCGCGATCTCGAAGAACCCCAGGCGCACCTCCACGCCGCACGCGGCCGCCCCGTACCGCTGGCGGCGGTGCGCGCGCTCGAGGTCCGCGGCGAGCGCGAAGACGTCCGCGGCGGCGTACGCCTCGATCCCCGTCATCGTGTACGTCTTCCCGCTCCCCGTCTGCCCGTAGGCGAAGCACGTCGACACGCCGCCGCGGAGGATCGCGGCCTCGACGAGCGGCCGCACCACGGCGTGGTAGATGGCCGCGGTGTCGCTCTCGTCGCCGAAGGTGTGGTCGAACGAAAACTCGGTCGTCTCGACGGACTGCGTGTCGTCCACGCGCTTCCGCGCCTCGTGGACGTAGAGGCGCGGGTTCCGGCAGGTCACGCTGTCGATGGCACGCTCGAGAACGCCCCCGGTGCGCTCGCGCGCTTCCTCGTCCTCCCGGTGGGAGACGGGTCGCTTCCGCGCACACACGGTGATCCCGCTCCCTGTCTCGCGGACGTGTGGCTGGGCGGGTGGGCAGTAATTGGGGCTCTCTCGGAATTGATCGATTAGTTGTTTGACAAGTAAAATATCATTTGTTTCTAAAAAAAATAAAATAAAATAAAATGGGGGAATAATGAACGAGATTTTGAATGAGGGAGATAAATGATAATAATTTTTTTTACGTTTTATATTTAATTTTGAACTTCCATTTCCTCCTGATAATGGTTTAAACATTTTCATTGTTAAGATTTGGTGGGAGGTGTGGAGGAAGTGAAATGGTTTTGTTTGGTTTTTTTATTTATATCTGAGTTATGTTTTATGTTTTGTATTTTATGTGTGTGGATGTTGGATTTTTTTGGCGGGAAGAAAAAATTAAAACAAAAAACAGGGATAAAAAATATTTTAAGAGTTTAAAAAAGAAAAAGAAAAAGAAAAATTCAACAAAGCCCATCATTTTTTTAAGTTTTTAAAAGAAGAAAAAGGGAGAAAAATTTTACAAAATATATTCCATACTTTGACCTTTTTTTTTTTTCTTCTTCTTCTTCTTCTTGGTTCTTTTTGACAAAGAGGCAAAAAAAAAAAAAAAAAATTCATTCAAATCAAAAAAGAAGAAAAAGAGAAAAAGAAAGAGAAAAAGAAAGAAAATAATAATCAAAAGTCAAATATTCCTCACATACACACACACATCATACACATACACATACACATACACATAACATACATATTAAACTCCTTTACATTATAAAGAGAAATAAATTAAAAAAATGATGGTAATGTCACTTCTTGCGTGGATCCTGGGCATTGTGATCACACTTGTCCTCATTTTCCTTGCTGCTTATGTTGTAAATAAATTAAATTCATTTTTATATTCATTAAAAACGACGATTATTATTATTTATTATTATTTTATAGGTTCTTTCATACAGTGACCTTGAGATCGACCTTAGCCCCATCGACCTTGCGAGACGCCTGAACCCTCTTGTGCCCGTGGAGTACGGGATCTTCGGCGTGATGTTCCTTCTTTTCCTCGTTGCCGGGCACTGGATCGAGGTGATCTACAACCTCCCTGTGCTCGTGTGGTATGTGTACTGCTACCAGAAGAAGCAGTGGAAGATCGACGCGACGAAGGTGTACGACA
>CAZHGC010000063.1:0-5522 GCA_964531385.1 uncultured Lachnospiraceae bacterium | reverse complement strand
AGAACAAGTGCGGGTGGTTCTTCGACTGCTTCAGCTCGAAGCTGTACTCGGGCCCTCCCCACAACTACAGGGCCAAGCCGTACGGGAAGAGGAAGGAGGACGGTGAGTACTTCAAGACGGATAGCGTCGTTGTTATTATACTCGACACGGACAAGGGCACCATTAAATTCAAGGGTGGGGACTTTGACACGGACGTCGCGTATGAGGGTGTCCCCCTCGATAAGCCCCTCGTGGCCTGCGCCATCCTCCAGAACGGCGGGGACTCGATCGAGTTTACGCCCCCAAATGAGCCAAAGTTCGGGTTCTTCTAAAATAGTGTGTCATCGGCAATGAAAAGTAATATGTGATCATCGAGATTAAATTAAATTAAATTAAATTAAAATAGTAACCCAAGAAATTCAACCTTTTTGATAAGCATGTCCTTTTCTTATGATGTGATAAAAATGATTGGAAAAGAAAAAGAAGAAGAACAAAAAAACCTAAATCTCTTTTGATTTTTAAAATTTTCCCAAAAAGGCATTCTCAAAATGGTTTTTTGAACTTTTACGTCATTTTTATTGGAAATGGTTCGAAAAAACGAAATAAATTTTTCATAGCCCCGGAAAAAAAAATGTAATTTATAATGTTGGAATTTTTGATCAAAAACTTTTTTGGTGATATAAAAACTCTTGACACGTCATTTATTGCGTATTATTTCATTACGTCATACTTGTATTTTTCTTTCTTATGGGTTTATTTAAAAAAGGGATTTTATTATTTATTATTTATTATTGCTGTTATTGTTTTTTTAATTGTTTTGTTTTATTATTTAAAAGATTCATGTTTTGTTTATTGGTTGTATTTAAAAAATTCATGTTTTGTTTATTGGTTGTATTTAATTTAATTTTGGTAAAACAATATAATTAATTAAAACAATTATAATGTGATTTTTGAATTAATTATTTGTAAATGATTTAATTGATTAATAAGGAGAATGATTAAGAAACCTTAAATTGGAAGAGGTGAATTGATATCAAATAAGAAAAGATATATTCGATTTTATTTCAAATGTTATTGATTAAAATAATATTTGTTCGTGCGGGATGTATATTGGGAACAAAATTATTTATTTACTATTTATTATCACCACTTTAAATAAATATTGATGGCGTTTTCAACATTTTATAAAATTGTTATTGAACGTTATAAATAAGGATAAACAAAGAAAATTCAAGAAACTCGGTGTGACAATCAAAGGAACAAAAATGACTGAAAAGAAATGTCAGAATCTTTTTTGTGATGGAAAATGTTTATGTTTAAGAATAAAATTTGAGTTTTTAGACATGGAAAGATGAAGTCCAACAATGTATTCTTTGCGATTGTCGTCTAGAAATGTTATTCATGAAAATTAACTCGAATTTTCGCAGCGTTGGACATATTCCGAAAACATTAAACAAATATAATACAAAAACCTTGAAGAATAAGCCATCCAAATGCCATAACAACATCCATTAAAAAAAATCATATTCATATGTTATCCTTTTTCTGAAGCACTACCCCTAACATATCCATGAATGAGACGAAAATTATATAGCTCAACCCCCAACTAATTTTAAAGTTAACGGACACGCGGAAAGAATGATTTATCGCAAGCAAAACACACCAAAACAATAAAAAAGTTTATTTATAAGAAAAAAAATCCAACTCTTATCCAGTCAATCCGGTTAATTTCGTTCGGATAGTAGGTACAGTAAGATTGACGAAAAAGATTCCTCCTCTGTAGCTGTACTAAATCATTCACTTTGGCTCGGATTCGGTGGTGTTGCAAAGTTTGGGTGGGTGAAACAAAGAAAGGCGAGATAAAACAAAACAAACGACAAACATTTTTTTCCCCTACTACGAAAAAATTACGTAACGCTTTTTTCCAAACTATGAAACTCGGACGAACCTGAACTTTGACGTCATTTTTCGAGGAAGACGTAGATTTAGGGTTTTGACCCCAACACCGAAATCCGAGGCAACGCGCTTTGACACCACTTGGGTCGAATAAGAGTGAGTTTTCTTCTTTTCGTGCCACTTTTATATGGAAAAGCGATTGTGTTCAAAGCATACGGACAGAGAGGCCGTCCTCTACTGCAGTCACAGCCAGTGCGAGAGGTTTTTCTGTGAAGAGTGCGAGCAGGAGCACAATGGAGTCAGCTTCTCAGGTCACAAAAGCTACATGACAAAAAAGATTGAGACGGACAATGTTTTTACTGGGAGATGCGAAACACACAAAGACTTCCCGCAAGAGTACTTGTGCAAGACACATTGGGAACTCTGCTGTTCCGAGTGCATAAAGAGTAACGGAATTCACTACAAGTGCATAGTTGTCCCCTTCAAAAATGTCACAATGGAGCTAATACAAAAAGCATTCTTAAAAGCTGAGAACGACTACAAAGCAAAGCTTGAGCAGTTACATAGCCTTCCACTGGACAACTTGGAAACAGCAAATGACATCTTCTACCAAAATATCGAGGAAACGAAAGGGAGGATCGTTGAATATTTTAAAAAACTAAGAGCACTGATCTCTAAAAAAGAGGTGGAACTCTTGTCAAAGATAGAGGAATTAAGCTACGAAAACTCGTACACAGATTTTATAACCGACTTAGCGGAGGAAGATAGCGGAATTATTGATGAGGACGACACTGAATCGGAATTTGACGAGTTGAAGAAGATAAAACTTGTCCGCAAAACAGGAAGATATAAACAAGAAATGGAGGGACTCGACAAAAAGTTCGCAACACTCTTGGGTGCTTCAACTGACTCCATCGAAGTAATGACTAACCTCAATGACTCCGTGTTCCAGATGATCTCAACAGCCGACGTAAACGTTGATAGGAAATCTGTTATATTAAGAATAAAAAATACAGAGGCCACAGTGTCCAGAATTAGTCTCCAATGGACACAATTGAAGTACAAAAACATCTCTTACCAGCTGGAGATGAAAAGTGGGACCAACCCAGAGCCGACACTCCTTTACTCTGGAATTGATACAAAATGGTCAGTGGACGACCTTCTACCAGACACGTTGTACAGTTTCCGTGTGCGACCAAGAATCGACGACCTCTATGGAAACTGGAGTGAAATAACTGAAATCAGAACAGAACCCCTCACCGTGCCTCAAAACTTCGAAGTTGAAGTTATTGGATGCGAGGAGGTGCATATATCGTGGGGTAAGACAAACTATGCGATTTCTTATCATCTAGAAACGAGAAGGAAATCGGGGACAAGCTTCAGAGAAATATATGAAGGAAATGGTTCCGAATTCACAAAGAACGACCTCAATCCGGACACAGAATATCTGTTCCGGGTGAATGCAGAGTACGAAGGGAAAAAGTTCAGCGAATGGAGCAAAGAATTACCTGTAAAAACACTGAATAACAAGATCATTCAAAAACTTTCCCCAAAATACGCTTGGAGAAAGTGCCCTAAAAACGTTCAGGCAAAGAAAAAATATATACAAACTGAAGAAAACCCTAGGATAGCTACAAAAATTAACACCGATGATTGGTGCACGATACTTGGTAGTTCAAATCTCGAATCCGGTGAAATATTTGAATATGGAATCAAGGCTCTAAAAACTAAAGAAAATAACGGGAAAAATATTTTTATCGGGATAGCACCATTAAATATAGATCAAGGTATAGACAAGAATTACATTAAATGTGGGTGGTACTTCAATTGTTATGACTCAACATTATATTCGGGCCCCCCTCACAATTACAGAGGCAAAAAACATGGACCAAGAAAAAAAGAGGGAGAATACGTTCATATGGGAGACAGTGTTGGCGTTGTGATGGACACAGCGAAGGGCGAGCTCTCGTTTGTTTTGAACGGAGTGAATCATGGTGTTGCGTATGGAGGAATTCCCCTTGACAAGCCTCTCGTGCCTTGTGCGATTCTCTATTGGAAAGGAGATTCTGTTGAACTCGATACCTCTGGAGCGAAGGAGAATGTGGACAGTTCTATTCCGATCCAAATTGTATATTCAGAAAATATCACATGGGATTTGATAAAGTTCTCATGGAATGGGATTAAGGGGGCATTGTTTTATCAAATTGAAATAGACTTTTCGACACAACAACAAACAACGGGAAAGTATTTCATTATAGACAAAGCGAAACCGGAAGAAGAACACAAAGTCCGCGTACGATGTGTGAAAGAAAATTCTGTTAGCGAGTGGAGTGATATTTCCAGGGGGATAGGGAAAAAAGAATCCTTTGAATTGAGTAAATGGAAAGAATGCCCCAACTACATCGAAAATAGTAGAAAGTATTTTGTTGACCCGTCAAATCCCAGGGTCGTTATAAAGCATGATAATGGAATCTGGGGTATAGTCATTGGAAGCACTTCGATTCCACTCAATACAGTTGTGACATGGATAATAAAATTACTGAAAACGAAAAATGGTCAATGCGTTTATGTTGGAGTTGCAGCATCTGATGTAAATCAAAACAAGACCTCCTTTCACGAAGAATATGGGTGGTGCTTTAATTGTGGTAGTTCAACATTGCATTCTGGACCTCCTCACAATTACAGGAACAAGGAATATGGACCAAGAAAACAAATGGGAGAATACGTTCGCACAGGGGACAGTGTTGGCGTTGTGATGGACACAGAGAAGGGTGAGCTCTCATTTGTTTTGAATGGAGTGAATCTTGGTGTTGCGTTTGAAGGAATTCCCCTTGACAAACCCCTCGTGCCTTGCGTTATTCTCAGCTATGACGGAGATTCTGCTTATTTTAGAACGACTACTATAAAAGAAAACATTGCAAACAACCAAATATCTATCCCTTCTAGTGTCACAGCAAAGAGTATTACCTGGAATTCCATAACCATTACATGGGATGCTGTTGAAGGAGCGACATTCTACCAGGTTGAGATGGATGGAAGCAAATTCTGGGATGCATCCATAACAAACACATTCACAAAAAGAGGACTTCTTCCAGAAACAGAACACACCTTCAGAATCCGCACTGTAAAGAAGAACGAAGTGAGTGAATGGAGCGATGTTGTGAAAGGGAAGACACACAAAAATTCTTTTGAGACTAGCACATGGAAAGAATGCCCTAATTATGTTGAAGAGGACAGGGAATACTCTATTGATGAGGAGAACCTCAGAATTGCAACAAAAAATTATGGTTATGATGGTTATGATTATTGCACCATCATTGGGAACACACCTCTTCCACTCAACAAAGTGACCTCGTGGAGCATCAAAGTACTGAAATCAAGGGAGAATAATGGAGGTGAAATTTACATTGGAGTTGCACCTTCTGACATAAACCAGAATGAAGGTGATAATAGCCGTTATTGTGGGTGGTACTTTGATTGCTTTGATTCAACATTATGGTCTGGACCTCCTCACGATTACGGGTACTCAGGCAAAGAATACGGACCAAGGAAAGGAGATGGAGAATATGTCTACACAGGGGATAGTGTTGGCGTTGTGATGGACACAACAAAGGGTGAACTCTCATTTGTTTTGGATGGAGTGAATC
>CAZHGC010000062.1:3608-5535 GCA_964531385.1 uncultured Lachnospiraceae bacterium | reverse complement strand
TTTTTATTGTTTGCTCTAATTCTAATTGATGAGAGAATATATCTAATTGTTTAAAATGATAATTATACGGATACATTATTGAAGTCGGCAAATATTTTTCATCACATATTATTAAAGATATTGCATTTTTACCAAATTCTGCAAGTAATCTTGTAGTTATAATGGTGGTAGAATCTTCAATTAAGACATAATTAATATCTTCTAGAGGAACTTTATAACTATCAGAATCTTTCTCTATAATTAATTGATTATCTTTAAAGTGCATTTTTTCGCTTTTTTTAATTACAACTTGTCTATAACCCATTTATTTCTCCTAGAACATTGACCCTTAATTTTTTTATTTCTTTAATTGTAGATACTGTTATTTTATATCTATCTATTTTTTTATTAAATATATTATTACTATTAACATTATTTTTGATGATATCATATCCATCTCCAAGTTTACTTTTAACTTCAAGCATTCCACTAGAACATCCTACAATATATGCAATAGACTCTTTGTTATCATGTGTAGTAATTTTAATTAAGTCATTTTTTGTTAGAGTTATATACTTATCATAATTAGTTATTAATTCAATATAAGGAATTGTTTTAGTATTTTTACTTTGCCCATAATCTATTTTTATATCAAAGTGATTATAAGTTGTTTTTCCTTGTTTTATAGCATTAATTTTCTTTATTTCTAACATATCATATGATGCAAAATATAATCTATCATCTGTTTTATCTTTTGACTTAAATATATCTATTTTATATATTTTGCCTTTTTCTACATTGCTTTTATTAATATTATGTCCA
Source organism: uncultured Lachnospiraceae bacterium (assembly GCA_964531385.1). Taxonomy (GTDB): domain Bacteria; phylum Bacillota; class Clostridia; order Lachnospirales; family CAG-274; genus MGBC114079. The sequence continues at coordinate 4,734 of CAZHGC010000062.1, read as the reverse complement.
GTGTTATTATATGGTATATATATTTTTAATTTTTTAATTTCTTTTTGTTCTTTATCATTTTTGTTGACTGGATATTTATTACCATTTGCTTTCAAAACTTCTTCTCCTTTTTTATAATCACCAAACCATTCTACAAGGGTATTATATATATCTTTAGAACCAGTTTCTTTATCTGGAATATTTTCTAAATCACTTCTTTTTACTTTTTCAATAGGAGTTCTAAGTGTTTTAAATTTCTTTATTTCTTCATCTTTTTCTATTTCTTTTATTCCATAATATGTTTCTTCATGCATAGCACCTGATATTTTAGATTTTGCTATAGATGGAACTAGAGTATGAAGGTTTTCTAATTCTTCTTTTGTATAAGTGTGTAATTGTTCCATTTCCCATTTTAAGACATTTAAGTCTTGCTCATAAACTCTTGCTTTTGCTTCTTTATCAAAGTTTTTATAAGGAAGAGGGAATTCTAATTTACTTATATTACGTTTATTAAAATATATATTTTGTTCTTGGCTTTTTAAATAATCTTTTAATTTGATATCATCTACCTCACCAGTTTCATCATTATAAAATTCTCCTGGAATATCACTTGTATTTCCAGCATTTAAGCTTTTTAATTGTTTTTCAGTTAAACCATCTATATATCTACTAAATTTTTCATATAAAGTTATTTTTTGTTGTAAAGATGGAGTAATTGATGCGATAACTAGGGCATCCATTGCATGATGTAAATGATTATCACGATTTTTCTCTATATCCTCTTTCATATCTTTAGGCATTTCATATGTTGGTGATACATAACTATGTATTAATCTATTAAATCCCCATCTTGCTCTCAGTTTTCCTGTTATAGCACCTGGATACATATTTACTTTTTCAACATTTAAATGAGCCTTTATTAATGTAGCTAATTCTCTACTTATGTATTTTGTATCATTTAAGTTTTGATCTCTCATTGCTCTTGCCGTATCAGAATCTAAGTTTTTTAGAAGATAGTTATCTTTTTTAATTTGTGATATGTTTAAACTATTTATATAACTTTCATATTCATTCCATTTATCTGTTTTTCCAAACCATTCATAAGGAGTTCTATTTCCTTTTTCTTGGTTTTCTTTTGTGTATACTA
>CAZHGC010000062.1:0-3508 GCA_964531385.1 uncultured Lachnospiraceae bacterium | reverse complement strand
TACCATATTTTTTTATAATCATATTAATTACTTTTCTTGCTTGAGTAAGTGATCTAATTACTCTTTGATTAGTTATGTTTTCATTTGCATATATTGGTACAAGTAAGTCTTTTTTTTCTATATCTTTATTTGTATTAGAATGATCATAATTTAATAAATTCATTGCTTTATCATATGTATTTCCTTCGATCATTAATGGGATTAAATCTCTTATGATGTTTAAAGATAACATTAGATGTTCTTTAAAGTTAGGTAAACTATCTATAAAGTTTATATCTTCAAATAAGGAATCAAATAGTTCTGATTCTTTTATTTTATTTAAAATATCTTCATTAACTTTATAATTAGTACAGTAAGTTGCTAATTCATCTAATAATTTTGCATCATTTTTTATGTTTTCCCATACTTCTTTGTTGTAACATTTTATAATACAAGCTTTTAACTCATGATAGCCTTTTAGTTCTATTAAGGTTTTACTTAATAGTTTATCATTATATATTTTGTTATATATTTCTCTTTCTTCATTTGATAAGTCTTTAATATCTATTTTAGCTTCTTTATCAATTTTAAGTTTTTTCTTTAAGTCATCAAGTACTTTTTTATAATTATCTTTAGATAAAGTTAAATCTTTAATAGTTATATTTTCATTTATTAGTTTTGTTAAATCTTTATATGTTATTGTTTTCTTGTCTTTTGCTTTTTCTATTAAAGTTTCTATTTCTTTTTTGGTTAATGTTTTATAATCACTTCCATCTATCTTATATTTTAAATTAACAAGTTTAGTTAGAGCAACAAAAAGTTCTGAAGAATATGCTCTTTTTGGGGCTCTTGGGTTTTGATCAAAACTACATTTTCCTATCATTTTTTCTATTAAATCTCCACCATAAGGTGATCTTTTTCTTTCTTTATTACCATTTTCATCATAGATATAATAATATCCTGGTCCCTTTGCATAATTTCTTCTTGAGTTATATATATCAAGATACTCTTTTTTGAAGTTTTCATCTATTAAACCAAATTTTATTTGTGTATCTAGTACTTTATTTATTTCTTCTAAATACATTTCAATTGTAACAGATACTTTATAATTACCTGGACTATTCTTGATTTTATCTTTAAATTTTTCATCTTTTAGATACATTTCTGATATAATGCGATAGTTACTTTGTTTAATTAGTTCTTTATTCTCTTTTATTGCACTCAGTACTTTTCCTGTATCTTTATCACTAGTTTCCTCTCTATTTGATTTATATCCTCTTTTTTTAGCATAATGCACTAGTATAATTGATAATTCTTCGTTTGTTAATTTTCTATCAAGAGCTTCAACTTTTAATTTATATGGGTTTGTATCTTTATTCTTATAATAATTATTTATCATATTATCAAATGCTTCTGATAACTCTTCATTTTTAATTGAAACAATATTACTAGTAATGTTTGCTTTTAGATAGTTTTGTTCATATAATAAGTTTTTAACTCTATCTAATCTAAATTCTCTTCTTCTTATTACTCTTCTTGCTCCTCTTTTTTCTCTTCTTGCTTTAGCTTTGCTATCTCCAGATGCTTCTTCTCCAGGTGTAAATATTCTACTACCTGCATCAATTATTTTGTACGGATTATTATTATCATCTAATTCTAATAATCCCCATCCAACTGATGAAATACCAATATCCAATCCTAATATATAATTTTTTTTCAAAATATATCAACTCCTTTTGCTTTTTAATTATTCTTATTAACTCTTTTAAATTTCCTTTTACTATCCTTTACTAATTTTATTATTTCATCAAAGTAACGGATCTTTTATACTTCTAAATATACTATTATTTAATTAAATCAATGTATTTTCAGTTTTCTTATCTTCTACGACAATATTGATTATTGTATCCTACTGTTAATCTATTTTCTTTATTGGATAAATTATTATAATAAAATGCACCTAGAGAAATCACTATATTCTTTATACTTATGATTTTTTATAAATTCTTTTAATGATTTGTGTTTAGAGACCATCATACAATGAATTCCTGTTCCGAATAATATATCATCAAACGTTATTATTCTGTTATAGAAATATATTATTCTTTTTTTATCAAATTTTAAAGTGTTGCTCATCGCAATATCAATAACTTTAAATAAACCTATATATGAATTTTTCATGCTATTAAGCATTTTTATTTTTTCTTCATTTCTAAATTTTTTCTTTTTTAAATACTAAATCCATATTTTCACTACTTTCTAAGTATTAAGTTTTTATGTAGCAAGAATAGTATATGATAAATCTGCAAGTATTCTTCTATCAGTAATTTCTATTTTAATGCTAATACTTTAGTCATTGTTTAATTTCTTTAATTAAAACATATCATAATAATCTTCTTCATCAAAACTATTGTATTCATCAACATGCTCTAGTAATTTGTCCATGTTATCTCTAATAAATTTAAATGTACTATCATAATCATTAGCATCGATATAATTATTTTCACTCATATATTGATAAAATTTCTTAAGACTAGCTAATGTTTCTTTTAATGAATTTCTTGTTGACCATGTACATTTTTCTATAAACCAGCCATCTAAAAATACAAATACTTCATCAAGACCATCTTCTGCTTTAGTAATATCATAATAGTTTAAATAATCATCAATATATAAACTTGCATTATTCAAATGTTTCCTTATAGTGTTCTTTGCTAAACCTTTTTCATTTAACCACTTTTCAAATTCTTTAATATATTTTTCATTTCTTTTTATATTTGCTTTTATTTTTTTATCATAATCAAACATTTTAGCACCTACTTTAAATATTTTTTTACTAGTCCTTTAGCCAATTTCTCTCCTTTTTAGTTAATGTAATTGATTTATTCTTTTGTTTTGATTGAAAAAGATAACCTTTATCCATTAACTTGTTAATAGCTTCAAATGAATAACCTTTCCAAAAACTTTTAAATACATCTTTTTCTAAATTATCACTTTTATCATAGTATAAACTTTCTTCTTCTCAAGATGTTAAATACATTAATAGTAATGTTAATTCTTTAATGCTTTTTCCACTAAATCTACCTCCATAACAAAACATTTTATTCATTAGATATATCTAAATTAAGTACAACAAATTAAGTTTTTTTCTATCGTATAAATTTAAAATTCTAGTACTTATTATTTGAAGATTTCTATCCATACTTTTCTAATTAGTTTTTTAGTTATAAGTCTTGTATAATATTATCTCTTCCATTAAAATTATATCACATTTCTGAAGGGCTTTATCACTTTTTATCACATTTTGTAAAAATATTCAATTATGTAAAATTATTTAAGTTTTGGTAAAATTTTTAAAGTTATTACAAAATAAAATTAAAACTTATATCTAATCTAAACAATTTTAGATTTGTTAAAAGCATGATAATAAAAGTAATATATATAAATAATAAAAGAAAAATATGTTGTATTATCTGTGATTTTTAAGTTAAAATGTCCTATTTTAGAAAAAGTATTTACAAGTTAAAAT
>CAZHGC010000061.1:0-5863 GCA_964531385.1 uncultured Lachnospiraceae bacterium | reverse complement strand
AGTGATGTTCTATGTAATCGGCTCTGAAGATCAAAGTCGGGTTCTGCTTCATACAACTCCCGCCAACAGAACCAAAGGCGTGGTGGAGCAGTTCGGCACTTCCGGTGTACCGATACCGTGTCGGATGAATCCGACTATCTCTCAATATGTTTGAACATTTTCTATATTTAGTTGTACGCAATGGTCGACCCATTACACCAATATTATACAGACGATGTGCTGTTTCGTCAAGATTGTCGAATGGCTCTAATGTAAAAAGGGGCAACAGCACTTTTAGCTGTTACCCCTTGATTACACCAGCGGAGACGGGCGAGCTTGTCAACGGTAGGCAAAGCCCGTTTGTTTTGACCGTTGGCATGGGCGGTCGGCTCTGCTATTTGTTGCAAAAAATCCTCTCACTATATAAGGACTTTCAAAAGGCAAAATGCAATGGTCTGGAATAATTCTGCCAAAGTTGGCCAGAATTTCAAATTTGACTTTCTGATAACTTGCCACAAAGTTCAAAATCTCGCTTCTAACCACGATGGATAATAGCCACTCCGTATGATATTTAGAAAAAAGAGCATTAACCTTTTTGTGGTTAATGCTCTTTGCATTTTATCCTATTTTAAGTAATTTGTTTAAGTATTTAGAAGTCAAAACAGGAATATCATCTTGAACTTGTACAGCGGATGCAGCAATTTTTCCGACATTACTACATAGAATTTCGTATTCATCTACAATCCGCTTTCTTTCATCTGCAGTTCCCCACGGAACACTATTCTCCAAAAATGCACTTTTTTTTGTACGAACTCTGTTTGTTGTTCCTTTTGATTTATCCTGCATTGCTTCAAAGAATACTTCGCTGGAGAAATAGATCATCAAAAATTTTCTATCCACATCTGTTAGATTTGGAGCATATATAACAGGAAAATCAGCTGTAACAATACTTCCATTCAATTCTTCTGGAACAAAACCGATTGCTCCGGACTTTACATCAATTTTGGAATAAACCAAGTCATTTGTATGCACAACGAATTGTTTGCTTTTTATATTGCCGCCATCTTCTGCTTTTCTAAGAACGACTCCATTTCCATACAACTTTACGGTAATCTGATTGTAACTCTGTCCAGGAACTACTTCAACCGGTCTATTCAAATAAGAACCCAGATTTCCCAGGGGACATCTTGATATTCCAGTGATTTTCTCAGCTACGTATTTAGATATAAGAGCTTTGGTCTCGCTGCCAATTCTTTCGATCTCGTCATCCAATGCTATGCGTTTTCTCTCGAACAGTTCATACTCATCTATGATCTGTTGCTGAATCTCTTTACTCGGGATAGGAACGGTTAGCTTCAATACTTTTTTCTTGCTTGAATGTGATAAGCTAAAAGCTGCCATTCCGGTTTTGAATTTGTCACATTGGCTTGATAAATAGTCTGTTTGGAAAATCACATGAAGATATTCTGGAAGGACGCTATCATCCGTAATCTTAAAACAAACAAATTTCTCAGAGAAAACAAGATCTTCGTCATCCTCAGTTGCAATAGCAAATGCTCCCTTATCAGCAAACAATGTGCTATATACTACATTGTTTTTCTCGACTTTGTGCATAACCCATTGTTTTTGAATATCTGCACCTAACTTTATTTCTCTTACAAACACACCCCGTCCATTAAGTCGAACACCACCACATTTGTATTCCTGTGCATTATCGATCTCGACTTTGATAGTGCTTTCTTTCAAAAATTCATCTAATCGCTTGAACTCCATACTCATCACTCTCCTATGATATTCGCAATATCCTTTAAGAGCTGTGCGATATTGTCGGAAGCAGATACCATTGTCGAATAGATTTCGGAAATATTACGATCATCAACATCCTTTTTGGCATTCGGGTTTTTTATCGTAAAGAAATCGTAGTTGTTCTTATCGAATGTATCGCTTTTTACAAACCATGCAAATTCATTTTCCTCACGATTATTCCACCACTTGATGCAATCTGAGAATTCGCTGAACAGAATTGGCTTTGTTTTTGAATATTTTTTTCTGCCATCAGCAATAGGCACTTCATAAAACCATGTTCCACCATCAGGATTAGGACGATTTTCAAAGAAAAGGATGTTACTCCTTATAGGAGTGTACGGTTCAAAAACGCCATATGGTAAACGTACAATAGTATGCAAGTTCATATCTTGTACCAATGCTTTCTTTATCTTGGCACATACGCCCTCACCAAACAAGAAACCATCAGGAACAACAACTGCGGCTCTGCCATAATGTGTTCCATCGTAGCGTCTGAGCTTTCGCATAATATATTGCAGAAACAACAATGCAGTTTCTGCTGTTTGCATATCAGCAGGGAAATTTGCCTTTATACCATCTTCTTCTTCGCCACCAAAAGGAGGATTGGTAAGAACTATGTCAACACGCTCACTATCGCCAATTTCACTGATTCTGCGTTCAAGTGTATTACCAAAAACAATCTGTGGATATTCTAAACCGTGCAGGATTAAGTTCATTTGAACCAGCAGGTATGGTAAAGGTTTTGCTTCCTGTCCATAGATGGATTTAGTCTGAACAATCTCTCTGTCTACCACCGTATGGCACAAATCAGATAAATGCGTGTATGTTTCAGTTAAAAAGCCACCCGTTCCGCAAGCAGGGTCAAGGACAGTTTCTCCTAACTGGGGATTGACCATTTTTACCATGAACTTGACGACTGCTCTTGGAGTATAAAACTCACCGCTGTCTCCGGCTGCGTCACGCATTTCACGCAACATAGTTTCATAAATTGTACCAAGCAAATTCATTTCTTCGGTAGAATCAAAATGAATTTCATTGATCTTATTTACAACATCCTTGAGCAGATAGCCGTTGATCATTCTGTTAACAGTTCCTGAGAAAATGTTACCGATAACATCTTTTCTGCTTTTTCCATCATGGTTCAAGCTTTTTAAATATGCTAACAGGCCCATTCCCTCTGTTCCATCTGGAAGGATGGTTTTCTCTTGATTGACAAAGTTGATAAGCTCATCGCCAGTAATACCATCCTCAACGGCAGCCCAATCTCTCCAACGGTAAGGAGCAGAAATAACTGGATCGTACTTTTCACCAGTTAAAAGTGCTTCTGTTTCAGCAACCTTATCCATATCATCAAGGAGTTTCAAGAACATAATCCAAGTCAACATAGGAAGACGATCTAAGTCGCCGTTCAATCCCTTGTCCTTGCGCATAATCTTACGTGCTGAATCAATAATGTTTTTCAATTGCTGCCCGTTAATTTTTGTTTTCTCAACCATTTATCTTGTTCCTCTTTTCTTATGCAGCATATAGCTCTCTTTGTAAGTTTTCAATAGCGCTTCTTAACTTCTCTGCCCCACCAAATATTTCAGAAATCTCTCTAATGTTTCCATGCTTATCTATGGGAGAGAGCTTCAATACATCTGGGAGCTTAAATTGTGCCAAACCATAATCTGCATATTTGTCCAATAGTTCTTCTAATATTTGCTTTGCTTCTGCCGAATACGCTTCAAAAAAATCTTTTCTATCCTTTTTTAATGCTTCTGCTCTTTCACGGCGAGTTCTAAGCGGAGAGTTAAACGCCAAATAGCAAATCAAATCGAACGGATCTGCATCTTCCATATTCAAACGCACAAGCATATCTTCAAGAATAATTCCACGTTCTTCAAGTTTAGAAATAATTTCTTTTCGCATAGACATGTCTTTCCATTGAGAATGAAGCTCTGCGGCATTAGCAAACAGACTTCGTACCGTGTCTGCAGCGTAGTCCGTATACTTTTTGACATTAAGACATTTGCCTTGTGCATCGAGTTCATAGACGACCTCAGCGATAATTTTTACTTGAACATCATCGACATAGTATTTTTTTACGCTGTCATCATCGTCATCATCAAAAGACACTATTCCGCCAGGTGTAATTTTCGGTATCGTTGTTTCATCGTCTTTAGAGAAAGTATAGTCATCAGTAGAAACATTTCTGTTGTCGACAACATTGCCATTATCATCAATAAACACTTCTTCTTCGAGTGCAGGATAACCATCAAATGCAGGATCAGCAAACTTTGATGTAGCGCTACCTGTAAAGTCAATAATGTTGAAGAAGTACTTTCCGTAATCAGTTCTCAAACGAGTTCCTCGACCAATAATCTGTTTGAACTCGCACATAGATTCAACCGTTCTTGCTAAAACAACATTCTTTACAGTAGGAGCATCAACGCCCGTTGAAAGCAATCTTGATGTAGTAAGAATAGCGGGAACTAATGTCTCAATGTCCTGGAATTTGCTTAAATGCTCTTTACCAATATCACCTTCATCGGAGGTAACACGGCAAACATAATCGGGATGATCTTTTACAATCTCCTGCTTTTTATTTGCAATTTGGCGACGCATTTCATCGGCATGTGGTTGATCTACACAAAATACGATGGTCTTGTCATATTCTTTACCCCGCATGAATTCCGATATATACGCAGCCATACGCTTTGTTCGTTGTAAAAGAACAATTTTCTTTTCAAAGTCAGCTGTTCCATACTCTGCATCTGGAATTAAATTGCCATAGCGGTCAGCTTGCCCGTCCTCCGGACGCCATCCTGTAGCATCAATAGATGTAACCACACGATATACTCGATATGGTGCTAAAAAGCCATCACTAATGCCATTCTTTAATGTGTATTCACAGATGGGATTACCAAAATAACGATATGTATCGACATTATCATCTCTTAACGGGGTAGCCGTCATACCAATCTGAACCGCTCCAGAAAAATATTCTAATATATGTCGCCAGCTCCCCTCGTCGTTTGCACTGCCTCGATGACACTCGTCAATGATAATGGCATCAAAAAAGTCTTTTGGAAATTCTGTATATAGGCCTTTTCTGCCTTCTTTGTCGGAAATTGCTTGATAGATTGCAAAATAAATTTCACGACTCTTAACAATGTTTCCTTTTTCTATTTTATATCGTGCATCACCAAAAGGCTTGAAGGTTTTGTCTTTAGGATCGTCTACTAAAATGTTTCTGTCAGCAAGGAACAGAATTTTCGGTCTTCTGTTAGGGGCCTTTTTCAAATTCCACTTAGAGTTCCACAATTTCCAGCAAATTTGAAACGCAACGATAGTCTTACCGGTACCTGTTGCCATCGTGATTAAGATTCTCTTTTTTCCCTCGGCTACTGATTCAATTGCTCTGTTTATTGCAATCTGCTGATAATATCTAACTTCCTTGTCAGGAAATGTGTAATACGGCTGCAAAAGTAGTTCTTTTGATTCCATCACAGATGGATTGTTACCATATAATCTTTCCCACAATTCTTCTGGTGTAGGGAAGTTCTCTACAGGTCTCTCTATGCCTGTAAGATAATCATATTCCAGAATTTCAAGACCATTTGTTGCATAAGCAAACTTCAATCCCAAGATTTCAGCATAATCTTTGGCTTGCTGCATACCATCGCCCGCTTGTTTATAACTTGCCTTTGCCTCAACAACAGCAATAGGAAAATCCCTTCTGTATCGCAAAAGATAGTCGGAGCGTTTTTGCTTTCCACGCTTATATCCTTTTTGTTCAAGAATGATACGACCATCTGTAAAAGTTTTTTGCTCTGTAAAAGAATAAGGCTCATTATCCCACCCAGCAGCAACAAGTTTAGGGAGGACATATTTTCTGCAAGTATCGGCTTCATTCATTTTACGTTCCTCCGATCATAATCATCTGAATCTATAAATTCTAAAATATCGTCAACTCCGCAGTTGAGCGTTTTGCAAATCTTCTCAATACTATCGAGAGAAATATAATTGTCACGCTTGATACGAGTAATAATATTGGCACTAAAGCCTGCTTTCTCCATCAACTCAGTATTAGTCA
>CAZHGC010000060.1:0-5943 GCA_964531385.1 uncultured Lachnospiraceae bacterium | reverse complement strand
ATTTTATTATAATATATGATTCGTTTTTTTGTCTACTTTTTTAATATAGCACCACACAAAGTGTCCTTTAATTAAACTTGTGTTACATAACAACTAAATTTCTTTTCAGCGTCGTTTTTGTCATAAGTCATATTCAAATTAACCCTTGTTAATGCCTGTAACCGTTGTCTTGTGCCGTTAAAAAGAATGTCATCTTCAACACATTCGTTAGCATATTTACAATACTTGCACGCATAAAATGGGTCATATCCATATTCATAAATTGTTGGTGCAAACATAATGCTTTGTAAAATTCTTGCACAACAATGTAAATCTTTATCAGATAACCCCTTAACATCTACTATCGGGGTTATCTTTTTTCTTTTTGCCAATCTTCTCACTTTCCCACCTCCCAAAAAAGCACCCAACTATTTAGGTGCTTTAATCTAATTATTTATTTTCTGATAATTTCTTTTATTTGTTCTATTTTAACAGTAACAGTTTCGGATTTATTAGGCTCATCACTTAATTCTATTTCATAACCATTACCTGAATTACTTTTATATATTTCAATGACACACCCCTTTCTTCCATCTTTTAATAAAACCTCATCATACCAATCTATTTTCATTCTTTAACCTCCTTAATATATGCACTAGTAAGCCATAAATTATTATCTTTAACTTTCCAACCAAGTATCATATTTGCTGGTGTTCCCCTTAGTCCATATAATACAATTTTCTGTTCATAGCTATCGCCATACTCATCTGTGCCTTTGTGTATTGCTGGGTATGCAGATGCACATTTTAGTATTTCCGATTTCAATTCTTTAAAATTTTCTTTACTATAACCTAAACGATTTTTAATAGCTTGCCCTTTTGCCCAACCCTTTTTATTTTCTGTATTAAATAAATACATAGTAAACTTTCTATCATCAGCAGTTGCTTTTTCAGCGTTTGGCAACTTTAAATCAGGATTATTTAATAATTCATTTTGTCTTAAATAATCAAGTTTAATAAATTTATAGTATTCACTATCATTATACTTCAACTTCTGAAATTCATCAAGGTTTTTAGGCAAATTTTTAGCACCAAGAACATTTTTATATTCCTCAAACTGCCTACTATCAGCCGACCTGTTTCTATACATTTTCAAATCAGCCTCAACAGCTTCTTCGCCTCGTCTTTTAACTTCCCCGTCATACCATTGTTGCCAAGTTTCCCTATCCTCCGGTGGTTCAAGCCCAGAGTTTATATAGTCCTCTTTTTCCTCAGGGTCGTATTCAACCGTAACACATCTGCAACGAGGGTGTATTGGCGGTGCGTTTATTCCCTCTTTTCTATCCTTAACGTCAAATACTTTCATATCAAGGTCGGCACAAGTGCTACAAACCGATAATTCGTGTTCCGACCAAAACTGATACTTTTCAATTCCTGCTGCTTCGTACGCTCTAAAATTAGCTTCTTCGTGGAAGTGAGTTGTTTCAGTTTCAACAAGATTGTAAGCCGTCTTGTAGCTTTGTCCTGTTTTTTCTGCCATTTCTTTAGCCATTTGTGGTAGGCTCGTTCCTTGCAACAGCCCCCTTGATAAAATGTCCCTCATATTAAAAATTAAGTTTTCTTTATTCTTCCAAAGCCTGTCAGAAAAATGATTGCCACACCAAGGATATGAAATGACGTCTTTAACGATTTTATCGTCTATAAATTTTTCTGAAAAGTTTATTTCTTTACCTTTAAAAAACTTTTCTGTATCTTTTGGGCCTTTAAACATTTTAGTAATGCCTTTAAAAGCACCAACAACAGAACTTTTAAACCTGTCTACTATGTCAAGCATTTTGCCTTTAAAAGAATTTTTAAATACCTTTTCAAAGCCTTTGTTTAATTCATTTACAGACTCTAAATATAATTTATCAATGGTACATTCAATTTGGGTATTAACAGCTTCAAGCCTTGTTATTCTGCTTCGATATGCCATAGCATCAACTTTTGCTTTAAGTATTGCTGCTCTTCTGGGGTCTGTTTCTGTTGTATATTCTTTTACATATTCATCAAGCGACTTTTTAAACTCTCTGTATTCATCTCTATTAATTATCTTAACAGCATCATCATAGGTTAAACCGTTTTCATTTGCATATCTTGTATAGAAGTCGGTTATTTGCTTTCGTATTTCAGAGCTTGAACCTCTGTATTTTTCAAGTAATGCTTTGTTTAACTCCTGCCCCATAAGATAAGACTCTTGCTCTCTTTTTAAGGCTCTGTTTATCCAGTAATCATTACTGGTTTTCGGCTTTGTCTTTTTTGGCATCTTTCGTCACCTCAGCTACTTCAAAATTTGACTCGAATAAACCAGAACCAAATTGTTCCATTGCCTCTTGTTTTTCTTCTTCAAGTTGTTCAAGTTCCTTGTCGGCATCTTCAACAAATGGGTGATTTTTAAGTATTGTAAGCTTTGATACAACCCCTGAACCCTTTGAGCATATGTCTGCAAGTTCCGAATCGTTTGTAATAGCATTCCTTGTCCACGTTTGATTAACATTTTCAATGCCAATTCCCAAATAATCGCCCATAAATTTAACAAGCTTCGAAAGTCCAATCCTAAACTCAGTTTCCGTTATTCCGGCTTTAAGTTCCAAGAGGGAATATAAAAATTTAAGAGCAACACCCGATGAATTGCCAAAATTTTGAGGGTCCGGGTCAACACCTTGCCCTTGCTCAAAAATAGCTTTACGGCATATCTGCAGCATTTCCTTTCTTGCCTCAACAGGTATATTAATCGCAAGAGTTTCAAGACCCGAACCATCAAGCCCGTCAAGAGTAACCGTTTTATACTTTCTCAACTCGCTTAAAAATGTATCAAGGTCTTGCCCTTCATATCCCTTTAAAATAAATATAAGCTCTTGTATGTCTTCCAAATCGTTTAAAAATCCGTTAAATACCTTGTCATAGCTGTCAATTAAGCCTTTAACGTTGTCAAGGTCGCTTGTCTTCTCGCTGTTGTTAAAAAACGGGATAAACGGCACCCCGCCCAAATCGTGCCTATAAATATTTGTATATTCAGAAGCAAAACCACCGTTAAAAACAGAAAACACATCATATGCAGTAAGTTGTTCAATTCCGTCACTTTCTTTGTGCTTAAAAGCATAACACTCCTCTGCATTCCAATATTCATAAATCCTATATAAATCACCGTTATCGTCCATTTGTGTGTAAGTTCTAAACACCGCCGAAAGTTCATTTGTCAAATCAGATGTCCAAACAGGTATAATTTGTTCGCTGTCAACAACACCATATTCAAACAATCCTTTTTCGTCTTTCCAAATATGTAACCACGCAACTCCCGAATTTGCTGCATTAACACACAAATCTTTGCAAATCTTGCCATATCTGTCCCCAAGTAAATCGCATATTTTTTTATTTAGTTCCGTTTCGCCAATATCTATAATCGGCGGATAAGAAAACATATATGCCGCTTTTTGTCGCACCAATAAACCATAAAAATTCGTTGATATTCTGTTGTCGGCATTTCGCAAAACGCTTTCATCATCGGCTTTAAAATCAGCTTTTAATATGTCACTTTTGTTGTTATAATACCTTTTGGCAGTTTGTGTATCTATAACAAATTTAATATGGTTAGCCGAATATTTTCTTATAAGCTTTTTAATAACTTCAATATCCACTTCAGCCCCTCCTCACTTCAAAATTTTTATACCGGGTGCTTTCATCATTCTTTCAAGTCCGTATCTTAACGCATCAATACCGTGGTTAAACGCGTCTATCGGCTTGTTTATATACTCATTTGTCCTCTTGTCTTTTTGCCAAGTGTAATTTTCAAACTCTTCAATAATTCCTAAACATCTCTCATCAACAACAATTTTATTTTGCAAAAGCCAACTTATTCCGTGCATTACGCTGTCAGGACCTTTTGCAGCAGGTTTTATTCTCAAAATTCCGCTTCTTCTTATTTCTGTAATTGACTTTTGCTCCGCCGAATCGGCAACAATAACTTCTTTTCCAAGCCCCAATACTTTTAATTTTTCGGCAATTTCATCATTAAGCATACCTTTTTTAAAATATTCGCCCATTATGTAAATAATCTTATTTGTCTTGTCATATCTGCCCCAAACAATCGCAGATGGGTCATTTATATATCCAAAATCCATACCAACAAACACCGGCAAACTTTTTATTTGCCCACTATTTATAAGTTGCTTATGAATAATTGGAAAAACAAGTTTATCAAGAGTTGCAAACTCTCCAAGGCAATAAATTTTATAGTATGCCGGATTTGTATTTTTCAAATCCTCAAGCATTTGCCTATAATCGTCATTCAAAAATTTATTGTCTTTGTAAGATGTTTGTATTATTTTGGCTTTTTCAACCGTATTTAAAAACCAATGTGTGTAAACCCAATTAACTTTGCTCACAGGGTTGAACATCAAAAATATTTGAGGATATTTTTCATTAAGTGGTCTAAGACGAATATCAAGCTGCGTAAAATCATCTTCTGTAAGCTCCGAAGCCTCTTCAATAACAACATCAGTAATATCTGCTATTGATTTAATTTTTTCACTGTCATCAAGCCCTTTAAACAAAAAAACACTCCCATTAAACAATGAAAGTGTCATATCCGTCTTATTCTCTTTGTAGCCTATGCCTGTTTTATTCAAAATGCTTTTAAAAACCGCATAAATCGAATGCCTTAAAGTATTTCCAACTTTTCTGATAACAAGAACTTTTCTTTTGTTAAATAATGCTTTCAAAATAATTTTCTGAACAGCTCCATAGCTTTTCCCTGAACCGCCACCACCATAATAAATGTTATAACGTTTGGTATAATCGTTTATGTCAGCAATAACCCAATCATTAAAATATTTTTTATTTAAAACATTCTTTTTAATGATTTTAAAGTCATTCATCATTAGCTTCACCCTCAAACCAATTTTCTCTGATTTCCAAAGTTTGAATATTCTGCTGTTTATCAACAAACAATCCAAACCTTTTACCCAACAATTCAGCAGCCTTCAAACGTTCCTTTTCGTCAGGGTTCTTACTCACTTTAACCGCATTAGTAACACCGTCACCGCACCCCTCAATCACAACAATCTCGGCTTGGCTTTCGCCACGCAAAACAGATGTAAGATATTCCATAACCTCTTTAGCGTCAGCCGTCCTTTCCGAACTGATCCTTTCAAGTTGTTCGTCTATGTATTTTTTAACCTTAACATTTCTTAACAATCTTGCTGCTGCCGATGCCGCTGCTTCATCGCTTTTAACATTTTTATAAACCGCTTTGTACGCCCTTGTAGCATTACAATCAATCAAATATTCGTCGCAAAATCTTTTTTGTTTGTCTGTCATCACCTCACCCCTGACAATATTTTATTTATCATTCCAAAACTTCCTTAAGCTTTTCAATTGCCCTATCATTTATTCTGTAACATTGCATTTTCGAATAATTAACTTTTTTTGCTATATTTTCCCACTCCATTTTATCGGCATATCTATAGCATATAATTTTCTTTTCAATTTCTGTCAGACATTTCAAACAATCATCTTCTCTTATTCTTTCACCCAAATCAAATAATTTTTCTTTAATTTTTTTCTTTTCTTCTTTTGCCATAAAATCACCTCATTATTTTTTATTTTCCCAAAGCAAAAAGACAAGCCAAAGCCTGCCTTTTGCCCAGAAAGGGGAATAAATAAATATGAACAAATTAATCTTGTCGGGTGCTTTGGGAGTTGAACCCAAATATAAGGACCACCCACACCCCATAATAGCCGAAGCCACTACCTCGGCTAAAAACGAAAACCTTAAAACAAGAGGAGAAATGCCTTGTCGAAGTTCCCTAACTTTCGACACTAATATCTTAACACAGTTTTTTTATAAAATTGTCGCAACTTTGTCGCACATTTGTCGCATTTTTGTCGCACGTTTTTTCATTTAAGTTATCAACACGTTATCCAC
>CAZHGC010000059.1:0-6012 GCA_964531385.1 uncultured Lachnospiraceae bacterium | reverse complement strand
GTTGGATATGATGTAATTGAATAAAATGATGTCATAATTATAATTCACACTTTTTATTTTTATTAACATTATTTATAATTCAAATTCATTTCAATGTTTATTCACACTTATTATTATTATTAATACTATTTATAATTTCAATTATATTTCAATTAAAACCTAAAATTTTCTTTTCTTCTCTTTTATTATTTTTTAATATATTAAAAGGTTATTTCGGAAGAAGAAAAAACAAATTCTTTTAAGGAAAAAGAAGAAAAGGGATGAATCCCATCCGAGCACTTAACTTTGATGATGATTCATCTAGCATTTCAGGAGACATACCTACTACGAACGCTAGTGTAGACGTTGACGTCGTCGTAACGTCTCTTGATTGTGGGAAGAAGCTTGTGACTTCACTTGACAATGGAAGGACTAGAAACAAGCACGAAGACAAAAAGGAAGACGACGACGTCAACGAAGAAGAAGAAGAAGAAGAAGACTGTTTTATAAGTCAAGAAGAAAAGTTTAAAGCACTACAAACTTACGTCAAAGGATTGAGTTTAGATGAATGGATTTATTCATGATAAGAAATATAAATTTCAAAAATAATAATTTCAAATAAATTTATTTTTTTTCCAATTTTTATTTTATTTAAAAGAAGAGAGAGACTAATAAACCAAGTTATTTTTTTCTATTTTATTTAAAAAGAATATTATATTTCTGGAGGGAGGTCAGAGAATATCTGGGCGTTGTGGGGCGCGTTTGTGAGGAGGCCCACCGAGCCGCCTGCGCCTGCGGGGGTGCTGGATGCCGAGCCGTTTGTGAGGAGGCCAGTGACGTTCTGGCCTGGGAGGAAGAGGTCGTGGCGCATGCCGCTGTAGTTGGACCAGACGGGGCTCTTCTCGAGGACGATGCGGAGGTGGGAGCCGTGGAAGGGGTCCTCGAGGGCCTTCTGGAGGGCGGATACCGTGCGGGCCTTGACCTCGTTCGCCTTTGTTGCGAGCTTCATGTCGAACTTGCCGTCGAGGATGTTGAGGAAAGCGGGGACGGCGATCTGCGAGTCGAGGAACTGCTTTACGAGGCAGTTCTCCGAGGAGCACGGGGCGCGCGCGAACGCCTTGTCGAAGGCCTCGACGCCGGCGGGGATGGTCTTGTCCATGTCGTCCTCCATGGCGCGCGCGATCGCGTACGCCGCGTCGCGCGTCTGGGCCATGGTCTCCGCGCAGAGCTGGTTAGTGGCGAGGATTGCGAGGAGGGAGACCGCGGGGTACTGCGTGCTGAGGTCGTCCGCGGCCATGAGGGAGATGACCTTCACGAGGTGCCCTGTCTTTGCCGCGTGCGCGCAGAGCTCGGGGGTCCCCGAGAGGAGGGCGTTCGTCGCCGTGACGATGGTCTCCATCATGTCGAGGCTGGCCCTGCGCTTGACAGCAGCATCGGCATCTACGTCAGCGGCGTCAGCGGCGGCGGCCCCTGCGCGTGCGGCCTGGGAGTAGAGGTCGACAAAGCGGGTGAGCATCGCCTCGAGGAAGGCCTTGGGGTCCTGGAGCGCCCAGGACGGCTGCTTGAGGAAGAGGTTGAGGTAGACGCCGCCGATCTCGAGCTGGTCCTCCATCTCCTCGTAGACGAGGCGGTAGTCGTCGGGGAGGTCCCACTTTGCGTCGGGGTCAGCGACCTGCCGCGCGTAGAGGTCGCGCACCATCTTCTCTGTGGTGGCGCGGAGCTGCTCGCGCGTCGAGCTCGTCCAGATGAGCTCGGGGTTCTCGTGGACGGCGTCGAACATGTGGACGGCGGCCTCGGGGTCCTTCTTGGCGGTCCCCACGATGGCGCGCGGGAGGAAGCGCGCGACGGCGATCTGGACGCGCGCGCCGTGGACGGGGTCCGCGGCCATCTTGGCGAGCGCGGCGACGGCGGCGACGCGCGGGGTGATCTCAGCGCCGCGCTCCGTGGGCGTCGCGAGGATCGCGAGGAGGTAGAGGACGACGCCGTGCGCGAGGCAGTCCGCGACGATCTTGGAGGCGCCCAGCATGCTGCTCAGCGCCCCCACGGCCTTCTCCGCGAGCGCGACGTTGACCGCCAGGAGGACGGACCCCAGCCGCCCCAGCACGTGCGCGTCGCCGATCGCCTTGATGCACTCCGAGTTCCGCGTCATCCGCTCCACGACCTCGATCGCAAAGCCCTGCGTCTCGGGGTCCGCCATCACCGCGAACAGCGAGAAGATCCCCTCCACGTACGCAGTCTTGTTCACGAGCAGGTCCGTCCCCGGCGCCGTCTGCAGCACGTTCCGCATCGCCTCCGCGGCCATCCGGATCCGCGACAGCGCGTTCTCCACCCGCAGCAGCTGCGAGTACTCGCTCTCCTCGTCGTCCGCAGCCATCTCCGACGTGTCCATGCTCCCGTCGTCCCGCTTCCGCCGCAGCTCCAGCACGCGCTTCGGCCGCAGGTGCGCGATCCCCAGCGCGGGCGCGTTCTTCCGGATGTACTCGGCGAGGTTCACAGTGAACGCCTTCGGGTTGGGCAGCGCGACGTGCGCGCGGATCTGCTCGTTGTAGATACGCACGTAGATGTTCCCGATCAGCAGCTCCCGCTCCAGCGTCTGGTACCGGAAGTGCTGCGCGTCCATCTGCGTCGCGTCCACGTCGTCCGCGCCCCCGCCCGCTGACGACGCGGCGTTCAGCCGCGTCTCGATGAACCGCAGCACCTCGTTCCGGCACGCCTGGTTCCACAGCAGCGTCGGCGTCTCGATGTTGCTGTTCAGGTCCTTCAGCAGCGCGGGGATCGGCTTCTTGTTGATGAGCGCCATGATCCGCGGCGACAGCAGCGCACGCACGCATGCACGCTGCCCTTCAACATCAACAGGTTCTTCTTTTTCTCCTTCTTCTTCTTCCACATTTCCTTCTCCTCCTTCTCCTTCTTCCTTCTTATCCTTTTTATCCTTTTCAACATCTTCCTTTTTCTTCTTAGCTGATGATGAAGGAGGAGGAGGTGGTGGTGGACGAGATGGATGTCCTGCGGCATCCCTCTTCTTGGATGCCTCGAGGTCCTCTGGGCTGAGGACGGCGGGGTCGACGCCGCCGATGCGGGAGAGGGACATGAGCGCGATCTGCGCGTGGATGTTCATGTAGTGCTGCTGCCCCGAGTCCTCGGAGCCCTCGGGGACGGCTGCGTCCGCGTCCATGGTGCAGTCGTACTTGAAGAGGAGGGGCACGATGTGGTAGAGGATGTTGCTTGCGAACATCTGTGCGATGAGGCGCGTGTCGAGGGAGAAGCAGCAGACGCACTCGAGGGCGCTCTCCATGAGCTTGGGGAGCCCCTTGAGGGTGACGCAGTAGCAGACGTTCGCCGCGATTGCCGGGAGGGCGATGATGCGGGCGCGGCACTTGTCGAAGGTCGCGATGGAGGCGAACGAGAGGAGGATGTAGTTGAGCGCCTGTGCGACGATGCTGGAGGGCTTTGTGTCGGGCATGACGAGGTCCGCAAAGTGCCTGAGCATGTCGCTGAGGATGTCGATCCCCTGCTGCCTGCGGATCTCCTCCGCGTTGAGCGTGGAGGACATGAGCGTCCTGTACATGAGCTCTGCGGCCTGCGTCAGGAGCTCCCTGTTGTCCGCGGCGAGGCCCTTGCGGACCTCCGCGAAGAGCAGCGGGTACCCCGCGTACTTGAACGGCGCGAGCTCCTTGCGGAAGCGCGTGTAGAGGATGCACTGCGTCTTGACGATGAGGAACGGGCGGCGCGCGCGCGACGTGGGCGCCTGGGACTCGTCTGTGGGGCTGCTGGCGCCGCTCCCGTCGTCCTTGGTGGAGCCGCCCTCTGCGATGTGGGTGGAGAGGACGTTGTATGCGATGGCGATCTTCTGGAAGATCTCCTTGCCCTCGGGGTTGCGGTCGGGGTGGTACTCCTTTGCGAGGCGGAAGTAGTTGCGGCGGAGGCCGTCCTCTGTCCAGCCGGGCTTGAGGCGGAGGACCTTCGTGGCCTCCTCGAGCGACATGGCGTCTGCCTCCGAGTCCTTTGCGCGCGCCTTCTCGCTGTCCGCGGCCCAGAGGACGAGGAGCGCCTGGAGGAACTCGACCTCGTTGTCGACGGGCCAGATGGGGAAGCGCGCGAGGTCGCAGAAGTTGCGGAGGTAGTAGCGCGAGCAGAAGAGCTCTGGGAGGAGGCGCTTGTAGACGATGGGGGCGATGGGGACGTACTGGTAGACGGCCTTGGGGTTGACGGAGAGGCGCTGGGGGAAGTTCCCGAGGTGCGTCGAGACGCGGTCGATGAGGAGGTTGCGCATCTCGACGTTCCAGATGGCCTCGGGCGTGTCGTTGTTGCCGAGGAAGATCGCCGTGAACTCCTCGGCGGTCTTGTGCTCGAGGAGGTGTATCATCGCGGGCGGGAGGAGCGGGGAGAGGATGGAGCGCTGGGTGATGTCCGTGACGACGGTGTCCGTGTCGTCGCGGAAGTGCTGCTGCATGTGGACGCGCTTGAGGAGGCGGAACGTGTTGAGCATGTTCGAGCCGCCGTAGATGACGGCAAAGTAGAAGATGCCTGTGAGGTACGCCTTGGGGATGGCGGCGGCGTTGTCCTCCATGAGGATCTCGAGGAGGAGCGCGGCCTTCTCGACGAGCTCGCTGTCGAAGGTGAGGAGCATCTGCGCGACGTAGGGGAGGAGCTGCGGCGACGAGAGCTGGCGCTTGGGGCGCGGGATGGGGCGGATGATGCCGCCGTCGGCGTCGCGGATGGGGTAGAGCCTGCAGAGGCGCGTGAGCATGTCGAGGAGCATGGTGGTGAGCTCGACGTCGCTCATGACGCTGTGCCCGGTGCCCATGAGCGGCCAGCGGAGCTGGATGATGTCGTTGAGGGGGCGCCACTCCTCCATGCCCTGCGCCCAGCAGAGCGTCGAGGGCGTGAGGACGCCGTCGTCAAAGAGCTTGCGCAGCTCGTGCATGTTCTTGGGCCCGAAGCGCTCCTTCTTTGCGGGGGCGATCTCCGCGCCGTCGGGCCCAATCTGTGCGGGCGTGACGATGGTGTAGAACCACTCGCCCTCTGTGCGCTCAGCGCCTGCGGTGATGAGGTTGGACTCGATG
Organism: uncultured Lachnospiraceae bacterium; assembly: GCA_964531385.1. Lineage (GTDB taxonomy): Bacteria > Bacillota > Clostridia > Lachnospirales > CAG-274 > MGBC114079. The sequence goes on along the minus strand of CAZHGC010000059.1, from coordinate 967 downwards.
GGGCGGACGACGTGGTCGACGTCAAAGTGGAGGAGGGTCATGAGGTCTACGAGGAGGGCGATGCCGCCGTAGTCGATGAAGAGCTTTGCGTTCTGCTCCTTGCCGAGGAGGACGTAGAAGAGCTGGAGGAGGCGGTCGCGTGTGACGCGGTCCGTGCACTGGCGGAGCAGCGCGACGAGGTGCGCGACGTCGCGGAACGGGCCGATGTCCTTGTGGTAGTACTTGTACACGATGGCCATCGCCTGGATGCACAGCGCCTGGAGCTCGCCCTCGCGCTCGAGGAGCGTGCGGTGGAAGAGCATGTCGAAGAACTCGGGGGGGTTGCGGAGGACGGGGGCCTTCTGCCCGGGCTGCGGGTTGAGCAGGAGGCGCAGGTAGTAGCCGCCGACGTTGACCTCGCGGCGGAGGCAGTCGTACGGGACGAGGAACTCGCTGTAGTTCCACGAGATGTACCCGTCGGCGGCGAGCTCCTGCTCCTGGCGGAAGACGCGCAGCTCGGCCTCGAGCGCCTCGCGCAGCTCCTCGCGCGTGTGGTTGTTCCACACGAGGTCCGCGCGGAGGTGGTCCTGCTCGACCTGGTAGAACAGCATCGCCCAGTTCTTCCCGCTCCCCTGCCACTCGATCTTGCGCTCCCGCAGCTCCGTCGGCGCGCGCTTCGGGAAGCTGGGCTGCCGCCACGACGCCCACACCCCCGCGAGCGCGCGCTTCTTCTCCTCGACGGCCACGGCGACCCTGCTCCTGTCCGCGAGCGCGGCGGCCGCGGCCGCTGCTGCCGCGGCCTCCTCCGCGGAGCGCTTCTTTGCGGCGGCGACCTCGGGGGCGTCCTCCTTGGACTCGAGGTAGTAGACGAGCGCGGGCGGGAGGATGCGCTCGAGGACGGCCTCGGCCTCCTTGCAGCCCGAGACCCAGAGGGCGACGAGCTCGCGGCTCTGGAGCTGGAAGAGGATCTGGCGCTGCGTGTCGTGCG
>CAZHGC010000058.1:0-6135 GCA_964531385.1 uncultured Lachnospiraceae bacterium | reverse complement strand
AGTTTTTGGCAAGCTTTTTACAAAAAGCTTGTGGGTTTGGGCAAAGCCCAAAAAAGAGAAAGAAAATAAAAAAGAAATCTTTTTCTATAGCAAAAAGGTTTCAAACTTCCAAAAATGCTCTTTAAGCGAAAAGACCTTGGGGCGTTGCCCCAACTCCCCACCACCTTTTGAAAAAGGTGGACGAAAACTTTAAAATGAGTTCGACGGGAGTTTGTTGGAGGAAAGAGAAAAGGTCGGCAAAACGAAGTTTTGCATAAAAGTTTTTGGCAAGCTTTTTACAAAAAGCTTGTGGGTTTGGGCAAAGCCCAAAAAAGGCGAAGCCTGAAGAAAGAAATATGGAGGAAAGGATTTATGGAAAATCAATTTGATAAAATTATGGACGTTGAGATTTCCGAAAAAATGAAAACGTCTTATATAGATTATGCCATGAGTGTTATCGTTGCAAGAGCGTTGCCGGACGTTCGAGACGGACTTAAACCGGTTCACAGGCGAATTTTATATGCAATGAACGAACTTAATCTTGACCCGTCTAAGGGTTATAAAAAATGTGCCAGAATTGTTGGTGATACAATGGGTAAGTATCACCCGCATGGTGATTCGGCAATTTACGATGCACTTGTTCGTTTGGCTCAAGATTTTTCTATGCGTTATACTCTTGTTGACGGACACGGAAATTTTGGTAATATTGACGGCTATCCTGCGGCGGCTCAGAGATATACCGAGGCAAGAATGAGCCGTATATCAATGGAGATGCTTGCTGATATTGAAAAAAATACTGTTAATCTCGTTGATACATATGACGGCGAAACAAAAGAGCCGGAGGTTTTGCCTTCAAGGTTTCCTAATTTACTTGTTAACGGTTCTTCCGGTATTGCTGTTGGTATGGCAACGAACATACCTCCACACAATTTATCGGAGGTTATTGACGGGCTTGTTAAAATTATTGACAACCATATTTTTGAGGGTAAGGAAACGGAGATTGATGAGCTTGTTCAAATTATTAAAGGCCCTGATTTTCCAACGGGTGCGACAATCCTTGGCAAAAGCGGAATTTTAAGTGCTTATAAAACAGGAAGAGGCAAAATTAAACTTCGTGCCGAAACGGAAATTGAAACCCTTGCAAACGGCAGAGAACGAATTATTGTTACTCAAATTCCATATCAAGTGAACAAATCGAGAATGATTGAAAAGATTGCCGAACTTGTTAAAGACAAAAAGATTGACGGGATTTCCGGTTTGAACGACGAATCGAGCAGAGAGGGTATTCGAGTTGTTATTGAATGTAAAAAAGACGCAAACGCAACTGTTGTTTTGAACCAGCTTTATAAATATTCTTCTTTGCAAGAGGCTTACAGCATTAATTTCCTTGCAATTGTTAAAGGCGAGCCTAAAATTTTAAATCTTAAGCAAATGCTTGAATGTTATCTTGAACACCAAGAAGAGGTTGTTACAAGAAGAACGAAATTTGATTTGGACAAGGCTTTAAAGAGAGCTCATATTGTTGAGGGATTTTTAAAAGCTCTTGATCACATTGACGAAGTTATTAGCATTATTCGTTCTTCAAGAACGACAAATGAGGCCAAAGAACGTCTTATTGAACGTTTTGAATTTACAGATGCTCAAGTTTCGGCGATTGTTGAAATGCGTCTTAGAAGCCTTACGGGACTTGAACGAGAAAAGCTTGAAAACGAATATGCGGAGCTTATGGAGCTTATCAAAGAGATGAAAGCAATTTTGGCAGACGAAAACAGGCTTTATCAAGTTATTAAAGACGAACTTCTTGTTATTAAAAACAAATATGGTGACGAAAGAAAGACTAAGATTGTTCAAGACGTTGGCGAAATTGACATTGAGGACCTCATTGAGGACGAAATGAGCGTTGTTACTCTTACCCAGCTTAATTATATTAAGCGTTTGCCTCTTACAACTTACAAGAGCCAAAGAAGGGGCGGAAAAGGCATTATGGGTATGCAGACGAGGGAAGAGGATTTGGTTAAAAACTTATTCCTTTCGAGCAACCACGAATATATTTTACTTTTTACCAACAAAGGCAAAGTTTACAAAATTAAGACATATGAAATTCCGGAGGCGGGAAGAACAGCTAAAGGTACACCTATTGTTAATCTTGTTGCTTTGGACAGCGACGAAAAAGTTAGTGCGGTTATTCCTCTCAGAGATTTTGACAACGATTATCTTGTTATGGTTACCAAATTTGGTATAATTAAGAAAACCCAGATTACTAAGTTTAGCAATATCAGAACTGCCGGACTTATTGCAGTTAACTTAAAAGAAAACGACGAACTTATTTCTGTTGGCAAAACTGACGGAAACAAGCAAATATTTGTTGCAACGAAACAAGGTATGGCGATTAAATTTGACGAGGACGAAGTTAGAGCTATGGGAAGAACGGCTTCGGGTGTTCACGCAATTAGGCTTGGTTCTGATGATGAAGTTATTGCGGCGGAAGTTGTTGATGACGGATTTAAGATGCTTATTGTTTCGGAAAAAGGTTATGGAAAATGCACAAATGCCGAAGAATTTAGGCTTCAATCGAGAGGCGGAAAAGGCACAAAAGCTTACAGAATTACCGAAAAGACGGGCAATATTATTGGTGTGACTATGGTTAACGACAACGAAGAGCTTATGATGATTACAAGTGACGGCGTTGTTATAAGAATTAAGGTTAGAGATATTTCAACTATGAGCAGGGTTACGCAAGGCGTTAAGCTTATTAACGTTGGTGAAAACGTTAAAGTTATGAGTATTGCAAAAATTTCTGAAGATGACATTGTTGAAGAAGAAATTTCGGAAGAAGAAAATTCCGAAGATTAAAAACGAACTTATTTTGATGGTTTGTTATGAGATATGTTTTAAAATTTTAATATTATTTTGTGATTGAAATTGTTAAAAAACAAATAAATATTACAATTTGATTACAAAAATATTACAAATTTAAAAATAAATAAAAAAAACTAAGTTTTTTTCATTGTTTTACTTGACTTGATTTTTGTTATCTAATATAATGGAAACAGTGCTTGGGCATATTATGAGGAAAAGGGAGGTGCGTTGTGTTGAAAATGACATTTCAGCCAAAAAAGAGACAAAGAAGTAAAGTTCACGGTTTCAGAAAAAGAATGAGTACTGCTAACGGCAGAAAAGTTTTACTTAGAAGACGTAGAAAAGGCAGAAAGGCTTTATCTGCTTAATAATTGTGGCTGCCTTTTTGGCAGCCTCAAACTGATTTAAACAACAGTTTGTTAAAAAATTTTTGTTTAAGCTATTTTTTTATGATTTACGAAATTTTAAATTTATACACAAACTGTGGCTGCCTTTTTTGGCAGCTTGTTATGAATTTTAAGTATATAATTTGGGCCGCTTTTTGTGGCCTTTTATTCTTAATATAAGGATTGAAGCGTTTTGGTTTTTACAGAGTCTCTTAAAAAAAATTATCAGTTTAGATTTGTTTACAACAGGGGCAAATCAATTGCCAACAAATATTTGGTTATGTACGTTTTGAAAAACGGAAAAGACACCAACAGGCTTGGTGTTTCTGTTAGCAAAAAAGTTGGAATAAGCGTTGTTAGAAGCCGAGTTACTCGTCTTATTAAAGAAAGCTACAGATTATCCGAGGGAAACATTAAATCGGGATTTGATATTGTTGTTATTGCAAGAAATTCTTGCAACGGTGCTTCTTTTGATGACGTTTACAAATCGCTTAATCATTTAATTAAAAAACACAATTTGATGACTGTTAAAAATTAATTGTTTTGATTGTTGATTTTATTTACGGCTTTTCAAAGGAGCAAACGCATTTTTTTAGTTTTTTTGCGAAATTTGATTTTACGCAGTCTGCTGTTTTTGTTTTTTGGGGGTTGTTTTATGCTTAAAAAGATTTGTTTGTTTCTTATTCGATTTTACCAAAAATATATTTCACCTATGAAAATGCCTTGCTGTAGGTTTTATCCCTCTTGTTCAAGTTATGCTTTTGAGGCATACAGCAAATATGGTTTTTTTAAGGGGACTTATCTTACTGTTTGGAGAATTTTGAGATGCAACCCTTTTTGCAAGGGCGGTTATGACCCCGTTCCTTAATTTTATCAAAGTATTTTTTTGGGAGGTATAATTTTGATTACTTTGAGTTCGTTTATTGCTTTTTTAACTAATGTGATACAAGATGAACCCGGTTTTATTGTTGGCCCGATTTCTTGGGTTTTGGGTACAATTTTAAATTTTGTTTTTGAGGCGGTTTATTTTTTTACAGAAAATTTCTCACTTGGTATTTCAATTATTGTTGTTACGATTGTTGCAAGATGCTTGATGCTTCCTCTTGCTTTTAAACAGCAAAAATCTATGGTTGTTATGCGTAAAATTCAGCCAGAAATTAGAAAAATTCAGGATAAATATAAAGACGATATGGCTGACCCAGAAGTTAAACGAAAAATGAATATGGAGATGCAGAAGCTTTATTCAAAGCACAAATACAATCCTTTCAGCGGTTGTTTGCCTTTAATTATTCAACTTCCTATTTTTATTGCTCTTTATTATATAATGCAAAATTCTTACGCATTTATTGACACAATTAACGAAACTTATACCGAAATCAGTTCGGTTATTATAGAGAACGTTGAAAAGGACAAAGACGAAGGTCTTGTTCTTATTGAAAAACAATCTGACGTTCAGAACATTATTAATAAAGCTGAAAAAGACAGGTCAGATGATGAAAAACTTCTTTTGCAGCAATATGAAAACAACAACTGGGTTATTTGGTATAACTTTGCGGGTGATTCGGAAAACGGCATTAGAGCTATGGTTCCGGAAAATATGAATTTTGATGTTTTGAGTGTGAACGATTTGCCGAAAGCTTTGGACAAATTTACTTCGGAGCAATGGGACATTGTTAAAAAAATTGTTCCTGACGGCTCTATTGACGAAAACATTAACAAAAAGGAAAATATTGAATATTTTGGTTTTGGAATAAACCTTACAGAAGTTGCCGGATTTACTTTGCCGGGAGTTATTATTACTCTTCTTTCCGGTCTTACAACTTTCCTTTCAAGTTGGCTTATGATGAGAAAGAACAAAGGCATGGGCAACGAAACGGTGCAGTCTCAGCAGAAAATTATGCTTGTTACTATGCCTCTTATTATGGCTTGGATTACATCGGGATTGCCTTGTGGTGTTGGTTTGTACTGGATTATTTCAAATATCTTTATGATTGTTCAGCAACAAGCTTTGAACAAATATTATGAAAACAAGTTAATTTTGGAGGGCGGTAATTCTAAAAATATTATTGAAGAGCCTCCTACTAAAAAAGGGAAAAGCAAGAGGTGATAGCTATGTTAAAAAGTGTTGAAGTTATCGGAAAAACTAAGGAAGAAGCAATTAGCAACGCTTTATCCGAATTGAAAGCAACCATTGACGAAGTTAGTATTGAGATTATTGAAGAAGGCTCGAGGGGTTTTTTGGGGATTGGCAGTAAGCCTTTTAAAGTTAAGGTTTGCAAAAAAAGCGACCCTGTTAAAACTGCGAAAGATTTCTTGAGAGAGGTTTTTGTTTCTATCGGGATTAGCGTTGAAATTAACTGTGAGTTTGTTGAAGACAAATATCTTAATATTGACCTTAGCGGGGACAATATGGGAATTATTATTGGAAAAAGGGGACAAACTCTTGACTCTTTACAATATCTTACAAGCATTATTGTTAATAAAAGCGAAGAAAGTTTTATTAATGTTAGCATTGACACTGAGCATTACAGAAAGAAGAGAAAGGAAACTCTTGAAAGTCTTGCTATTGGGCTTGCTAAAAAAGCAAAGCATTTGAGAAAAGACGTTGTTTTGGAGCCAATGAATCCTAACGAAAGACGCATTATTCACGCAACTTTACAAAACGACAGATATGTTACCACTCACAGCGAGGGTGACGGTGCTTTCAGATATGTTGTTATTTCACCAAAAGAGGCATATAGATAGTTTGGTCGAAAAAATGTTTGCACTTTTTCAAGAGGGCAGAGGGGAAAACTCAAAAAAGAAAGAGCTTGGGGCGTTGCCCCAATCCCCCACCTTTTGAAAAAGGTGGACGAGAACTTTAAAATGAGTTTGACGATAGTTTGAGGACTAAAAAAAGAAGAACGTTGGC
>CAZHGC010000057.1:0-6238 GCA_964531385.1 uncultured Lachnospiraceae bacterium | reverse complement strand
CTGTTTCTTCGCACAAGGTTTTCTTGCGAAAACCCTTGAAACAGTCTTTTCCCTCGGGCGGGCGGAGCTCGCCCTGCGGAATTAATGCGACAGTTTACGGGGTAAACTGTCGCAAGTGTTCCGCAAGCAAAGCTTGCTTGGTAGGAGTTTGAGAGGAAAAAGAAGAGAGGAAGAGGGAAGATTTTTTGAGAGTGAAAGGAAAGAAGAGGAAGAGGGAAGATTTTAGGTGGTTTGAGCGAAAAAGAGGGAACAGGGAAACTTTTTTTGAGGGAAACAGAATTTTTTTGAGAGTGTAGATGTAAGAATAATAGAGGAAGAGGAATTTTTTTTTGAGGGCAAAAGGAAAGAAGAGGAAGAGGGAAAATTTTAGGTGGTTTGAGCGAAAAAGAGGGAACAGAGAAATTTTTTTTGAGGGAAACAGAATTTTTTTGAGAGTGTAGATGTAAGAAGTTAAATCTTGTGTTTTAACCTTTTGGGTTGGCACAAGATTTTTTTTTTGTGTGGAAAGGGTTAGGGTGGAGGGGGGAGAACTTTGGGTGGTTGCCAGCCTTGCTATGTTTTGAAAAAGGTGGGAAAAAGTTTGAAACGGGATAAGTTGTAGGAATTAATTGGGTGAAAACAGAAAATATTTTAATTTTTGCATAAAGAAAACCCCCCAATACGGGGGTTTTGTTTGTGAATAAGGATTAATTTGAGATGATTTTTTGTTTTATTTTTCAACTTTAAACTTAAAATTGGAGTTTAAAACTTTTTCGAGTATTGCCGAAACATCTTTTGATGTTATTATGTTATCGCCGTCAACATCTGCACGAACTGAGGTTTTGTCATCAAATATTATTTTTCCGGAGTCAAGAACGTGGGTTAAAGTTATAACAGCATCATTTACATCAATTGTTCCGTTTGCATTAACGTCTCCGAAACTTGCTTCAGTTGTATTTTCAGTTGAACTTTCAGTTGTGCTTTCTGAAGTTGGGTCAGTTGAAGTTCCTTTTGCAAATTCAGCAGAAATTGTAACATTTGAAGCAGGCATAACAAAAGTTTTTTCATTTGAACTTATGTCATTGCAAGAAATTACATTGCCTTTTTCATCGGAAATGCTGATTTTTGAAGTGTAATAGCCTTCATTTGGAGTTGCGGATATTTTAACTGTTTCGTTTGGTTTTGCCATAACAGAAACAGAAGGTGCACCTGATGTGAACGAAACGGCAACGTATCTTGCTTTTGTTCCTGTTCCGGTAACATAATATTCTTTTCCGGCTTCAACAAAACCTGAAATTGTGCAATTTCCTGATATTATTGTTGGGGTTTGGCTTGAAGCGATTGCGGAATTTGCATCTTTTCCAACTTCAACGATGATGAAGTTTTTGTTTGCACCCAAATTTCCAACGTAAGCAGTTAAAACACCGTCTTCTTTAGGAACATATTTGAAACCGCTTCCTGAGCCGTTTGCATAACCGTTTTGGCTTGCGTGGGCAACATATCCTTCGAAAGATTTATTGTTGACTTTTGTTGTGCTTTTTTTGAAAGTCATATCATAGGTTGCTGTTAAGCCCGGCATAACTTCTTCGCCTTTTGTTACATCGGCGGAAGCAGTCCACCAAGTTGTTCCGTCGATGTCTGTTGTTGTTGCATCTAAAGAAACACTGTTATTTTCCGAAACACTTTCCAATGAAATGTTTTCTGCGTTTACAACCTCAAGAGATATTGAGCCGTTTCTAATTCCCGCAACTGTTGATGCGGAATATGAACGAACAGGAACGACCAATTCTGTTCTTACAACTTTTCTTTCAATGCTTATTGCTGAATTTGAAGAGTTGACAACTTTTAAAAGTGCATATTGTCCTTTTGAAACAGTTGTGTTGATTTCTGAAACAGCTCCGCTTGCCGAAACAGGAATTTCTTTTGATGAAATTTCTTTATTTTCTTTGTCGAAAACTTTGACAATGAGTTTGTCTGATGAAGAATCGGACGTTGTTTTGTTTAATGTTATGCTTAAATCTCCGTTTCCTGCTATGTTTACGGAAGAAAATTCATATTTTGGTGCTGTGTAGTTTACAGCGTTGTAAACAGGTGTTACATATGTTGAACCGTCAGTTGTAATTGTTGTAATTTGATTTTCTGCTTTAACGTTTGTTTGACCAAGAGCCCACAAAAACCAAATTTCTTTTGCGGCTTTTGCACGAGTTACAACAGTTTTTGGCTCAAGAAGAGTTCCGTTTTTCATTGAACCTCTTTGAATGCCGTTTTCACTTCTCATAAGTCCGAGATTATAAACGTCATAAAAATCTTGTGCATATTCAAGAGAAATGTCGTCTTTATCTGTTAAATTTCCCCAGCCAACCAAAGGATAATATTGTGCTTCTGCTCCTGTTAAATTTGGGTCATATGTTGGGTCATCGGGTGAAATTGTATTTCCGTTATAATCGGTCATATATTTTGGCTTTTTGTAAGTTCCGTCTGAGTTAACTCCGAAACGAAGTTTATAGGCATCAAGGATAATTGCCGCCATAACTTCTCTTGTTAAATCTCCGGAATTATAGTATTTTTGGAAAATAGTGTTGTTGTCGGTGTTTGTTAAGTCAATGTTCCAAACAGCACAAAGTGCCGAAATGAAGTCATTTGTTTTCATATTTTTTGAAGGATTGAAATTATTGTTGTTATCTTTGAACATAACGCCAAGCTGAATTAATTTTTCAATTTGGTTTCTGTAATAGCTTCCTTCGTCTGTTTCCGCAACATAGGAGACATCGTTTGCTCTTTCAGGGAACACTGTGTTCCAATCTCCGCTTTCGGAGGCTGTTTTTACGTCATCTTTAAGATAGCTTGCAAGTTCTTTTGCTGTATTGCTTGCATTTTCTTTTTTTGCATTTTTTGCAATTTGGTCTGCAATGATTTGGCACCACGCTTTTGCGGCAACTTCTTTATAATGAGTTCCGTCAGCTTTATTGCTTGGGTTTCCGTTTGCATATGAGCCGGAGTTTGTTTTTCCCGGAGATTCGCCTGCTTCAAGCCCCATATATATTGCTAATGTGTGATTTTTGCCGATTTCCGAAATATATGTTTTTGCATTGTTGAAAAGGTCAACAAATTCAACTTCCGCATCGGCATTTGCTGTTGCCTCCATAATTGCCGGTGAATCGGGATTGAATTTTTCGATTGCACTTCCATCGTTTGTTCGAGGCATTGCACTTACTAAAACAGGGTGTAGACCTCTTGCTTTCATTGAAGGAATGTAAATGTCTTCAAGCCATTTTGTGTATGTTTCGGTTGTTGAACCTCTTCCAAAACGAACATGAGGGCCGTTGTCGTCTTTTGCAGATTCATCGTTATGTGCCGAATGAATGAAAACAAAATCTCCTTCGTTTGCGTTCATAAGAACGTCATTAAATCTGTTTTCGGTGAACATTGCTTTCATTGAACGTCCACCCATTGAATAATTTATAACATTTACTTTTGAAAGGTCGAACATTCTGTTAATTATTTGACCCCAACCGGACATACCGGCTTCTTCAAAAGTATATGATTTTTCTGTTGAATCTCCGAGAATATAAACAGTTGGAAGTTCGTTTTTTGCTCTGGTGTTTTTGCCATATTTAACGATTTCGATTGTTGCAATTCCAACGGTTTGAGGTTTGCTTTCGGAAGCCAATGTTGACGGTTCAACTTCAATTTCGATGAATTTTTGCCCTGCGACAAAATCATATTTCCAAGTTGTGTCATCAACCCACGAAGCGTGAGTTTTGATTGGAACAAGGCCTGCACTGTCCCAATTTGAAGAGCCTGTTATTCTGCTTGCATCCATTCCGTTTGTGGCAACATATGTATTTTTTTTTGTTGAATTTGCAAGCTTAACGGTTAAACCATATGCACCGGCTTCTTCAAGGTCGATGCGGAAAGTTAAGCCACCGTAATTGTACTGTGCTGTGTTTACGTTTGACAAACCTGTTCCGTTTTCTGTAATTGAAAAACCTTCGGAAGACCATACAATATTTTTGTTTAGTTTTCTTGAGGGCATTGCGGAAGTTTCATAAACAAAACCGAAACTTGTTGCCTCTGAATATTCGGGAACTTCATCGTATAGATTAATTGCTCCGTCGATATCTTTGGCGGCAAAATTAAATACTTTGTAATTTTCTACAGAGGTGTTTTTTTCAGCCATAATAATGTTTGTGCCACTGAAGCAAGATGTAAACATAATTAGGGCTGTAAAAAAACTGAAAAACTTGCTTTTTCTCATAAAACATCACCTTTCATTTTTTATAATTAACTTGTAAGAAACAAAATTTGAATGTGTGCTATAAAATTGTTTGTTTTGCATATTTTCATATCACAATTGAAGAAATTTATTGTGCTAAATTTCTTTTTTGTTTCTTGTTGAGTTAATTATAGCTTTAAAATTTGGTGTTGTTAAGGGGCCACCTAACAAAAAGTATACGGAACCATAAAACTTTTTTTTGAAGAATTGGCAAAAGAACCAAAAAAGTTTTGGTAAAACAATTCTAATTTGAATTGATAAGGGAATTAAAAAATATTTTTATGCTTTGATTGCAAAAATTAATTTTGTTATGTTAATATAAATAGGTGGGAAAGTTTTTGAAAGTGTGACGTAAATTTGATTTTATGGTTTGATTGAATTATGATAAAATTGGCAAAGGATATGAGAAGATGATTTATACAATAACATTTAATCCCTCAATCGATTATATTTTAAAAACCGACTTATTTATAAAAGGGGCTGTAAATCGTTCGAAAGAAGAAGAATTTTATCCCGGCGGAAAAGGAATCAATGTTTCGATAATGTTGAAAAATTTGGGCTTTGACAACAAAGCTCTCGGTTTTGTTGCAGGATTTAGCGGTGATAAGATTACGGCAATGTTGAACGAGCTTGATTGCAGAAATGATTTTGTTAAACTGAAATGCGGTTTTTCAAGAATTAACGTTAAAATTTTTGAAAAGAACGAAGAAACGGAAATAAACGGTCGGGGGCCGTTAATATCTAAAGAAGATATTGACGAACTTCTTTCAAAATTAAACGATGTAACGGCTGATGATTTTATAGTTTTGGCGGGGTCAATTCCCAAAAATCTTCCCCCAAATATTTATGAAATTATTTTAGAAAAGTTTTCGGATAAAAATGCAAAATTTATTGTTGATACAACGGGAAATCTTCTTTTAAATGCTCTCAAATTTAAACCGTTTTTGATAAAACCCAATAATTTTGAACTTGGTGAGATTTTTAATAAACAACCCGATAGCAATGAAGAAATAATCGTTTTTGCGAAAAAACTGCAATATATGGGAGCGAGAAATGTGCTTGTTTCGTTGGCAGAAAAAGGAGCATTGCTTATTGATGAAAATGAAAATGTTCATTTTGTTAATGCTCCGAATGGCGAATTGATAAATTCTGTCGGTTCGGGAGATTCAATGGTTGCCGGTTTTGTTGCCGGATATATTGAAACTTTGAATTATGAGAAAGCGTTAAAAAAAGCGGTTGCTTGCGGAAGTGCATCGGCATTTCAAAAATGGATTGCAAAAAAAGATGATGTCGAAAAATTGGTTGGGTTGATTTAGAAAGGTGGGAATTTGAAGATTGAGCGTTTTGTGTGATGTTGAAAGGATAAGTGTATGATTTTATTGTTAATATTTTGCAGATGCCAATTTTTGAATTTTCGGTATTTGCCTTATACAGTCTTGTGTTTTAAGTGATATTATATAATAGTTCTTTCTTATTTCTAAATAAATATATTTTTATGAATGTTTTATGTTTGTTTGTTGTTTTTTTATCTTTTATATATTTTATGTATGAAAAAAATTTTTAATAATTTATTTACTTATGCGGTTGTTTCGATTTTGATATTTAAGTGTAAGTAATAAATGTTGTATAATGATAACTATAGTAATGATTTTCTTTTTGGTGTTTTTGTTGTTGTGGTAATTATAATATACATCAAAAAGAGGGCATTGCTATTTTTATTTTAAAAGTTTTTAGATTAAAAATGTGGAGTTAATTTTACAGTAATTGGAGTTTCGAGGGAAAGTTTTTATGATGTGGTGTATGATTTTGTTTGTGAGAGGTGATTTTTTAAACATAAGATGTTTAAATTTAGCATTACAGTTATTTAAAATTTGTTTAATTAATTCTAAGAATGTTTTGTTTTGCAATATATATTAATTATTGAACGTTATTTTTACTAAAAATAAAAAATATTAAAAAAATTTTTTTTGTTTTTTTGAATTT
>CAZHGC010000056.1:0-6327 GCA_964531385.1 uncultured Lachnospiraceae bacterium | reverse complement strand
TTAGGGGGGTGTTGTTGTTATTTTTACAAACCGTTAAACTGTTTGTGCTTTTTCCTGTGACAAAGATTGCTGCATTAGAAAGAGTTAAAAAATATTATTTGCTTATTTTGATAAAATAATTTTACTGTTAAAAGGGTATAATTATTAAAGTATAATCTATATAAATATTATTTTTTCTATAAAAACATAAATTGAAAGTGTGGTATTTTATGAATAATATAAGAGATTTAACAACAATAGAAATAAGAAATTTAATGTTGGAAACTTTGGCATATGAAGAAAATGATATAGATGAATAAGGGAAAAATTTTAAAATGTATGGGTATCAAGGAACACAAGCTGATTTATTTAGATTGATGGAAGGATTGGCGATAAAAAATGGGCTTATAGGGAATAAGATTCCACTGGTAAAAGCTGCTTGGGGTGTGCATAGAGTTGCATTTAATCCACAAAGTACAACTAATTTTAGTCACAATGATATTCAGAAAATATATGAACAGTTTCATTTGTTATTAAATCGCGGAATAATTGCACCAGGAAATATACCCAATTCGCCTAATTTACCATATTTTCATATAACTGATTATGGTTTGAAATGTTTAAAAGAAAAGGAAATACTTCCATATGATGTTGATGGCTATCTTGAAAGAATAGAAAATATATCAGGTATTACAGAATGGGTTAAATTTTATATAGAAGAGGCATTACAATGTTATAATGCTAACTGTATGGAAGCTGCTGTAATTATGTTAGGGTTATCAAATGAGCGAATTATAAATGAACTTAACTCAGCGTTATTATTATATTTGTCTAAATATTATAGTACAGAATATGAACAAATGGAAAATGAGTTAATAAAGTTAAAACGTGCTTCAGAAAAATATGATTGTTATACTAAATATTTCAAGAGTGTTAAAAAATATATTAAAGACCTAAAATTTAGAAATATGCTTTCGTTAATGGATGAAATTGCTGTTAAATCTTATACGAATTTTACAAGAATTACAAGAAATGAACTATCTCATCCATCAGATATAAAAATGGAACGAATAGAAGTGTTAATGATATTTATATCTTTTGTAAGGTATTGTGAGATACAATATGGTTTTTGTGAGTATTTTAACAATAACTAATTTTTAAATGCTATTAATAACATAAGAACTGTAAAAAATAGAAATATTGTAGGGTATTTATATTTACTAATTTAGAATAAAAGGGTATTATAAAAATAAATAGTATTTATGTAATAAATAATTTTTAAGTTTACAATAAATTATTTAAAAATTTTAATTTTTAACAAATGAATGCTAAGAAAAAACATACATAAACTTCTGATAATAATAATTGTTAGGAAGTTTATGTATAGGATAGGAGGAGGTAACTGTGATTTCAAATTTTAATTTTTTAGAGAATGATTTTCCTGTACTTGCTAATTTTGGAAAATTAGCTGAAAAATACTGTTACTCAGATTCTAATTCTTGTTTGATGAAATTAGGTATGATTGGCGAAACTATTGTAAATTTAATGTTTACATATGATAAAATTACACTACCAAAGGATAATACAGCCGTAACAAGAATTGATACACTTCTTAGAGAAGGATTATTAACAAGAGATTTGGCTACTATTTTACATGGACTGAGAAAGGTTAGGAATAAAGCAGTACACGAAAATTATTCATCTATTATAGAATGTCAGAATTATTTGCCTATGGCATTTGGTATTTGCGAATGGTTTATGCAGACATATGGTGATTGGAATTATACTAATCAGACATTTGTTATGCCGAAGGAAAATCAACCAATAGAGTTAGCTAATAAAAAAGAAGAAGAAAAGAAAGAAAAAGAGCTTATAAAAATAGCTGAAGAAGCTGCTATAAAAGCTCCAAAAATTGAAATAGAAGAGCGTAAAAAGAGGTCATATAATGTTGCTAATCAAAGACCAAAAACAGAAAAAGAAACAAGATTTCTAATTGACGAACAATTGCGAAAAGTTGGCTGGGAAGTTGATTCAGAAAATATTCGTTTTTCAAAAGGTTCAAGACCGACAAAAGGAAAAAATCTTGCTATCGCAGAATATCCTACTAATTCGAAGGTTGGTAACAATGGTTATGCAGATTATGCACTTTTTATAGGTGAAAAATTAGTTGGTATTATTGAGGCAAAGTCAATACATAAAGATATACCATCTGTTATTGATTATCAATGTAAAGATTATCCCAAATGTATTAAAAAAGAAGATGAAAAATATATAATAGATACTTGGGGCGAATTTAAAGTTCCGTTCACTTTTGCAACAAATGGCAGACCTTATTTAGAACAATATAAAACAAAATCAGGAATTTGGTTTCTTGATTTGCGAAAACCTGATAATTCTCCTATTGCATTACAAGGGTGGATTAGTCCAGAAGGAATTGAAAAACTTCTTATAGAGAATATTGAGCAAAATAATGAAAATTTAAAAAATATGTCTTATGATTTATTAACGGATAAAGATGGTTTAAATTTGAGGACATATCAGCTTAATGCAATTAAAGCAGTAGAGAAAGCTATAGTAGCTGGAAAAAAAACAGCTTTATTGGCAATGGCAACAGGAACCGGAAAGACAAGAACTGTTTTAGGTATGATTTATCGTTTTTTAAAAACAGGGCGTTTTAGTCGTATTTTATTTTTAGTTGACCGTACTGCTTTAGGAGAGCAGGCACAAGACGTATTTAAAGAAGTTAAAATGGAGGAACTTTTAACACTTGATGATATATATAATATAAAAGGACTTGATGATAAAACTATTGACAAAGAAACAAAAGTTCATATATCAACGGTTCAAGGAATGGTTAAACGTATTTTATATAATAATGGTGAAACTATGCCCGCTGTTTCAGATTATGATTTAATTATTATTGATGAAGCACACAGAGGATATATCCTTGATAAAGATATGAATGATGATGAAATTTTTTATAAAGACCAAAGAGATTATCAAAGTAAGTATAGGTCGGTTATTGAATATTTCAATGCAGTTAAAATAGCACTTACGGCAACGCCTGCTTTACAAACAACAGAAATATTTGGACAACCCGTATTTAAGTATACATATAGGGAAGCTGTTATTGATGGTTACTTAGTAGACCACGATGTACCTCATAGCTTGAAAACAAAATTAAGTACAGAGGGTATACATTATAAAAAAGGAGAAAATATTACTTTATATGACCCAATTACAGGAGAAATTACAAATAGTGAGCTTCTTGATGATGAACTTGATTTTGATGTTGAGTCTTTTAATAAACAAGTTATTACGGAAGATTTTAATAAAGCGGTCTTAGAGGAAATAGCAAAAGATATTGACCCTGAAGCATCAAAAGAGCAAGGCAAAACTTTGATTTATGCTGTAAACGATGCTCACGCTGATACAATCGTTTCTCTTCTTAAAAATATATATACAAAATATGGTGTAGATAACAGTGCAATAATGAAAATAACTGGCAGTGTAGCAAATGGCAATAAAAAGAAAATACAAGAAGCTATAAAGCGATTTAAAAACGAAGAATATCCGTCAATAGTTGTTACGGTTGATTTGTTGACAACAGGTATAGATGTTCCGTCTATTTCTACACTTGTATTTATGCGATGTGTCAAATCTCGTATTTTGTTTGAACAAATGTTAGGTAGAGCAACTCGTTTATGTAAGGAAATCAATAAGACACATTTTGAAATATATGACCCTGTTGGAGTATATGATTCACTTGAAGAAGTAAATACAATGAAACCTGTAGTTGCTAATCCAACAACAACATTTACACAGTTAATAGATGAATTAAAAGAAACAGAAGATGAAGCATATATCAAAAATCAAATAAATCAAGTAATTGCAAAATTACAGCGAAAAAATAAAAATATAGATTCAAAAACAATGGAGCATTTTGTCGATATGACAGATGGTATGAATTTGACAAAATTTGTTGAAGATTTACAAAATAAAAATCCAGAAGATGCAAAAGAACAGCTTTTTAAATACTATAATTCATTTGAATTACTCCAAAAAAGTCGAGTAAATGGTGGAAAACCTATTGTTATATCAGATAAAAAAGATGAAATAATAAGTCATACAAGGGAATATGGCAATCAAAATAATAGGCCTGAGGATTATATAGAGTCTTTTTCTAATTATATAAAAAATAATATGAATGAAATTGCAGCTTTAAATATTATATGTACTAAACCCAAAGAATTAACACGTGACAGTTTAAAATCTTTATTACTTACTTTAGACCGAGAAGGTTATACAGTGCAACAGCTTAATAGTGCAATTTCAAAATTAACAAATGAAGAAATAGTTGCTGATATAATTAGCTTGGTTCGTAAATATGCTATTGGTTCTGTCTTAATTAGCCACGAAGTAAGAATAAAAAAAGCTATTGAAAAATTACGAAAAGCACATACTTTTACTAAACAGGAGAATAATTGGCTCAAGCGAATGGAAGATTACTTATTAAATGAATCTGTTCTTAATATTCAAGTTTTTGATGAAGATAGTCGTTTTAAGGCACAAGGAGGATTTGTAAAAATTAATAAAGTGTTTGGAAATGATTTAGAAAATATTATTATTGAGCTTAATAAATATTTATACGATGATGGAGGAGAAACCGCATGACAACACAAGAAATTGTATCAAAATTATGGAATTTATGTAATGTTTTAAGAGATGATGGCATAACATATCATCAATATGTAACAGAGCTTACATATATATTATTTTTAAAAATGGCAAAGGAAACAGGTTCGGAAGCTCAAATTCCAGAAGGTTACAGATGGGATATTTTAAAATCTAAAAGTGGTATAGAATTAAAAAGATTTTATAAAGAGTTGTTAAATCATTTAGGCGAAGAATGCACAGGTCGTGTGCGTGAAATTTATCAAGGTTCTGCTACAAATATTGATGAACCTAAAAATCTTGAAAAAATTATAACAACGATAGATGGTCTTGATTGGTTTTCTGCTCGTGAAGAGGGTTTAGGTAATCTTTATGAGGGTTTACTTGAAAAAAATGCTAATGAAAAGAAATCAGGAGCAGGTCAATATTTTACTCCAAGAGTGCTTATTGATGTTATGACAAGATTAATGAAACCACAGCCAGGAGAACGATGCAATGACCCCGCTTGTGGTACATTCGGTTTTATGATTTCAGCAAGTCAATATGTACGAGATAATACAGATGATTTTTTTGAACTTGATGCAGATACTGCAAAATTTGAAAAGGAAGAAGCATTTACAGGAACTGAATTAGTTCACGATACCCATAGACTTGCATTAATGAATGCTATGTTACATGATATTGACGGTGAAATTAAATTAGCAGATACATTGTCAAATATGGGTAAAGCTATGAAAGGTTATGATGTTGTTCTTACAAATCCACCTTTTGGAACAAAAAAAGGTGGAGAACGTGCAACAAGAGATGATTTTACTTTTCCTACAAGCAATAAACAGTTAAATTTTTTACAGCATATTTATAGAAGCTTAAATACAAATGGAAAAGCAAGGGCTGCGGTGGTTCTTCCTGATAATGTTTTGTTTGCAGATGGCGACGGTGAAAATATTCGTAAAGACTTAATGGAAAAATGTAATTTACATACAATACTTAGATTACCAACAGGTATTTTTTATGCTCAAGGTGTTAAAACTAATGTACTTTTTTTCACAAGAGGAAAAACAGATAAAGAAAATACAAAGGAAATTTGGATATATGACCTTAGAAATGATATGCCGTCATTTGGTAAAACCAATCCGTTAAAAAAAGAACATTTTGATGATTTTGTTGCTTGCTATGCTAATGGTGATTTATCTGCTCGTAAAGAAACATACAGTGAAGAAAATCCAAATGGCAGATGGAGAAAATTTACTTATGATGAAATTTTAGCAAGAGATAAAACAAGTCTTGATATTACTTGGATGAAGAATGATTCTGATATTGATAATTATACTTTGTCAGAATTATTAGAACAAATAAAAGAAAAGTCTGTTAATATATCAAATGCTATAAATGAGCTTGAAACACTTTTAGGAGGTTTAGAAGAATAATGAATACAAAAGCACTACGACAAAAAATTCTTGACCTTGCTATTAGAGGTAAACTTGTACCACAAGACCCGAATGATGAACCTGCATCAGTTTTGCTTGAAAAAATTAGAGCAGAAAAACTTCAAATGGTTAAAGATGGAAAGCTAAAAGCTAAGGATATTAAAAATGATACAATTATATTTAAAGGTGATGATAATTTACATTATGAGAAGTTCCAAGATGGAACGGTTAAATGCATTGAAGACGA
>CAZHGC010000055.1:0-6601 GCA_964531385.1 uncultured Lachnospiraceae bacterium | reverse complement strand
GCCGTGGGCGCCCCGAAGGCGTAGCTCTGCGCGCGGTACGACACGACGAAGGCCCGTGCCCCCGCCTCGCCCGCGTCCCCCTCGCTGGCCGCGAGCGTCGCGACCGGCAGCTGCGTGCGGACCTCGAAGGCGCCCACGAGGGGGGCCACCTGCTGGGGCTCGTCGTCCTGGGGCTGCCCCTGGCCCTGGGGAGGGAGGAGCGCCGCCGCTGCCGCTACGGTGGGCTGTGTGGCGCCCTGGTCGCCGTCGCCGTCGCTCTCCGCGGGCTGGCAGAGGAGGAGGGTGTCGGAGAGGAGGATGGCGTGGTACTCCTGGCCGAGGGCCAGCTTGGCGTCGATGGCCTTGTTGGCGCTGGCCTCGTAGAAGGTGTTCTCTTTCCACGCGGCGATGCTCTTGAGGACGAGGGGCCCGTCGTACACAAAGGCGCGCCCGGCGTCCTCCAGGGCCTTATCGTCGTAGTTCTTTACAGCGTCCCTCACGCGCACCATCGCGCCCCGCCTCTCCCCGGCGCTCAGGACCTCGGCAACGGCGGCGGCAGTGCGCCCCAGCGCGGTGGCCGTCTCGGCGAGCGTGATCGCCCCGAGCCCCGGCACCCGGGGGGCCTCCAGGACGCTCTGGACGTACATCTGGAGCCGCCCGACGTGCCTGCACGGCGCGTCCAGGAGGGCTGCGACAGACGCACAGCGGCGCCCCTTCCCCCCCGCGGCCGCCCCCAGCGCGGCCTCCAGCGCGGGCGTCCCGTGCAGCGTGCGGTAGTACGCGTAGCGGGCGTCCCAGGCGTGCCGCGCGTACTCGCAGTAGGCGCGCTCCAGCGCGTCCCGGTGGGCCCCCAGCGCCTTGGCGAGGGCGGACTGCGGGTCGGCGCTGCTGGCGCAGTGGCTGAGCGCGTCGTCCACCCAGTTCTCCACCTCGATCACGTCGCTCAGGTTCCCGAAGATCCGCCCGATCTCCTCCCCGCTGAGCGCGCCTGCGCCCCCCTCTTCCCCGCTGCTGCTTCTGCTGCTCCCTCCTTTTCCGTCGTCCCCGGACTCGAGCTTGCGGCGGATGGTGTTGAGCATCCGGAGGTCGCGGAGGTACTTGTGCTCGCTGTCTGCGATCTGCTCGATAAGGGCCCTGCACGCGTCCATGGCCATGGAGTCCTCGGGATCGGCGTCCTTCGAACGCCTGGAGCTACGTTCCCTGTCGACGCTCTGGGTGAGGTCGTCGGAGGCGTACTTGCGCCGTGCCCCGGTGAGGGAGCTGAAGATGAACGAGGATGACTTGGAGAGCTTGTCACGCTTGGAGAGTGGCTGGGGTGAGATGTTACTGATGGCACTTGTGAAGGGACTCAGAGTGGTGGTTGATGGAGAGGCCCCGGTGAGGCTGGTGGTGGGTGGGTGCCGCGTGACTTCGTGATAGACCTTGTTGAGAGGCTCGTACCTTGTCCCGGTCCTTTGAGTGAGTGCTTTACCCGTGCAGAAAAAGGTCTGGAACGACCTGTAGAAGGCGTTGTATATGCAGATGCAGTTCATGGAGAGCTTCCGGTGGAGGTTGGAAAGGTAGGCGGAGTATTTCGACTCGCCACCCTCCCCAGAACCCCCGTCGTCTAGTACCTTCTTCGATTTCTTTATCTTCTTTGTGACGGCCGTTGACTCTTTGAAGATCTCGTCAAAGCTGGAAATGACCTCTTCGTAAATGTGTTTGCTAACTTCGGCAACAAGTTCGCTGAATACCTCTTGGAAGTCCCTGAGGCTCTCAATGGCAAGTTCTATTTCATAACAAAAAAAATGTTCGGGAAATAAAATGTGGATAGAAATTTAAAGGTAATGATAAATTGAAATGTTTTATTGAATTTTAATGGGAAAGTGAATGATGAATGATAAATAATGAATGTCATAAATGAATAAATTTCACGAATAATAAATAAAAAAAAAAAAAATCAATTGTTTTGTTGTTTTGAGTATTTACTCGCTGATTTTGTCATGGTATCAAGGCTTTCGTATTCTAGCGCACTGTGAAAGTCGTTGAAAAATGTTGTCAGCATCCGACTGCTTTCGCAGAGCCCTCTCATCGACTGGCAAAAATCGTCGACGTACTTGACTCCCTTTTTGAGAAACTTGTTTTCCGTTGTGACCGTGTGGTCTATGTTCCCTACGATGTTGTCGCCTTCGATGGCTTCTTTGATCTCCCAACTCATCTTATTATTTTCTGGGTTCCTCGTGCTGCTCTTCTTTGTTCTGTTGGCTTTTTTGTGTTTCTGGATGTGGTATATTTTTTTTTTTCCTTGAAATCCAATTTTTTAATTGCCGAATAATTCTTTTCTTTTTCATTTGGGCGGGAGGAGGTGGGAATTTAAAAAAAAAAAGTAATTGAAAAGAAAAAAAAAATGAATATGGGGAACTAGCTCAGTTGGTAGAGCGTATCGTTTGCATCGATAAGGCACGGGGATCGAAACCCCGGTTCTCCAATTTTTTTTTCTTCCTTTTTTTAACAACGAAATTTAAGAGATAAAAGAATAAAAAATCCTCTTCTTTTTTTTTTTAATTTACTTTTGCATTTTCAATCAATTATAATTTCCTTAATCGGTTTTTGAACCGTCTTCTTCGTCATCGTCCTTGTTTATGTTGGCAGAAAGGGCGATTTGCTCTGTTCCGTCCAGATTTATGTTTTCCCATGTTATGCTGCACGTGGGGCACTTTTCCACGGTTAAGTTTTTAAGATACGACTTTGCGCAATTTCTATGGAACGTAGAAAGGCACCTATGGTTGGGGCAGACAGCACCGAAGAAGGTTAACCGTGTGCATATGACGCATTCCGGGATAAAGTTCACTTCCTTTTCGTTGAAGAAGAAGTTTTTGTACTCAGCCATTGTTCTCAGACCCAAGAAATAAAGTGTCTTCCCCTCATATCCCACCTGTCTTAGCCACTTGAGGTCTGTGAACTTTTTCAGGAGGGCCACTGCACAGAACTTTTCCGATAGCTCTTCCTCCGTGAAGTGGAATGAAAATGACTCTTTGGTGTTTTCGATAAACATTTTCTTGTACTCGAGGAGTATTCTCCTCAGCACATCCACCTCTGCCTTTTTCAGAGCATCGCAGTTATCTAAAAAGAATGTCTCAGAGAAGCCTATTTTTTCAGACTTTTCGTTGGAGACAGTTTGGCGGAGGACGAAATACGTTTCATCTGGGCCATCTTCGTCCGGTGCTTTTTCGTAATCGATCTTTTCGATCTCAACCTTGATAGAGTTCTCGTTCAACTTTCTCTTGATTACGTCCACAACGTCGTCGATATTTAGGTCATCCGCTCTGGCCCCTATGGCGACTGCGCGTTTTTTGAGGTCGCTCTCCAGGACGAGCCTCTCGTTGAGCAAAATCTGCAATAAGCCCCTGTGCAGGTCTGTGTACCCGCTCTCTTCAGAGCCTGATGGCCTCTTTGCGGGCGGTTGACTGTGGTAATTCCCTCCTTCTCTTCTCGACATGTCCCTCTTTGCCACGGAAAGTTTGTTTTGTGTTGTTATTTTTTAGTTCACTTTTTTTTTAAGATCTTAAAAATAAAAGAGCCCGAAGGAAAAAGGAAAAAGGAAAAAGGAAAAAGGAAAAAGAAGAAAGAAGAAAAGAAGGAAAGAAGGCAAGACGAGAAAAAGATGAGCACAAACCCTGGCTCAGAAGAAGCCCCAGCGGCACTGGCCACAGACATTGCGCCGATCACTCTTGAAAGCCGCATAAAATGGAACTACACCCAGATATGTGTCGATCTGAACGAAAAAATAAATACAATCCGAGAGATGGACAAGTACATCCTCAAAAGGGCGAACGTCTACCAAGACTACATCAAGGCTATGGAAGCTGTTCAGAAGAAGGCCCCAAGGAGCTTTGACCTGTGCGAAGAGACCTCCGTTTACGAGCTGTGGAGCTCCCTGATCGAGGAGGAAGAGAAGCTTATCAAGGTCACCTTTTCTTTTGTGGACGAGTACCAGCACAGGTTGCACGAAATTTTTGTTAACATCAATAAAGAAATGGAAGCAGCGAAAAACCTGATCGAAGCCGAGGGCTACCCCATATACAAGCAGAGTAAGGAGGCGGTCAAGGCCAAAATAAAGGCTCGCGACAAGTACTACAAGCTGTCCAGCATGCACGAGAAAGGTTCATCTCCTGGGGCACTCCCCTTGCAAACGCCTCCAACGCCCCATTTATCTACCCCTACCCCCACCTCTTCGTCTGGGAAGGAATCAAGTAAGAGTCTCTCTAAATCCGATCCCCCCTTGACAGGCATTTCTCCTGTAAAGTCTTCTTCGTCTTCCCTCAGCGACTCCAAAAGAAATAAAGATGTATACAATTACCATTCTTTTTATTCATTCTCTGTCTATTATTTTTTAAATTACCACTTGTTTTTTTCCAGAAATCGAATAAAATCACCGACGAGCTGAACGAGGAGGCGAATTCTTATAAACGTGCCGTCGAATATGCGAACGAGGCTCAGGACATATACGACCGGGACATGCCCCGAGTTATTGAGGAATACAAGAAGACCATTGCCAAGAGGAAGGCCTCCATTGTTGAAGCGTGCACGATGCACATGCTCAGCCTCCAGCAAAAGAAAATGGCCATTGAGAGCGTTATCGAGAGGATCAAGAATGCCATAGAGAATTACACTGAAACTACCGATTTTGAGGAAGTCGTCCAGCGCCTAGAAGTCCCCCACCCCCAGAGGCACGTCTTTGAGCCGTACACAGGAGAGCTGCCCACAGACGAGAGCTCACACAAGAAGGTGAAGTTCTCCAAAGCCCACTTTGGTGTGAACTTGAATGCGCTGGTGAAACGCGAGCGGAAGCAGGCTGGACTTGCGGGGGACAATGTCCTGACAATCGGTGGCACAGCAGAGTCGGATGTGAAGGTCCCCTCTGTCCTTCGCTTCTTGACGAACGTGATCGTGTCGAATGGTGGAACTTCGTACAAGGGGATATTCAGAGTCTCGTGCAATGTTCAGGTGGTCCAGAAGTTTAAGGATGTCGCAAACTCGTCAGGTGAGTTCAATAGCCTGAAGGACCCCAACGATGCTGCAGCCCTTCTGAAGCTATGGTTAAGACTTTTGCCTGATCCTCTTATTCCGGATTCCTTATAGTACATTTTAAATTATTTATTTTATACTCGACATCTGGTTAAATCGCTTTTAAACTTTTTTTAGCATGACGACGATATCTAACGAGGACCCGATTGCTGCATTCGAAGAACTTCCAGAGCCGAACAAGATGGTTCTTGGTTTCCTAGTAAAGTTCTTCCAGTACCTGACGCAGCCGGAATTTGTGGAGACGACAAAGATGACAAAGATGAACATTGCAACTCTCATAGCGCCGTGTATTATGCATTGTCCTTGCGTGGACATCAAGAATACCGTTGTGTTTATGGAGCAGGAGAGGAGGTTCCTTCTGGGCCTTCTCGAGGGCCTCGACGCCCACTCGTACCCGAATTTCAGACTCATAGAAACGGACATAGACGACTTTACGGTGAAAAAGAAGAAAACCCGTTGGCCCTCCATTATCAAACGTCATTCCACTTCCCTTAATCTGTCTTCATTGAGGGGTGATAGTTCCCTGTTCCCTCCTAGCCCTACTCCGTCGGTATCACCTCCATCGTACAATGAATCTATGGCTTCATCAGACAAAACCAAGACTAAGAAGAAGAAAAAGCATCATTCTTCATCGGCAAATCCTAGCCATTCGTCTCACAAAACAAAGTCTCATCAAGAAATAAGCGATGAAGAAAGTAAAAAGGAATTTGATAAAGGCAACTTGGAGAAGAAGGAGAAGGAGAAGGAGAAGAAGGAGAAGAAGGATAAAGAGTGATACCGATGTTGATAAAAACAATCCCCTGAGAAAAAGAAAGGAGAAACTTTTATTTTATTTTATTTTACTTTAAATACTTTTCTCTTTTATTTTTTATTTTATTTTTGAGTTTATTTGAAATTTTTCTTATGCTAAGAGAGATGTACATAAAGAAATGCAATATCATACATATACATATACATCAAGGTTATTATATAATGAATAATAATAGTCAACTAATTAGATCTCAAATAAATAAATAAAGATGTCTTAAACAGATAGGCAAATGATCTATAAATAAAAAACTAAATAATTATAATAATTAAAGTATAATCTAAATATAAATATAAATAAAAAATATAAATATAAGGTATAAAATAAGGCTGTTATAAAAAAAGAAAAGAAAAGAAATGGATGGAAAAAATATTACGCAATAATTATGTAATTAATGACGTAATTGACAAATATTTCTTACCAGAAAAAAATTTAGTTTAAAAAACCTCGGAAAATGGGAAAAATGAATCGCGAAACGAATGAACTTTTCCCAACTATAGACGAATCTATGAAACATATAGTTTGGAAAAATTCCCTTTCATAGTTTTCATTCTCCCCGCCTTAAATAAAGTCGTTTCAAAAGAAAATAAAAAACGAAATTATTTAAAATTAATTTTTTATCTTTTTTCATATATAATTTATATTTTATATATTTACACTACCTACCCCCAAAGAAAAAAAAACTTTAGCTAATCAACAATGAAGGTCTTCCGCATCATCGAAGAGGTCCCCATCCCCGAGAACGTC
>CAZHGC010000054.1:0-6746 GCA_964531385.1 uncultured Lachnospiraceae bacterium | reverse complement strand
ATTAACAAAAGTTCTTCGGGAAGTCGGCGTTATGAATGCAATGATAATTTCTGGAAACAGCGTTCAGGCAAAAGAAAATTTTAAAGCCCTGCAAAACGAAGAAGAAAAATCAAAACTAATCAAAAAAATAAAATCATACAAAATTATAAATGCAGTTTCTTCTGTAACAGGAAGTGCCACTCCAGTAGAACAAAGTGCAGATATTGTTTTTAAAGAAAGTGCTCAGTATCGTTTTGTTCCTGTAAAAGCAGATGGCACAAAAGAAAATAATCCGCAAATTGCAATGCAAAATGGTAAGGGAAAAAAAGTTGTTCTCTGGGATTTTGGTGCAAAAGCAAATATTCGCCGTGAATTGTTAAAGCGAGGACTTGAAGTTATAACAGTTCCAAGTTCATACAAAGCAAAAGAAATTCTTGACTTAAATCCAGATGGAATAATGTTAAGCAATGGTCCAGGCGATCCTGCGGAAAACATAGAAATAATTGCAGAAATCAAAAAACTTTTAAAAACAGGAATTCCAATTTTTGGAATTTGTTTAGGACATCAACTTCTTGCCTTAGCAAATGGAGCTCAAACTACAAAATTAAAATACGGACATCGTGGTGCAAATCAACCGGTAAAACATTTATCCACTGGAAGAGTTTATATTTCTTCACAAAATCATGGTTATGCGGTAAAAAATGAAAGTTTACCAAAAGGCGCAATTTTAAGTTTTGTAAACACAAATGATGGCACTTGCGAAGGAATCACCTATACAAAAATTCCTGCGTTCAGCGTCCAGTTTCATCCAGAAGCATGTTCAGGTCCACTTGATACAAGTTTCCTTTTTGATGAATTTGTTCAGCTTATAAACAATCATGATTATTTGAAAAATTTCAAAGCGAATTACGAACGAATTGATTCTATAAAATATTTTTCTTCAACCATAAAAAAGACAAAAAAGTCTGTTGTTTATAAATAGGCTGACTGAACAATATTATAAACTTAACTACACAAAACTCTCACCTAAAACTTGTCGAAACTTGAAACGGGTTTTAGGTCAACATAAATATTTTTAAATATTTTTTATTCGCGTTTTATCAAGCAAAACTTTTCGCTATATATTCTACAAAAAACTTTCCATTTTCATATTTTATTAAATTCACTGCACAATTATGTATTTTTATGGAAGTAATTTTATCTATTGGCAAATCAGAAACTTCTTTTATAAAACCGCGAACAAGTCCACCGTGACAAACAATCAAAATATTTTTACAAGTTTCCTTTTTTAAATCATCAATAAAACTGTCTATTCTTGAAAAAAAACTTTCATAGGTTTCAGAACCAAATTCTGCTTTATAATTTTCTGGCTTAAAAAACCAATTTCTTATATTTAAATATTTAGGATTTTTATTTAATTCGTCTAAAGTAACACCTTCTGCCTTACCAAAGCAAAATTCCCGCAATCTTTCATCAAAAACAATCGGTGCATTTGAGTATCTATTTACAATAATTGCTGTTTCTTTTGCTCTTACTAACGGACTCGAATAAACCTTATCAAAAGAAATTCCTTCGTTATGCAAAGAATAGCTAACTCGTTCAGCCAAATCAATTCCTTCTTGATTTAAAGGAATATCTGTAGAACCTTGTATTTTTAAAAGTTTATTCCAATCTGTTTCTCCGTGGCGCATAATATAAATATTCATTACAAAAGTTTAGCAAAAAAATTGACCTATATCAAAATAAAAATTAAATTATAAATATGGATGATGAAGAATACTATTCTAAGATGAGAAATTATAATCTTAACCGAAGCCCGATTTTGTCGCAAAAAAAATCAAAATATTCTAAGTGGAAAATTGAACAAGGTCGTGAAGATGCAGAAATGCTTGCTGAAAAAAATTCTGATGATAAAAATTCCGAACAAATTGAAGACAATTCTTTTGAAAATAATGATGATTAAAGAAGTCTATTACTTGCAAAAATAATTATTTTTTTATATACTATTTTTCACTTGCCGAGATGGTGGAATTGGTAGACACAAGGGACTTAAAATCCCTCGACAGCTTAAACCGTCGTGCCAGTTCGATTCTGGTTCTCGGCATATTTGGTTGCCCTAGAAATTTTAAATAGTTTCATAAGGCAACCTTTTTTATTTTAAATATCTGATGTTTTAACCACAAATTAAATTCTATATTTACATCCTTTTTTATCACTATACATACAAACACATTTTTAAATCTATTAAAAATACATTTAAACTTCTTTTTTCAAATAAACTCTAAGAAAAAAATTAAGCAAAGTTAAAAATCTAAAGTCCACAATTTCTTACATTTTTCTCTATTGATTATATAAATAATTTTAATTATTATAATTTTGTTATAAATACGGTGTGAATTATGTGTGTACTTATAAAGATACTGGGGTTTCACACCACCCAGAAGCCAGCTAAATGTTATTTAGTTGGCTTTTTTTATTTTAAATTTTATCTCCAAATTGACAGTATTTTAATCCTTCGCAATAATGATTTTATGTTAGAAAATATAGTTCATAATAAAGCAAATAATGTTCGTGATGTTATTAGATATTTAAAACGATTTAAAAATGCACTTATTGTTATTTATATTGATGAAGAAATTATTGATGCACCTATTTTCATAAATCATATAAAAGACATTTGTCTTATTCACGAAGCTGGAATAAAACTTATTGTCGTTCCTGGTGCAAGTAAAAGAATTGATGAAATCCTTCAAAAAAATAATATAAAATGGACTATACATAATAATTGTAGAATAACTACAGAGGAAGCAATGCCTCTAATAAAAATGGCAGCTTTTGATGTTTCAAATCAAGTTATGACAGCCTTTGCTGGTGAAAAAACTACCGCTGTTATAGGAAATTGGGTAAGAGCTCGCAGCAAAGGTGTTATAGACGGATTTGATTATGCTTCTAGTGGCGAAATTGACAAATTAGAAATTGAATCTATAAACACAATTCTTCAAAATGGTTTTATTCCAATTTTTCCATGTATTGGTTGGAGCATTGTTGGAAAACCATACAATATTTCTTCTACAGAACTTTCCGAACAAATTGCCATTCATTTACACGCAGATAAACTTTTTTTTCTAGTAAAAGATGCAGTAATTAACAAACAGTCATTCATTATTCCAAAAGAAATTTCTCTATCTCCCGAAGAAAATGTTCCTGCATTAACTCTCAATGAAGTTGATTTGTTTTTAAAAACTAACGAACAGATGATAGAAAATATAAAAAAAACTACCAAACAGTCAGCAGTTTCTAAAATTTTGAGATTATTAAAACTATCAAAATCTGCTTGTTCAAAAGGCGTTGCAAGAACACATATTCTTAACGGTTCTTTTGATGGAAGTATTCCTTGTGAAATTTTTAGTGATTTCGGTTCTGGAACAATGATTTATAAAGAAAACTATGGAAAAATAAGACCAATGAATTTTGATGATATTGGTACTGTTCTTGCACTTATGCAGCCTTTTGTAAAACAAGGAATTTTACTACCCCGCACAAAAGAAGAACTTTCGATAACTTACAAAGATTATATTGTTTATGAACTTGATGGTGCGATTAGAGCCTGTGCTTCTTTAATTCCTTATCCAGATGGACAAATGGAAATTGCCGGTGTTACCGTAGATCAAAATTATTCTAACATGGGAATTGGACCAAAACTTATAAATACATTAATAGAAAAAGGAAAGACTAATAATGCAAAAAGTATTTTTCTATTAACAACACAAACTTCAGATTGGTTTGAAAACTTAAATTTTAAACAAGATTCCATAGATTCTATTCCAAACGAAAGACAGGAAAAATGGTCTAAAAAACGTGGTTCTAAAGTTATGCGGTTAGAAATAAAATAATCGTTCCACGTGAAACATAAAAATTTTACAGAAAATGTCCCAGGCTACGGAATCACTTTTTAGAAATTTACGGTCATTGAGGCTTTCGAAATAAACACAGTTTTAATATACAAATACTTATTTCCATATTTCCCCACTCACACTTATAAAAAAACACTTCCAAGACAGTTTAAGATATGCAGTATCTGTATTATATGCAGAATAGAAATTCTGGAACAATGCTTTGACTTCTCAGATACAAAACAAAATCGAAGTGCAGAAAGCAACTCAAAATAACACTGTAATTTTAACTGTAAGTACCTAAAAGAAATAATTTCCAAATTTTATATAAGAATATTCAGCATTATTATTTCACTTCTAACAAGCTATTTTAAATATTACACATATAAACATAATATAATTAACTTCATCAAAAATAAAATATAATTTTGAAAGATTTTTATAACAGAATTCTACTCTCCTCTTCATGCACTTATTTTGAAAACTATTATAAGATATCCTGAGAAAAAGAAATCGTCATATAGAGATTCTAAACTTATATAATACACAGATATAACCTTTTCTCTGGGACTTCCCAATAAGTTTAGAGCATAGAAGTCATTGAAACTCTCGAAATGACCTTATCGCTATATTTAATGTTTTTGGCTATGCGGATACAGAGCAAAGCAAAAGTGAAATCATCGTGTTTTATTCTTTTTTTTAATAGCCCCATACTCCGAATTTCTAATAAACTAACATTTACAAGAAAAATGGGCTATTTTTTGAATCAAAAAATATTTCACGTGAAACAAAATATATTAAAAATTTATTTAGAACCTTAAGTATCTATTATAAATACAATAAAAGCCAAAT
The DNA here is from genome assembly GCA_964531385.1 of uncultured Lachnospiraceae bacterium. Lineage (GTDB taxonomy): Bacteria > Bacillota > Clostridia > Lachnospirales > CAG-274 > MGBC114079. The sequence continues at coordinate 2,022 of CAZHGC010000054.1, read as the reverse complement.
ATTAAAAGTTTCTTAACAAACGAATTTTTCCTATTAAAAAAATACACATAAAATGGATTTTATAAATAGTAATTGAAAACTAGATAAAAATATAAATAAAGAAAAAAGTTGTATAAAAACTATGTAGAAAAAAAAGGTTTTTGAAAAACTTCACACTGGCAGAAAGGTTGTTATCTATATAAAATTTCAGAGGTTTATATAATAGTGAAGTTTCTTTCGTAAATACACTTTTTCTTAAATAATATTTGATATTTATGTATACAATAGCAAGTATTATCAGTAAAGATAAATACGAAAATCTAGTCTACAAAAAAAATATTATCTAGTATAAACATTAAATTAAAAATCAATTCAATGTTTCACGTAAAACATTTTAGATTTAATAATTATACGATTCTTGTTTAAAACTTCCAAAATAAATTCTTACAAAAAAAAGATACTGTTTTATACTTGAACAATTATAAACGAAATAAAAACAATAACAGTTGTTTAGAAATCAAAATTCTCAAAAAAAACTTTTAGTCTTTCAAAAAGAACGAGTTGTCTAAAAGAATGAAAACCACTAGTTGAATTCGTAACAAAGTTTACGTTGAACTCCCAAAACCTTTAGAGTGAGAAACGTCGAAACCACCATACATCATGACAAGTTCATTTCTACATACACAATACAAGAACTTATACTTTATCCAGTATAGGCAACGTTAAAATACTCAATAACTAGTACATTCTAAACTTCTTAAGCTTCATCATTTTTCGACAATAAAAATATTTTCTGTTTCACATGAAACAAAGTTTTCCACAAGTTTTAAACATTTGAACAAAAATTTCAAATTTTTTGGAAATTCATAAATTCTTATAATATAAAGAATTACAAATTTGTTAAAAATTTTCAAATTCAAAAATTCATTTTATCCATAAGTTATCCACAGGTCTACAAAAATTTTTATATTTTATGTGGATAACTTTTTATAACTCTATATATAAGTATAGTTTTATATTAAAAAAAATAAAATTCTTCGATATTAAACCCACACACACATGCGCCTATTTTTTTACAATGCCTAATCAGATAGAAAATCCCCATACTAAAAGACAGTGTGATTTTCAATTTAAATACTTAGACCAGATTTGAGTTTTTTGAAATTTAGAAAAAATACTTCATGCGGAAGTCGTCAGCCTAAGGAGACCTTCTGTTCAATATCTGCTTTTAGCAAATTCTTACATTATAAGTGGAGCTAAAAATTTTAAAACGTAACAGTCATTGCGTGTTTCGACTTGCTTAAATCGAAGTGCCTTGAACAATAAACGATATTTTTGCTAAAAAAAATTACTAACATCAAAAAAAAAGATCACCAAGAAACAAATCTTAGTGATCTAAAATTTAATTTAATCAGAATATGTTATTTTAAATTAGGATTGATTTTCATCGTTATCAATTCTATCAATTCCAATTACATAGTCTGGGGCAGTTATTTCAACAATTTTTACGCCGCTACTTCCCCTACCCTGCTTTGGAATAGAAGATGCATTTATTCTTAAAGAAGTTCCTTGACTTGTTATACACATAATACTGTCATTTTCTTTTATCGTTAATGCACCAACAATTTCACCTTTTTCATCAATGTTTCCAAAGACTCTTTGACCACCAGTTGCACGACCATGAGCAGAAAAATCATCAAATTCAACTTTTTTTCCAAAACCTTTTTCTGTAATTACTAAAAGCGTTGTATTAGGAATTACTGGAGTTGCAGCACAAAGTTCATCACCTTCAGAAAGTTTCATACCACAAACACCGCGACTACTTCTGCCCACAGGACGAACATCTTTTTCAGAAATACGCAATGCCTGACCACGGCGACTTACAAGCATAATTTCAAAATCACCTGTAGAACGAACTGTACTTACTAATCTATCTCCATCATCTAATCGAATTGCTTGAATACCTTTAGACTTTGCATTTCTTAATTCAATAGTTGGAGTCTTTTTTACAACACCATTTGCTGTAACCATAAAAAGATATTC
>CAZHGC010000053.1:0-7092 GCA_964531385.1 uncultured Lachnospiraceae bacterium | reverse complement strand
TGGGGAATTTGGGGTATTGCGCTGGTTGTCGCTCTTGCCTTTGCGTTTCTGATTCCGTTTACCCATAACGCGGTGTACTTCATTGCGCTCGCCTCCACACTGCTGGCCTTTGTGCTGTGTGCATGGTCGTTCTGGCGCTCCTTTGCCTTAAAGGATGAATTGTTCAGCAAATACATGGGCTGGCCCATCTTTAAGGGTGGGTTGGCGGCGCTGGTAGCTCAACTGGTTCTGGGTTTTGGGCTGATGGCGCTGGCCTTCCTGTGCCCGGTTTATATCGCTCTGCTTTTGGAGATCGTCCTGTTCGCCGCCGCAGGTGTGTGCCTGATTGCCCGGGAAGCCGCCCGTCAGGTGGTGGAGCAAAGCGAGCAGCCTCTGCCGGACAGAACCGCCGCATGGAAGGAAGTGCGCCGCAAGGCCGCCACGCTGGAAACGCCCCAAAGCGCCGAATGGAAAAAGCTGCTGGATGATATCCGCTTTGCCGATCCCACGGACGATGAACAGTCGCTTCCCTATACGCAGAAAATACTGGAATTGATAGGCAGCTCAATTGATGAAGATACAATACAGGATATTCAAAAGCTGTTGTTTCTCAGAAAAAAGCGGAGGTAGAGATTATGGCAAACATAGTCATTTTCTTTGGTGCGGGTGCAGAAGTTGACTTCAACATCAGTAGTGGAGATAAATTCGCCTTAAATGTTCTTGGCTTGGGTAATAACAATACTGAAAATCCAATGGATTCTGCCATAAAGGACTCTTATAATGAAAAGTATAAGAAAATGATTCCTTCTCATCAAGAATGGTATCCTTCAAAATTTCAAATTGTTTCTTTTACAGAGAAAGAATTACAACGTAAATTGCTTTGTGCCTGTTACCGAAAGAAAGCATTGGACGAACAGATACATTCACAGGTATTAACAGATGACCGAATAAATGAAGAAATAGATATACATTCCCAGCAGGAAAGCCGTGAAGTGATCAATAGTCATACTAGCTATATGGGAATAGTTGATGGATACTTTCATACGCTTATTTCTCCAAACCTGCTGGGTCCCCAAAAGTTTTGTACTGTTATGGCTTTTTATTCTCGAGCTTATCTGAGCATTGTAAAAGAAATACTAATGAAAGATAACTCTTGTGACATGTCGTATCAGGAAATACTTGCAAAGCCGGTTGCCACAGTACAACAAATAAAAAGAGTTATCAAAGAACATGGCGATTTCAACAGAAATGAAAGCTACTATAGCCTTCTGAAAAAGAAAACAGATAAAAACATTTTTTCAATAATAACAACCAATTATACACCGTGTTGTGAGATCCTTTCAGGTATAGGAAAAGACAGAATTGCTTTTGTTCATGGAAGATTTGGCTTATTTGAGTCGCCATACAATATGGAAGTGATAGATGTCGAAGAAACAGATTATCCGTGCGATACAAATATTCTATTTCCATATATTTTTATCCAAAGTGGCATTAAGCCAATTGTTGAGAAAAAACAGCTTTTGGAATATGCTAAGGCCCTCAATTTTATTAATGAAGCAGACCGTATCGTTATTATTGGTTATAGTATAAATGTAGATGATAATCATTTGAACTCCCTACTTCGGGATGCAATTATAAGCGGAAAAGAAACTGTCTATCTTGATTATAGTAATGTTGGAGAAGATAGAATTCTCAGACGATTGCGATTGTCCGTTGTAGAAAATAATTTTGTATACAAGCCTATTAATAAACAGACTGCTCTTGAAACATTCAAAAAGTGGATCCAGTAAATAGCTACATAGCTACAAAACAGGAGGCATCTATATGATCATCAAATGCAAAATGTGCGGCGGCACGCTGCATCCCCAGCCCAATGCCACAACCTGCGAATGTGAATTCTGCGGAACGGTGCAAACCCTGCCCAAGCTGGACAGTGATCGCCGGGCTAATCTGTACGACCGGGCCAACCACTTCCGGCGCAGCAACGATTACGATAAGGCCATGGGCATCTTTGAACAGATCCTGCAGGAGGATCGCACTGATGCGGAGGCCTACTGGTCGCTGGTGCTGTGCCGCTACGGTATCGAATATGTGGAGGATCCCGCCACGCACAAGCGCGTGCCCACGGTAAACCGGGTGCAGTATACTTCCATTCTGGCCGATGAGGATTATAAATCCGCTTTGGCCTATGCCGATGCGGTGCAGCGCGGCCTGTACGAGCAGGAGGCCCGCGCCATTGACGAGATTCAAAAGGGCATTCTGGCCATTTCCAGACAGGAAAAGCCCTTTGACGTGTTCATCTGCTACAAGGAAACCGATGCGGATGGAAAGCGCACCCCGGATAGCGTGCTGGCAACGGATCTGTACCACCAGCTGACCCGCGAGGGGTTTAAGGTGTTTTTCAGCCGGATTACGCTGGAAGATAAGCTGGGCCAGCAGTACGAGCCGTACATCTTTGCCGCGCTTAACAGCGCCAAGGTGATGGTGGTGCTGGGCACCAAACCGGAATACTTTAACGCCGTGTGGGTCAAAAACGAGTGGAGCCGTTATCTGGCGCTCATCAAGGGCGGCGCGGATAAAGCCCTTGTGCCCGCCTATCGGGATATGGATCCCTACGATCTGCCGGAGGAATTTGGCCATTTGCAGGCCCAGGACATGAGCAAACTGGGCTTTATGCAGGATTTGATCCATGGCATCAAAAAGCTGGTATCGGGCAATCAGACCGGGAAAAAAGCAGAGGCCGGTGCTTCTGCTGGCAAGGAAGCCGTTCCCGGCGTAAACGGCCTGATGAAGCGCGCCTCGCTGTTTTTGGAGGATGGCGATTATGACAGTGCCTCCGAGTACCTGAACCGCGTGCTGGATCTGGATCCGGAGCATGCGCCCGCCTACGCCGCCAAGGTGTGCGTGGAACTGGGGCTTCACAGTGAAAAAGAGCTTGGCGAGCTAAATTATCTGTACGAAGATCATGCAGACTGGCAAAAGGCCCTGCGCTTTGCCACCCCTGAACAGCGGCAGACGTATGAAGACTATATCCAGCAGGCTAAGAGCCATGCTCAGCAAAAGATCGATACATATGCCTTTGAATGCGCGATGGAGGCGGCTGTGCGCCCCAACGTTGATTTGTCTGCCCTGAAACGGGAACTGGAGCAGTATCAAAACAGCCGTATGTCCTATGCTGCGGATCATACCCTGCCGCTGCACAGAAACGGCTATGTGCAAAACGCAGCTGCATTCCAGAAAATTGTAAACAGCAATGAACCAGTCAACAGCGAGCGTGCCTACCGCGCCGCGGCGGAAATGGTCGCATCCGTTTCCGAACGCGAAAAGGCAGAAGCGTTCGCCGCTCAGTGCATGGCGCTGGCAGCGCAGGCCCGCCAAAAGGCACTGTATCTGTCTGCTGTGCCCAAAAGCGACAAAGCATTGGAGCTGAAACGCTGCGCTTCCATTTTGGCCTCCATTCCTGATTACAAAGATGCCCGAGCCAAAGCGGAGCAGTATCGTGCGCAGGCGGAGGAAGCGATTCATCAGCAGTATCAGCAGGCCAAAGAAAAAATGCGCTCTGCCGGGATGAACAGTTTCGCATGGAATACTGTGAAGGAACTTTTGAGCCGGGAAGAACTGAACGGCTATCTGGATGTGGAGGAGCTTCGCAAGCAGGCGGAGCAGGCCTACCGTCAGGCCGTAGCGGCGGAAGAACAGGCGAAGCAGCAAAAACAGGAGCTGCTGGCGCGTCAGCAGGCGGCCAAAGCAGCCCGGATGAAGCGCATTTTTGGCGTGCTGTTTGCGGCGGCTGTGCTGATCACAGCCGGGGCGATGCTGGCCTTTAAGGTTGTCATCCCCAATCAAAAATACCGCAAGGCGGAAGAACTGCTTGGCAGCGGCCAGTATCAGGCCGCCAGCGAAGCCTTTGCCGAATTAGAGGATTACAGCGACGCGGCGGAGCGTGTGCAGGAGCCCTACTATGTACAGGCGGAAGCACTCCTGGCGGAAGGCAGGATTGACGAAGCCAGCGCGATGTTTGCCTCTCTGGACGATTACCGCGATGCGGCGGAGCGCCGCTGGCAGCCCTATGCCCAGCAGGCTAATGCCCTGCTGGAAGCGGGGGATTATGATGGCGCTGCGGAGGCTTATCTGACTTTGTATAATCAGAGCGAATACACCTATGCAGAAGCTGCAATCATGGTAAACGAGTGCTATTACCGCAAGGCTAACGCACTGGAAGCGGCGGGACAAGCGGATGACGCACTGGCGGCATACGAAAGGATTCCGGGCTATCAGGACAGCACACAGAAAGCGCAGGCCATTTATATGGCTCGCGGCATGGAAGCGCTGAACGCCATGCAGCTTGCAGAGGCCCGGGAAGCCTTCACGGCCTGCGGTGATTTGCAGGCGGCACAGGATCAGCTGCATTTGCTGGATGTGTACGAATCCGCTGCCGCGCAGCAAAAGCAGGGCGAATATATCGCCGCCCGTGTGGCTTATCTGTCCGTGGGCGAATATTTGGATGCACCCGCACAGGCGGAAGCCTGCGGCGCAGCTCAATACGCCACTGCTTACGGCTGCCTGCAATCCGGGCAGGTTGCATCCGCCTACGACATGTTTGTAGGCTTGGGGGATTACAGCGACAGCACGGCGCAGGCCGAAGCCATTTCCAGCGCTTATGCGGCGGCGGATGCGCTGCTTTCCGCCGGTTCCTATGATGAAGCGGTGGAGGCGTTCGGCACTTTGTCCGATTATCAGGACAGCGCTCAGAAGGTGCAGGAAGCCCAGTATCAGAAGGCGAAATCGCTGGCGGATTCCGGCGCTTATGATGAAGCTATTGCCCTGTATGACAGCCTTGGCAGCTACCGCGACAGCAGGGACAACGCTCAGGCCACACGCTACGCTAAAGCGGAGGCACTGGTGGCAAGCGGTGATAAAGCGGCGGCGGAAGCTGTTTATGCCGCCATTCCCGAATACAGCGACGTGGCCCAGAAGCTGATTGCTGTTCGCACCGAACTGGGCAGCGATGCTTTGGAACAGAAGGATTATGCCACAGCGCTGGCCTACTATCTGAATGTGCCTCAGTCCGAGGAAGTGCGCGCGCTGGAATACCAGCTGGCGCAAACCTGCTATGACGACGGCTGCTATGAATACGCTACAAAGGCCTATGAAACGCTGGGCCAGTATGAGCTGAGCGTAAGCAAACTGCCGGTTGCCCGCTATGCGTGGGCGGATCAGCTGTTTGAAAAAGGGCAGTACGCACAGGCAGCCGAACAGTTTGCCCTGCTGAATGGCTCCACCGACAGCGCTGAGCGCGCCAAAGAATCCACCTATCAGTACGGCAGGCAGCAGATGGAGGAGGGCCTTTGTGATGAGGCCAGTGGCATTTTTGAAGGGATTACCGGTTATAAAGATGCCGACACACAAATCAAAGAATGCAATTACCGTAAGGCCAGCGAGCTGATGGAAGGTGAATTCTACGCCGACGCAAAGGCGATCTTTGAATCCCTGAAAACCTATTCCAACAGCGAAACGCTGGCAAAGGAATGCGGCTATCAGCTTGCGGAAGCCGATCTTGCATTTGGTCATTATACAAAAGCACAGCAGCAGTATGAAGCGCTGAATGGCTATTCTGACAGCGCAGACAAGGTGAAGCTGTGCATTTACGAGAGGGCAAAGGCTTATGCCGTTAGCGGGAACTATGCCGCTGCCGAAACGCTGTATGCGTCCATTTCCGGGTATGAGGACTGCGCGGATCGAGTCAAGCTCTGCCGTTACGAGCAGGGCAACGCCCGTTTTGCCGCGCAGGATTATGCCGGTGCGCTGGATTTCTATACCAACCTGGGCTATAGTGACAGCGAAACCCTTACTGCGCAGTGCCATTGCGCCATGGGCAGGCAGTATCGTAGCGTTGGTAGTATCGAGGAAGCTGTGCGCGAATACGTACAGGCGCTCAAGCTATCCGAAGCGCAGGAAGCCCTGTACGACATCGGCAAGGATTATGCCACCGTAAACCAGATGGAAAAGGCCATTGAAACCCTGTGGACATGCGGCAACTATGAGCCTTCTCTGTCGCTGCTTTCGGAAATCGCCGGTCTGCTGGAGCAGAGCGGAGGTACGGTCAATGCCGCCATTGCCCGTTGGGCCATCCTGAACAACAATGCTTCCGCAGGAATGGTGCTGCCGGACACGAGCATTGACATCACCCAAGGCATGACGGCCTATGGCATTTTGCCCGATCAGCAGTTTGCCAATGCCATTTGGTATACGATGGGCGAAACCAAGCGCGAACTGGAGGATTGGGACGGAGCCGTAACAGCGTTTACTAATGCGGGCAGCTACAGCGATGCAGCAACGCAGGTATCCACGACATACTATCTGGAAGGCGAAGCCAAGCGTGAAACGGGCGATTGGGAAGGGGCTGTAACGGCCTTTGGTAATGCCGGGGAATACAGCGATGCGGCAACACAGGTATTCGCAACCTACTATCTAAAAGGCGAAACCAAGCGTGAAGCGGGCGATTGGGAAGGGGCTGTAACAGCCTTTGCAAATGCCGGGGAATACAGTGATGCGGCAAAGCAGATTACGGAAACCCATTACCAGCATGCACAATCGCTGATGAAGGCTGGTGATTACAATCAGGCATACGCAGGGTTGTTGACGCTGAAAGGTTACGCAGATGTTGACGCCATGCTTGCGAACGATGAGAATCTATTAGCAGCAGCAGCAGCTCGCGAAGCGATGTTTGCTGTTGGCAATTATGTGACCTTCGGCACCTATCCGCAAACAAAAGCCGGCAACGACGAAACGCCCATTGAATGGCTGATACTGGCGCGGGATGGTGACAATGCGCTGCTGCTCAGCCGCTATGGACTGGATGTGCAGCCATACAACAAGAACTTAAAAGATATTACATGGGAAAAATGCACCCTCCGCAAATGGCTGAACGATGATTTCATGAATCGTGCATTCACAGAAGCAGAACGATCTGCAATCCTGCTGACAAACGTGGATAACAGCAGCAGTCAGGGTTACAGTAGGTGGAGTACAAACGGAGGCAACAATACGCAGGACAAGTTGTTCCTGCTGAGCTATGCCGAAGCCAACAAGTATCTGGGCGTAACCTACGAT
>CAZHGC010000052.1:0-7128 GCA_964531385.1 uncultured Lachnospiraceae bacterium | reverse complement strand
CTTGAGAAGTACCATGACAAGATTGATGAGTTTGTTGCATCGCTCTGAAAATAAAGGCGCCATTTGGTTTTTTAATTTGGCGGAGAATAATAAAAAATATAAGTTTGATGCTTCAATAGCTCCTTAGTCATTAACTTTTTTTTCTCCTCTCTCCCCATCTTCCTCATCCTCTCTATCTCTCTTTTTTTAAATGACCTTGATCTCTCTCTTTTTCTTCATTTTAATAAAGTTTTTGGAAATGTGAAATCTTTTACAAATTAATACGTAAATCAATAATTTTTTCTACTTCTTATTTATCTCTTATTAAAATAATATATTAATGAGTCTTTTTGAATGTGCATATTTTTTAATTATATGAAATATAAATTAAAAAAGAGGGGGGAAAAAAGAACCTATTAAGATATTAAAAGCTTTATTATTTTCATAAATTAAAAAAAGAGTTTTAAATGAAAAACTCAATAGAAGAAGGGAGATTTTTTTTTCACATATATTGGTATTTTTTTTACATATATAAATGGAAAAAGTTTCTTTTTTTCCTTCTTTTCTTTTTCACATTTTTTTTTTCCCAATTATATAAAATAAAATAAAAGTAACAAAAACAAAAAATACAAGTCAATAAGAAAATAATTTAAATAAGAAAATATTTTTATAAAGTGTATATATAAAAATCAATTTAGTTGTAATACCTTTAGAACAAGAAGAGTAAGTACACACACATACAAAGAAATATATATATAAAGAGAGAGAGATGTCGATACCTAACAGCGTAAGAGACGAGATTGAGCAAATTGTCAAGAAGAACAAGGAGGAGACGATGTTCATGGACGCCATCACCAACAACAGCGGGAAGTTTACGCCCAAGGGGGGTCGTAAGTCCGAAGAGGTGAAGGTTATCTGCATTGCCGCGCCCTGCAAGATCTATCTCATCAACTACAGCGGGAGCAAGGTGAAGAGCGTTGTGAACTACCACATTCTGGACCTCGCGCGGCTCCAGAGCCACACCCTCAACGAGATCAACTGCCAGTTCAAGGACGGGAGCTCCTTTAGCTGCGAGCTTGAGTACGGGGACGACTGTCTGAGCGCCATCTTCACCGAGTACAAGACCCATTTCAGCGGTCTTGCGCGTCCCTTCTTCGAGGTTGATGTGGAGCCCGAGTCCCGGGCCGACACGACGAGCGACCGTACGTTCATTTGTGGGGGGTATGTTGAGACGTACCGGTCACTGTGCAAATATCTCGGCGTTGCCGTGCGTGAGGACATCTGCTGGGACATTGAGCACCTTGTAGGCGAGCAGGGCCTCAAGACGCTGAGCATCAGCGAGTTTGAGACGCCCTCACCCAGCGATGTGAAGGCCATGCTGAGCGCGCTGCGCTACAATTCGTACTTTACCGGGCTCAACGCGAGCGGATCTGGGGGGTTTAGCCTCGGCAAGGACCGGGCGCAGTTGGAGGGTCTTATGGAGTGTATGCGTGGGAACGTGACGATCACGAGACTTCAGCTCTCTGGGATTGGTGCCAAGCCGGACTTCTTCGCCGCCCTCTTCCGCACGATGGCCGAGAACCGCAGCCTGGCCGTCACCGAGCTGGACGTCTCCAACAACACGCTCGACGGGAACGCGGCGGCGTCGCTGGGGCGCTGGATCGAGCTCAACCAGCACGGGATCGCCGCCCTCAACGTGAGCGCGTGCTCGCTGGACAAGAAGAGCTTCCCGCTGCTCGGGATGGCGTTCAAGCGGAACCCCAAGCTCGCGACGTCGCTGTCGTCGCTCAATCTCTCGTACAACAAGCTCGAGGCCGAGGGCTCTGCGGCGCTGGGGAACTTCTTGTCGCTGCCCAACATGCTCACGGAGCTGCGGCTGCAGGACACGCAGTCGAGCTTCGAGACGATCATCGGGGCTGTTGCGAGAGGCTGCCAGGAGCTGCGGCGGCTGGACGTCGCGGGGAGCCGCATCGCGCCCAAGGCGGCCGCGCAGCTCGCGCAGTGGGTGAACGGGACGTCGACGCTGCGCGAGCTGGACATCAGCTCGACGGGCGTGGGCCCCGAGTGCTTCCGCGACATCGTGGCGTCTGTGGGGCAGAACGTGTACCTCGAGGACATCACGCTGCGCGCCCGCAGCAACGGGTTTGGGGAGCGCGGGGGCGCCGTGCTGGGGGCCGCGCTGGCGGGCCTCGCGAACCTGCGGAGCCTGGACATCTCGGCGAACGACCTCGGGGACGAGGGCCTCGCGGCCGTCGCGGGGGCGCTCGCGAAGGGGTGCCCGCGGCTCCGCTACCTCGACCTCTCGGAGAACTTCTCGATGAAGGCGAAGCGCGCGCCCGGGAGCGCGCAGAAGGGCGTGAAGGCGCTCATCGCGCTGCTCTCGGCCGGCGAGGCGTGCCCGATCGAGTGCCTCCAGCTGCGCGGGTCCAAGGCGGCCGTCCCCGTCCTCGAGGACATCCTCGCGCTCATCGCGGACGTCGGCGTGAACGACACCCTCGAGGAGCTCAACCTCTCCGGGAACTCGCTGGGGAACAAGGGCGCCGTCGCCCTCGGGAAGATGGTCCAGACCAACAAGGCCCTCCACACCCTCGTCTGGGACGACAACGGCACCGGGCCCCAGGGCTTCCAGGCCTTCGCCGTGGGCCTCGAGCGCAACAAGACGCTCAAGTCCATGCCGCTCCCCGTGAACGACATCGCCGCCGTCATCGCACAGGGCGGCAGTGCGGCAGCGGCCACCTCCGCGGCCATCCTCGACATCCAGACGCTGCTGGCGCGCAACCAGAACCCCGCAAAGTTCGCCTGCGCAGCGGGCGGCAGCGGCGCCGGCGGCGGCGGCCTCATGGTCAACATGGGCCAGCAGCAGATCGTGGACGACATGGTGATGCGCATCAAGCGCGTCGACGTGAACAGGATGCTCGAGGCCTCCCCAGAGTTCATGGACGCGGTGGAGGACGCGCAGCGAGCCAATAAGACGGCGATCGCGTTCCAGCTCGCTCGCGAGGAGATCCAGGCGCAGCTCCAGACAGAGGTAAACCAGAAGCTCGCCGCGTTCGCGGAGGACATGGCGGACCTCGTGGGGAAGATGAAGGGCCAGATGCGCGCGCGCCTCGTCGAGGCGCTGGAGAAGGGCGCGCGCAGCCTCGACGCAGACACCGCTAAGCGCCTCGGCGTGGCCGTCGAGTTCGGCGCAAAGTCCTTCGACAAGACCACCCTCGACAAGATCCTCGTGACGGCCGCGGGCTCCGAGATCATGTCCAAGGCCGGCGAGTGCTTCGCCTCCGCTGTCGAGGTCGCCTCGGACTACATGTACGAGAAGCTCATGGACACGCTCGACGACATCTTTGCAGAGATCGTCGACGCTCTCGAGGCCGAGACAGCCGCTGCCGAGGCCGCTGCAGCTGCGACCGAGGAGCCCAAGAAGTCCTCTTCTTCTCACCACGCCGCAGCCCCAGCCGCTCCAGCAGCGGCTCCCTCCTCGAAGGACAAGGAGAAGAAGGAGGAGCACAAGCACCACCTCGGCTCGAAGCCCAAGGCCCCGGCGCCGATGCCGGCAGCAGGTGCTTCGGGGGCGCCGGGAAGAGCGCCGCCGGCCACGCCGCAGAGGGGCCCGATGCCCGCGAAGCCCGCGGCAGGCGCCCCCAAGCCGCCCGTGCCCGGGCCGCGCGTCCCGCCGAAGGCGCCGGGGGCAGCCCCTGCGGCGGGCGGGGCAGCGGCGGCCCCTGCGAAGGCGGGTGGCGCGGTGTCGCTGGCGGATAAGAAGGCGCTGCTGGCGGGGGTCCTCGGCGGTGGCCCGAGGCCGAGGATGCAGAGAGAGAGGGTGGCAGATATGAGCAGCGGCATGGAGACTGGGTCGATGGCGTCGATGCCGATGGACCTCAAGCCGGTTAAGACGGCGCATAAGACGATGGAGCCTAAGAAGGGAGAGGGGAATAGTATATTGGCTAAGGTAGAGACTAATACGGAGGCGGAGGGCCCGGCGCTTACCCATATGACTAAGGGGAGAGCGAAACCCCCGGCGAAGGCGGGCGGAAGAGGCGGTGCCAAGGGCGGTAGAAGACCCCCGACGAGAAATCCGAGAACGGCGAGACCGTTGGCTCCAAGTGGGAATTCGAAATAAATGAAGGAAAATGAGGAAATAAATGACAAAATAATTAAGTAATATTTATATTTATGGTATTTGTTAGTAAATCAAAAATAAATACAGAATCACTTTGTGTTTATTTTTATATCGTTGGTATTTAAGATGATGGAGCCTAAGAAGGGAGAGGGGAATAGTATATTGGCTAAGGTTGAGACTAATACGGAGGCGGAGGGCCCGGCGCTTACCCATATGACTAAGGGGAGAGCGAAACCCCCGGCGAAGGCGGGCGGAAGAGGCGGTGCCAAGGGCGGTAGAAGACCCCCGACGAGAAATCCGAGAACGGCGAGACCGTTGGCTCCAAGTGGGAATTCGAAATAAATGAAGGAAAATGAGGAAATAAATTACAAAAATAATTAAGTAATATTTATATTTATGGTATTTGTTAGTAAATCAAAAATGGATATGGAATTGATAAAATATTTTGTCAATGAAATTAAAATTGAAATGTCTATTTTAAAACAGAAATAAGCACACACCATCATTTAAAATCATTTTATTTTATTTAACGTAACGTAAAAAATGGAAATAAGCATATATTGTTAATTAGATTTTTTATTTCCCCAAATTATTTTTATTTTTTTCTCTTTAATCGCAAATAAGAAAAGAATTTTTTACATTTTTGTGTTTTTAAAGAGAAGAAGACAAAAAATAAAAAATAAAATGAAAAAAGAAGAAAGAAAGAAAGGGGGTAGACAAATAAGAGGAGGAAGAGAGGAGGGGAACAAGAATTAACGAATAAACCGTAAGACTCATTTCCTCCTCACCACCACAACTTTTTTATATATACTTACCAGAGAAGATTTTTATTTTCAGAGCGATGCAACAAACTCATCAATCTTGTCATGGTACTTCTCAAGAAGCTGCTTCCTCTTCAACTTCCCGCCATATGCAAGGAGGTTAGCAGTCTCAGTCCAGCGGACAGGCTCAAGAAGGATGCCCTTGGGGCTCCAGTACCCAGGGAAGTGGTTCTTCTCCCCAATCTTCGCAAACTCGTCCTTGTAGATGTTGACAATGGCGGGGTTCGCACAGACAGCAGCAGCGACCTCGGATGCAGGGTCCTTCGCAGCGGCAATGACCTGCTCCTTGAGCTCCGCGGGGAGGCGGGGGTCGACAGAGAGCGTCTGGAGGTTGGGGACAACAATGGTGATGAGGAAGTCGTCCTGCGGCCTCGCGTACACCCACGGCTGCGCAACGATCTGGGACATGCTGAAGAAGGCCTCGATCTGCTCAGGAGGGATGTACGCAGCATTGCCGAGCTTCATCATGTTGTCACGGCGGTCGATGATGGTGAAGGTGCCGTCGTCGTTGAGCTTGCAGATGTCGCTGGTGTGCACAAAGCCCTCGTCGTCGAGCGTGGCAGCGGTCTTCTCGGGGTTCTTGAGGTACCCGGGCATGTTGCCAGGGCTCCTGATGAGAAGCTCACCAGCGGGAGGATCGTCGTGGATGCTGAAACCGAGCTCGGGAGCGTCAATGAGACGGAGGGTCGCGAGGGGGCCGGGCTGGCCGATGCAGCCGAAGGGCAGGATCTTCTTCACGTAAGGGGAGATCGTGGCGGTGGCACTGCCCTCGGTGAGACCATAGGTTGTGGAGAACCTCATGCCGAGGAAGTCGATAACCCACTGGCAGAGCTCCTCAGGGCACGGCGCGCCAAAGCACTCGCACCTGTCGCAGCGGCCGCCAAACTTCTTGCGGAAGATCTCGCTGGCGGTCTTCTCGTCGACGCCAGAGCGCATGAGTTCGAAGGCCTTGCCCTGCAATATCTTGAGGACGCTGGGCACGATGAGGATCAGGGTGGGCTTAAGCACCTCCATATCGTCGAGCATCGTGGCGACGGTGCCGCTCGCAAAGCCCACGCACGACTGCGTGCCGATGGTGTTCGCCATGAGCCCACGCTCGCTGATGTGCGACATGTGCGAGTAGCTGTAGAACGTCATGTTCTTGTACTGCGACTGCCTGGCGTTGCAGCAGAGCATACCGCGCTGCTTCACAGGCACGCCCTTGGGCTGGCTGGAGGTGGTCCCGCTGGTGAACACGATCGAGTGGAGGGAGGCAGGGTCCTGCTCCTCCTCGGGGTGGGGGTGCGCCTTACCCAGCTCCATGACCTCCTCGTACTTGATGAGGCGGATGCCGAGGCCCTTGACGCGCTCGTATTGCTCGGCCTTGATGGACTCGGTACCCTCGAGAGGGCCGATGGGCTGGGGAAGGACCACAACAGACTTGTAGGTGAGGGGTTTGCCGTCTCTGAGGATGTCGTCGCACATGTCAAAGAGCTCGTTGATGTTGTCGGGAGACACAACAGCCATCGTGGGCTCGGTGAGGAGGATCACCTGCTTGTAGTACTGTTTGTTGAGGCCGTGACGAAGGGGCGAGGCGGTGGCGGCTTGCCTGAACAGGGCGAGGTCGGTGATCTGCCACTCAATACGGCTGACAAAGTACTCTGTGCAAACATCGGCCTTCTTGAGGCCAAGCTCCACAAGACCGCAGGCGAACTGCTCTGCGAGGGCCACGGTCTCGGCGTAGGTGATGAACTTGTACTCGGTGAAGACGCCCTTCTCCTTGTCGTACTGACGGGCGCCGAAGAGGGGGTGGTCGGGGATCTCCTTGGCCATGTGCTTGGCGAGGGTCCAGATGGTGTCGTTCTTGATGAACTCGACGTTCTCCATGTTGGTCCCGCTGTAGTTGGGATCGCAGATCACCTCGACGTACTTGGGGGTGTGGAAGATGAAGGGACTTTTTACACGGGCAGCGAAAGACATTTGCTTTTTATTATTTGCAGGTAGAAAGAGTAATGGGATATAAGAATAATATTATAAAAAATAATAATTAATAATTAAATTAAATTAAATTAATGTAAATAAATATAAATAATTAATTAGGGTTTTGGGCTGGCGGAGGTTATTCTTTTTCCAGTTGATTTTAAAATCAAGGAGATGGCAGGAAAAAAAAAACTGAAAAAAACCTATTTAATTTGTGGCTTACATGACGGAAATGGCTGTCATTTCCCGGAA
>CAZHGC010000051.1:0-8373 GCA_964531385.1 uncultured Lachnospiraceae bacterium | reverse complement strand
AAAAATAATTTGCTCTCTTTTTCCATTTATTCTTTTTTTAATTTGTTAAATTACAATATAGGGGGGAGAAATGAAAAGCGTATATTTAATTTTTTTTCCCATATATATACATCATTACTTAAATAAACTGACCATATTTTTTTTTTCTTTTTATTTACAGTTAAGAAGAAGAAAAAGAAGAAGAAAAAGAGTTTTTTATTATTTCTTTCTTTCTCTCTCTCTCCATTCTCATTCTCATTCTCATTCATTCTCTCTTTCTTTCCATTTAAAGAAGAATAAGAAGAAAAAAAAAATTATAATGAGTAGCACTGAAGACGTTAAGAAGGTCACAACCGAAGCACTTCCCTCTGTCGAAGAGGAAGAAGACGAAGACGACCACATCTTTTTCGAAGAAGAATTCCTCACTGAGGACAACGACACCACCTATCTCAAGGAGATGCTCAAGGTAGATGACGAGCGTCCTCTCTGGTTCCTCACCCTCACACAGAGCTGCAATCTCAAGTGCATCTACTGCGGGAGCGACGAGAACTTTGACATTGAAGACCTCAGCCCCCATCCCCGTGAGATCAGTTACGACAAGAAACTTCTCAGCTTCTTCAAGAAGGAAGAGAAGCCACCTGTGATCTGTTTCTACGGCGGAGAGCCTCTTCTCCGTCTCGATGTCATCTACGACGTGATGGACAACATCCTTGGTCCCGACTTTGAGTGTGACTACGTGTTCCAGACCAACGGCCTTCTTCTCGACCGTGTTGATGACAGCCACCTCCACCGTGTCCGCACCATCCTTGTGAGTGTCGACGGCGACGGTCCCACCACCAATCAGAACCGTGGCACCAACACCTACGAGAAGGCCATCGAGCAAGTGCGGAAGATCCGTGCTCGGGGGTACACCGGCGATGTTATTGCAAGAATGACCGTGGGCGAGTGGAGCACAATCGATGTCGACGTCCTCCACCTCTGCTGCGACCTCCAGCCGCTCTTCGACCACGTCCACTGGCAGCTGGACGTCCTCTGGGACTCCCCAAAGTTCGCTCGCTGGAACGACTTCCTCGGCTGGCGTGACACAAAGTACAACCCCGGCATCACCCGCCTTGCACAGAGGTTCGCGGAAGAGCTTCACAAAGGTAAGGTCCTCGGCATCGTGCCGTTCCTCGGCCTCGTCTGGAGCATCATTAACGACAAGCCTGCGACGCACATCCGCTGCTCGTCGGGCTTCCGCTCCTTCAATGTGACCACCGGTGGCCTTGTGACGTCGTGCCCCATTGCCGCCGAGTGTGCCCCCATCACGAGCATCACGACCGAGGGCTTCAACCCTGTCGATGTCCATGGCACTGTGGAGCTCGGCGGCCATGGGAGGTGCAGAAGATGCGAGATTTACGGGGACTGCGGCGGCAGATGCCTGTATGCGAGTAGAACGAACTGGTGGAGAAAGGACGGCTTCAATGAGGTCTGTGTCACCGTGAAACACCTCTCGAAGGTCGTTCGTGAGATCATTATCCCCGCGGCTAAGGAGGCCATCGCGGAAGGCAAGATCACGCTCGAGCAGCTCCACTATCCTCCCTTCAATAACACTACTGAAATCATCCCTTAAAAAGGCTATTCTTTTGAGGAATCGTTTCTAAATTAATTGAAATTTCGAGATTTTAATTGAAATATTAAAAATGATATACATTCGTTTTATTTTTGTCGTTGTTGTTACTTGATTTGTCGTGTATGAAAGTAGAACGAACTGGTGGAGAAAGGATGGGCAATCCCGATTCCTTTCTTGGCTTTTGTGAAAATGTAAATATTCTTTTCGTGTCTTACGGCCGGTTTTTTTATCCCCGCTTTTGCTCGGTGAAAACAGCGAAATGGATAAAATATTTTCAGTGTTGTCGGCGTAAAACTAAAGTCTGAATTAAAAAAAAGCTTGATTTTAATTGAGATAGAAAAATAAATATTTATTTATTTCATGGAGCAGCCCGCAGAGAAGAAATCAAAGGTCGGGAAAACCGCCGTGGAGGAGTTTGAAAAAGTAGTCGAGGCCTTCAACAAAAGACTGGAGAAACACGACGAAAACCGGAAGGAAGTGCAGAAGAGCCTGGCCTCGATATGCAGCGGCATAAGGAAGAGAGTGGACGAGTTCGAGGGGAAGATCTCCGCGGAGCTGGAAGGGAAGTACACAAAGGAGGACAACCGCCTCCAGACGGCGCTCAACGAGCTCAGATTGGTAGCCGAAGCTAGCAAGGACGACGGCAACGCTGTATCGAGCGCCATCGAGAAGGCGAAGGCCGAACTCCTGGTAGCCCAGAGGTACGACATCCGAGGCGTAACTAGCAAAAGCGGTGTTGGCTTCGAAATGAAAGCTGCCGAAATCCCGGACATCGCTGGCATGTACGAGCTGGTGACCGAGAAAGGCTTAGCCCTGGAATGGCTGTGCAACAAGGGTGTTGCGGACCTGAGGGTTGAAAAGGTTGTGTCTGGAAGAATCTACCTCGAATTTGCTCACCTAAACCCGCTCGAAGAGCGTGTCCTTGCGGGCAATGGCTTTGAAAAGGCCCTAGGCTACAGAGCGCTGCTGGGCAAGAACGGAGAGGAAAAGGGTAAAACGTACCCCCTCAAGAAGCACGGCAGAGGAAGGTACTCGTTCCTGGCTGATGCACTGGAGGAAGAAACTAATTACGCCGTGAGCGTCCAGACTTTGTGCGGTGGGAAAGGGTTGTCGTGGTGTAGGCAAAAGCACTTCACTACCCCCGTGTTTTCGGAGTGCTGCACGTGGAAGGAGTGCCCCGAGTCTCTCATCTATGCGAAAAGGTACTCTGTCAGCGAGGACAGCCCCAGAATCGCTACAAAGGATTCATGTGTGCTTGGTCTCAGTTCCACCATCGTCGGAAGCGCGTCCCTCCCACTCAACAAGGTGACGTCGTGGGGCATCAAGGTGCTCGAGTCGGTGGACAGCAGAGGCGGCATTCTAGTCGGTGTTGCGCCGTCTGACATAAACCAGAGCAGCAACGAAAACCAAAGGGCATCCGGGTGGTATTTCCACTGCTTCTTCTCAACCCTGTGGTCGGGACTCCCGCACGACTACAAAAACAAGGCGTACGGTCCCAGGAAAGAAGATGGGCAATATGTCCACACGGGAGACACTGTTGGTGTTATGATGGACACTACAAAGGGTGAGCTCTCGTTTGCCTTGAATAATGTAAATCTTGGTGTTGCGTACGAAGGGATTCCCCTTGACAAACCTCTGGTGCCCTGCGTCCTTTTGTGGTACGCTCGGGATTCCGTCGAAATAGTATTTTGAAATAGAAAAAAAAAAGAATTAAGAATAGAAATTCGTTTAGAGAATATTAATGCCTATGAAATAAATTTAATACACCTTGTAAAGTATTTTTGTGCCCATTATCTCACGTCCCTGCTAGCATCAGAGGTGTGAAGCTTCGTAAATCATGGCACCCAGAGTCCACCCCAGCGGGGCTCCGCAGACAGAATCAGCAAAGACGATCCGTTTCTCGCCAGCGTCAAACCCGTACCCCTCGGTAAGCAGCACGGAATCGTAGAGGCCCTCAAAGCAGTACAGGCTGCGCGATTCCTCGTCCTCGGAAGGATACTTGCTTTCGGCCTCCTCCCACGACAGCGCGCAATACTCCAGGACCTTAGTTTCGAGGTCTTTGGGCGACGACTTCGAGACGCTCGACAGCCCAAAGAAGGCTCCCATGTAGTCGTACGAGCCGGTGGCGTAGAAAGTGCTGTCCTTGTCCAGCGCAGGCTGGTACGTCCCGTTTATGCTGCACGGCGCCACAGCGCAGGATCCATTGATCTTCAGCGCCTCGCGGATGAGGTCCTTGCACTCGTTCACGTTAAGCACGCCCTTAATTGTGACGTTCTTCTTCTTATCTTCGTATTCGGTGGGGGTCTTCTTCTTTTCGTATCCGGTGAGGTAGCAGGGGAAGTTGACCACCTCCGCTGTCTTGGGAGCCTTGGATATCGCGTCGTCCTCGAGGCTCTCCACAAAGTCGTTCACGCCGAACCCTAGGAACGAGTGCGTGTAAAGGGTGTACTCGAGCCCCGGCATGGACACGTTGTACGCCCCCTCTTTCGGGGCTCCGTCCTTCGGGTTGAACGTGATTTGGGTCGACGAGCCCCCCATGTCGAGCGCCCCAGCATGCGACTTCCCGGCAGGGTCGAAGAGGGTGCCTGTGGCGTAGTTGGTTGAGATCCACCCGAAAACGCCCTCCTCCTCTCCTCCGATCACGGTGGCCCAGGAATCGTCCTTGAACATGAAACGCGACTCGCGCAGTGCCTCGCGGACCTCTTTCAGGCGTTCTTCTTGCTCGGCCTCCGGCAAAGTCCTCATCCCAGCGGTGGCCTTTAAGAACACGGGCGTCTCTGGCACCTTTTGCGCGGGCACGTTTTCCAAGGCCCAGCTGGTGAGATTGCCGATGTATTTGGGGATGTCGGAAATCTTTATGGTCGAGAGCCCTGGCTTCACTTTGAACTTCAACATGGATGAGGGCTTGGTGTCGATGATGGGGATACCCCCGGGATTGTGAGCCGGCCAGCGGTAGAGGTGTGCGCGCGTTCCTGTGGACCCGGCGTCGATCATTAGCCCGTACGCGTACTGGGTCTTGAGCTTCTGCGCCCCGGCAATCGCGCCCACTGTTATTGCGACCCCAGCAATGACGACAATCAGCGCAGCAATGATCCCGGCTATGGCCCCCAGCTTTTTGGCCGTGCTCCTCTTGGTGGTGTCCGCGACGACGGGCAAGCCAGCGTCCTCTTCCTCCCCGATTTGGCTGTACATCTTTTTCCTTTTTCCTTTTCTTCTTTCTTCTTTTTTCACCTTTTAGAATTTGAAAAAGCAATCGAAAGCAAATAAATTCCTTTCATGATGAGAATGTGAATTGGACAACATCAGCGGTTGTTAGGAGAATAAATCTAAAACGTGCATTTGGTTAGAAATAAGAGTTTAGATGGAATTGATAAGAAATTCGACACCGCCTTTCAGTAGAAAGAAGAAAATAAATGTAAAAGCACCCGTGGTTCAGTGGTAGAATGTACGCCTCCCACGCGTATGAACCGGGTTCGATTCCCGGCGAGTGCATAATTTCTTTTTCCTTTTTCTTTTCCTATTAAAAAATTAAAAGAAAATAACGGAAAGTGACTTTTAGCTATTTAAAAAAAGGAAAACGTCCCTATGTCGGAAAAAAAACCTCTTCCTTTTTTCCATTTCATATCTCATATAAAAAAGAAGGAAAAGATTAAAAATAAAATAACCCAAAGAAACAGGTCCGCCCCTCCCCCCATGTCAAGCTCGAGCATCTCGTCGTCCTCATCCTCGTCAAAGTACGCAGATTCGACCTCATCCTCAGCTATACTTGAGAGTGGCACGGAGTCATCCTACTCGAAATCTGAGTCCCCAGTCCCCACTCCTCCTCCTCCTCCCAAACCGGTTGAAAAAGCAGCTTCAAAAAGTTCCAAAAACACTCTTCCTAAGGAAAGAGCGGAAAAGCCCAGGGGACCCGCAAAGAAAGCACTTCCCACCAAATCTGCGTCATCGTCCACTGACTTGGAAACTGACAGTGACGAATCCTCGAGCCTTAGCAGCGACAGTGGCAGCAGCACAAAACCCGTCCCCAAAACAAAGAAAAATATTCGTAAACCAAGCGTGGCTACCGCAAAAAGATCAAAGAAGACCAACGAAAGCGATGACGACGACGATTACGTGAAAAGCGAATCGGCGAGCATATCGTCAAAGGAGGATTCGTCTTCGTCGTTCACCTCTTCGTCTTCGTCGTCATACGTGAAGCAGTCTGTAACGCCCAGGGCCGTGCTTAAAAACTTGCAGTACAGCAATTCTCGCGGGCCTCGAGTTGGAACGCCCAGAACTTATGGATCGCATTCGCGTCACAGCACTTCCAACAACTTGGCGAGGAGTGGGTCTCGTGGGCCGTCAAGAAGCATCCACTACAGCGCAAGTGCGACACCAGGGCAAATAAGGGTGTTATCAGAGTCATCTGACACGTCGTCTGAGAAGGAAGGCCGCAAAGGACATCCGAGTGACTCTGAGAGTGACGATGACAGCGTCAGCGACATGATCATCAACGAAGACGACAGTGATGATGAGAACGACGTTGATGTGTTTGTGTCGGTTAAAGACGAGAAAGACAACAACGAAAAAGATAAGGGTAAGAAACCTGTAAAAGGTGGTGTTAACGGTGGAATTGAACTTTCGGTCATGAAGGAAAATGACGATGATGATGATGAAAGTGGTGATAGTGGCAATGGAAAATCATCTCAGAAGCCTCACAAGCATAAACCGGCTCATAAGGCGGGTGTCATGATAGAAAATGACGAAGTTAACGACAATGACGATGATGATAATGAAGACAATGATGACGATACTAAAGAGAGCAAGAAAAAGAGGAAAGAAAGGGACAAGAAGAAAAAGGGTAAGAAGAGGAGAGGCAAAGGGAAGAGGAAGGGCAAGAAGAAAAAGATGAAAACCCTCAAGAAAAAGATCATCAAGCCGCTGAAACGTTTAGCTAAAAATGCCAAATCGTCAATCAGATTTTCGACGATTTCCTTCTTTGTCATCGTGTATATCTTTTTGGTTGTTCTGTTCTCCTGCTTTAACCTTCTTATGTACCGGAGGCTCAGAAGCAGCGATTTCGAGGCCGTCGACGCCGATGTTAACCGTGTGTCGCGGTCGATCCTCGACGACCTCAGCAAGCTCTCCAGCATGATCGAGCGCTACTCTATTTCCGACCAAGCGTCCAGGGCAGTTGATCTTTTCGCTGCTGGAAACAGGACGCTCTTTGACAAGTGGCACTACGAAAGCTTTTACTGGGACGGCGAGTGGTCAACGACCATCGGGTACAACATCCTCGCCATCTACGATGCCAACCACACGTGCCTCTACGCTGACTACCATCCTCCCGATGGCGAGGAACAGGCCACGACCAAGGAGGGCGTTGTTCCAGAGTACTTCTTGACCAAGGCCTCGGAAGAGCTAAGCCTCATAAGCAAGGCCGCCAAGGGCGACAAGGACGACGGGCGTCACTGCATGATATTTGTGCCTCCAGGGACCAATATCTCGATGATGGTGTGCCACCACCCCATTAAGTGCGCCACAAAGAGTCACACGAACTCGCATGGCTACATGCTCATGGCTGTTGATTTGTCCCCACGTCTGTACCGCCTTGTGAACGAGTACTTTGGCTGCATCAGCCTCTGGGACGACGTTACCGTCCCTCCCCCAGAAGCCAAGGAAGCAATCTCGAACATCAAAAAGGGCGGCATTGCTATGGACGGGTCCTGGGGCGGGGACATGTACCACAAGTACTACGGAAAATACGCCCTTGAGGACGAGGTTAGTGCCTATGGGACTAAGCGCGTGTGTGCAAGCCTCCCCAAGTTCAAAGGCGATGGCAAGCATGTCGCGTCGTACTTCCTCTTCCCGAAGAAACTCCCTGGACATCCACAGGGGCCATTACTTCGTGTGGACCAGCCCGCCGCTATGGAAATGTACGGTGAAAGATCCCTAGCTTACCTCATTGTTGTTTATGTCTTTATATTTCTTGTATTCATCGTCGTCCTGACTGTGTACCTCGACTACGTCGTTCTTCGCCGTATCTCGAGCCTCAGTAAGTTCCTTGATAGCCTCAGCAGAGAGGCCTCGAACGAGCGCCAGGACGTGCTCGAAACTCACAAGATCGAGGAGGACTACGACAAGAACCTGTCCTCCAAAACATCCAAGCACTCCCGCAGAGAGCGGAACGGAAGTGTTCACAGCCACAGCGTCATCGAAAGCTCGGACTCTGATGATGAGACGAGCAGCACCAGTGCAAGCACCACGAGCACAAGCACCACGGCGAGCACCACGACAAGCGCCAGTACCACGAGCACCGCCACAACGACCAGCACGGCGAGCACCACGAGCAGCAAAGTCAACTCTGTGGCGAGCTCCGAGAGCACGGTGACCGGGACAACCGGCACTTCCGGCACCTCCGGGTCCTCTGGCGCGACCACCACCACGTCGTCGGAAAGTGGAGACTCCACAGGCGATTCTGGCAACAAGCACGACGAGGTTCTGAGAGTGCAGAAGTCAATCAAAACTAACATCGACATCCTCAAGGACGACATCACCGCGGCAAATGTCAACATCAAGAAGGAGCGCCAGTGGCGCCGCAGGTGCAACCACGCGCTCCGCCTTATGAACTTGTGGTGCGGTCGTAAGGACATTTTCCCCGGTGTTCGCACCAGAGATAAGCCTGCAAACCCGTCTTCAGCCGATAACAGCGGCGACGAGAACGGCCACAAGGACGACCCCAGCCGCGGGTACGAGGACATGTCTGTGGACGAAGTTCTGGCGCGCCCAATCGCGATGGAGTT
>CAZHGC010000050.1:0-9064 GCA_964531385.1 uncultured Lachnospiraceae bacterium | reverse complement strand
GTGGATAACGTGTTGATAACTTAAATGAAAAAACGTGCGACAAAAATGCGACAAAGTTGCGACTTTTTTACAAAAAAACTGTGTTATTATATTAGTGTCGAAAGTTAGGACAGTTCGACAATGCATTTACTCCTCTAGTTGTTTTATAGTTGCATTTTTAGCCGAGGCATTGCTTCGGCTATTACGGGTGTGGCGGTCCTACGTTTGGGTTCGACCCCCAAAGCACCAAAACAGTTTTAGTTGTTAGTTGTTCATTGGATACACTCCTTTCGGAAAAAAGGCAGGCTTTTAGGCTTGCCTTTTTTCTTTGGAGAAACAAAAATGAGGTGATTATATGGTTGTAAAAAAAATTAATATAAATGATATAAAAGCAGCTCAATACAATCCTAGACTTGAGTTGTCTAAAGAAGATGTTGAATATAGAAAAATAAAAAACAGCATAGAGTATTTTGGGTACATAGAACCTATTGTTTACAACGCAGAAACCAAAACAGTTGTAAATGGGCATCAAAGGTTTAAAATCTTGAAAGAACAAGGATACAAAGAAATAGAATGTGTTGTAGTAAATTTAAGCGAAAAAGACGAAAAAATTTTAAATGTATCATTGAACAAAATAAAAGGACAGTGGGATATTTTAAAATTAACAGATTTATTGCAAGAAGTTGCAACAATGGATAATATTGAAGTTACTGGGTTTGAAGAGTGGGAACTGAAGCACTTATCAGCGGAATATGGGTATATAGATGATTTATTGAATGAAAGTTTTTCTGACTATGCTGAGCCAATAGAGAGTGAAGAGTTTTCTATAACTTTTTCTTGCCCTGCTGACACAAGAAGTGTTATAGAAGAATATATAACAAATAAAGAAAATGCTAAAATAGAATTAGCAACAGCTATTATAAATAAAGTAAAAGGAGTTATATAAAAATGCGAATAGAAAGAAAAAAAATAAGTGAATTAAATAGAGCTACATATAACCCTAGAATTAATTTAAAACCGGGTGATATAGAATATGATAATTTAAAGTGTAGTATTAATAAATATGGTTATATAACACCTATCGTTTGGAACAAAAGAACCAATAATGTTGTTGGAGGGCATCAACGTCTCTCTGTGCTTGAAGAAAATGGAGAAACAGAAGTAGATGTATCGGTTGTAGATATTGATGACTTAAAAGAAAAACAATTAAATATTGCGTTAAATAAAGTAGAGGGGAAATGGGATACAGAAAAACTTACAAGTTTGCTCGAAGAACTTGGTGATGATGCTGTATTTACGGGATTTACAGAACAGGAGATAGAAAAATTTGAAAATAATTTAAATGACATAATTGACAAAGAAACTGTTGATAATGAATTAAAAGACGTAGAAGAGTTGTTTAATGTTACTTTAAAATTTAATAACTTTGATAAAGAGGATTTATTAAAGTATATAAAAAAATATGGAAAAGAGAGTCTTGTTAAGGTAATTGTTCAAAAGGCAAAGGAGGAAATATAATGGGGTGTAAATGTGGTTCACAAATTATATTATGTAATTTACCAATAAGATTTGATACTTACAGGGGCTGTAGCCACGATTGCAAGTATTGTTTTGTTCAAAAAAAATATGATATAGCAGATATATGCAAAGACGAAACCGTTGAGGCATTAAGAACATTTATAAATGGAGAAAGAAAAAAAGAAACTGCTTGGTGTGATTGGAACATACCAATACATTGGGGAGGAATGAGTGACCCATTTCAACCAATAGAAAAAGAAATACGAAATAGTTACGAATGTTTAAAACTACTTGCTGAAACTAAATATCCTTTTGTGGTAAGCACAAAGGGCAGACTTATAGCAGAACCGGAATATTTAGAGCTTCTCGCTAAATGTAATTGTGTTGTTCAAATTTCGGCAGTATGCAGTAAATATGATAGATTGGAAAAGGGTTGCCCAACGTATGAAGAAAGATTATCTATTATTGGAAAAATTTCGCCAAAGGTACAAAGGGTTATTGTGCGTGTACAGCCTTATATGCTAGAAGTATTTAAAGATGTTATGGAAAATATTCCTAAATTGGCCCAATTGGGTGTGTATGGAATAGTAGTTGAGGGAATGAAGTTTTACAAAGGTAAAAAAGGTATGGTAAAAGTTGGTGGAGATAACTGCTATCCTTTAGATTTGCTTGAAAAACATTTTTTGAACATTAAAGCAGAGTGTCATAAAAACGGTATGAAATTCTACTCTGGAGAAAATAGGTTGCGAGCTATGGGTGATGATATGTGTTGTTGTGGAATAGATGGTTTAAAAGGATTTGTTCCAAATGAGTATAATTTATGTATGTTAATTAATGGTAAAAATCCACAAGCAACTCCTAAAATGAAAGAAATCGGGACGGGAGGTTGTTTTGGTGCTCTTTATCAGGCGGCTGGCAAAAGTAAAAAAATACAATTACAGTCATTCTATGGGTTGATGCAAGAGGAGTTGGCTAACAAATTGGAATATTATAAAAAGTTGTTTGGTTTAGAAAAATAAATAATCAAATAAAAAAGTAGCTAAAGGGGAGGAGGCGAGTGTCAAAAGAAAAAGCGTGGGAACGTCATAAAGGAGAAAGCGAAAAAGCCTATGAAGCTTTTTCACTTTACCGTGATATGGGCGAAAAAAGAACTTTGACGGCAGTAGCAGAAAAGTTGAGAAAAAGTGGCTCTTTAATTCGACGTTGGAAAGATAAATTTGATTGGTATGAAAGGGTGCGACTCTTTGATAATGATGTTGAAAAGAAAGCAATGGCGAAAGTTGTGGAAGAACGAAAAAAGATGATAGAGAGGCATATAGGTTTGTCTATGAATATTCAAGCTAAGGCCTTACAAGCGTTACAGCTTTTGTCAGCGGAAGAACTTTCGGTAAAAGACATCAGAGAATATATAAAATTGGGTACAGAGCTTGAGAGAATTAGCCGAACGTTAAACATTGAAAAGGAAAATTGTACAAGTATAATTTTTAAAGGAGAAGACAGTCTTGAATAAAGAAATATATTTACCTGATATTGTTGGGCGAGGATATAAAAAATTTTGGAACTTTAAAGGGAGATACAGAGTTTGCAAAGGCTCAAGAGCAAGTAAAAAAAGCAAAACAACGGCTATGTGGTTCATTTATAACACAATGAAATACCCCGACGCTAACACCCTTGTAATAAGAAAGACATTTAACACGCTGAGAACTTCTGTGTTTACTGACTTGAAATGGGCAATACATAGGCTCGGGGTCGATGAATATTGGTCCTATACTAATAGCCCTCTTGAAATGACCTACAAGCCGACAGGGCAAAAGATATATTTTCGTGGACTTGATGACCCTCTGAAGATAACTTCTATATCTGTTGACGTTGGGGTTTTATGTTGGTGCTGGTTTGAAGAATTTTTTGAAGTTACAGCGGAAGAGGATTTTAACTTTGTTGATGAAAGCATACGAGGTAAAGTTAAGCCACCGTTATTTAAACAAATAACTATGACTATGAACCCTTGGAGTGAGCGACATTTTGCTAAGAAAAGATTTTTTGATGTTGTTGATGATAATATCTTAGCTTTGACAACAAATTATCTTTGCAACGAATGGCTTGACGATGCCGATAAGCTGCTTTTTGAAGAAATGAAAAAGAACAGACCTAAAAGATATAAAGTTGCAGGTCTTGGAGAATGGGGTATCGAAGAGGGTCTTATATTTGAAAATTGGAGACCTGACGATTTGACAGAATTAATTCCTACGTTTTCTAATATTTATTGTGGTCTTGACTTTGGTTATGCTGCAGACCCTAATGCACTTATAAAGGTTCATCTTGACAAGAAGAAAAAGAATATTTATGTTTTTGCGGAATATTATCAAGCGGGAATGAATGATGATGAACTTGTTAAAGTGTGCAAAGAAATGTTTGAAAATAATTACGTTGCCTGTGACTGTGCAGAGCCTAAGAGTATTGATTATCTCGCTTTAAACGGTGTTAGGGCTTATCCGGTTATAAAGGGTGCTGATAGTATCAATCGTGGGATAAGGTGGTTACAAGGCTATGAAATCATTATACACAAGGATTGTACTAATTTTATCGATGAAATAAGTCAATACAGTTGGCAAGAAGATAAATTTGGTAAGTCTATGGCAAAACCTGTTGATAAAAATAATCATCTCTTGGACGCACTTAGGTATGCTCTTGAAAATGAAATATTGTCGTTTGAAGTTTGTGCGGGAAAGAGGTTTTAAATATGTGTTCGCATACAAATTCTAAGATTATAAATGATGTTAAGGTGTGTTTAAATTGTGGACTTACAATAATGCCGAACGGAAAAATTATGTTTGATAAAAATGTAGTGAATTATAAAAGCAAAAAGGGGGCGAAAAAATGAGGGTTAGGTCAGAGCTTGAAATTTTGCAAGAATTTTCTGCGGAACTTGAAGAAATAAGGAAGAACGGAATAACAACATCATTGTTATACAAGATTATACAAAAGCATTTGCCTAATGCTATATACAACAAACAGTTATATGACAGATACAGGGCTATTTTAACGGGTGTACCTATATTTGGCAGACAACCACGATACGAGGAAGAGGAAAACCCTATAAACAATAGAATAAACAATGATTTTTTTAGTGAAATAGTTGATTTTAAGGTCGGGTATTTTGCCGGAGAGCCTATTGCCTACAGTTATAGCAAAACTGATGAGGCAAAAGAAACAGCGGGAGGAGAAGACGGTTTACAAAAAGCATCTAAAGCATTGACTGATTTTACGACAAGAAACAATATGTTCGGTGTTGATATGGAAACAACAAAGTTTGCAAGCATATATGGATATGCTGGCAGACTTTTTTTTATTGATACCGAGGGTTTTGAAAGAGTTATGCCGGTGCAAGGATTTGAAACAATTATCTTATCTGACACAGATATTTCAGAGCCTGAATATGCGATAAGGTATTACAAAACAAAGGATATTGACGGAGCTGAAAAATGGACCGTTGAATTTTATGACAGCAAATACATCGAAATATACAAAGGTGATTTGCTATCTTTGCAATTGGTTGACAGGAGATTGCATTTATTTGATTATTGTCCTCTACAGGGCATATCAAACAATAGGGAATGTATGGGCGATGCAGAAAGAGTGTTGTCGCTAATAGATGATTATGACAAGGTATTGTCAGATAACTCTAATGAGGTTGAGGCATTTGTACACGCATTAATGCAGATTGGTGTAAATATTGATGATGATGTTATCAAGAAAGCACAAAAATCGGGGGTACTTATTATTCCTCAAATGGGTTCTAATCCTGTGAATGAGCCTGTTAAGTGGGTTACGAAAAACATCAATGACACTTTTACAGAACATCACTTAGAGCGACTTGAGGACAATATATACAGATTTTCTAAAACCCCTAATATGGGCGATGATACGTTTGGTAATGCAAGTGGTGTGTCACTTAAATTTAAGCTTCACGGACTTGAAACAAAATGTGCAGCATTTGAGGCTAACGTTATGAACTCAGCACAATATATGTGGAAAGTTTTAAGCAGTAGCTGGAGGAAAAAAGGAATTACTGTTGACCCGCTGCAAATAGTAATGGAATTTAATCGTAATTTTCCTTTGGACCGATTAAGCGAGGCACAGACGGCTCAAGCATATATTGGTGCAGGTTTGCCAAAACAATGGGTATATGGTCAAATATCCGGAATTGATGATGTTGATTATGTTATGCAGCTTTTAGAAGATGAACAGGGTGGGGTTATGCCATTATATAGCGAAACAGAAGAGGCACAAGACGAAAAAAACAACGATGACAGCGAAACAGAAGAACAAGAATAAACAAAGGAGGCAATAAATGGCAAGTTTATCTGAATTGTTATACGATATAAAGCGTATTTCTGAACACAGAAAAGAGCTTACAGATAAAAAAATAAAAAAGATATATCAATCACTTTCAAAGAGCCTTGACACATTTATTGCCGACGGATATAAGAAGTATGCAGATAATGACGGGAGGTTTTACATATCCTATTTGGACGCACAAAACAAAAAAGCAAAGTTCTTACGTGAGATTGCTGAAAATGTTGCAAGCGTTACTCCTGAAATAAAAAAGGAAATATTGTCTCTTGTCGATGATACATACAGTAAAAGTTATCAAGGTATGATGACTGCTTTTAAAAAGGCTGATACATCGGAAAAATTTGAAGAGATTACAAGGGATATTGAAGTCAATCTCAATGTTTTAAAAAGTGCAGTTGACAACAACATAAATAAGTTGACTTTACCGGCGGTGCTTGAAAAACATAGACAAGAAGTTATTTATCAAGTTCAAAAGGAATTAAATATCGGCTTAATGCAAGGTGACAGGTACGAGAAAATGGCAAAACGTATCTCAGAACGAGTTAATGTTAGCTATAACAAGGCTATGAACATAACAAGGACAGAAACACACCGAAACATTGAAAGTGGTTTTATGGACTGTGCAGAGCATATACAAAAGGGGTTGGAAAATAGCAACTTTATATATGCCGTTACTTGGAGAACGATGAAAGACGAAAGGGTCAGGCCGAGCCAAAGACGAAAAACTAAAAAGGGTTGGGTTACCGGCAAAAGTAAAAACGGAGCTAATCACCAGATTATGGAGGGTGTTACGGTTAAGGTCGGGGAACTGTTTGACCTCGGGGACGGAGTTAAGGCAAAGGCACCGTCACAAACAGGGGTTGCAGGTCACGACTGTAATTGTCGGTGCTTTTTGGAATATAATTTGATGACGGTGGAGGAGTTTGAGAAGAAGACAGGTCAAAAAATTATTATTAAAGAGGCACCTAAAATAAACATAGTTAATTCTTCACTAAGAAAATATACAAGTGATGAAATAAATTATATCGCAAATGAAACGGATAAAATAGCAACAAAATATATAAATATAAAAAGTAAGTGGAGTGGTAATATAGTAATCAATAATAATTTAGAATTATATGGTAAGTTATGGAATTGTGATATAGCAACAATGTCAGAAACGGCACCACATATAATACTTCACGAACATTTACACGCAAGGTCTATTAGTTATTTTGATATTGAAACATATCGTGAGTATCGAAAAATTGAAGAAGCAAGTGTACAATTTTTGACACAAGAAATAAGTAAAATCGAAAAGATAAAAATAATTGAGTCAGAATATGATGATATGGTTAATGCTTTAAGAAAAATAAATAGCAAATTAAATAATAGTGTTAATGATTTGGAATTTTCCAAACAATTATTTGAAATACCCGTAAAAGAAAGACTTGACTGGTTAAATAATGAGATTTATACTAAAACTGAAAGGAATATAAGTATTAAAGAATTTTCTGAATTAACAGAGTTTTTAAATATTTTATGTTAGAGGTGAAATAATGCAATTAGATGATTTGTTACGACGAGTAAATTCAAATAATAATTCAGATGAAGATTGGCTACAGCTTCAAAAAGATGTTCATATATTCTTACAAGAAGACCACCCCGAAGATGAAAAAAAACATTTTGTACCCTTTGGATATTCGGAGATGATAACTATGATTTGTGATGGAATAAAAAGAAAAAGGGAAAAGTTAAAAGAAGAAAACAAATAAATTTTAAAGCACCTAAATGATTGGGTGCTTTTTACGTCTTTGAGTATAGACGTTAAACAGGCTCTTTTTTAGTGGGAAAATATTTAAAATTTTTTCATAATTGATTGAAAGAAGGTTGCAAAAATGGAATTATTGGATTTTAAAAATAAAATTCTAAGTCTTTGTAAAGTGCAGAAAGTAGAAGATATTAAAAAAGTTTTAATGAAAGCTGTTATTGATAAGTGTTTTTTGTTGCTAAAGGTGGTGTAAATATTGATAAAAATTAATGATAAAACTTATAAAGAAATCGTTGTAATAAACGAAAATAAAGAAGTTTTAGCAATGATAACTGATGTTGGAGAAATTGTTGAAAATGACGGTATAAAAGTTATTTGTGTGCCTAATAAAAATTAATTTAAGTTATTATTGTGTTTTGAATCTGGATTTGATACAGGTGTATCTACTTCATTAATATTTCTAATATGATAATTCGGATAATTACCATTTTTTATTTATTTTACAAATTGATTTCTTGTCATATCTTTACCGGTAAAATTGTCGTGAAATTTTGTGTTGCGTCCAGAAGAATTTTCCTGCGTAACTTTTACTCTTTTTGGCATATAAATAGCTCCTATCGATATTTATTAGGCACACAAATAAATTTTAACATATTTTACAGATTATTAAAAGGCACTTACTTCGGTGAATGCTTTTTTACGTCTTTGAGCACAGACGTTAAACAGGCTCTTTTTTTATATCCAAAATTAATTATAGGAGGTTTTTATTATGAAACTAACACTTGTGAAACAAGGCGATTTTTTAGGAACAAAATGCGACTTTTATTTGAACGAACAGGGCGAGATATTTATGAGCAGAACGCAAATAGGGTATGCACTTAAATATAAAAACCCAAGTAAAGGTATTGAAAATGTACACAACAGACATCATATAAGAATGGGTAAATTATCAGTTATAATAAGGGGGTCTCAAATTGAGGGAGGGTCCAAACATATAGACCCGAAATCTGACATTTATATGTACACCGAAAGAGGAATATATGAAATTTGCAGATATTCAAATCAACCCACTGCTGATGATTTTAATGATTGGGTCTACGATACGATTTTATCAATTAAGAAGAACGGCTATTATATAGCTACAGAAAAAGATAATAAATGGCTTGGCATAAGAGAAGAGGGCAAAGCTGTTAGAAAATCTGAAACAGATGTTATAAAGGTTTTTGTTGAGTATGCTAAAAATCAAGGTAGCCAAAATGCTGACAGATATTATAATATTTTATCAAAACTTGTTAATTCTAAGTTGGGAATTTCAAGCGGTCAAAGGGATAATATTTCTCAGCAGACTCTAATGGAGATAAAGACGTTGGAGGGGCTAATTAGTATGCGATTAAAGAAACTTATGGATAATAAAATGGGTTATAAAGATGTTTATAAGGATATTAAAAATTTGATTGAAAG
>CAZHGC010000049.1:0-9366 GCA_964531385.1 uncultured Lachnospiraceae bacterium | reverse complement strand
CAGCACTTGCCAAACTAATCTATTTGAACGATGCTGAAGCTGCTGATTATTTTGCGCCCGCTCCAGATGACGATGATACCAACAACGAACCACCAGAGCCGCCGCAAGAGTCGCAAACCCCCGAAGAGGGCGAGAATACTGTTGAGCCAAACGAACCGCCTGAGGACACCACAGAGGACAACACCACCACAGCACCACCAGAGCCGCCGAAGAGCGATGATGACGATGAGGATGACTACACACCGCCCACATCGCATAAACCCGTACATCGCCCGTCTAAACACAATGTGACGACACCTGAACCAGAAGTTGTTCCCGCCTTGGCTTGCGGGGATGCAGTTATTGATATATCCCGCTCGGTCGTGTTACTGGGGTACGGGGATGGTCTATTACATCTGGAGGACTATTTGACGCGGGCGCAAATGGCAGCGATTATATACCGTCTTTTAGACGAAACGAGCGTTGAAGATTATGATAGCGGAGACAGCATATTTGACGATGTTTTGCCAGAAGCTTGGTATTATCGCTATGTGTCCACCATTGCCAATGCAAAGATTGTGTTCGGCACTGGAAACGGAAAATATAACCCTGATGCGCCGCTGACATGGGGACATATCATCACCGTACTCAGCCGATTTGTGGAGACGCAAGAATATGAGTTGCAAAATATCCAGTATGACGGATGGGCGTTAAATGCCGTAAAAACCGCCGTGGCGCTTGGATGGATTGAGGATGATGCTTCCTTTGAGCCAGATGCTTATATTACTCGTGGCGAGTTCGTGGCATTCGTAAATTCCGTACTCGAAAAATACAGATAATCAGCGGAAAATCAACTGCATAAAGCAAAAAACGGTCAAGATGGGTATTCGCTCCCGCCTTGGCCGTTCTTTCGTTTTTTATAGAGAAAATCCGCTATTTTTCTGTAAAGTGCTGGTGTGCATAAGGGTACTATGCCTATATTGGCAAAAACGATAAATGCCATAAATGTATATTATCCCCCAGGCCAGAATAAGAAAACGCCGGGATAAAATCTCCCAGCGTTGGTATTTCAAATTACTCTTGGCTTGCCCTTATATGGCAGAAGTGTACTTATCACATCTTCAACCGTCCCGCCGTTCTGCAGAATGTCTAAAGCTATTGCACTCCGTTGCCGATCTCCCTCTTTGAGATATTCGTTGAAATAATGTCCGAAACAGATGTGATAGTCAATATCTAAGCCAGGGGCATTTGCGGCGAAAAAGGCTTTTAAAATTTTGCAAACCTCTTCATCATCAGCATGTGCCGCAATACGCTTGGTGTGGCTTTTGCCGTGTGTATCTGTAATGACGATCTCAAACCCTGTGCGAATCTTGCGCTTACTTGGTGCTATCATTACATAGATAGCAATGTCGGCTACTTCCTTAAAATCTAATCCAGCCTCCAAAACTGAGTGAGTTATTTCCCATTGTTCATCGTCCGTGTGCCATTGATAAGGCAAGCGAATACGGGTTTTACTGGCACTGGTCAGAGAAGTAATGCGGCTGGGATCAAAATTAAGATGGATATTCATTTTGCGTTCCTCCAAAATTGTATTTGTAAGGCGGAGCGGCGTATGCTATACTATGTTTACCGCTCCGCCGCGAGTGGTGGGGCTGCTTGTCTATTGCTTTTCCAGGGCTGTTAGACAAGCGGCCTTTCTCATGCAACCGTAAAGCGGCGGGTTGCAGTTTCGGTCAAATACTGCTCGTACAAAGCGGAGTGTGTAGCCTTAAAAGCCTTGCTGTCAAAGCGGCGACTTTTGACCAGTTTCCAGGTGATTTTGTAGTCACTTCCGGTCAGTTCGTCAACCTCTCTTGCCGACATCTCATCTTTGATGCTGTCGGTGATTGTTTCGATCTCGGCGGCTAACTCGTCAGCCATGCGGCGCAGCTCCCGCAATTCCTTGATCTTGCTGCTCAGTTCGTTTGCACTCATTTTAATTACCTCCGTTTTTCATTAAATCGCGGTAGACTTTGTAGGGATTATTTGTTTTCACAACAATTTCCGCATAGGCTTTTGCAATACCGTCATAGGCCAGTTTTGCAACCAAAGCAATCAGACACATACCAAACATTTTATTGACCTCCTGTTTTTAAGGGAGTTATTCTTCCCTCTTTCTGATTACAGTATATCACTATTATTAGTGATAGTCAAGTGAAAATCACTATAATTAGTGACAAAATTATCTGCATATATTTGTGCAACATTGTCACTTGATTTAGTGACTTTAGTGTGTTATAATATGTACTATGAAAGAGTGGGCACACTATTAGAAAGCGAGGGGTTAAAATGCCCATTGTATATGACAAGATGGTAAAACTAATGGACGAAAAAGGCATGACCTCATATACCGTGAAACGTGATAATATCATAGGACAGGCAACATTCCGCAAAATCAAAGAGGGTGGAGACATTGATACACGCACGATTTCCAAAATGTGCGAGGTGTTAAAGTGCCAGCCTGGGGACTTGCTGGAGTATGTGCCAGATCATCATCAATGAATTAGAAATTAGTTAAACAATTTTATAACCTTGAAAGGAGATGCAATTATGAGCAACAGAGAACTTTGTTTGAAGCTTCTGGACAATGTACCTGAATACAAAATCGGTTATGTGCTTGCCTATATCCAGGGAATCACCGCAGACGAGGAAGCAGATGACGCTTTTTGCGCACGGATGATTGAAAATTATGAGAATGATCCCGATCCCGAAAAGGATCAGACTTTTACGCTGGACGAGTGCAAGAAGGAATGGGGACTTGCATAATGTATCGAATCGTCATCAAAAAGAAGGCAAAAAAGTTTATCGACAAGCTGCCCATGCCGGAGAAGAAACGGATTGTTTCTGCGATTGAGCAGTTACCGAATGGCGAGGACATTAAGCAACTGAAAGGCTATGAGGGAATACTCCGATTAAGAGTGGGCGATTATCGCATCATTTACACCGTAGACCATGGCGAATTGATCGTGATGGTCATTGATGCCGGCAACAGAGGGCAGATATATAATCGGTACTAAAAGCGAAAGCGGGGGCATAATGCTCCCGCTTACTTTGTCCTTTATTCAACTTCCCGCAATTCCCTTTTGTACTTGTAAAAAGTATTCCTCGCAAGTCCTGTCAGCGTCATTACTTCACCATCTGAAAGCGTCCCGCCGAAATCCTTAGAGTGTCTTAGAATAATCTCTTTTGCAGCGAGACTTTTCTTCGTGGTCAGTTTTGCTCCCTGCGGCTGTCCGATTTGCTTGCCGTTTAATCTGGCTGTCTGTATGCCCTCACGGGTTCTCTGGTGTAAATGCTCCACTTCCTTTTCGGCTTGCTCAAATGCCAACCTGATTTGCTCTTTAGCAAGTACCATCAAGTATTGATTAACTCCGGCTAATATGCAATCTACCGCTGTACCGGTCATGGGGATACTGTTTTCCAGGGCATTGCGGTAAGTGTCCGTATTGATCTGCGGCTCTTTGAGAAAGACAAGGTTGACTCCCCGATTATAAAGCGTCTGGTAAACTTCAAAACCCTCGTCTGCGTTGCGGCTCATGCGGCTCACGCTGTCAAAAATAATTGTATCACCGCTTTTGACTGTCTTATAAAGTCTATTCCATTCCTTGCGGTCGATTTTAGCGCCGGTATAGGCTTCCCGCAAAATCACCGCTTCTGGGTATTCCCGCTCGATGTTTCTGATTTGCCGTTCAATATTTTGTTTGTTAGTGCTGATTCTTGCATATCCGTAAATCGACATAGTATTGCACCGCCTCGAACAATATTCAATCTATCGTTCGTCAGATTTGATACTTAAAATATATCACGTTCGGCGGCTGAAGTCAATCAGTTTTGATACTATTTCGTATCAGGTTAGAAATGATACTGGCTTTTGGTTGCGTACCGCAGACGAATGCAGTACAATTAAGTATATAAAAGGGGGCATTCGCAATGAATATGAAAGAACGCATTGAGCAGGCCAAGAAAAACGCCGAGGCAAATTATCAAGCCAAGCTGGAAAAATCCCGTACGTCTGATGTGGATGTGCGTGACTTTTTTACGGATGAGGAACTGGACAAAATTCTAAGTGATGATTTCTTTGCCGGCAAGGTTGCTGACCTTGGAGCGGTGCAGAGATACGAAAAGGTTAAGCAGGCTGCATTGTGGCTGGATGCAAACAGCATGGAGGTTGTCAGCACGGAAATTGAACCGATTTCTTTCACTCGCCCTAATGTTACGATTTCCGTTGACATTCGCCCAGCCGCAGGAAATTAGTCAAAAACGCTTGACTTTTACGGATGGCGTGGTATAATGGATATATATTAAGATATATTGTGTCTTGTTAGCCTTGGATCGCATGTAGCGGCGGGCAGATTGAATGATCTGTTATGTCGTTGTGCATCCAATTAGGACACTTACAGCAAACAGATCATTAGACAGAGGTTATCTCTGCTAATGGTCTGTTTTTGTTTTCTAAAACGAAATGGAGGAATGAAAATAGCAATTACAATCATTGATGCTCCATGTGGGCAGGGAAAAACATCTTGGGCAATCGAGCAGTTTTGTAAAAACAAGGAGAAGCAGTATATCTATGTCACACCATTTCTGGATGAGATCGACCGTATCCGTGATGCGACAAGAGGAAAGCGGAATTTTCAAACACCGCAATATGAAAATGGCAGAAAACTGAATGGATTTAACCGGTTATTAGCAAATGGAAGCGATATTGCCTTAACGCACTCTACTTTTGCTAATGCGAATGAAGAAACTTTGCGGCTCTTGAAAGAATCAAAGCCGATTCTGGTTTTAGATGAAACGATCAATATTCTTGTCGATTATAACGAAACGCAAGGGAAGTCGCATAGGCTATCGGGAAAGTACGAATCAAATATTAAACTGCTGCTTGATGGGGGATATATTCGGATTGATGACTTTGGGCGGGTTGAATGGATTAGCACTAATTCATATCCAGGATCAGCATTTAGCGAAGTGGAGAGACTGGCACGGAACGGGAATCTACTATGGCTTGATAACTCCTTGTTGCTATGGGAGTTCCCGCCTCAAATATTTCAGTATTTTGAGGATGTGTATGTCCTTACATATCTCTTTGAGGGAAGCTATCTGAAGCCGTTTTTTGATTATCACGGCTTGGATTATGATAAAAAGAGTGTCATAAAGACGGAAGGTAGCTATCAGTTATGCCCCTACATATCGGATGCATCCACACGGACAAAATATAAAAATCTCATCCATATCGAGCAGAGATTGAACCATTACAACAACGCTCAACTATCATCAAGCGGGCAAGATCGGCTGATGAGGAAAAACAAACCAACGCATCTATCAATATCACTCAAAAACGATCTCTATAACTACTTTCAAAACATTCGTCACGCAAAAGCATCTGATATCTTATGGACATGTAAAGAAGCCTATAAATCCCAGCTCAAAGGCAAAGGATACACATGCTTTACTGACAATGTAGGTATTAAGGGGGATTGCTTTTTGCCCTTGAATGCAAGAGCATCTAACGCATATCAGGATCGCCATAATCTGGCCTATGTTTTTTCGATGAACTCCAACCCCTCATATGATAAATACTTTGCAAAACATCTTGATAAAAGCGGAAATCCCGTAGCAATCAGCAACGATCTGTTTGCATTGGGTTGCTTAATTCAGTGGGTATGGCGGTCTGCCATTCGTAAGGGTGAAGAGATATGGCTATATATTCCCGCTCCGCGTATGAGAAATCTACTGATTGCATGGATGAATGGAGAAATATAGGAAGAGCCACTTCCTAAGTGGCGTGAGAAAAGGGCGTTGCTCAACGGCAAACGAAAAGCAAAACCGTAAAAGCAAAATAATCTAAAAAGAAGTATTAAAAAGGACTTATAGATATGCAGTAATATGCAAAAACGCAGTTAGTTCGGCAACAAGTCCTTAATCAACGGATTTATCCGAAAAAAGTTGGACATTGCAATTTTCGGGAGAAATACTGATAATCAACGGTTTGTTATTATGATTCGCCGTGTTGAATGCAAAATGAATATTCGGGCAGTATCAAAAATCGAATTACAAGTAGGCATAGAGCAATCGCAACCCATAAAAAAGCAAAAAGAAAGAGGCAAATGATGGACAAAATAAAACGAAAGAGTAGATATAGCAGGCTACCGATTCCAGAGGATACCGTGAAAGTATTGCAAAATCGAAATATTCCCACACTGGAGCGTGTAAAGCTGGCAGAGGAATGCAGAGAGTTGTATGGTTATGGCAAAACGGACATGCAGAGAATTACCGGTATCTCATTTGAACAATATAAGGGAGTAAGTGACCTTTTGCAAGGAAACCACCCAGAACTGCTTCAGCGTTTGGAGAAAGGCGAAATAACAGTCAGGAAAGTATTGTATGAGTTGCGTAATCCAGGCTATATTGCAGAGCGGGAACGATATCCACTGTTGGATCAGATTAAGCGTTTGCCTTGCGAAATTATCTATATGGATCGCCGCTACATTCTGTATCGCTATGAGCAGCATGTAGTTTTGGGAATTGCATACCAAACCCGCAGCCAAGATGAGGACATCTATATTACTCGGCAAACAACTTGTCTATTGGACGATATGCCATATGCGGTAGATACTACGCTACAACTTCTCACAGACGGATACGCAATTTATCGTAATGATTTGTCGCTGCATAAAACGGGGCAAAACAATTTAGGATGTCTCCAACATCACATCATGGCTGCCTATGGTGATGTACCGCTCAATGCAGTACAAGAGGCTACCGTTACATTTAAGGTGCGGAACACGGATAAAGATAGCAGAGATTTGCGAATCAGCAATCTGCGTTGCCGTGCTGTTACAGAGCATATCACACCAGACTATACCGGCGGCAAATACCATGTATCCCGATGTGGAAATGACATAAAGATCATCAATCAAGACACGGGCGCGGTCACGACAACAGACAACGAAAAATGGTTGTATAAACTGCTGAGTGATAAAAAAGATTATCTCAAAGTTCAGTCCAGAGATAACCGGCTGTGTATCCCGATTTGCGGAAGTATTGAGTATCTATATCATATCGTTATGGCGGTATGTCTATATGGGATTCCTGCAAATGAAGATGATCTCAGTGTCAAATTGAACCGATTTAGGGCAGATTGTTTTTCAAAGGGTAATCAAGTAGATCATCTGGATAATGATTGCACCAACAACCATATCAACAACCTGATTGTAATGACTAAGGCACAGCACTATAAGAAGCGGTCTATTGAGGTAGGCATGATAAACCTGGGATCGTCGGGCGCTCCTTATTATATGTGGTTGAAACGGTATGACAACACCTCTGTAACAATGCAAGCGGGTTACTTGCGTGTCATGAAAGAGCCTACATACATGGTGTGCGGCGTATACAGCATTGATGATTTCCTTGCGGAAGCAGACAAATTTATTCAAACCGCAAAAGAAGAACTGCACATTTTTGAGAAATTATCTGCAACAACAGAAAACCTTGAGAATCAATAAAGAAAGAAGGATTACAAATAAGCACAAATACTGCAACTGTGCCAATTTATCAAAAATTGGCTCTAACGATAAAAGAAGCCGCATCATATAGCAACATCGGCATAAATAAGATTGACAGTATGCTCCGTTCCCCTAACTGCCCGTTTGTCCTCTTTGTAGGCACGAAGAAACTGGTCAAAAGGAAAGAGTTTGAGCAGTACATTAGTGGCAAGTTAGCGATTTAAGTTCACTTCGGTATTGAGAAATAAAGGTTTCTGTGCTATAATATTAAGTTGCATAGAGGCTTTTCTCAATAGCGGGAAAGGAGTACCGAATGGGAAAAAGCCTAAAAGGTAAAGAATGCGGCAAGGGTATCTGCCAAAGAAAGGACGGTTTATATACTGCAAGATTTGTCAACAAGCAGGGAAAACGCACGGTAAAATGCTTTTCTTCGCTGCCAGAGGCTCGTAACTGGCTGGAAGATGCAAAGTATGCAGATAAGCACGATGATGTCTATGTCCCCTCAGATTTGACCGTAGACGCATGGTTTGACTATTGGATCGGCAATATTGTTTGCGACCTTGCACCGAATACAAAACGGAACTATCGTGAGCGATATAAGCACAACATTCAACCCGTAGTTGGAAAAATGCGGTTGAGCGATGTGAAGCCGATGCACTGTAAATTAGTGTTAAATCGGATGGATGCAGAGTATGCAGGCTCGACCATTCGACAAACCTATATCGCTATGGGCACAATGTTCCGCTCGGCAGTCATGAACGACTTGATTATCAAGCATCCGATGGACGGTGTGCGTTACACAAAGCCTGTTCGGGCAGTTGATGACATTAAGTTTCTGACTATTGAAGAGCAACGGAAATTCATGGAGGTTGCCAAACGCTCCCATAATTATGCTCAATATGCGTTGCTACTGGAAACCGGTTTGAGAACCGGTGAACTTGTTGGATTGACTTGGGATGCGATTGATTGGGAGAAACGAACTCTAACCGTCAACAAGACGCTGGAGTACCGCCACAATCAAAAGCACTGGAGAGCGGGGCCACCGAAGACGCAACAAAGCTACCGCACAATTCCCCTAACAAATCGTGCCTATGAGATATTAAGGGATGTGCAATCCAAAACAGCTACACGCAAAGAGTCTGAAACTCTGTCACAAACCTTAGAGTACATGGATCGTCGGACAGGCATTAAATCAAGTCTCATCATGCGTGATTTGGTTTTTATTAACTACCGCACGGGCGAACCTGCAAAGAACAGTTCTTATGATACCCATTTGTACAAACTCTGCGACGAAGCGGGGATCAAACGCTTCTGTATGCACGCCTTACGGCACACTTATGCCACCCGTGCGATTGAAAGCGGGATGCAACCGAAAGTCCTACAAAAGCTTTTGGGACATGCCAGCATCAAGACAACAATGGACAGGTATGTGCATGTGACAGATGATTCCTTGTCGAAAGCCGTACAGCAATTTGAAACGAATCAAATGGTACAGTAATGGTACAGTGAGCAATCCTGCCAAACGCTGAAACCCTTGAAAATACAGCAAAAATTCAAAGGAGATAGAGGAAATTATGAAATTAGGTATCGAGGGCGACTCACC
Organism: uncultured Lachnospiraceae bacterium; assembly: GCA_964531385.1. Taxonomy (GTDB): domain Bacteria; phylum Bacillota; class Clostridia; order Lachnospirales; family CAG-274; genus MGBC114079. The sequence continues at coordinate 240 of CAZHGC010000049.1, read as the reverse complement.
TGATCTCATAGCTCAATACCACTCCATATATCCCAATATTGCTTGATTTTGCCGCATTTTTCGCATAACCAACCGAATTATAATTTCATATATCTCTACACCAGCACACGCCGAAATGGTGTAAAAATGGTGTAGAGAAATACGCGGATTGCTGGCGCAAAAGCACACTGCTACACAAATTGACCTTTCAAAATGGGCATAGCTGATACTCTCGGCTATGCCCATTTTCTGTATCATTTG
>CAZHGC010000048.1:0-9744 GCA_964531385.1 uncultured Lachnospiraceae bacterium | reverse complement strand
GAAACATCTTCTGTTTAATAAAAAATCTCTCCGCTTAAAATGCTACTCCGTAGCTCTCGCTACTCGCCACCGCATTTTCCCCTCTCAGGTCGCTACGTATTTTTTATTTCCAATCTAATTTCTTGTAATTTATTACAAGAAACATCTTCTGTTTAATAAAAAATCTCTCCGCTTAAAATGCTACTCCGTAGCTTTCGCTACTCGCCACCGCATTTTCCCCTCTCGGGTCGCTACGTATTTTTTATTTCCAATCTAATTTCTTGTAATTTATTACAAGAAACATCTTCTGTTTAATAAAAAATCTCTCCGCTTAAAATGCTACTCCGTAGCTCTCGCTACTCGCCACCGCATTTTCCCCTCTCAGGTCGCTCCGTATTTTTTATTTCCAATCTAATTTCTTGTAATTTTAATTATACCACATATTAAAAATTCTTTCAACAATCCACTTGATATATTAAAGAAATTGTAATATTATAACTATCGAGATTAATTTTACAAAATAAAAAACATTCCCGTTGTATAAACTAAAATGTAAACGTAAAAAATAAAACCTTGTATAATTTTCCTAAGAAAGAAGGATAAAAATGAACAAAAAAACGAAAGCAATCTTTTTTATAATATCGGCGGCGTTCTTCTTCGCCCTAATGAACACATTCGTAAGGCTTTCGGGTGATTTGCCATCAATACAAAAAAGTTTTTTCAGAAATTTAATAGCATTAATCGTTGCGGGCGGAATTTTGAAAAAAAATAAAATAAACTTCAAGCCCCAAAAGAAAAATATAAAATTGTTAATAATCCGTTCCGTATCCGGAACAATCGGTATACTCGGAAATTTCTATGCGGTCGACCATTTAAGCCTTGCCGATGCGTCAATGCTCTCAAAATTATCGCCTTTTCTAGCAATAATTTTTTCGTTCATATTTTTAAAAGAAAAAGTCAAGCTCTATCAGGTAATTTGCGTAATAACAGCGTTCATAGGAAGCCTTTTTGTAATAAAACCGGGGGCATCAAATGTTGATATATTCCCCGCTTTAATAGGTGTTGTCGGAGCAATGGGAGCCGGCGGAGCATACACAGCCGTTCGTTCTCTAAGCAACAACGGTGAAAAAGGGCCGGTAATAGTTTTCTTTTTCTCAACGTTCTCCTGCCTTGCAACGTTGCCATATGTCCTTTTCAACTACACACCAATAACGCTTGAACAGCTTGCAATGCTCTTGCTTGCCGGTGTTGCGGCAACGGGTGGCCAATTTTCCGTAACAGCCGCATACAGCAATGCCCCTGCAAAAGAAATCTCCGTCTATGACTATTCGCAAGTAATTTTTGCAGCAATCTTCGGCTTCATCTTTGCGGGTGAGCTCCCCGATGAATACAGCATAATAGGTTATATAATAATTCTTGCTGTATCAATCATAATGTTTTTGATAAATAATAAACAGCCAACCCCCAAACCTCAAGCCCGATAACCCCCGCCTTTCAATAAAAAAACTATAGTCTTGGCAAAAGCAACTCGCTTTTTGTCAAGACTATAGTTTTTTAAAAACACGTCTAAGCTTTGTTTGCAAAATCAGTAAGATACTCGGCAATTCTTTTTGCACCGTTTCCGTCAACATATTCCGATGCCTTGTTAATTATCTCGTTTCTGAAATCGTTATTTGAAATTAAATATTCAATTGATTTTATCGCCTCATTAAGCGAAGAAATTCCGTTTGAAACATTAACTGTGTTTGCAATAAATCCCTTTTCAACATAAGCTGAAATCCCGTTTTGATTTTCGGCAAAAGCAACGCCAATAACCGCAACCTTAAGCGAGCAAAGTTCCCAAAGAGTTGTTCCGCCTGCCGAAAGCCCTATTTCACATTGTTTCATTATATCTGAAATATCAAAAATGTTTTCATATGTTATAATATTTGGGTTTTTTCTTGCAAGCTCTTTCAAAACCTCTTTGTTTTTATAATATTGGCCAATTATAACGTGAATTTTTATTTTTTTATATTTTTCAAAATTCCAATTCTTCAAAATGTATTCACTTATTCCAAAAGGGTCTGTTCCGCCTGTTGTTATCAAAATATTGCTGACAAAATCTCTGTTCCGTTTAAAATCTCGGCTTGCAAAAGCTTCTCTCAAAGGAATATATTTCGAGCCAATCAAAAAATCAACCGAATTATCATAATCAAATTGTTGATACCAACTTTTTTTAGCCAAACAGGAATAATTTATTATTGCATCAACGTCATAATGAAATCGATTTATATCATCGATATAAACAAGCTTTGTTGCATTTTTTAGTGCTGTTAAATATTTTTGCGTAATCTCATATGAATCAAGCAAAAGAAGAGAAATATTTTTTTCTGCTATGATATTTTTCAAATCTTCAATTTCATCATCTTTTTTGTTAAACTCACCCGAAATAAAAACATAGCAAAAGCCGTATTTTTTTAATAATTCTTCCGCCCTGTCGTTTTTGCACAATATAAAAATACATTCCTCGCCCAATTTTCTTATTTGAAGTCCAACCGACAGGCATCTCATTAAATGCCCCATTCCTATAATTTCGTTTGAATCGGCACGAATTCCAATCATCTAAATCACCACTCTATGTCACCAAAACCAAGAGGCTCGGCAAATTCAATATCCTTTGTCGCTTTTTTGCCCAAAATATCATCGTAATATTTTGTGTGAAGTCCAATCCCCGGTCTAACCGATTTTACATTGTCTTTTGTAAAAGCTTCGCCCTTTTTTATGTCTTTTGAAGCAAAAAGCGAACGAGCAGAATCTTTTGCCCCTTTCGATTCATACGAAACAACACCCAAAGCCTGTTCAATGTTTCGAATTCTTTTAACCATTGCTTTAAGTTCATCAACGTCCATCGAAAAAGCAGCATCAACCCCGCCGTCAGCACGATTTAACGTAAAATGCTTTTCAATAACGTTTGCCCCAAGAGCAACCGCCGCAAGCGGAACCTCGTCGCCAAGTGAATGGTCGGAAAGCCCTGCCGGAAGGTCAAACGTTTCTTTCATATTCGGAATTGTTTTTATATTCATTCCGCTAAACGGTGCAGGATATTCCGATGTACATTTCAACAAAATTATTTTGTCGTTTCCCTCTTTTTTACAAGTGTTTATTGCAAGCTGAATATCGCCCATATCGGCAACTCCCGTTGATATTATAATCGGCTTGCCCGTTTTAGCAACCTTTTTCAAAAGCCCAATGTCCGTTATTTCAAAAGAGGCAATTTTATATGCAGGAACGTCCATTTTTTCAAGAAAATCAACAGCCGTTTCATCAAAAGGCGATGAAAAAAGCAATATCCCCAAATCATCGGCAAGTTTTTTTAATTTCGGTTGCCATTCCCATGGTGTGAACGCTTTTTGATAAAGCTTGTGCAATGTCATACCCTCCCAAAGAGAGCCCTCACCAATTTGGAAATACGACTTGTCAGAATTCAAAGTTATCGTATCCGCTGTATATGTTTGAAGCTTAATTCCGTCAGCGCCGGCTTCTTTTGCCGCTTTAACAATGTTTGCGGCACGTTCAAACTCCATATTGTGATTTCCTGACATTTCCGCCAATATAAACGTCGGATTTCCGTCACCAATCGCTCTGTTTCCTATGGTTATTGTTTTCATAGTTTTCGCCTCCGTAAAATAAATTTTTGGGGGCAACACAGTTGTTGTTGCCCAAATTTTTTTAAAATATATTTTGAATATCATAAACCAAATCGTTTTGGCTTGCTCTTATTCTTAAATATTTGAACGAAGAAACGTTGTTGCTGTCTTTTGCGGAAAGCCCGTTCAAATTTATATATCGTACACCGTCGTGAACTTCAACCGATGTGTTATAGCCTGTTGCAGAAACAACAATTACATTTTTGCCGGTTTCTTGAACAAAATCTTTAAGGATTTTATGGAATATATATCTTTCACGTGAATCCGTTAAATTAACAGCATTGCTTCCCCAAATATTTTTGTCCATTCCAATGATAATGTTATTTTTACTAAAATCTTTAAGATAGCTTTGGAACCATCTCCACTGGTCATAGTTTCCTTTTCGAATACTTCCGCCTCCCGTTGCAAGGCTAACAAGCGAAACATTTGTTGTGTTTGTTGTGTTATATGCGTTTTGCCACTGCACACAAGCAACGTTCGAATTGTTTTCAATCAAAGATGCCCCAACAAAATACATTGCACGTGCGTTTTGTTGCATTTGTGTCATAACTCTCGCTTGAACATAATTTATATTATCGCCATATTTCTTTTCAGTCTGACCAAAAACAGTTATATCTTCATATCCCGCCTCGGGAGCTCCGCTTATGGTTTCTCTCAATACATCGGCAAAAGATAATGAACTTTCATCACTGCTTTTGTAAACGTGAATGCTCATATCGTCTATATAAACCGTTCCCGAAACAGGTGCAACCGTTGACAAAGAAGCAACATAGAATTTTGAAACAGAAACAGGTGCAACAGCATTTTCAGGAACAGAAACGGTAAAATTTCGCCAATCCGTAAACGTCAAATCATCTGTAACCAAAACGTTATATGAATTTCCCGAAGCATCTGTAAGCATAAGCTTCAACAAATTTTCAGAACCATCACCTTTAACCCATAAATTAATTGCAGACGCATCTTTTATGCTGTATGGTGCCGAAAAATCAGCATATGCCGCTTGTGTAACGGTTGAATTGGGAATAAAATTATAGCTTAACATTGCGGAATTCGTTCCGGAATAAGCATAAGCATTTGTTATTCCCGCTCCTCCAGAAATTCCTGTATTCTGCGGATAAACCGAAAACCCAACAGCTTTTCCGTCATCAAAAGTTGTAACTGTTTCAATAACTTTTCCAACGTGCAAAGTTATCGATGATAAAAAATCTTTATATTTTGCGGTTACAGTAACATCACCCTCAGAAGTTGCTGTAAATTTGCCGTTTTCAATATATCCAACAGCAGAATTGTCCAACGTCCATTCAACATCTTCATAACCTATTTTAGACGAAAAACCGTTTTTGCTGTATGCCGTCAAAACAAGGTATGAACTGTCACCAACGTCAAGCTTTGGATTTAATGCCGTTGCCTTAACCGTTGCGGCAGATGACGTAACTTTTCCGTTTATCGCACCAACCCACATCTCGCCAATATACGCATCAAGTGTATAGCTTCCTTCGGCAAGAGGTGTTATTTTATTTCCGTCAACCGTTCCCTCAACCCCCGAAAGCTTGAACGTTACGGTTGACATATCAAAATCGGTTTTGTTGTGATATTCGTCATATCCAACAGCGTTTATAACAGATGGCTCACCAGAAAACATATATCCGTCATCATTTCCGTCAATTGAAAGCTCAAGCTGACTAACAACGCCCGTCGGAACATTAACAGCCTTTATCGCCAAAGCGTTTGCAACGCTTCGCTGACCGCTGTCCGACGGTGTATTTTGAATTGTTGGCAAAGTTTGCCCGTTTCGTTTAACAACCATAGTCGTTGAACCACCGCCGTCTAAGTGCATTGCATCATATGCACCATATTCAAGAAGAAGAACACCAATTTCGCTGTGAGTCATACCAATGCTTGTGTTTCTTCCGTCAACACACATAATAAATATTTTCGTTTTGTCTTTATCAACTCCAACAACTGTTCGAGGTTGTCTGCCGTTTATAATAAGCCCGTTTGAAACAAGGCTTCCGTTTCGAAGAATTTCACCACCGCCCGAAATTCCAAAATCAACCTCAGAAAGCTTTTTGTTTGGTCTAAAAACAAAATCTCCCGTTTCGTTAAATCCAACAGATTGACCAACGGAATAAAGTTTCAATTTTTCGTTTGCAACCTCAGAATTCATAACAATTATGTAACCGTTTTCGGGAACATTAACAGTTTGACCTGCACCGGAAATTTGAGTTATAACGTTATTTTCAACAACAATTTTATAAAGACCGGAAACACGTTTGTCAATCGATGATGTTGATGTTATTGCGTTTCTGTCAAAATAAACCGCTTTTTTAAAATTTGTATATTTATTTTTTGCCTGTAATTCTATGCTTGAACCGCCGTTTGCCCCATAAAAAACAATTTTTGATTTAACATAATCAATAAAAGGAATATCACCGTCAAGCATAAATGAGGCATACTTGTTTTCGGAACCGTTATAATAATTTTGCGTTTGCTTAAATTTTCCGTCTTTGTAAACTTGCCCCATACTTGACATAGGGTTTCCCGAGCCAAAAAAGTCGCCGTTTACGGCTGCAATTACGTTGCTGTTTTCTTTTGCAAGGTTTGTAACGTTCTTTTTCAATCCAAGCTCGGTTGTCGATTCAATTACATCAAGAACACCGTTTGTGTTTTTTATATCCATTGTCAAAAGATATACATCAACCCAACCGTCTTTGTAAAGGCGACTGCTTTTTTCATATGTAACACCTTTTGTCAACGTTTCTTTTTCGCCATATTTATATAAAAGTGTCGATTGATTTGACGTATATGCAAAGCAAATTGACGCCGAAGCAATCAAAGTAGCGAAAATAACCGAAAAAATTGAAAATTTTAAAGTTTTGCTAAAGTTCATTAAATTCACTCCAATCGATAATTATGTCATTTGAACTATGTTTTGAGCTGTAAATAAGCCTGAATTGCAAATTTGAAGTATAATCGTTAAAGCCAAAGTATTGTTAAATTTAGCTTTCCATACAGCCCAAAAGGAAGCCAAAAGATTAATTTAACTTCCCGCACTGTACATTATACCCCCACAAATTGACTTTTTCAAACAAATGGCTGAATTTTAATATAATTGTAAACATCTTAAAAAAAATTTAACATTCGGGAAATTATTTTTTTGCTAATCCAAAACAACTTTTTCAATAATTTCGGCAAGCAAATCAACCGCATTAAAAATTTCTTCTTTTGTGTTGTTCTGGGCCCCAATTTCAACCAATGTTGATTTCGGCATCATATGCAGGCTGTACCTGTAGGCATTTAAATAAATTCCTCTTGAAAATTCGGGATAAAGCTCTTTTGCTTTTGCGTTCAAAGCAAAACTAAAAGCCAAATTTGTCGGAATATTGGGGTTTGAAAGTCCCTCTGTTTCTTTCAATTTGCCGTTTTGCAAAATTCGGCAAATCCCATTAAAGAACATAATTTTCGCCGTTTTTTTGCCGTTAACGTCTGTTATAAGTTTCGTGCTTTCGTCAATTCCGTCTCGGTGCATATCAATCACAATTTCAATTGACGGATTGTCGGCAAGAACTTTTCTAATTGTCGGCTCCATTCTTTCATATGCCCCCATAATTTTTGTTTTGCCGTCAACAACGTCAAATCTATCAGTGTTATGTATACATTTTATGCCCTTTGCCTCCAGTTTTTCTTTAAGACGTTCGCCCGCCCCAACAATCCCCTCATAAAGATTGTTTGGATTGCTGTCGGCAAACATTTCGTGAGAGTGCGTGTGAAAAATCAAAACTTTCGGAAAATCGCCGTTCGGCTTAATTTTCAAATTCGTTGAAAGAAATTTTTTAACATCAAAATAATCTTTTGTCATTAACGTTTTTTTGTCAACAATATAAAAATTCTTTTTCAATGCGTTCAAATCGGTAAATTTTAAATAATCGGCAGTTTTTATGTTTTCCAAATTTTTGCTCGCTTCATAAAATGTTACGTCGTTTTTTCCGGCAATATTTATTTCGCTATAATCATCGTTGAAAACTTCAACATTTGAATATTTAAACAACGGCTCATACCCCGGAACATTTTCATATATAAACATTTGTCCAAATGAAAAATCATTTCCCAAAAAAAGAACCACCGCAAGCAATATTGTTGTTGCTGTTGCCAAAATTTTATTTTGAAAATTTTTTTCGTTTGTTTTTTTCATAAAATCACCCCAAAGCCGAAAATATTATTGTACATCACCGATTAATATAATTTTGATTTCCAACGATTTTTCAAACAGATTACTTTAAATTATATTCTCTCATTTTTTCATAAATGCAATTTTAAGAAAATTTTTACAAGGTCGGAAAAAAACAGCTGTTTCAAAGGCTTTTTGCAAAACTTTCGAAACAGCTGTTAATTAACGAACAGCAAAATTATATATTTTTAAAAATGTCAACTTTGTCAAGTTTTTCCCAAGGAACGTCAATGTCGGTTCTTCCAAAATGGCCATATGCGGCAGTTTGTTTATAAATCGGACGTCTTAAATCAAAGTTTTTAATTATTGCAGCAGGACGCAAGTCAAAATTGTTCTCAACAATTTTAACAATTTCTTCATCAGCAATTTTTCCTGTTCCATATGTGTTGATAAGAATTGACAAAGGCTTTGCAACGCCAATTGCATATGCAAGCTCAATTTCGCATTTTTTTGCAATTCCGCTTGCAACAATATTTTTTGCAATGTGTCTTGCGGCATAAGCGGCAGAACGGTCAACTTTTGTTGGGTCTTTTCCGGAAAATGCCCCCCCGCCATGGCTTGCATATCCGCCATATGTGTCAACAATTATTTTTCTTCCGGTAAGTCCGCAATCACCCTGCGGACCGCCTATAACAAAACGGCCGGTTGGATTTATAAAATATTTTGTGTTCTCGTCAATTAATTCTTTTGGAACAACAGCTTCAATTATGTGTTTTTTAACATCTTCGTGAATTTGTTTTTGTGTAACGTCAGGGCTGTGCTGTGTTGAAATTACAACGTTGTCTATTCTAACAGGAACATCATCTTCATATTCAACCGTAACTTGTGATTTGCCGTCCGGACGAAGATATGGAAGAGTTCCGTTTTTTCTCATTTCTGCCAAACGCTTTGTTAATTTGTGTGCAAGATAAATCGGCATAGGCATATAATCTTCGGTTTCATCGCAAGCAAAGCCGAACATCATTCCTTGGTCGCCCGCACCTGTGTCCTTGTCTGCGTCATCATTCTCTCTCGATTCAAAAGCATTATTAACGCCCTGTGCAATGTCCGGAGACTGACCTTTTAAAGACGTTACAACAGCACAAGAATCACAATCGAAACCATATTTTGCTCGGTCATAGCCAATTTCACGAACAGTCTCTCTTGCAATTGCTTCAATATCAACATAGCAATTTGTTGTTATTTCGCCGGCAATCATAATCAAACCGGTTGTTGTCATTGTTTCGCAAGCAACCCTCGCCATAGGGTCTTTTGCAATTATCGCATCTAAAACAGCATCGGAAATTTGGTCGCAAATTTTATCCGGATGCCCCTCCGTAACGGATTCGGAAGTAAACATTCTTCTCATAATTGAAATCCTCCTTATATTTAAAAAAGTATTGTTTGCATTTTTTTGAGATAAAAAAAAACCCTTTTGGGGTCTCAAACGAAATCTCATCTTCCGGAAAAGACCGGGGGAATTAGCACCGATGCAATTATGCCGGTTGCTGGGTTTCGCAGGGCCCTTATCCCTCCACCACTCTTGATAAGTTATAATATGAACTTTATTATTTAATAATTATACTACCGCAAAAAACATATGTCAAGAAAAAAATAATTGCTAAAGCACAAAAAAGACTCATATTAGAAGTTTTGGTATTACCACCAATAACTAAAAAGGAGTTATCAATATGAGTCAACTGGATAATATCACAAAATATATAAAAAGTAAATACCTAAATTTCAAAAAATTTATAAAATTCATTCGGTCGCCCTCAAACAACAAATTAAATCGTCTTTCCTTGCAATTTAGACAGTGGTTGATTGTATAATCAAATAGGACACTAAAAAAAACAAAAAAATCATAGCAAT
>CAZHGC010000047.1:0-10849 GCA_964531385.1 uncultured Lachnospiraceae bacterium | reverse complement strand
CATGAATGTGTTTCCTTTAAGAAGCTTTATGCACTCCTAACAGAAGCTGAGCGATGCAATTTACGATTTAAACAGGCTGGATAAGAACGTCTGTTGGTACTGTGGCACAAAACTTTAACACCGCTGCACATATCGTTTTGCGGGCGGTTGCTTTGACTGCGATTGTCACTAAATCAAACAGCTCCTATCGCTGTCTTAAATCTGTAAAGTGTATTGCATAACTTTTCAACTATATATTTTTCAACAGATTTCGGTATTTTTTGCTGAGGTCTGATTTGTTGTGCTCTTTTTTCTGTTTTGAGCTTTTAAAAGTTCTATTGTCTGTTTGTGTTCTATTTGCGGCTTGGTGTTTTGCTCTTGTCTATCAACAAAATCAATTTCATCAAGCAAAAAATAATTTTACAAAAATCAATAAATGAATTATTATATAGTATGACAACTTGCTTGTATACAATAAACAATATCGGTTCTTGGAGAGGAACAAAAAAACTACTACATCTTATAGCACGAGGTAACAAAATGATAAATAAAGAAATTCTCGAAATCAAAAAACTTATAAAAGCCGATGCAAACAGCACAATCCGACTTTGTGGTTGTTATGTTTGCGGAGACGAAAAAGAAAAAATCACATATTTAAACGATTATTTAAGCAATTTGCCCGAATCCGACCAACACAAATTTGTCGAGCTAATCAAAAAAACGCTTTCCGGAACAATAGGCAAAAATCTTCATAATCTTGCATTCACAAACGAAGCCGAAGAACTCGACGGTCAACAAGTCTCTCTTCTTTCACTTCTAAACACCGAATTAAAATCAAAAGAAGCCCTCGACAGTTTTTACGACCACATTATAAAAAATTTCGACTACACAGGAAATTATCTAATACTTGTTGCATACAACGTTTATGACGTTCCAACAAAAACAAAGGACAATATAAAACTCGATGAATCTACGGAAATTTATAAACATATAATCTGCTGTGTTTGCCCCGTAAATTTATCAAAAGCCGCATTAAGCTATCACGAAGAAACAAATTCAATCGAAAACCGAATCAGAGATTGGGTTGTCGACTTTCCTTGTATGGGCTTTTTGTTCCCCTCTTTCAATGACAGAAGCACCGACATTCACAATTTATTGTATTACGTTAAAAACACAAACGAAATGCACAGCGAATTTATTCAAAACGGCATAGGCTGTTTTGAAACAATCCCCGCAGACCACCAAAAGCAAATTTTTCAAAGTATCATTGAAGATGTTGTTATAAACAAGCCCGAATACGAAGTTGTTGATGTTGTTCGTGAAATTAATGAAAACATTTCCGAAATGATTGAAGAAAATACATATGACGAACCGGTTATGCTCGGAAAAGAAGAAGTAAAAAATCTTTTAAAGAAAAGTGGTGTCAAAGAAGAAGATTTGCAAACAGTCGATAAAAAATTCAATGAAGAATTCGACGAAAAAATGACGTTCAACGCAGACAGTATCCAAGAAAAGCGTAAATTTGAAGTCAAAACAAATGATGTAATAATCGATGTCAAACCCGAAAACTCCCATATCGTAAAAATAAAAATTGTCGACGGAATTAAATGCCTTGTAATCCCAATGGACGGAAACGTTGAAATAAACGGAATTATGTCAAAAGTTAAGGAACAACTTGAAAATATACCCGAATAATTTTCCAAGAAAATCATTTAACGGGCTATTTTCAAATATTTTAATTCAGCAACAAAATATCACTTAATATTTGTGGACATTTTATATTGCAATTTTCAATTTAGAAAATTTAAAAAAATTTAAAATTTTTGTTGCATTTTTATTTTGCGTATGTTATAATATCAAAATGTGAATACGGATATTCCGCTGTCATCGAGGTGATGTTAAGAATATCTAAGATTGAAAGGGAGGTTTTTACCTTATGAATTGCAATATTATTAAAGAAATTGAAAAAGAACAACTTAAAAGCGAAGTTACTGAATTTAACGTTGGAGATACTGTTAGAGTATATGCCAAAGTTGTTGAAGGTTCAAGAGAAAGACTTCAGATGTTTGAGGGAACTGTTTTGAAAAGACAAAACGGCGGTGCTCGTGAAACATTTACTGTAAGAAGAATTTCTTACGGTGTTGGTGTTGAAAGAACTTGGCCTTTACATTCTCCAAGAATTGACAGAATTGAAGTTGTTAGATACGGTATTGTAAGACGTGCTAAACTTAACTATCTTCGTGACAGAATTGGTAAAGCTGCAAAAGTTAAAGAAGATATTAACAAAAGAATTAAATAATTTTGTGAGTGATGAGGGGGCTGCAGCTTTTGCGACAGCTCCTTTGTTATTTTCTGAAAGGATAGGGTTTTTATGAATATTCAATGGTATCCCGGACATATGACGAAAACAAAACGTATGATGACGGAAAATATATCATTGGTTGATATTGTTATTGAACTACTTGATGCAAGAATTCCTTACAGCAGCAAAAATCCTGATATCGACAAACTTGCACAAAATAAATATAGAATTATTATTTTAAACAAAGTTGACCTTGCCGATGAAAAGAAAACTCAGGAATGGGCAGAATATTTTCAAAACAAAGGTTATAAAGTTGTTTTGGTTAATTCGGTTTCCGGAAAAGGGCTTAAAGATATTACCGATTTTTCAAGAGAGCTTATGCAAGAAAAGCTCGAAAGGCTTAGAAAAAGAGGTCGTATTTTCGTTCCTATAAGAGCAATGATTGCAGGAATTCCAAATGTCGGAAAGTCAACCCTTATTAACAAATTTGTTGGAAAAGCAACAGCAAAAACGGGCGATAAACCGGGTGTCACAAGAGGAAAACAATGGGTTAAGATAAAAAAAGATTTTGAACTTTTGGACACACCGGGGATTTTGTGGCCAAAATTTGATGACAAAATGGTTGGGCTTAAACTTGCGTTTACAGGTGCTGTTAACGATGATATTCTCGATTCGTATACACTTGCCGTTAATCTTATTGATTTTTTGAGAAGGTTATATCCTTTGGCTCTTAAAGAAAGATACAAAATTGATTATGACGAAGATGTTTCTTCTGAAAATGTTTTAAAAAAAATCGGTGAAGCACGAGGTTTTAAAATTAAGGGCGGAGAAGTTGATTTGGACAGAAGTGCAAACATTCTTATCGATGAATTTAGAGGTTGCAAGCTTGGAAAAATAACTCTTGAAACTCCAACGGATTTTGAAAACGAAATTTAATTTTTTTAATTTGAATAAAAAATATTTTTTTACTCATAATATTTATTGCAAAAAGATGATACAAGAATTTGTGTTTAAATTTTGCAATTTTATATTAGGAGGATATTTTTTATGGAAAAAAGAAGCGAAAAGCAATCTCAAAAAAATATGGAGAAAAGAAGCGAAAAAAGCAACAACAGAGTTGAATTTGCAAATGAAATCGATATGGGAATGAATAAAAAGTTAAACAAGCAGGAAACAAACAAAAAAAGCGAAAAAAATTTTGATTGATTTTGAAATTTTTGTTAGCAAGAAAACAAATAGTTTTTCTTTATTTTTTGTTTAAATTTTAAAAGTTGCAAAAAGTTTGCCGGTTGTTTATGAAATTTTTGTTTAAAAATTTAATTTTATTAACTGGTGCTTTTTGCAATTTTTACATATAATGTTAGATTGTAATCGGAAGAGCTGTTGCGATTTTTAATGTTTTATCTGCTGACAGCTTTTTTTGTTGTTATCATAACTCTGTACAAAAAGGCAATTTTAGTGTATTATTTTATATATAAGTATTTTATGTTTGGGGTTTTGAAATATGAATTACAATATAAGCGAGTATATAATAAGAGATTATATTTTATACGGCGAAATTTTTATTGACGGGAAAAAAGATTTTGAGAACGGGAAAGTTTATAATATTAAGAATACTGATTTTTATGAAAAAATTGTCTCTGCTGAGGTTGACGGAGAAAGAGGTAAAAAATATTTAGCAAAAGCATATTTTGACGATAATGGAAATATTGAGAAAACGGTTTGTACTTGCTGTTCTGAAAAATGCAGACACATTGCGGCACTTTTGTTTTGCATTTTAAATTCGGATACAATTATAAAAGATGAAGTTTTTGAAATTGACGGTATTACTGCATTTAATAAAATTTTAGATGATTTTGAAAAAGTTAATTTTAAATATAAAAATTTGAGAGTTAAGAAAAATGTTGCTATTAGAACTATTTTTAGATTTATTGAGGACAATAAATGTTGTATTGATTTTTACATAGGCAAGAGCAATTATGTTAAAATTCAAAATATATATGAATTTGTGCGTAACTTCGAAAAAAATGATGTTGTCAAAAATTGCGATAAATCTTTTAGAAAGCAGGAGTTTACCGAAGAAGCATATATATACATCGATTTTATTAAAAAACAAATTCAAAATTACAATGATTTTTCCAAAGATGAGAAAATTGTTTTTGATGATGAAAATTTTGTTTTGAGCAGACATGGAATTGACGATTTTTTTGATATTGTTTGTGATAAAGAAATTATCGGGATAATTGATTTGGAAAGTGAAGACGGAAAGCAGAAGTTTAATCTTAAATTTACTGATGATTATTTTGATTATTCACTTTATTTGAAAAAAGACAAAAGTAATTTTAAGTTGGTTGGCGAAGAAAAAGATTTAAAATTAATTGAGGGGATTAATTACGGTTATATTCTTGAAAATGAAAAACTTTTTAGAGTTCCAAAAGAGCGATTTGACGTTATTAAAGCAATTAACGAAGCTTTTGTTTTTATAAACAGTTATGAAATGAAATTCCCTTTTGATTATAATGAAAAATTTATTAATAAAATTTTGGCTGTTTTGGAAAAGCAAAATGTTTTGAAAAACAAAGACGAAGCATATGAAATTTTGAATATTTCCGAGCCGCATTTTGAATTTTATTTGGATTGCGACAAAAAGAAAATTTTGCTTGAACTTGTTGCAGACTATGACAAAATTAACGTTTTCAATTTATTTTTTGAAAACAAAATTGAAGAAAAGCTTTTTGAATTTGGATTTGAATATTTTTACGGAATGTTCTACACTATATCTGACGAAGAAAAAATTTTTGAGTTTTACAATGGTAAAGCTGAAGAATTAAAAAAAATTGGAGAAGTTTTTGTTACAGACGAATTTAAAAAGAATAAAGTTAAAGTGTATAAAAATACATTACGGTCGGTTAATGTTAATGGCGGACTTTTAGAAATTAATTTCGATTTGGAAGATTTTAATTTTGATGAAATTGATGACATTATAAACGCTTACAGAATTAAAAAGAAATATTTCCGACTTAAAGACGGTAGTTTTATAGATTTCCAAAACAGTTCTCTTGAACCGGTTTTGGACATTATTGACGGATTTGGTTTTTCAAAAGATGAACTTAAAGGCGAAAATAAAATTGTTATGCCTGTTTACAATGCAATTTATCTTAATGAAATTGTTACAAAAGGAAAATACAACATTGAAACAAATGATGTTTTTGACGAAATAATCAAAAAATTTAAAATGGCTGAAAATCACGAATTTGTTATTCCAAAATCTCTTGACGGGATTTTGAGAGATTATCAGAAAAAAGGTTTTTGCTGGCTTGAAGCTTTGACAACATTGAATTTTGGCGGGATTTTGGCTGATGATATGGGACTTGGAAAAACACTCCAAATGATTTCCGTTATTTTGGCACAACCAACTGAATTGCCAACAATTATCATTTGCCCGTCTTCGCTTATTTATAATTGGAAAAGCGAATTTGAAAAATTTGCACCTTCAGTTGAAAGTGTTGTCGTTGCCGGAACTCCCAAGCTTAGAAAAGAAATTCTTTCAAAAAAAGATTTTAAAGGCGTTTTTATTACAACGTATGATATTTTGAAAAGAGACATTGATTGTTATTCGGATTTTTATTTTAAATTTATTGTTGTTGATGAGGCACAAAATATTAAAAATGCCTTTACACAAAATGCAAAGACTGTTAAAATGCTTATGGGAGACGTTAGATTTGCCCTTACGGGAACACCGATTGAAAATTCTCTTTCCGAACTTTGGTCTATATTTGATTTTATTATGCCGGGATATTTGGGAAACAAAAGGCATTTTCAAAAGATGTTTGAAAATCCTATTGTTAAATATAATGATACATCTGTTTTTGAACGACTTAGAAAAAAGATAAAGCCGTTTATTTTGAGAAGAATAAAAAAAGATGTTTTAACAGAACTTCCCGAAAAATCGGAAATTATTTTATATTGTGATATGGAAGAAAAGCAAAGAAAGCTTTATAACGCAAATTTTATTAAAGCAAAAAATAACATTGAACAATTTATTTCTCTTGGTGAATTTGAAAAAGAAAAAATTAAAATTTTATCTTATATTACGAGGCTTAGGCAACTTTGTTGTCACCCCTCGCTGTTTGTTGAAGAATATGACGGCGGAAGCGGAAAGCTTGAAATTGCCGTTGAAACAATTAGGAATATTTTGGCTTCGGGGCATAGAATTTTATTATTTTCACAATTTGCATCGATGTTAAATATTATAAAAGACGAACTTCAAAAAGAAGAAATTTCGTTTTTTTATCTTGACGGAAAAACTTCTTCTGAGGACAGAATTGATATGACAAATCGGTTTAATTTCGGCGAAAAAGAAGTTTTTCTTATATCGCTTAAAGCCGGCGGAACAGGGCTTAATCTTATTGGAGCAGACGTTGTTATACATTTTGACCCTTGGTGGAATCCGGCTGTTATGGAGCAGGCTTCTGACAGGGCTTATCGATTTGGTCAAATTAAAAATGTTCAAGTGTTTTATCTTGTTGCAAAAAACAGCATTGAAGAAAAAATTATTGCTTTGCAGGAAAAAAAGAAAGAGTTGATTAAATCGGTTATTTCGGATAGTGATGAAATGGGAATTGGGAAAATGACCAAAGAAGAAATTTTGGACATTTTTAAAGAATAGTTAATCGAGGGGGCGGTCAGAAAATGGATTTTGAAAAAGAGATTTTGAAAATTTGCGAGTTTTTTGAAAGAGATTTTGCAAATGAATATTCGCAAATTAGAAAACAAGGAAAATCAATTATTTTAAAACATTATAATTCAATTTATCGAAAATGGTATTATTCTTCATTTTTTAATGAAAATGTTCTTACACCGGCTCATATTGTTCATAGACTTAACGAACGATTTTGCGAAAATGAATATTTTGTTCCATTTATTAAAACTAAATCAAAGTTGAAATTTTGCGGTTTTGAAGAAGGCATTATAAAATACAGCGTTGATGAGCACCCGATTATTGTAGATTTAAATATTTTTTTAAGTAACTGCCCTGTCATTAGTTTTGAATCGGAGGGGCTTGTTGTTACCGATGAAATTAATTCCGTTTTGGAAAAAATTTCGTTTGATGAAATTTTGTATGTTGAATATTTGCTTTATCTCGCAGAAAGACTTGGGCTTGTCAAAAAAATGCCTTCTATTTATTCACAAGTTTATTGCGTTGAGGACGATTATGAAACATTTTTTCAAAGAGACAAAAGGGAATGTTTTGACGATGCGGTTAAAGCAGCAATTTCTTTGTCTTGTGCAAGCTTGAATAATTTTTTTCCGGAAGATGAAAGATTTTTTTCGTATGAATATATTGAGGAAATTATAAAAAACCCTGTTTCTGTTGATGACGTTTTTAAAGACATTTTTAATTCGGTCGGCGTTGATATTGAGAGTTTTTGGAACGATGAAAAAGAGTCTTTGGACAAAGAACTTGGCGAGTTTGAGGACGCAGTTTTGTCAAGTGCTTATTTTTTGAGAATTTTAATTGACAAATGGTTTATTATTCCTTTTGGTGATTATTTTAAATTTTTTATGCCTCTTTATCATTATCCTTATGATATTGGCAATAAAATGAACGACCTTATGGAAGAGAAAAAACACAATATTGATTTTGAATTTTCTCCGTCAATATATTATCCTTCTTCTACTTATTATTCAACTGTTATTACTTATGATTATTTTAATATTGAGAAAAAGAAAGACGAATATGCTGATATTTTTGACAGGTTTTCTTTGGAAAATGTTATTGAAACAGTTGTTGCCGTTATTAATTCCGGAGTTGAACTTGAGGGAATTAAAATTTCAGAAAAACCTCAAGAATGTGAAGAAATTTATGAAATTAAAGTCAAACTTATGGAAGACAAATCTTATTGGAAAGTTTTTGAGTTTGAAGCAGATGCTACTCTTAGCGATGTTCACAAAGAAATTGCAGATGAAATGAGATTTTATCATAACGTTGAATACAGTTTTTTCACTGATTACAATATGAGCCCGTTTTCGGAATATACTTCTATGTCTAATTTGAAGAGATTGGAAAAGAAAACCGAAACTACGACTATTTTGGATTTAAACCTTGATGTTAATCAGAAAATTGTTTATAAATATGTTGATGAGTATAATGCTTGTTTTACCGGTTCGGACGAGGTTTTGTTCGAAATTGAGCTTTTGAAAATAAAAGATAGAAAACCGAGGATACATTATCCAAGAGTTGCGAGAATAAGCAGTTTTGCGAAAATTATCGACGGCGATATGATTTTTTAACGAGTTGCATATGATGAATATTAAAAAGGGTTGTTGAAAATTTGAAATTTTTCAACAACCCTTTAATTGTTTTTAAGAAACTTCGGAATACCATTTTTCTTTTGCAGTTAAGTATTTATGCTTGATTGAACCATTAATTTGCTTTATAAATTCAGCAGTGGCACAATATTTGTCCGCAAATGTGACAACGACGGTTTCTTTATATTTTGGCATACCTTTACATAAAGGCCACATATGCTTTAAAATTGCGTCTTCTTCGATTTTGTTAAGATTGGCTATTTCTTTTGCATTTTTTAAAGCCTCTTTGGGGTGGTATAGCGTGTGTGATTGTTTTGGCTTTTGAATGTGCCGGTTGTATAAATACAAATCGTGGAGAAGACCTGCTCTCGCTGCCGACCTATAGTCAAATTTAAGGTATTTGCAAATGAGATAACTGTAATATGCAACGTTTATTGAATGTTGAAGCCTACTTGTATTTAAGTGTTGTGAAAAATTATCAAGTTCTTTTACATTTTCGGATTTTAAAAGCTCATCAACACACCCGATAAATTCTTTTGCAATTTTGTTTTCTGAGTCATCAAGTTTAACTTTTGAACAAATTGCCTTTTTTGTCATAAAAAAACTCCTTTAAAATATTTTTGTTCAAGCTCAACAAAGCAATTAATTTTGCCCGAATAAATCCGGTTCGTCAACATCTATGTCAGGGCAATATTTTTTAAATATACGCATAAACATAAACGATGAAATATAGGCATAGGCACCAACTCCGGCAATTATGAAAACAGGATTTACAAAAATGCAAAGCAAAAAGATTGCAACAATCAAAATTAAACAGGAGATTGTTGTTACCATATGTCTGTTTGCAAGAAAGAATGCTGTTTTGAAAAGTTCTATAAGCTTCATATCAAATCTTGCCATAAGCGGGAATATATATACCGAAATTATTATAACCTCAAAAGCCGCAATATAATCAAGAGTTAAGATTATTTCTCGCATATTTGGAACAGCGGCGGCAAATCGTATACTTACGTAAATTACAAAACCTGCCACAAGCAAAATGACGGTTGATATAATTCCCTGAAGAAAATTTTCTTTTATGCTTCTAAAAAAATTTGAAGTGATGTAGCCTTCTTTATTTGATGTTTGTTTTGTTGCAACATAGAACAACGCCGTTGTTGAAAGCCCAATTGTAACGATTAAACATGAACATATTGCCCATAAAAAAGTCAAAATTATAACGTCCGCAAGAATTGTACCATATTTGAAGAACGGGCCGTCAATTTTGAAAAAACCTCTCATTTATTATCCTCCTTAAATATATGAAAAATTCATTAAAAATATTATACTACAAATAAACAGCTTTTTCAAGTAAGTAATTGAAAAAGCTGTGTTGAGGTTATAATAGATAGGTAACACTAAAAAATAAAAACAAGGTTCAAAATATGATATAATTGAAATAGTTAAAATCAAAAAAGAATCATAAAGGAGAACCCTGTATAAATATGTTATCGTAATATAAGTATTTTTGTCAACGAATAATTAAATATCTCAAAAGACACACAGTAACAGAAGCGTCGATATATTTTAAAGTAAGCAGACAAAAGATTTGTATATAAATTAAAACCGCAAAAATCAAAGAAAAAGAAAAACAGAAAATCAAAACCGTATAAGCGAGCAGAATACATAGGTCAAAAAGTACAAGTAGATGTAAAATTTGTGCCAAGTTATTGTGTGACAAACTTAAAGGAGTATGGAATAACATATCATAGGATAAGAGTTGTAACACCAAGATATAACGGAAAAGTGGAACGACAAAGCAGACAAGTTGAAGAACGTTTCTACAGATATATGAAAATGTACAATTTTGCAGACGGAAAGAAACAGCTTGAGGTTTATCAGAAAAAATCAAATAATTATATAAAAACTTGCCTAAATATGAAAAGCCCAAACCAAGTAGTTGCAGAATATTTGGGAGTAATGTGAGAGTGGTTAAGGGTGTTCAGTATTTTATGCTGAACGCCTAAAAACAAGTATGTTTATTTTGAGCCTGTCAAGGTCAGGTAGTATTTTGCGTTGCAAAATATCCACCTTATCCTTGACAGAATAAATGTGTTACCAATTATTGACACTTTGATAAAATGAAATGGAATAATTTGTTAAAAAGTGTTGACAAGTAAATTGCCGGTTGTGTATAATGTAAATACGTACAATACCTGTTGAAATCCCCCTTGTTGAGTCTTTTGATTATATAAGGGGGATTTTATCAATGTCACG
>CAZHGC010000046.1:0-10948 GCA_964531385.1 uncultured Lachnospiraceae bacterium | reverse complement strand
CATGAATGTGTTTCCTTTAAGAAGCTTTATGCACTCCTAACAGAAGCTGAGCGATACAATTCACGATTTAAGCAGACCGGACAAGAACGCCTGTTGGTACTGTGGCACAAAACTTTAACACCGCTGCACATATCGCTTTGCGGGCGGTTGCTTTGACTGCGATTGTCACTAAATCAAACAGCTCATATCGCTGTCTTAAATCTGTAAAGCGTATTGCATAACTTTTCAACTATATATTTTTCAACAGATTTCGGTATTTTTTGCTGAGGTCTGATTTGTTGTGTCCTTTTTTCCTTTTTTCATGTTTTGAACTTTTAAAAATTCTATTGTCTGTTTGCTTTCGTTTTGCGGCTTGGTGTTTTGCTCTTGTCTATAAGTTATATTTTTAATCAATAGCTTTACTTTTAGCAATATTGATTAATTCTTCTATAGAATAAATTTTGCTTTTTCTCAAATACCCCTTATGATAATCAAATATAAGCTCTCCATTTAAAATATCTGTCAAACAAGGAATATAAGCTAATTTTTCATATGTAATTTTATCTATCAAAATGCCGTAATGTTCAGATGTCGCCGTAACATATTCGCTCATTATATAATCATCAAGCTCGGTTATATATGTTACATAAGCATCTTTTTCCAAATCCGCAACCTTTTTGCCGCTTTCCAAGCTGAACACAGTCGGCGTTCCATGCAAAGGCGATAAAATTATTTCATTATTAGTAAAAAATGCTTCACTGTTAATTTCAACAGGTATTTCAAATTTAAGATTTCCCATATCATCATAAACTTTACATAAATTATCTTTTTCAACAGCAAAAACATAATTTTCTCCAATTTTTGCAGAACCTATAAACTTACCGCCATTTAAAACATTGTCATCAACAACCATACCGCAATATGCCCCAAATTTACCGGTTGCAGGTAAATTTTGCAATACCTCGCCGCTGTCAATATCAATAAGTTTAATTTCCTTGCCGTCAAATATGCTTACACCATATTTGGAATAAGAGACCGATTTTAAATTTTCATTTTCATAAATCAAATTTCCGTTTTCTCCCGAATACAGCCTGAATGCATCATCATATATAACTGCAAGATTTCCTGCTGTGCTACTGTATTGTTGGTCATAAACTTTATTTTTATCGGGAATTTCAACCTCTTTAATCAAATTTCCCTTCAAATCATATAACCTGAAACCTCTATAGCTAAATAAAAGTAATCTTGTCATATCTTGATTAATTCTTGCTTCATCGTGTATATAATCTTTATCATAATTGCAAATATCGGATAAACTGTAATCACTTCGTTTTAAAATTCTTATTGTAGGTGTATCTCGCCCAGCTATAATTGCAAAATCTCCCGAAATTTCAGCAAAAGAATATTTTATTTGACCTGTACTATATTTATTAACAAAATCTGCATATTTATCGTAAAATAAACATTCATTCTTTTCAGTAAGAACAATCGAATTATTCAAATCGCTTGAAAATTCTCTAATATCTGAATCTGCAAATGCAACTTCTTGCTGTTCTCCCGTCAAAGGATTTATTGTGCATATAGTACTTTTATTCGATATGTATATAACATTTTCGTTAGTCTTAACACCTATGTGACTATCAAGCACCAAAGATATTGGGGTTTCAAATGTTTCAATATTTACAATTTTAAATTCTGACAAACCATTTTTAGTCCCTGAAAAAGCAAAATATTTTCCGTTAAATCCTCCCTCGAAATGAGTAAATTCCGATTTATCATATAACTTTGTAACATTTTTTAAATTCATTAAATCATATATCACCAAACCGCCGTTTTCAAAGCTAACCGCAACATAACGACCATTACCACTTATAGCCAAAATATTATCCATAGGATCAGAAAAAATATCTTTGTTTACAACTTTTTGCCTATTTCCTGCAAAATCTAAAGTTGCTTTTTTATTTCCATTTACGTCATATACAGTTGCAAAAGTTTCATCTCGATAAATTCCAACAATAGTTTTTCCATCTTCCGAAACCGCTATATGAGTTGCTTTTTCGCCTGTCCATAAAATCTTTTTTTCTTTTATATTATAAAGGCTCAACCCATCTCTTCCCGCATAAGCAATGATATCATCATTGATATAAACAACATCTGAAAGAGCCGATTCAATCATAGGCAAACTTTCAATGACAGAACCTAATTCGGCATCAAATATTGCAACTTCAAATGAATATGTTACAACCCCCGTTTTCCCATTAGGAGAAAGAAATGTTTTAAATATTTCCGATGGCAAATCCATAACTTTATGCGATTTAAAACTGTCAGATAAATTATAAACTTCAAGAGAATCTGCAAGAGCTTTTTTCGCTTCTGCAATATAATCAGAATTAAAAATATCCTTATCAATAGGTAATGCTTGAAGTGCATATTCAACCGCTAAATCTGTATCACCCTTTTCAATCGCATTTTGTGAATATTCCGCAAAAGTCAAAGCTTTTTGAACAGATTCCATTCGCTTCAACCCAACAAAAGAAGTAAAAACCCCAATAATCATCAAGCCGGCAAGTGATACACTTGTAAATTTAAAAATTCTCTTTTTCTTTTTGGTTCTCGGGTCATTCTCTCTTAAATATCTAAAGTCATATAACATCTCCTCTGCACTCTGATATCGTAAATCAGGATTGGGATTCATTGCTTTGGAAATAATTGAAACTATAAGAGGAGAAAAATCCTCTGTAGATAAAGGTTCAACCTCTGTTGCATTCTTTTTCGGCCTTTTACCCGATAAAAGATGATATAAAGTAGCACCCAAACTGTATATATCAGAACGAGCATCAGGAATAACTATCTTTTTAAATGAAGATGTAGCCATTACGGATTTATTTTCTTGCCGAATAATATTTGCCCTTTCAAGTGATACCATTGACACCGTTTCATCTTCGCCAAAATCATTATTCAAAGTTTTTGTCTCTTGTGTTTCGGTTAGTTCAGATTTAGATTTTTCTTCATTATTTGTAAAATATGTATCACTTGAAAAATCAAGTCCATAATGTTCGGGTGATGCATATCCTGCACTTAACCCAACAATGCTTTCTTCCCCTAAAGCCAAAGCAATGTTAAAATCAATAAGTTTTATATCATCATTCGGAGTCAACATAATATTTGCCGGCTTTATATCGCTGTGAACAATTCCTCTCGGCGGAGTTCCATGTATTGGATTATGCAAATAACATAATGCCTCGAGTATTTCACATGCCCATTTAATAACTTGCGATTGAACAAACCTTTCTCCTCGCTTCAAAGGTTTGTCCAAACTTTCACCTTCAACAAAATCTATAACCGTATAAACAACTTCGTTTTCGACAAAAAAATCATACACTTGTGGTATATACGTGTGACTCAAATTTTTTAACACATCAACCTCTCTTCTAAGAACTTCTGTTGGTGCTGTAATTTTACGCTTATCTGCTTTTAAAACAACATTCTTATTCAAACGTAAATGATTTGCAAGATATACAATTCCACCGCCGCCAAAACCAATTTCATATAATATTTCATATGTTCCCGCTATTACTGTCATCATTTTTATCACGCTCAACTTTCCACCATTTATAAAAAATCTAATGCTTATCCATTTTATCCAATTTTCCATATTCTTTATCAAACATTGAATTTAATTTTATATTTTTTATGTAATAAATAACGAAAAATGTAATTGATACCAATAAAGTAAATATAATCAAAATAATACCACCGTAAAATAATAACTCATTTAAAATCATTTTTATGCACCCACTTTAATTCTTCTAAACTTATTTAACCGTATTAACAAAATTTATAATAACAACTCTTTAATACTGCCTGTTTTTAAGTAAAATAACATTACAGCAAAAAAGTAAAAACACCCCACCTTACAAGACCCATAATAAAAGTTTCCAAAATTTATGTCAATATGTGACAACAAGGATACAAATAAAAATACAGTTGTCACACATTACGCACAATCATTATCAACTTAAATTACATAAAAAAAAGTACATATGAAAATTAATCATACGTACCTTTTTTCTATATTATTACATCAAGCTAATCAATTAACAAAATCCCCCAACTTCCCCTTAAAACCTAAAATCTCTTTTTCCAAGTTCAATTTTCTTTAAATTATCTTCCGCAATTTTACGAACTTTCTCCGATGAAATATTAGAAAGTTCTTTTTTAATAACTTCCTCTCCGTTTTCTTTTGTTTTCGAAGAAGCATAGTCTATAAGGAATTCCTTCAATGTCATAAGTGCGTTCGGTTGACAGCAATTTGCAATTTGCCCCGCCTTAACAAGTGTCATAAATCTGTCGCCCGTTCTTCCCTCTCTATAACATGCTGTGCAAAAGCTCGGAATATACCCAAGCTCCAAAAGCCAATTAACAACTTCATCAAGTGAACGTCTGTCCTCAACGTCAAATTGTGCCGAGTTTTCTTCTTCCTTTTCTTCTTCAGCATAACCTCCAACGCTTGTCCTTGAACCTCCGCTTATTTGTGAAATACCCAAATCCAAAACCTTTTCACGTGTTTTTTGAGACTCTCTCGTTGAAATAATCATTCCTGTATATGGAACAGCAATTCTTAAAACAGCAACAATTTTTTCAAATATTTCGTCAGAAATTGCATTTGAAAAATTCGATGGGTCTATATCATCAGCAGGACGAATTCTCGGAACACTTATTGTGTGCGGTCCAACGCCCATAGCAGCTTCAAGATGTTCGGCGTGCATAAGCATTCCAACAAAATCATAACGATACATATTAAGCCCAAATAAAACGCCAATTCCAACATCATCAATTCCGCCCTCCATAGCTCTGTCCATAGCTTCTGTATGATAAGCATAATTACTTTTCGGGCCTGTCGGGTGAAGCTCTTCATATGATTTTTTGTTGTATGTTTCCTGAAACAAAATGTAAGTTCCAATTCCCGCCTCTTTAAGTTTTCGATAATTTTCAACGGTTGTTGCCGCTATGTTTACGTTAACACGCCTAATTGCACCGTTTTTATGCTTAATCGAATAAATCGTTTTTATACTTTCAAGAATATATTCAATCGGATTGTTAACAGGGTCCTCGCCCGCCTCAAGTGCAAGACGTTTATGCCCCATATCTTGAAGAGCCGTAACCTCACGAACGATGTCTTCCTGAGTTAATTTTTTTCTGTTTATATGCTTGTTTTTATAGTGATATGGACAATATGTACAACCATTAACACAATAATTTGAAAGATAAAGCGGAGCAAACATAACAATTCTGTTTCCGTAAAAATTTTGTTTAATCTTTTTTGCAAGCTTATAAATTTTTTGGTTTTCTTCTTCCAAATCACATTCAAGTAAAACAGCCGCTTCTCTGTGGGAAATTCCCTTACATTTTTCAGCTTTTGAAATAATTGAATTAATAAGCTCCTTGTTGCTTTTGTTTTGACAGGCATAAGAAATTGACGAAAGGATTTCCTCATCATTTATAAATTCCTCTGCCTTTTTTGATTTCACATCATACATAATAATTCTCCCTTCAATGGTTATTTGATTTATAATACATAACCTTTGTAAAAACTGACGGGAGCATTCCAAGTTTTCCGGAAACCGAACTTATAACATCGTTTGGGGCATCAAAAATAACGCTTATGATTGATATGTTTCTCTTTGCATATGGAAGACCCATTCTTCCAACAATATACTTGTTATATTCGTGCAAAACAGAATTAACTTTTTCGGCATATTTTGTATCTTCAATTATAATGCCAACCATAGCAACTTTATTTTCCATAAAAATCCTCCAAACAATAAATAACCTCAGCAAAATAACTATGTTTCAAATAATTGCAAATCAATTCAAAACATAACTGTATTTTTGTTTCCAAAAACGCCTTACCACTCGGAAATACCTTGTGTGCCAGTACGATTACGTAAAAAAATGTTCCCCGTCAGAAAACCTTTCGGGTTACACAACAATTAAAACAACACCGCATAACTCAATAAAACAACTTTAAAAATATTTTCCGTTGCTGTAAAATTACATTTTTGGCATTGCACTAATATTATACCACATAAACTCCAAAATTCCAAATGTAATCTCTACTTGTAAAATGTAAGAGCACTTAATATTTGTGGACATTTTATATTGCAATTTAGAATTTTTACCCAAAATCAAAAAAATGTTTGACAATTTCTGTTTTTGTGGTATAATATTACTTGTTTGCGGACATGGCGGAATTGGCAGACGCGCAAGACTTAGAATCTTGTTCCTTGGAGTGTGGGTTCAAGTCCCACTGTCCGCATTCCAATAAAAATCCAAACATAAAAACGAGTGTTAAGCCCAAAGGCAAAACACTCGTTTTTATGTTATCAATAACCCAAAGCCGATGAACTTTGAACAACTCATAATTCATCGGCTTTTATCTTTCATCTCAATTTCAAACAACCAAAACTCATTCCTCGCTTGCCAAAACAAGTTTGGGGTCTGTGACTTTATCGTTTTGCATAACTTTAAATTCAAGATGAGGCCCCAAAAGAGTACACTTATATGACGGCTCCGAAATTTTGCCTATTACAGTCCCTTCGTGAACAACATCGCCCTCTCTAACAAGAGTGTCGTTCTGAAGCTGGCTGTATGTAGACAACCAGCCGTTGCCGTGTTCAATAACAATCGATGTAAGATTTTCTTTATCATTCGAAACTTCTTTAATAACGCCATCTGCCGAAGCCAAAACATCATCGCCAACATTTCCGCTTATACAAACAGTGTCGTTCGTTCTATATTGGTCAAGAGTTTTGTCATAAATTGCCGTTTCCATACTGTAATCCATAACAATTTTCCCCGATAACGGCCAGCACATCTCCTTGCTGTCATCAAAAAAAGTATATTCCACACTCGAAGATTTCTGCTCTTCCGTTGTTTTTTCCGTCGTCTCCTGTTTTTCACTCTTCAATGTTTTTTTCTCGGTTGCCTTTTCTGTAGATTTTTCTTCTTTCAAAGTCAAATTCTTTTCGTTTTTCGTCAAAGCTCCGTTCCCTGTAATTTGGTTTTCGTGATAACTCTTAACGTTGCTTTGGTTCGCCTGTTCAACTTGAACCTGATTTGTTTGTGGCTCGTTCCCGTCGTTATTCGTCTCTTTGTTTGAAGCAATTATCCCTGTCATGGCAATAACTATGGCAGCACAAGAATATATTGCAACCATAAAACCTTTTTTATTGGTAAATTCCTTAAATTTATTTTTTTTCAATAATAACACCTCCGTTAATTATTATTGTCATAATTAACGTTATTATTCATTTATTTTGAAATACTAAAAATTAAGTATTTTTTTTAATATTTAATTTTTTTGCGGATATTATACGGATACTATAACAACAAAACAAAACGGACGTGACATTGATAAAATCCCCCTTGTATAATCAAAAGACTCAACAAGGGGGATTTTCAACAGGTATTGTACGTATTTACATTATACACAACCGACAGTTTATTTGTCAACACTTTTTAACAAATTATTCCATTTATTTCTTATACACACTAACCTTTTTGCTCGAACTGTCATAGCAAACTTTCAACACCCCCTCCAAGTCTCTAAGCCTAACATAATTCTCCCCGTCCTTTAAAATCCTCTTAACGTTCTTATCAACCCCACCAACACCCATAACAACACATTCAACCATTTCATCAACCTCCACATCATTTTTAAAACCAACCCCAAAATAACTACAAACACTAACAACCACAGCCTTAACAGCCTTTTCCAAAAACTCCTCTTGCTTTAACCTTTCCGCCTCGTCTTTGTTGCTCAAGAACCCAAGTTCAAGCAAAACCGCCGTCATTTTAGTACCCTTCAAAACTGCAAGGTCTTTTCGTTCCTTAACCCCTCTGTCATTAGTCTTTAAAGAAGCAACAAGACTTTTTTGCACAACTTCTGCAAACTTATTTTGAGAATAACACAAAGTTTCCGTACCTTTAGCATTAACATTATTAGCCGAATTAACGTGAACACTAATAAACAAATCAGCATTTTTACTGTTAGCAATTCGACACCTTTCATTTAATTTTACAAAAACATCTGACGTCCTTGTAAAAACAACCTCAAACCCTTGTTTTCTAAGCATTTCCCCAACCGCCAAAGCTGTTTTTAAAGTCAAAACTTTTTCAACAACACCATTTCCAACCGCTCCGGGGTCTGTTCCGCCATGACCTGCATCAATGCAAATTATTTTGCTCATTTTTCTTGTCCTCCTTATTTTTCAAAACCTCAATCGCCTTTTTAATAACATTCGGAATAGGCACGCCCATAAGCCCCGCATTTTCAATAAGCGACAACACCTCATTACAAACAAACCCAATAATAACGGTATAACGTATGTAGTCCACTCCAAGCAACAAATCAAGCCTATAAGCCAAGCCAACAAACAAAATAATCATAATTTTACGACAAAGTCCCTTAAGACCTGCCCTGCTCTCCAAAGCTCCGTTTTCCGTCTTTGGGCTGTTCTTAAAAACTCCCGCAACCGCCAAGCCTGTCAAATAGTCCAAAACAATACAACAAACCAACGTTGCCAAAGCCGAATCCCAACCGCCAAGCAAGCTAACAACACCCCCTCCAACAACTCCAACTACACCGCACGCAATACCTTTTAATTCCATAAAAACCGCCTCCTAAATTAAAAATTTGTATAAAAATAAAGCCTTTTAACGTCTTGCTCAGGACAAATTTTTTAAGAACTTTATTTTTGGTCTTTTGCTGTTGCTATTTTGTCTAAAAGTTCAACAATTTCATCGGTTGTGTATTCCTTTTTTTCACCTTGTGTAAATATCAATCGTAATTCGTACAAAGTTGACATTTTAACACTTTGCATTTCTTTTTCTGTCATTTCGTCAATCTCCTTTAAATTATTTTTCATCAAGTGACCCCCTTTCATTTCCTCTTGACAATATTATAATATCACATTTTTTTGTGATTGTCAAGAGTTTTATCACAAATTTTTGAGATTATTTTTTTCCTATCTTCCTCTGTTTCTACATACTTTATAATATCCCTCGGTTGCATTTCTAATACACAACAAAGCCTGTTGAGATTTTCCAATGATATTGTAGTATCACCGTCTTTAAACTTTTTCATCGTAGCTTGCCCAAAGATACCGCTTTCTTTTGCTTTTGTAGTATTTATTCCTATATTTTTAAGCTCTTGAATTACATTTATTTTGTATTCTATCATTTTTACACCACCTTATATAGTATATTATACTTTTTATTTTTCAAGAAGTCAATAAAATTTCTCTTTTTTTTGTGATAAAACACAACAATCACAAATTTTAGTTACTATATAAAAAAAGACACCTACCGAAGTAAGTGCCTTAAAATATTTATTTCCCATATTTTTCAGAATACAACATTTTTAAAAATTCAGCCCTGCTAAGCCCTGTTTCTTCTCTTGTTTTTTCAATTTCGTCAAAAACTTCATTTCTAAGAGAAACAAACCAACGTTTGTAAGTTTTTTCGTTGTATTTCCTTTTAACCGCTGTAGAAGTTGCCATTTTCTCACCTCCTTAGAATACATCATTTTTTAAATCTGATATTGTAATTACAATACCTATTACGTTTACAATTAAACAAATTATGCAAAGCCAACTATAAAAAATAGTTGCCAAAATACTTAAAACACTAAAAATACCAAGATATATCAAGTATAAAATATTTTTTGTTTTATTTGAAATTCTTTTTTTCTTCATTTTTTACACCCCTTTAAATTTTTATTGACATTTAATAAAATTTAAGTTATTATTTTTATAAAATCAAGTGGTGTTGTGAGCACCACCCGATTTTATTTTTTAAGTTCTATTTAAAAAATCTTTCAACGATTATTTTAATAATCGCCGTTACTATTGCGTTTGTGCTTGCTGTAATAATAACTTTAAAGATTTTTTTTAATAGAACTTTCTTTTTTTGTCTTTTTCGTTCCATTCTACTCATTTCTTTCACCTCCTTATGTATATATTATATCATACTACCGTTAGTATGTCAAGTACTTTTTAAATTTTTCCAACATTTTTAAAAATAAAGTGGTCATCACCTCCGGCAACAACCACTTCAACCTCATTCCCCTTTTATAAACTCCCCATAAATCTCCATTAACCCATACCATTCTCCCTCACCCCAAAACTTCCACCTAATCCAATCCTCAAGCCAAATCGCCGCTGGCATCAACAAAAACCACAACCCCCCAAACGTCAAGCAAATCTGCCCGTTCACATTAAAATACATATCAGAATAATCCCAAATACCAAGCCCCATTTTAACATTAAGCACATACCCCGAAACATATTCAACCGCCAAAGTCAAAACCGTACCAATAACCGCCTGTTTCCAAACGGTCATATTATAAAATTTCGGAACCTGATTAACAGACCCGACAAGCAACCCGCAAAGCCCACCGACCGCCAACATAGCAATATTAGCATAACCGCCGGAGGGTATCCGATAAATACCCTCAAGCGTAAAATAACACATACCAAAAATAAACCAAATCGCCAAAACCTTAATAACCTTATTCATTGGCAAACACTCCCATTATTTTAATTATAAGAAACAATCTGCGGAATAATAAAAAATTCTCCACTTTAAATGCTGCTCCGTAGCTTTCGCTACTCGCTACCGCATTTCCCCCTCTCGGGTCGCTACGTATTTTTTATTTACAATTCAATTTCTTATAATTTTTTGATAACTTTCCAAAAATTCGCCCGTTAGCTCCTGCCCATATGTAACCGCTTGAACCTCTTTAACGTCTTCCAAGCTCTTAACATAACTCATCAAATGATTGCAATAAGTTGTTTGCTGAACTTTAAAAGCCGAAGCCGCATTTGCGACCAAAGTAAAGTCAGCAATAGAAAACATCGAACAAATTTCCCCGTCAGCGTGATATGGAACGCCGTCTTCTGCCTTA
>CAZHGC010000045.1:0-12656 GCA_964531385.1 uncultured Lachnospiraceae bacterium | reverse complement strand
GTTACTCACGACCAGACAGAGGCTATGACTCTTGGTACTCGTATCGTTGTTTTGAAAGACGGTATTATTCAGCAGGTTGATACTCCTCAAAATCTTTACAATCAGCCGGCAAACCTTTTCGTTGCAGGATTTATCGGTTCTCCTCAGATGAACTTTATTGATGCAACTGTTTCCGAAAGCGGAAAAGATGTTTATCTTAGCTTTGGTGAATACAGAATTAAACTTCCTGAAGCAAAAGCAAAAACTCTTATTGAAGGCGGTTATGTTGGCAAAGATGTTATTTTGGGAATTAGACCGGAAGATATTCATGATGAAGAAATCTTCTTGAGCTCATCTCAAGAAAGCATTGTTGAGGCTCACGTTGAAGTTACTGAGCTTTTGGGTGCAGAAGTTAACTTGTATTTGCTTATTGCAGGTCAGAACGCAATTGCAAGAGTTGATTCAAGAAATAATGCACAAGTTGGAGATACAATTAAAGTTGCTTTGGACGTTAACAGAATTCATATCTTTGACAAAGAAACTGAACTTGTTATCACTAATTAGTTCTAATTTTGGGCATTTAATGCCTTTAGTTAGCTGTGTTTTTAATTGAAACACAAAGTTTACTTAAAATATACGATTTTTCACAAGGATTGAAAATTTGTTGTTTGTAAAGTTTTTTGAAATCCTTGAAAATAGTTTTTCTTTGAGCGGGCGAAGCTTGTTTTGCGGAATGATTGCTGTGCCTGTTGCAAGATTTTATTTAAGAAATTGGTATTTTTAGGGAGGTGTGGAAAAATATAATTTTCACACCTCTTTTAATGTTTTAACAATGTAAGTTTAAGCCATATACAAGTATAACATTTTGGCGAACTATGATTATATAATTGAGGAGATAATTTATATGAAAATTGGATTTATTGGTGGCGGAAATATGGGCGGAGCAATTATTGGCGGGATTGTTTCTTCCAAACTTTATAAAGCAGAAGAAATTTCTGTTGTTGACTTATTTGAAGACAATGTTAAAAAACTTGTTGACAAATATGGCATTTCAGACGGCAAAAGTAACAAAGCAATTGCGGAAAATTCGGATATTTTATTTTTGTCGGTTAAACCAAATGTTTATTTTGATGTTATTTCCGAAATTAAAGACAGTGTTAATGACAATTGTATTATTGTTTCGATTGCTGCGGGAAAGAGCATTGCCGATGTTGAGGAACTTTTTGCTAAAAATATAAAGCTTGTTAGAGTTATGCCGAATACTCCGGCACTTGTTGGAGAGGGAATGGCGGCAATTTGCGGAAACAAAAATGTTGCGACAGACGAACTTGCTAAAATTGAAGAAATTTTTAATTGCTTTGGGAAAGCGGAAGTTGTTTCGGAAAAGATGATGGACATTGTTACAGCTGTTAGCGGTTCTTCGCCGGCTTTTGTTTATATGTTCATTGAAGCTATGGCAGACGCTGCGGTTTTGGGCGGTATGCCGAGAAAGCAAGCTTATAAGTTTGCGGCACAAACTGTTTTTGGCTCGGCAAAAATGGTTCTTGAAACAGGAATTCACCCAGGGGAACTTAAAGATATGGTTTGCTCGCCGGCGGGAACAACTATTGAGGCTGTTGCGGAGCTTGAAAAAAGAGGCTTTAGAAGCAGTGTTATTGAAGCAATTAGAGTTTGCGAGGAGAAATCTAAGGCTATGGGAAAAAAATAATTTTAGCCGGAAGGAGAAAAAAGGAGAATGTGGAGTTTTAAAGGAAAAGAGAACTTTAAAAATGGT
This sequence comes from uncultured Lachnospiraceae bacterium, assembly GCA_964531385.1. GTDB lineage: Bacteria > Bacillota > Clostridia > Lachnospirales > CAG-274 > MGBC114079. The sequence goes on along the minus strand of CAZHGC010000045.1, from coordinate 10,903 downwards.
GCTTTTTCTGTTGGAAAATTTTTTTCTGACAATAGATGTTTTTTATTTCGGCTTTGCTTGGAACGATTGTTTTCTTTTATTTATGTGGGTCGGATATTTTAAATCCGACAAATGTTGAATGGTGTTTACGAGATAAAGGAGATTTGAAACAACATTATGTTGGTTGGAAATATTTTAGAAATGCTCCTTGGAGCTTTCCTCCCGGAATTATAAATAACTGTGTTAGTCCTTTTGATACATCTATAATCTTTTTTGATGCTATGCCTATTTTTGCATTGATTTTTAAAGCGATTTCTTTTTTGTTGCCGGATAATTTTCAATATTTTGGTCTTTGGGGGTTGATTTGTTATTTTTTACAAGGTGGAATTTCGGCCGTCCTTTTGAAAAAATATCTTGAAAATGATTTTGAGGCTATTATTTCAAGTTTATTTTTTAGCATTGCTTCTGTTGTTTTGTTCAGAATGTTTGGTCATGCTTCGCTGATGGGGAAGTTTTACTGTACTTATTGGGTTTAATTTTATTGCATACAGAGATGAATATTTTTATGATTTTAAAAGGTCGAGTATAGCGTGGGGGCTTTTGGGAATTTTATGTGTTGGAATTCATATGTATTTTTTTGGAATACTTGGAATTGTTCTGCTTGGTTTTTTGTTTAAAGAATTTAAGTGCAGTAAGAAAGCGATTAATATTATTGCACCTTTGTTATCATACATATTATGTTCATGTCTTTTTATTTATTTGCTTGGAGGGTTTACTCAGGATTCCTCAGAGGTTGTTGCCAGTGGTTTGGGACATTATAGTTTTAATTTGAATGGCTTTTTTTATCCAAGAGGTTTATCGAGGATTTTGACCGACCCTAAAATAAATTCCGGGCAATATGAGGGATTTGCATATTTGGGCTTTGGCATTATAGTGTTACTTATTTTTGCAATTGCTTTTCTTTTTGGAAATTATAATTTTAAAAAACTTTTTGACAATAAGGTTTTTAAAAGAAACAGCGACATTAAGCCTTTTATGATTATATTTTTCTTGGGATTGGTTGTTGCACTTTCACCGAAAGCAACTATTGGAGAAACTGTTATTTATGAAATTTCTCTTCCATCTTTTATTGAAGATTTATGGACAATGTTTAGGGCAAGCGGAAGATTTATTTGGCCAAGCTTTTATGTAGTTATCTTATTTTCAATTTGTTCGATTAGGAAATATTTTAAAACACAAGCATTTTGTGCATTAATTATTGTTTGTTTGTGTCTTCAATTTTTTGATTTTGGAAAATGGCATAGTGATTTGAAGAATAATTTTACATCTAAAAACAAATATGAAACTATGATTAAAAATCCTATGTGGGAAAAAATTGCTGAAAATGAGGAAATACAAAATATTAAATTCAGCAATGGTTTTTTGAAAAAGTGTGCGGAAAATGTAAGTGTTATTTATGAAGTTGGAAATTTTGCAGTTGATAATAATATGACAACAAACTTTTTTTGGCTTGCACATATTAATCCTCGAGATGTTGAAAAATTTAACGAAACCGTTGAAAAGAGTCTTCAAGAGAATGACAAAAGTTCAATATATATATTTGACAAAAGCGAAGATGCGATTATTGAAAAATATAATTTGAATAAATATGAGATTGACGGAATTGTTATTGGTTATAGCGGTGAGCTTTGATTTTATTCACAAAAAATGATTTGAACAGAATTTATATAATAAAAGAGGGTGTGAAAAATTTTGAGTTTTTTCACACCCTCTTTTTTATGGCAAGATGCAATGTTTATTTGACAAAAATTTAAATGGATTGTTTTTAATAATTATTTGAAATTGAAGTTACATAACTTTCGGTTATTCCATATTTTTCGTTTATATATTTCAGCGAATTTATGCAATCCTTTTTATAGATGTATAGACCGAAGACTGTTGGACCGCTTCCGCTCATTAATGTTCCCAATGCACCAAATTCGAGCATTGTTTTTTTGATGTCGTTTATTATTGGGTATTCTGGAATTGTTACGGTTTCGAGAACATTGCAGAGACTGTCGGAAATTTCTTTTATGTTGTTTGATGATATATCGCTTATCATTTTTTTGATGTCCGGAAAGCGAGTTACTTTTGATAAATCGAAGTTTTTATAAACCCACGATGTTTCAACGGATATGTTTGGTTTTGCAAGGAGAACGAACATTGTTGGAAACGGAGAGAGTTTTGTTAATTTTTCACCTATTCCCTCGGCAAGGTAAGTTCCGCCGTTTAGACAATAGGGAACATCGGCACCCATTGAAACAGCTATTTCGTTCATTTTTTCATTTGAAATTGGAAGTTTGAAGAGATTTCTTATTCCCATTAGGGTTGCGGCACAATCGGCACTGCCTCCGGCGAGACCTGCGGCAACAGGAATGTTTTTATCGATTTTTATTTCAATGCCTTGAGGGATTGAATAATTTTTCTTTAAATATTCTGCCGCTTTATATGCAAGGTTTTTATTGTCGGTTGGGATTTTTGTGCTGTTTGTTATGATTGAAATTTCGTTGGATTCTTTTTTTGTTATTGTTATTGTGTCGCAGAGGTCTAACGTTTGCATTATTGTTTGGAGTTCGTGATAGCCGTCTTCTCTTTTTCCGAGAACATCGAGGGCTATGTTTATTTTTGCTCTTGCTTTTACAGTTGTAAATTTACACATTTTTTAACACCTCATTCACTATTTCGCAGGCAACTTCCGCTTTGCTCATTTTTGGAAGTTCGATTGCGGAATTTTTTGTTATTAATGTTACAACGTTTGTGTTATGACCGAAGCCGGCACCGTCGGTTTTTAGATTGTTTGCGACAATCATATCGGCGTTTTTTGATTTTAATTTTGATTTTGAATTTTCAATTAAGTTTTCTGTTTCCATTGAAAAACCGCAGATGAATTGATTTTGTTTTTGTTCGCCGAGAGTTTTTAATATATCTTTTGTTCGGTTTAACGCAATGTTCATATCGTTTGTTTTCTTTTTTATTTTTTCGGAAGCGACGGTTGTTGGGGTGTAGTCGGCAACGGCGGCGGATTTGAATATATAATCACAGTTTTTGAAATGTTTTATTGTTTCGTTGAACATATCTTCTGCGGAAGTTATGTTTATTACATTTGCAAAAAGAGGCGGAGCTATTGAAACGGGACCGGAAATCAGCGTTACATTTGCACCGCGAAGAATACATTCTTTTGCTATTGCATAACCCATTTTGCCCGTTGAATGATTTGTTATATATCTTACGGGGTCGATTGATTCCTGCGTTGGGCCGGCTGTTACAACAACTTTTTTTCCGAGCATATCTTTTTCTTTTGCAATTTCACACAAGACATATTCCAAAATTAATTCGGGCTCAGGAAATTTGCCTTCGCCAATATCGTTGCAAGCAAGAAGACCTTTTGCCGGAGTTATTATTTTATAGTTATGCTTTTTTAATTTTTCGATGTTTTCCTGAACTATTGAATTTTTATACATATTTGTGTTCATTGCCGGAGAAATGATTTTTGGGCAAGTTGCAGCCATTATGGTTGTTGAAAGCATATCATCGGCTATGCCGTTTGCAATTTTTCCGATTATATTTGCACTTGCAGGGGCAATTAAAAATAAATCTGCCTTTTTTGCAAGGGAGATATGCTTTATATCAAATTCAAAATTTCTGTCGAACGTGTCGGTTATACATTTTGTTCCGGTTAATGATTCGAATGTTATCGGAGTTATGAAACGAGCGGCATTTTTTGTTAAAATTACGTGGACTTCCGCTTGTTGTTTTATTAAAAGCCTTGCGAGATGTGCCGCCTTATATGCAGCAACGCTTCCGGTTACTCCGAGAACGATTGTTTTCCCTTTTAGCATGGCAATCTTCCTTTTTTGTGAAAATATTTTATACTTTATGATATCATATTTTTTGTTAAAAAGCTACTTTTAAAAATTATTTGTTTTTTGTAAAAAAATATTTGTTTAAATTTTTGATTAAAAAAGTATACAAAATTATACGAAGATGTGATAAAATTTATATGAGAAACAATTATTTGTTTGTTGGCATTTTTTCTTGCACAAAAAATATAAGGACGGGAGCGAATTGCATTATGAAGTTATTTATCGATACGGCAAATGTTGAACATATTCGTGAGGCGAATGATTTTGGCATTATATGCGGAGTTACAACAAACCCTTCACTTATTGCAAAAGAGGGGAGAAAATTTATTGATGTTGTTGAAGAAATTGCGAGTATTGTTGACGGGCCTATCAGTGCGGAGGTTATAAGCCTTGAGCATACAGGTATGATTGAGGAGGCAAGAAAGCTTGCCAAAATTCATAAAAATATTGTTGTTAAAATTCCTATGACCCTTGAGGGGCTTAAAGCTGTTAAGGTTTTGGCAAAAGAGGGAATTAAAACAAACGTTACGCTTATTTTTAGTTCGGCACAGGCACTTATGGCGGCAAGAGCCGGTGCGACATATGTTAGCCCGTTTCTTGGGAGACTTGACGACATTGGTCAAGACGGGGTTTTACTCATTGAAGAAATTGTTGATATTTTTGAAATTCATCAAATTGAAACGGAAATTATTGCGGCAAGTGTTAGAAGCCCGTTGCACGTTGTTAGGGCGGCAAAGGCGGGGGCTGATATTGCAACAATTCCTTATAATGTTATTGTTCAGATGAGCAAACACCCTTTGACTGACAGTGGAATTGAAAAATTTTTGAAAGATTGGGAAACTGTTCCTAAAGATTGATTTTTATTTTTAAAGTATGCCTTTTTTGGCTATTAATAAATTATAGGAGGACTTTTTATGAATAATGAGCAGTTGGCAATAAACACTATTAGATTATTGAGTGCGGAGGCTATTGAAAAGGCTAAATCGGGCCACCCCGGCATTACTATGGGTTCGGCACCTTTGGCATATACTCTTTGGTCTAAGTTTTTGAAACACAACCCTGAAAACCCTGATTGGCCGAATAGGGACAGATTTATTTTATCTGCCGGTCATGGTTCTATGCTTTTATATTCTTTACTTCATCTTTTTGGCTATGGCTTGACTGTTGATGACCTTAAAAATTTTAGACAGTTTGGTTCTATGACGCCGGGCCACCCAGAATATGGCCATACAAAGGGTGTTGAAATTACAACAGGTCCTCTTGGACAGGGGATTGCTAATGCTGTTGGTATGGCAACGGCAGAAGCTCATCTTGCGGCTAAATTTAATACTGATGATATTAAAATTGTTGACCACTTTACATATGTTTTGTGTGGTGACGGTTGTATGATGGAAGGAATTTCGGCGGAAGCGGCATCTCTTGCCGGAACTCTTGGACTTGGAAAGCTTATTTTGCTTTATGATTCCAACAACATTACAATTGAGGGAAACACAGATATTGCTTTTAGAGAAAACGTTGGCAAGAGATTTGAAGCTTATGGCTGGCACGTTCAAAAGGTTCAAGACGGAAACGATACAAAAGCTATTGCTGATGCTATTTCTGCCGCAAAAGAGGTTTTGGACAAACCTTCTTTGATTGAAGTTAAAACAATTATTGGTTATGGTTCTCCGAATAAAGCGGGAAAGGCTTCTTCTCATGGTGCTCCTTTGGGACAGGAAGAAATTAAGCTTACAAAAGAAAATCTCGGCTGGCCTTATCAAGAAGAATTTTTTGTTCCGGAAGAGGTTAAGGCTGAAATTTCCGAAATTAAAAAATCTCTTAAAGAAGAAGAGAAAAAATGGAACGAACTTTTTGCGGAATATGAAAAGAAATATCCTGAGCTTGCAAAAGAATGGAAAGCTTGGCAAGAAAATGACTTTGCAAAAGCTCTTTATGATGATGATGATTTTTGGACTTATTCGGAAGACAAAGCGACAAGAGAGTCTTCGGAAATTGTTCTTAACAAAGCGTCTTTGGTTGTTCCAAATCTTTTTGGTGGTTCGGCAGACCTTTCACCTTCAAACAAAAGCGTTATGAAAGGCAGAGAATATTTCTCGAAAGAAACTCCGGAGGGTTCTAATTTTCATTTTGGTATTCGTGAACACGCTATGACAGCTATGGCAAACGGAATTATGGCTCATGGTGGTCTCAAGCCTTATATTGCGGGATTTTTTGTTTTTTGTGATTATATGAAACCGTCTTTGAGACTTTCGGCAATTATGAAACTTCCAGTTGTTAGTGTTCTTACTCACGACAGCATTGGTGTTGGAGAGGACGGCCCAACACATCAGCCTATTGAACAGCTTGCGGCTTTGAGAAGTATTCCGAATTATATTGATTTTAGACCTTGCGACACAAACGAAACCGCTGCGGGCTGGTATACAGCATTGACAAGAAAAGACGCACCGGTTGGACTTATTTTTACAAGACAAAAAACAAAGCTTCTTAAAGAAACCGGAAAAGGGGCTTTGAAAGGTGCTTATATTTTGAGAGATTCTGAAAAAGAAACTCCGGACATTATTCTTATTGCATCGGGTTCGGAAGTTGAACTTATTTACAATGCTTATGATATTTTGAAAGAAAAAGGCGTTGATGCAAGAGTTGTAAGTATGCCGTCTTTTGAACTTTTTGAAGAGCAAACAGACGAATATAAAGAAAGCGTTTTGCCGAAAAATGTTAGAAAACGTCTTGCTGTTGAGGCGGCTTCAGACTTTGGTTGGCACAAATATATTGGGCTTGACGGCGATATTATTTGTATGGAAAGCTATGGCGAATCGGGACCATATGCAAAGCTTTTTGAAAAATATGGATTTACGGTTGACAACGTTGTTGAACGTGCTTTGAAACTTGCAAAGAACTAATATTTTTTTGAGGGTGTTGGAAATTTCGATTTTTTGCACCCTCTGATTTGAAATTGTTTTTATAACGGCTCTCAGCTGAAATTTTTTGAGAGCCTATTTATTTTGTTGTTAAAATTGCGAGGTGTTTTGATATGAAAAAAATTTATAAGCAAATGGATTTTATAATTGAAATTGACAAGCTTAAAAATGTTTTTAGGCAATCACTTCTTTCGGACGGTTCGAGGCACGAAAACGATGCTGAACATTCTTGGCATTTATGTATGCTTGCGATGACTCTTCAGGAATATGCGGAAGAGGGAACGGATATTTTGAAATGTGTTAAGATGATGCTTATTCACGATATTGTTGAAATTTATGCGGGCGATACTTATCTTTATGATGAAGAAGGAATGAAGGACAAGGCTGAAAGAGAAATGAAATCTGCCGAAAAAATTTACGGGATTTTGGAAGAAGCTCAAAAAAATGAATTTATGAATTTATGGATTGAGTTTGACGAGGGAAAAACAAAAGAGTCGATTTTTGCAAATATTCTTGACAGAGTTCAGCCGATTATGCTTAATTATTTGACAAAAGGAGAGATGTGGATTAAAAACGGAATTTGCAAAAAACAGGTTGTTGACAAGGCTTGGAGAGTTTTTCAGCTTGCACATTCGGATATTGCCGAATATATGATGAAAATTATTGACGAGAGTGTTGAAAAAGGCTATTTGCTTCCATAATTGAAATTTTGAAAAATCCTTTGCAAAAAAATTTTTTTGCGGGGATTTTTAATTTTGCTTGACAACCTAACGATGTTAGATTAGAATTATCCTAACGGCGTTAGGTTGTTTTATAATTTTTGATTTTGGAGATGAGAAAATGTTTCACAAGGGAATTAATAAAAAAATTATTGTTGAGACGGCAAAAAATCTTATTGAGGAGGTTGGAATTAATTCGTTTTCAATGAGATTGTTGGCGAAAAGGCTTGAAATAAAGGCGGCTTCGATTTATGCACACATTGAAAGTTTGGAAAAGCTGTTTACGGAAATTGGATTGACGGCACTTAACGAACAGCGTGATTTTTTGATTGAAATGGTTGGCGAGAAGGTTGGCGATGAGGCTGTTTTTGAACTTGCAAAGGGATATCGGTGGTTTGCAAATGAGCATAAAGAGCTTTACAAATTGATTATGCAGATGCCTTGCGGAAACGATGATGTTCTTAAAAAAGCGGCGGCTATTACGGCTGAGCCTTTTATGGAAGTTTTGAACGGTTTTGGATTGGACGAAAAAGTTAAAATGCATTGGCAGAGAGTTTTGAGAGGAATTATGCACGGATTTGTTTCGGAAGAGCAATTTGGATATTTTTCGCACTATCCCGTTGATATTTGCGAAAGTTATAATATTGCCGTTCAATGTGCTGTTGATGGATTACACAGTTTGGAGTGTTGCGAAAATGAATGATGAAAAGATGTTGCTGTTTTCAAAAGTTCCTGTTAAAAAGGCTGTTTTGACGCTTGTTATTCCAACTGTTATAAGCCAACTTATTACAGTTATTTATAATATGGCGGATACTTTTTTTATTGGACAGCTTAATGACCCAAATCAAGTTGCTGCGGCAACGGTTGCGATGCCTTGTTTTATGTTTTTGACGGCATTTGCCAATTTGTTTGGGCTTGGTGGCTCGAGCCTGATTTCGAGATGTCTTGGCGTTGGAAACAGGGAAAAAGCCGAAAAAACGGCTTCTTTTTGCGTTTGGACAGGGATTGCGATTTCGTTTTTGTATGGAATTGCCGTTGTTTTGTTTGAACCGATTATTTTTCCTATTCTTGGTGCAAAAAACGAAACTTGGGAATATTTAAGCGAATATATTTTTTGGACAATTGGCGTTGGAGCCGTTCCGACGGTTATGAATTCGGAATTTGCCCATTTGGTTAGAGCGGAGGGGCATTCGAAAGTTGCGGGATTTGGTGTTGCACTTGGCGGAATTTTAAATATTTTGCTTGACCCGATTTTTATTTTTGTTTTTGATATGCATATTGAGGGGGCGGCTTTTGCAACGATGTTATCGAATTTGGCGGCTATGATATATTTTGTTGTTTTCTTGGTTCGGCTTGGAGAAAAAACAAGCATTACGATTAATCCGAAAAAATATTTTGCGGGAGATAAAATTTTGGTTGAAGTTGTTTCGGTTGGGCTTCCGGGGTTTATTATGACAATGATGTCAACGATTTCCAATACGGCGTTGAATTATATTGTTGCGGGATATTCCAATACAACCGTTGCGGGAATGGGAATTGCAAAAAAGATTGATTTGCTTGCATATGCTATTGCACAAGGTATGACACAAGGAACACTTCCTTTGATTGGCTATAATTACAGTTCCGGAAATTTGAAACGCTTGAAAGAATGTATAAAAACGGCATTGTTATACAGTGTTGTTGTTGCGGTTGTTGGAACGATTGTTCTTTTCTTTATGGCAGGTTCAATTTTGGAATGCTTTATCGATGATTATGAAACAATTCAATATGGCAGGGAGTTTTTGAAAATTATTTGCCTTGCTTGTCCGACAACGGCTGTTAATTTTATGATTATTACTTTGTTTCAAGCAATTGGAAAGAAAACCCACCCGTTGTTTCTTTCGCTGCTTCGAAAAGGGAGTTTGGACGTTGTTTTTATGCTGTTGCTTAACGGGTTTATCGGAATTGACGGAATTGCTTGGGCAACTCCGTTTGCAGACTGGTGTGCGTTTGTTATTTCAGTTGGTTTGAGCATAAAAATCGGTTGGAAAATGACAAGAAATGTTGGAGCGGATTTTAAAAGTTGAAATTAAAAATTAATTAGAAAATTATTTCGTTTGTTAATTCGAAAAAATATTTTGACGATATATATAGCAAATGAATTTGTTTTTGATGAATGAGAATGTTATGATTTAACGGAGGTTTTTGATATGGCGATTAATTTATTTTCACTTGATAAAAAAGAGGCAACGTTGACAAAATTGAACAATCAAAATACAATCTACAAAATTGATAAAAATAAAATTAAAGAGGATTTTCAAAAAATAAAATCCGAAAACAAGTTAAATCAAAATTCAACGCTTGTTATTGGTGATAAAAATATCAGTTTTTCTGAAAATATTCAAAATTTGGGAGAACTTAACACAAATTATTGCAATTATTCATTTGATGTGTTTTTTTGCAAAAATATGCCAAAAGAAAGTGCAAGCGGGGGATATATGGTTGGTGGAGTTGATTTTTGCAAGGAAGATTTTGAAAAATGCCGTATGGTTATGAAATCAGCAATGGACAGCTTTGGTTGCGGGATTGGAAAAAATGTTAATATCGATTATAAAAATTATGCACAGATGAGCATTGCTGTTGGAAAAGTTAAATCTTTTGCAAGCCAAAATCTTACAACGGAACAAGCGAACGTTTTGAACAATGCTATTGAAGCATATAACAACGCTTTGATTGATTTGGAAAAGAAAACTTTTGAAAACGGAAATTATGTTAATTCGCCGTATGAGGGTATTTCGGAATATTACGGAAAGGCCTATGTTTTGAGCGACGGCGAAATTGATGCAATTAACGATTTGAAAAAAGAATTTGAGGAAATTACGGGGAAGGCTTATGAATTGACTCAAAAAGGTATGGTTTCGGGCGTTCAATCGGCAACAAACGAAAAACTTATAAATTCGATTTCGGATTTATTTTTAAACGTTGATTATAATGACGAAAGCTCGATTGATGAGGCTTTTGAAAAATATAAAGAGCTTGTTAAACCGGCTTATATTGCTTATGGAATGAGCGACAGTTACGGTTCGCTTTTTAAAGCTTTGAACAAAGACGTTGAGGGATTTAGAACACAAATTTTAAATATGAGTATGGCTATGAAATATCATTCATCTGATTACAGTATTTGATTTTTGGTGTAATTGGAAAAAATTGTCGAAATTACAGTGTTTTGGGGGGTGTTTTTGAGTATATTTACGCCCCTGAAACAAAAAAATTAAAAAAATGAAAAATTTTTGTTGACACGAGGGTTGATCGGTGCTATAATATTTTTTGTGGTCGTTGAAAGGCGATTGCGTATGGGAGCATAGCTCAGCTGGGAGAGCATCTGCCTTACAAGCAGAGGGTCATA
>CAZHGC010000044.1:0-12701 GCA_964531385.1 uncultured Lachnospiraceae bacterium | reverse complement strand
AAATTTCCTGTTAATTCGTATAATGTTGTACTCATTTTAATTCCTCCTGTTCTTCTTCTATCCAACAATAATAACGACCTTCTTTATCTTCACATATTTCAAAAAACTTCACTGCCGTTAAAAATCCAAGATTATATATAGTCATTTTATTTTTATCTAAACAAAAAACAGTTTTTCCCTCTTTTATAAGCCTTTCAACACTGTAACTAAAAACATCTTCATAAATTTTCATTGCATTTCCTCCCGTTTTGTTGTATAATGTGGTTAGTTTGTATTTCTATCCCCCCGAACGGTTGCAGCCGTAAGGGGGATTTTTTTAGTTGTTCCATTTTATTTCCATCGTTCTCTGCCTCTTCCTCTCTTGCTTTTTCCTCCACCTCCTCTCCAATACCGCCGCTGTAAACTCCCACACCGCACAGCCAATTCCCATAGCACCAAAGATTATAAATATACCGATTAAAGCCTGTATAAAATCTAACAACTGTTCTGACATTGTTTTTCCCTCCTTATTAGCTTGTCCAATACCAATAGCCCTAAGGGGCTACTTCCTTTTTTTCATTTTCAATATCTTCTTTGAGGCTTTTTATATATTCGTCCAGTACATATTCCTGATGTTCCGCAGGCACTTTCTCGTGTATATATTCAAGGACTTTTTTAGCAATAAATTTGTTAAAAATCTCTTTAGCCCTTTTCAATGCTGCTTCACTACAAGGGGCAACTGTAACTGTGTATTCCATTCGCTTTGCCATTTTAATCACCTCCGTAAATTGTATTCCTTTGGCAAATTGTCCTATGCTTTAGCAAACGCCAAATCTTTTAGCCTTTTCAAGCTTCTTATTCAATCATTTTGATTATCTAAGTCCAAAAAAATTTCATCTAATGTAGTTCCTAATATTTTTGCCATTTTATTAGCCTCTCCTACAGATATTTTTCTGTCTCCTACTTCTTTTTGCCTATAGCCTGCAAGAGTTAGACCTAATTTTTGCCCCATCTCGCTTTGTGTCAAACCCGCCTTTTCTCTTGCTAATCTTAATTTATTCAAAATTTATCGCCTCCTTATCAATCGATTTGATTATATTGTATCATCATTGTGATTGATTGTCAATAGTTTTTTTAATCAAATTGATGATTCGTGTTGCATTTAATCAAATTGATGATATAATAATAATAAAAAGAGGTGATATTATGAAACGATTGCGAGAACTTAGGGAAAAAAAGGGTTATACTTTAGAACAAGTTGCTACAGAATTAGGATTAAGAAATCAATATGTTTCTAATTATGAATTAGGGAAAAGAAACCCTGATTATGAAACACTAAAAAAATTTGCCGATTTTTATAATGTAACTACTGATTATATTTTAGGTAAATCAGATATAGCAAATCCTTATGTAAATATGATAAATGAAAAAAATAACTCAGACTTTTCAGAACTTGATAATGTCTATTTGTCATATGCAAAAGAAGCTCAAGAAAATAAAATAGACCCCGCTGATATAAGACTTGTGCTTGACACTATAAAAAAACTTAGAGAACAAGACCAATAAAGGTGGTGTTTTTAATGGAAGAATATGTAACAAAAGCTGATTTATATAAAAAAGTTAGTAATATAAAATTAAATATGGGATTTAAAGCTTATGAATATAAAATAAATTTAATTGATTATTGCTTGAATTGTCAACATATTTATATAAAAAAATACCATTTAAAACCCCCTCTCTTAAAGGTATGGCAATTATAGAAAAAAATGAAAAAGATATAATACTACTTAATGATAAATTAAACGATAAAGAAATTAATTTTTATTGCGGTCACGAATTAATTCACTTATTTGAACATAATACAAAAAATATAAAAACATTTAATTGCTTTGATGATATAAAAAAACAACAAAACCCTTACCTTGAATGGCAAGCAAATGAAGGTTCTACTGAACTTATTATGCCTTACAAAAAATTCATACCAATACTGGCTGATTTATTTTGCTCATCAAATATGTCGCATAATAAATTGAAGACTGCGTTGGCAAAAGAATTTAATGTAACCGAAAGTATGATATGGTGCAGAATAGAAAATTTAAAGTATGAATTTTATCAATTTTATGAACAAAATAAGCCAGTTTATGAATTAGAAATATTATCAAAAAAAGAACTATTAAAAAGAAATATTTCTGTCACGTCAATAAACGATATTTTGATTGATAAATAGGAAAGAAGGGATAACCGATGGATTTTGCAGACCAAATAAAACAATTTTCAAAACGAATTGAAACTTTAAAGACAACTATAAAAACAGAAGAAGCAACTAAAACATCTTTAATACTTCCGTTCTTTACAATGTTAGGATATGATGTTTTTAACCCCTTTGAATTTGTTCCTGAATTTGTTGCAGATGTCGGGACAAAAAAAGGTGAAAAGGTAGACTATGCGATAATGCAAGATAATGAACCTATAATTATAGTTGAGGCAAAGGCTTGCAATTCAGAACTCAATAGTAAACATATAAATCAATTATTTAGATATTTTTCAGTTACTAATGCACGCTTTTGTATATTGACAAATGGCATTATATATCGTTTCTACTCTGACATAGATGAAACTAACAAAATGGACTTAATTCCATTTCTTGAAATAAATCTATTACACTTAACAGAAAAAAATATAAATGAACTAAAACATTTTCATAAATCAGAATTTGACATAAAAAACATTTTAAGCAATGCAGCTGAATTAAAATACTCTGCTCTAATGAAAAATGCTTTATCCGAACAAATCAACAATCCCTCTGACCAATTTATTAAATCCATAATAAAAGACATATACGCAGGGATAAAAACCCAAACAGTTATAGAAAAGTTTCGACCCATTATTAAAGACGCATTTAATGTGTATATAAATGATATACTTGAAGAAAAACTTAAAAATATTATAAATTCCCCTAATAATGAAATTGCAATTACAGTTCAAGATTCTGTGCCTGAAAAAGTAGTAGAACGTAATTTTTCTGACAGAGAGTTATATATGTTAAATTACATAAAAAATAATATTTTAAATGATATAGATGACATAACTTTTAAGAAAACAGATAATTACATAGCAATCCAGTTAGGCAATAATAATCGAAAATGGATATGCCGAATATTTATAAGAAGTAGTAATACACACCTTTTTGTATTGCATAAATTTGGAGATTATGAATGCGAATATACATTTGACGAAGTTTCTCAATTGCTACAAATTTCAGAATTAATACAAGAAGTCTCTAACCATTGTCTTAAAGGAACAAACTAATAAAACCATACTATGCAAAGTTGTTGAATTAAGGGGTAAATTTTAAGACTAACAAATACAAAAGACCCACCTGTGCTGCAACACAGGTGGGCCGAAGGAATTAAAACTATTAGCGAGTTTCACTCCTAATATTATTATACAAAATTTGTTATATTTTGTAAATATATTTTAGGAGGGATTTTATATGAAATTTTTAGACAAATTAAAAGAAATTAATCAAATAGAAAATATACATTGGAGCATTTATTTTTATACAAAAAGGCAAAGCACAAAGACTAATCCTAATCCATATGTGCTATTTTCTTGTAACATTGACAGTTCTTTAATCGAATATAAACTAATATCTAAAATTCTTGAAAACTATAAAAATTATTATAATAAAAATGACGTTAAAACTGAAAAATATTCACCCGGTAGTAGTAAATTTACTATCGATTTCATACCCACCGATGATAAAAATGATGATGAGAATAATGATGAATCCAATCATATTAGAGATTATTTAACCCTTTTAAACACTTCAATATCAAAAGCTAAAAAATATGACAGCACTTGCCATAAAATCAATGGATATTTGTTAAAAGGTGTGTACCATATTTCCCAACAAAACACGGAAGAAAAAGTTATATATTTTATAAAAACAGGTACTCCTTTAAAAACTATGTCCAAAAAGAAATTTTTTCTGACTAATGAATATAAATTAAAAGAATTTAATCCAGAACATATAGAACTATCAGACTATATTGATTGTTTAATATATGATAATGATTGCTATATAACAACTGTCGGTGGGCAAAGTTTTTGGTATTTAGAAAATTATAATAAAATTTGCAGAAATAATTTTATTGAGGCTGTAACCAATCTTAATAATTTGATACAAATTAAAAATATTGATGTAAATAAATTCAAACCAACCTCAAATGCCATATATACGGATATTCTTTCCCTAAATGATAATGTCGAGTCCGCCCTACTTGATATATTAAACGATACAGAAATTGTCGAATGGAAACGCCTCAATATAGAAAAAGATAAAATTATTATAAATACACCTGAGGAATATGAGATTTTATTAAACTGTTTAGCATATAGGCGCTTATCGAGAGGCGATAAAGTTATTTCCACAACAGCCTCAAAAATTATAGAATAATGAGCTACAATAAATAAACGTTATCCAATATACAGTATCCAAAATAGTCATTATTACAAAAGTCATCAAAGCTTTCGGTAGTTATAAAATACTTTCTTCCCATTGATACCCCGGTTGACTTATCATAAACCTCTGCACTATATACATTTAAGCGCATTATAAAAAAAGCAGGGTTAATATATATCATTTCGTTATGCACATATATATACATAAAAAATAATAGACAAACAAAAAATATAAGTAATTCTCTTCGTGAATCTAAATTAAAACCAACTAATGCAATCATATATGTTGTAAAATATTCTAAACTGATTAAAGGTTCCTTTTCTTGTTCTTTTGTATATATAAATACACCTCTTTCTTGTGTTTTTATGTATTTATTTTTAATACATCGTAACTTTATATATACTATAAGATTCGGTAGTAGAATAAGTAAAACCACTATTGCTACTAAAATACAATTTTTTTTAATGAAATCAGATGCATTTATAAAATCCAAATTGATAAATCTTATACATATAAAGAGCCATAACGGTGAATATGAACTCAAAAACCATATAATTTTAAAACGTGTTACCATAGCTCTTCCCCCTATAGTAATAAATATTTTTTTGTTTATTATACTTTACCGTTATCTATTTATCAATAGAATAATTCATTTTTTTAAGAATTTTAAAACAACATCATTAACTTATACTTACTCAAATAAATCAACACAAAATACTGCAAATACTATGTGCAAAAAAAAAATAAGCTGACCCCAGGGGCAAAGGAATTCTTGGTTAAAAACCTACTCTCATTTGAGAACCCAGCCTTATCCTTCACGAGTTAGCTCATTTATATGATATTATATTTATTATAAATATCTTGTCAATATACATATTGTATTATTTAATTTTTTAGTACAAATTATCTATAAAGGAGAACTGTAGTGAACAAATACACAATAATAGCAGGAGTAAACGGAACAGGAAAAACAAGCTTCCGAGGTGTTTTAGAGGGTCAAAGAGTTCCTTTAGGGCATATAATAGACCCGGATTTAATAGCAAAAGAAAACAACGGAAACCTTTTTATATCTGCAAAAAAAGCAGTAAATTTAATAAAAGATTGTTTAAATAAAAATATATCATTTACACAGGAAACCACTTTAGGTGGGCATAGTGTCATAAATACTGTCAAACAAGCACGAAAACAGGGTTATTATGTCTCGCTGTATTATTTGGGGCTTAGCAGTTCGGAAGAAAGTTTAACAAGAATTGCAAACAGAGTACGCAAAGGTGGACATAATATTCCGGCAAATGACGTTATAAGAAGATTTAACCACCGTTTTGAAACGTTATTAGAATTAATAAGTTACTGTGATGAAGTATTCTTCTATGACAATGAAAATGGATTTGTAAAGGTAGCCGAAATAATAAATGGGCAATTCAGTTATTCAAACAGTTATAGACCGGATTGGATAGTCGAATTACAAGAAAAATTAAATTTATAAAAAGGTGATTTAATGAATATTGCAATATACGCAAGAAAGTCAAAACTAACCGAAAAAGGCGAAAGCATACAAAACCAAATCAACGCTTGTCAGGCTTATTGCAATATGCAATATCCCGATGCCGACATAACAATATTTGAAGATGAAGGTTTTTCCGGAGGTAATACAGATAGACCCCAGTTCACCTTGCTTGAAGAGCAAATTAAACATAGAAGATTTGATGTATTAATAAGTTATAAATTAGATAGAATAAGCCGAAGCATTAACGACTTTTCAAGCTTTATAGATATGCTTGATTCTCATAATTGTTCTTATGTCTCAATAAAAGAACAGTTTGACACATCAACTCCTATGGGGCGTGCAATGATGTATATACTTGCAGTATTTGCACAGTTGGAAAGAGAAACCATATCTGAAAGAATTATTGATAACTTTACAGGCTTAGCAAATACGGGCAGATTTTTAGGTTCAAAAGCTCCTGAAGGCTATGATAAAGAAAAAGTTGAATACGTAGATAAAAACGGTGTAACTAAAAATTACAATATCTTAAAAATTAATGAAGATGAAAGCCAAAAAATAAAGTTTATATTTGAAAAATATTTAGAATGGCAAAGCATTAGTAAGCTAAGAAGTTACTGTATCCAAAACCGAATTTTAACAAGGAATAAAAATAATTACAGCTGTGTAGCAATTCGAAGAATATTAACCCACCCAATTTATATGTCAGCCGATAAATTAGCATACGAATATTTAACGGATAAAGGCGTAAATATAACAACACCAAAGGAAACATTCACCGGGGAATATGCTATAAATGTATTAAGACGAACTAAATTAGATAACAACGCAACATATTATACAAATTATTCCGATTGGGTTGTGTCTGTCGGAAAACATATTCCATTAATATCTTCCGAAAACTGGATAAAAGTTCAAGAGATATTAGAGGCACGAAAAAGTAAATCAATACGTAGACCATTTGGGAAAAAGGGGCTTTTATCTGGGCTTTTAGTATGTAAAAACTGTGGCAAATATATGCGACCATCTAGCATATCTGGTGACAGATTTTACTATGTATGTGAATTAAAAGAGGACTCAAAAAAAGCCTTGTGCAATTCAAAAAATGCACGTGGTGATAAACTAGACAAATTGGTAATAGATACAATAAAGAAGATGTTAGATGATAAAGATAGTCAAATATCAAATTTTTCATCAACCAAAAATCAAACAACTATATTAGATTTCAACTTACAAAAGCAGTTAGTTGAGATAGATAAACAAATAAAAAATAACAATGACACAATAAAATCACTTATGTTAAAATTAGCGAAAACAGATAATGAAATTCTTTTAAAATACATAACAGCCGAAGTTGAAAGTATTGATAAAAAACAAAAAACATTACAGCTACAAAAAATAAATGTTCTTGATAAAATAAATTCCTGTGATATAAAATACAATAGATTAAATATTGCAATAAATTCTGCCGAAAAATTAAAAAATAATTCATTCGAATACGATACCCCAGAGAAATTGTTAGAATTAAGAAACATCTTAAAAGATTTAATAGATAAAATAGAGTTTGACTCAGGAAACATAGAAATATTTATGAAGTCCTTTTAAAAAAATGTTCCGTTTTCTAACGTATACAACTGCCTACGACCAAGCCTTT
Source organism: uncultured Lachnospiraceae bacterium (assembly GCA_964531385.1). Classification (GTDB taxonomy): domain Bacteria; phylum Bacillota; class Clostridia; order Lachnospirales; family CAG-274; genus MGBC114079. The sequence continues at coordinate 5,099 of CAZHGC010000044.1, read as the reverse complement.
TCCTACGGTCGAAACATATACGATGAAATCTCCCTAATAGTTGACGAAATGTTCACAACCTATATAACCAAGCCAAACATTCGCCAACCCCTGTTCACGCAATATTGTGACGGCTCTCGTGTCTATTGCCCAAACTGGCTTTCGCAATGGGGAAGCAAATCCCTCGCCGACCAAGGCTACACCACAATTCAAATTTTAAGATACTATTACGGTGATGATATATATTTGGAACAAGCCAAACGTGTAAAAGGCGTTCCCTCATCGTTTCCGAATGAAAATTTGCAAATCGGCTCAAGCGGAAACAGTGTAAGAACAATCCAAACACAGTTAAACGCAATATCTCAAACCTATACAGCAATTATGCGTTTGCGTGTCGACGGAGTCTATGGCGAACAAACTGCCGCCTCCGTTCGAGAATTTCAAAAAATATTCAATCTTCCCCAAACCGGAATTGTCGATTTCCCAACGTGGTATGAAATTTCCGAAATTTATGTTGCAATAGAAAAACTTGCCGAATTGGTCTAAACCAAAAACGACAAGTTTTCATAAGGCAATATTGCATAATTTAAACCGGCCAAACCTAATTATGCAATATTGCAAAAATTTCCGTCAAAAAACCTCATTTCTAAACTTCCCAACTGTTAAGATATTTCTTCTGAACGTCTGTAAGTTCATCAATTTCAAGCTGCCAAAATTTAAGCTTTCTCTTTGAAACTTCTCTATCAACTTCATCAGGAACATAAATAATATTTTTGTCAAATTTGCCTTTGTTTTTAACAAGATATAATGCACTTAACGCCTGAATTGCAAAGCTCATATCCATAATTTCCGCAGGGTGTCCGTCTCCCGCCGCAAGGTTAACAAGTCTTCCCTCTCCAATAACATAAAGCCAATTTCCGTTTTCAAGTTTATAACCCATAATGTTATCCCTTGCAAGAGTTTCTTCAACAGCCATTTCCTTAAGCCTTTTAACATCAACTTCAACATCAAAATGTCCGGCATTGCACAAAATAGCACCGTCTTTCATAACTTTAAAAGAATTTTCTGTAATAACATCACGACAACCTGTAACCGTAACAAAGAAATCGCCAATTTTAGCAGCTTCTTCCATTTTCATAACTTTAAATCCGTCCATAACCGCTTCCATAGCTTTAATTGGGTCAATTTCCGTAATAATAACTGATGCTCCAAGCCCCTTTGCACGCATTGCAACGCCCTTTCCACACCAACCGTAACCTGCAACAACAACATTTTTTCCGGCAACAATAAGGTTTGTTGTTCTGTTAATACCGTCCCAAACCGATTGACCTGTTCCATATCTGTTGTCAAACAAATATTTGCATTTCGCATTATTAACAAGTACCATTGGGAATTTAAGCTTATTTTCTTTGTTCATTGCAATAAGCCTTATAATTCCTGTTGTTGTTTCCTCGCAACCGCCAATAACATCGGCAATCTTTTCGGGATATTTGTTGTGAATTAAATTAACAAGGTCTCCACCATCATCAATGATAATATTGGGGCCTGCTTCAATAACTTTTGAAGTGTGCCTTTCATATTCTTCGTCTGTTGCTGCGTGCCAAGCAAAAACATTAAGCCCGTCATGAACCAAAGCCGCCGCAACATCGTCTTGTGTAGATAAAGGGTTGCTTCCCGTAATAAACATTTCCGCACCACCCGCAGCCAAAACTTTGCATAAATATGCCGTTTTAGCTTCAAGATGAATTGAAAGAGCAACTTTAAGCCCCTTAAAAGGCTTTTCTTTTTCAAATTCTTCCTCAATACTTCTAAGCAAAGCCATATTTTGTCTAACCCAGTTAATTTTTCTTTTTCCGCTTTCCCAAAGATTCAAGTCTCTAATTTCACTATTCATTAAAAAAACCTCCCAAAATTAAATATTAAAAATTCGATAATTATTGTATTCTTTCGGCAATTTTTTCAACTCTGTCATAAACCTCTTTTTCGTCAACATTGCACATTTTTCTGTTTTCCATAACAAGTTCACCGTCAATAATAACGGTTTCAACTTCCGACCCATTTGCGGAATATGCCAAAGCCGCCAACAAATTATTTTTAGGTCTCATTTGAGGACAATTTAAATCAAGAATTGCAAGGTCGGCAACTTTTCCAACTTTAATTTCACCGGCATTAATCCCCAACGCTTTCGCACCGTTGATTGTTCCTGCCTTAAATGCTTCAAAAGCTGAAACAGCCTGAGGATTTTCCGAAGTTCCTTTATGAATAAGAGCTGTATAATTCAAATCAGAAAATAAATTCAAACTGTTATTGCTTGCCGAACTGTCTGTTCCGATACAAACATTAATTCCCTCATTAATCATTTTAAATATTGGTGCAAAACCGTTTCCAAGCTTCAAATTGCTTTTTGGGTTCGCCGCAACATTAACATTTTTTTCTTTAATAATTTTAAAATCATTTTCTTCAAGATGAACACAATGTGCAGCAACTGTTTTTATATCAAAAAAATTAAGACTGTTAAGATATTCAACAGGTGTCATATTGTAATTTTTTTTCGAATCCGAAACCTCTTGTCTCGTCTCAGACAAATGAATATGAAGAGGCAAATTTTCATTATGTGCTGTTTCAATAACAAATTTAAGACAATCCGTTCCACAAGTATAAATTGCGTGAGGAGCAAGCATAAAAGAAATTCTGCTTTTGTCTTTCCAACAATCAACTTCTTCAAGAGCTTCGTCAATTCTTCTTATAACGCCCTCATCTTTTCTGTCAATGCCCGAAATTCCTCTTGAAACAACGGCTCTGTTTCCAACTTCAAAAGCCGCCTTTGCCGTTTGCCCTTTGTGCATATGCATATCAAGAAAAGAAGTAGTTCCCGTTTTAATCATTTCAATGCAGGATAATTTTGCTGCCCAATATGCGTCTTCAGGAAGTAGCTTGTCTTCTCTCGGCATAATATTTTTAAAAAGCCAGTCCGAAAAAGTCAAATCATCTGCTTTGTTTCTAAACAATGACATATAAGCGTGTGTATGTGCATTAACAAGCCCCGGCATAACAAATTTTTCACTTCCGTCAATAACTTTTTCCGCAACAAAATCATCATCAATTTCGCCAATTCCGGCAATAATTCCGTCTTTTATAAAAATATCCGTCTTTTTTATTTCATATTTTTCATTATCCGTTATAACAGCAAAAATATTTTCAAGCTTAATGTTCATAAATCAACAAACCTCCCAATTAATTTGCTTTCAAAACATTTCCAACTTACAAACCAAAACCGTAAAATTATAATTCCACAGCATTGCCAAAACATTATATCACAATTAAGCTCATTTTACAACGCCCCGAAAACCATTATATAGCAAATCGTCAGCAAAACTTCACAAAATATTTTTGCCGTTTGCCAACATAATACCCCACCAACCAAAAAGAATACAGAGCATTTTACTCGGTTACACCCTCTTTTATATTTTTTATCGTGTTTTTGTGTTTTATTTCTTGCTAAAATCAACTCGCAGAACACAAACAAAAAAATAAATCTCTCGCAGTTTTTTGCATATTCACAGCATCGCCCCTTATTATCATTTCATACTTAATTAAATAGTCATTAAAATTCTGTATCAATACTTGATTTCAAAATCACGTTGCCCTCTTAACATAAAACTTTCCCATTTTAATCAACAAAAAAGCAGATTAAAGCTTAAAAATATAGCTTCAATCCGCCTTTTTTATAGTCTATATTAAATCAACAATTATGCAACATATCAATTATTTCGCCGGTGTTTGATTTCCCTGTGCCATTTGCTTTTCCTGTGCTTCAATCATTTTTTTTACCATATATCCCCCAACATAACCGTTCTGAGCTGATGTTAAATCACCGTTATAACCTTGTTTCAAAGGAACACCAATTTCGTTAGCAACTTCATATTTAAATTTATCCAAGGCAGCTCTTGCTTCCGGAATATTCGCTTTGTTTGAACCTGTACCATTACTTGACATAATAAATACCTCCTAAAATATCTTTATATTATTTTTTTATTTACGTTGTAAAACAACTTTTAGCTGTAACTTTGAGTTACAATAATTATTATGGCATCACAATTATTTTTTAATCATAGCAATTTTTTCTTTTTTAAAAATTTCAAACAAGCAAAATAGCATTAAAATAAAATTATGCAAAAATTTAAATATTACAAAAAAATATATCTGTTTCCATATCACAACTCCCCCAAAAAGTTGACATTTCAGCATACAATGATATAATATCAATAATAAATTAAATCATAAAAACGTTATAAACAAATGGGAGCTGATAAAATGAATATAACAATAATTCGTGCAACAAAACGAGACAACAGCAACACATACAACGGAGCAAAATATTTAATTTCAAAACTCCAAAATGTTGAAACCGTTTTCGAATTCACTCTCCCCGATGACTGCCCTCATATATGTTGCGGTTGTTATTCTTGTATAACTGGCAACGAAACAAAATGCGGTGCATATGAATATTTAAAGCCAATAAATGAAGCATTTTCAAAATCAGATATAATTATTTTTTGTTCTCCCGTATGGTGCTTCCACACACCGGGGCAAATAAAATCTTTTTTAGACCATTATGGTTGGCAATGGCTCGTCCATCGTCCAAATTTCGAAATGATAAATAAACAAGCGGTAATTATAACAACTGCGGGCGGCGGAGGTTTAAAATCAACAGCAAAAGATATAAAAGACAGTTTAAATTTTTGGGGAATTGCAAGAACACATACTGTAACCCAATCCGTTTGGGGCTATTTCTGGAACGATATGCCCGAAAATTTCAAAAAACGATTCACTTCAAAACTTGAAAAAACCGCAAAAAAACTTGAAAAACACGCAAAAAATCTCAAACCTTCAATCAAAGTAAAATTTTTATATTCAATATTTGCAAAATTACACTTAAAAGACAAAATGTTTGAATTTGAAAATGAATATTGGAAAAAAAATTATCCGCAAATAAAAAATAAAAAAACAAACTCAAAGTCATAATTTAAAATTTCATTATAATTTAATTAAATATTTTTAATAATTTGAGTTTCCCCATTTTTAAACATACTATCGCCACAAAACCGCTATACCAAAGC
>CAZHGC010000043.1:0-12970 GCA_964531385.1 uncultured Lachnospiraceae bacterium | reverse complement strand
GACACGCTTGACGATCTTCTGCTCCTCAAGAAGGAAAGCACGAAGGATGCTATAATTGTAAAAAAGAGGATGAACAAAAAAAAAAATGAATGATGTGTTGATTATTTTTTTACCGCTCACGGACGCAACGGGCGCACTTGGAGCCACCGTAGGCACGGGCGACAGTCTTCTCACGCTTGGAGAGGAGAGCATAGCGGGTGGGTCTGAGGACGGGGATGCCAGCAAGAGGGCAGCCGCAGTCACCGCAACGGACACCCTTGGCGGTCTTTGCTCTGTAGTGGATGGTGAGCTTGTTGCCGGGGGTGCGGATTCTCCTGTATCTGTTGGACTTGGTGTTGTAGCTGTTCTTTCTGCGGTAGGTGAAACGGGCGACCATTTTTGATGATTGTTTTGTTTAGAGGCTTTTCTTTTCTGTTGTTAGGAGGGTAACAAGGAAAAAGAGAAAGTATATATTTAAAGTATATATATAATAAATACTTTTTATATATAACACTTTTTTTTCTTTTTTTCTTTTTCTTTTATTTTCAACAAAGGGAAAGAGGGAAAAAAGTTCATATATATATGAAAAAAATTGTTATATGTATTTTGGAAAAATATTTTTTCAACCATATGCACTCAAATAATAATTTTATATAAATCTTATACTACTGATTACGTAATAGATGACGTAATAAATAAGGAATTTTTCACATCTTAAAGGAAATAATTGTTTTTTTGCTTGATTTTAATTATAATTTCTCTTTATTATTATTTTATTTAATTTTATTTATTTTTATTTAGCGTACTTGGCAGTGTACTCACGAGCGATCTTCTCGAAGTCAGCCTTGTTGGAGGTGATGAGCTCGGCAGCCTTAGCGTTGAGGGGGCTGGTTGTCTCAGGCTCCTTGAGCATCTGGCGGATCTGGATGAGGACCTGGACAAGCTTGATCTGGGGGCTCCAGGAGTCGCTGAGGATCCCGAGGCAGAAGCGCCCGGTGTCTTCCTTCTCCTCGCCTATGGAGGGGTGGAACAGCTTGGTGAGGAAGGTGGCTTTGGGAGGCTTGAAGGGGTACTCCTGAGGAATGTTGAGGAGAATCTCAAACTTACCACCCTCATAAGGAGAACCTTCCTATAATTTAATTAGATATTAAATATTAAATAAAAATTTTATATTTTATTTTATATTATCATTTTATTTTATTTTTATTTATCATTATTTATTAATTATTTTATTATAACGAATTTAATTATAAATAAATAAATAAAAAGGAAATAAAATTGGAATAATATGATATAAAAGATAATTTTAAATAAAACATGAATCTCGATTGAAATAAAATAAAATAATAAATAATAAATTCATTAAAATATATCATTATTATTAAATAATAATATGATATTTATTTACAGGGCCAGTGATCTTTGCAATGAGCTCAAAGCGGTTGTCAGCCTTGGGAGCAACCTCAACCCAATCCTGACCACCCTTTGCGAATTCTGCAAGTTCCTTATCAAGTCTCTTTGCCATTTTTTTAAAATTTAATAACGATTAGTCTACTTAACTAGAAAGAAAAGAATAAAAAGAATAAAAAGAATAAAAAAAGAATATTTTGTAAATTTATATGTTATTTTTTGGTTACTTTTTTGTTGTTTGTTTGTTTGTTTGTTTTTGCTTTGAAAATAAAAAAAGGGAAAAAGGGAGGAAAAAAGTCCGCATATGTTGTTATTTTTTTTCGTTTATAAAGAGGAAATTTATTTTTTCAAAAAATATTCGTGCTTTTAAGTTGTGAAAAAAAGTTACGTCATAGTCGATTAATTTGGGTTTCACTTTTTCGCTTTAGCCTGAAGTTCCTTTTTGAGGTGCTTTGATCTCTCCCTGTCTTCTGTGTTTCCAAGTTCTGTGATTTTACTATATAGTCTCAATGCCTCATCAACGAGCCCCTGCTTCTCAGCAAACTTCGCCATGAAGAACAGGGACTTTGCCACATCCACACCGTTATTGACGTTCAACTCACAAAATCCATTTGCAAGTTCCTCCAACCCCAGCGCTCTGAACAGATTGGCCAACTCGGCAATCGCGTTCTGGTCCTGAGGGTCGTACGAGTACGCACGCACAAACGCGTGGAGCGCCATACACTTGTTCCCCAGGGCGTTGTAGTAACTGCCCGCACAGGCCCACATCCGCGAGTCATCCGGGCATATCGAGCACGCCTTCAGGGCGTAGTACAGCCCGAACGTAGGCTGCTTGAGGTCTCTGTACGCGAGTGCCAACCCGTACCAGGCACGGTAGTCCGTGGGGTCAACCTCGAGGGCAAGGCGGTATGCACGTATGGCAGAGCTGTACTTTTTGAGTATCACGCTCTCGTGCCCCAGCAGGAGGAGGGGCGCCGCGCTCGTCGGGTCCAGATGCGCCGCCCGGTCGAAGCAGCGAATCGCCTCGACGCTGTTTTCCTTCAGGGAGAAGTAGTTCCCGGCCACGATGCACGACTCTGCGCGGAACTTGTCGGTCTCGTATGCGTCTTGAGCAAGCTTGGACAGCTCCGGGGCCTTCTGGGAGTTGAAGTATGCGTTCGAAAGTATGTCCATCTTGTCTAGACAGAAGGGGTCCAACTTGTTGTGGACGGCTTCGAGCACACGTATCGTCTGGGGGTCCATTCGCGCCGCTTGCGCCGCCTTGCCGAGCTCTGTGAGGTAGTACGTGCTGGACGGAAGTGTCTCACAGAGGTCCAGGCACGTGCCACAGAGTTCCTCAAACGAAGTCTGCGAAGAAGACGACGACGTAGATGCCGGCAGTGTCGAGGACGACGAAACCGAGACATTCGACGTGGCAGAGTCCCCAACAGATCCGCTCACGCTAAACTTCCCTGTGAGTTCCGCAAAGAGGAACGCATTTGACCAGTGGGGCTTGATAACCCCAGCACCAAAGATGTGCTCGTCCTGCCCCTGAACGTTGGAGCACCTGACGAGGTCTCTCCACGCGCTGTAGTTGCAGGGGAACAGGTTGATCGACTTTATCAAGCAGTCCCGGGCTTCATTCCTGAGGCCCTTTTCCCTCAGCACAATGCTTTGCATGTACCAGTAGAACCCGTCCTCCGCAACGCCAGCAGGGTCCGCAGAGCTGGCAGCGTCGAGTATCCGCGCGATGGCCGTGAGCTCCTTGTTCGCGGGCATGGGGGGAGCCCGGGCGCTGTTGCCGAGGGTCGCGATCCCGCTCCCGTCGTCGCGCTCAGCGGCGCTTATCAGGGTGGCTGGGTGGATCCTGAGCTCGGACAGCTCCTCGTTCTTCCGCCGCTCGCCGGCAAGGTACAACGCATAGCACTGGAGGAACGTGCCGGCCTTGTTGCTCGGAGGGAGTTTTCCCAAGTGAAATGAGCAGCGACGGTACTCCCTCATGTCGAACAGAGTCTTTGCGTAGATGTAAAGAGGGTCGCAAAAGTCTCTGTTGAGCTCCACGCCGCTTTCGTCCCTCTCCTCTGTCTCCATGGCGGATGAAAGGTCCGAGTCTTTGCCACCCTGCTCGATCGCATCGCAGAGACTGCCTATCCGAGACTCGATCAGCAGTCTAGCAGCATTTTCGTCGCTGTCCCCCTCGTCCAAGTCGCTCTCCATTCTGGTGTGAGTGTTTAGTTTGCCAGAGCTTATGTTGTACAAAAGTTCGGCGGCCCACTTTGCAGAGTGGAGTAGCCCCCTTCCCGTGAGTTCCGAACACGCCCTCTTCAAGTCTGCGATAACTTCAGCTTGCGGGGTCGCCTTGAATACGCAAAGTGCCGCTGAAAACATCTGGGATTGCTAGCCACCACGCACGCTTTCTCCTCGTGATTTTTCTTTTCTTTTCTTAAATTTTTTTCTTTTTCTTTTTCTTTTTCTTCATTGACGAAAAACAAAAGGCAAAAAGAAACAGGGAAAGAAAGAGGCAAGAAGAAGAAGCGATGGAAGAACCCCAGAACAAGCGGCAGAAGGTTGATCACAAGGAAGATCCTATCACTGACAAGGTGCAGAATGGCGAGGAGGAAGGAGAAGAGTGTGCCGAGTACAAGCTGTTCATCTCGGTAAAGAACATAGAGGACGAGAAGAAGACGCCCGAGAAGGACGAAGCCGAGGAGGAGGACCTCGGGAGCGAGGACAGTGATGAGGACAGCGAGGAGGAAGAGGAGGACGACGGGTTTGTGATATACGAGTGGGAGGACCTGAACTTTGGGAAGGACGTCCTCGAGAAGGTGAAGAAGATGAGCCACTCGCTGTACGACCACAGCGAGGAAGGGTTCCAGGAGATTGAGGCTGCCACCGAGAAGTCCCAAGGCGCGGGGGAGCTCATCACTCTCGACAACGTTGCTGTTGGCGGGATGCTCGTCCTGAAGATATGCAAGGACGAGAAGACAGCGGAGATAACGCAGCTGTTCACCGACCCTGAGCACAGGGACAACGGCATTGGGAAAGACTTGACTCACGTCGCCCTCGAGTATGCGCACAAGGACTGCGGGGTGAAGTACGTCGACGTATTTGCTGTCTGCGGCTCAGGGCCGTTCTATAAGAAGACCGGGTTCAAGTACGTCTCGAATGAAAAGGGCGATTCTAAGGACCTGAGTGAAGACAAGGATGATTCCGAGCAGCCTGAGAGATGCATTATGAGATACGATTTCTCTTCTATCAATGAAAATGAAGAAGATGATGACGATGAAGAGGATGATGAAGAAGATGATGAAGAAGATGATGATGAGGATGACGATGAGGAAGAAGATGAGGAAGGGGAGGAGGAGGATGACGATGACGATGAAGAAAACTGAAAAAGAGATACATAAAAAATAATCAATGAATTAAAATTAAAGTTATGACACCAAATCAATTACTCCCAAAAAGTTATACAACCATAAATCGTTCAATTTTAATATGAATAAGAAAAAATGTGCTAAAAAAATTCTTTGTCTAAATAAAAAGTGATCGGTCTATTATACCCTCATTTATATATTATTATTTTAGGGATTAATTTTGATTCTTGTCGGTCTGTTGTTAGTAAAGCTATTGTAGTAGTTTGTGCCCGAATTCGTGTTAGTGCCAGCGTACCCAGTGTTTGTCGAGCCAAAGAGCCTCGGCTCCACATACTTTGGGAACTGGTTCACCTCGTAAAGCTTCTCGATGACCGCATCCACTATAGCCGCGCGCGAGTACCCCTTCACGACGTCCTTCCTAGCCTTCTGGGCCTTCTCTCTAGCCTCGCCGTACTTTTCGTCCACAGCCCTCCTCATGAGCGCCTTCAGGTCGTCCAGGGAAGACTCGGCCCACTTGTGCCCGGGGTCCCCCTCGACATCAGAGAGCTTCTCCACCTCAAGAAGGTAAGCGTTGTCGCGGTGGAGGAACTCTGTGCAGCCGCTCCAGTTGGTCGCGATCACAGGGACCTCCATTGCCATGGCCTCGATGATCGGGAGCCCCCAGCCCTCGCCGTGGGTGGGCAGGACAAAGCAGTCCGCGGCAGAGTAGAGGGAGGGCATCTCCGTCAGCGGGATCAGCGGGAGGATGAGCACGGGGAGGTTCTTGGGGACCCCCTGGGATGCGTGGGGGCCCCTCAGCTTGGCTTCGGTGTAGTTGCGGATGAGCTCCTCAAAGTGCTCTATGTTGCTGTCGTCGGCGTTGCAGCGGATATAGAGAGATACCTTGTCGTCGCTGCCAAACTCCTCAATATAGGCTTTGATGAGCTTGTCGAACCCTTTGCGCTTCTCATATTTCGAAATCGAGAGGAAAACAAACCCTGAATTCTTTGGAAGTTTCATTTTATCTATATAATATTTATAATTATAAAAAATAGAAATATTATATATTTTTTTAAATTTACCATAAACATTTGGAGAATAAAGGTCTGTGTCCAAAGGCTCTGGGAGTTTAGTCAACAATGAAGCATTTATGCCCGCCTCGGTAAACGTCTTAACATTAAAATCGGAAGGGACCCATATTTTCTGGACCACCTGATCATTACAATTCGCCAGCCAATTACTAGGGATCGACGACGTCTCATACATGCTTCTTCCAACAACATGAGTGGGGGTAGACTCGCCCCACCTGTCCGTGATGAAGGACCTGTACCTCCCGGGGTCCCTGTGGACGACGAGGGTGTAGTTCTCCTTGAACTCCGTCTCGACCTTCGTCAGGCGCATCACAGTGTCGATCACCACGCGCGGCCACCCCGACTTCTCGAGCTCTGCGCGGCACTGCTCCTTGTTCCCGACCTCGACCTTGAGGGATATCGAGTCCTCGAGGGCGAGGACAAAGTTGATCGCCTCGGTCGTGAAGCCGAGGGTCTGCCCGGAGCCGCACTCCATGTTCCAGACGAGGGTCATGTTGTGCACCCTGCGGCGGGACATGACGCGCTCGGTGAGGTCGGGGAGCCACTTGGAGTAGAAGGGCATGGCGGCCTCCTTTGTGAGGTCCAGGTCCTGATACCCCGGAATACGCTCGTCCAGGTGGTACGAAATGCAGTCGGTGCACCGCTCGATCTTGATACCTTTCTTGCGGGCCTCCAGAGAATAGTCAGCCATGAAAAGCTTTTCAGAGAGTCTCACATCGAAATCTATAAAAAATAAAAAAAAAATTTTTGCTCGAAATAAAAATAAATAAAAATAAAAGTACTTCCAATAAGGGATAATGTTTTTGCCGAAGCGAAGAAGCATTCGTGGGTGATCACGAACGGCTCGGTGTATCCCTTCACTCCGGGATGACGGACAGAGTGGCCCTGGAACGGGTACTTGGGGACAGGAGGGTTTTTGGGCCACTCCTGGGGGAGGGTGGAGGAGTACCACGAGGACGAGCCAACCTTCCCCGAGGTGAAGTCCGCGCCCACCCTATAGACGGTCTCCTGGTCGCTGTTGAGGACGGTGCAGCCATAGAGGACGTTCTCCTCGCTCGCAGTGCTGCGCTCGACGGCCGCCGCCGCTCTGGAAAAGAAGTCTGGGGAGGGCGAGGTGGAGCCGTCCAGGTAGAGCGCCATACGGCCTTTTGTGATCGTCTCGGAGATGCTGAACGCCGTGACGAGGTCAATGTAGGGCGCGACGGAGAGGGTCTTCGAGAAGAGGAGGGTTTCGGCACCGCCGTTAGAGTAGTCTGTCATGTTCGGGGAGACGACCAGATGGGCGCTGGGGAGCGTCGTCTTTATGAGCTTCTCGTACGTCTTCACAAGGGCGACGTTCACCTTATCGTCGCTTTCGTCGTTGTCCTGGAGGAGGTATACAAAGACCTCGTACTGGGGCGGAGCTATCTCTTTCGGGAAGCTCAGGAGCGTGCTTCTCAGGTCGGAAAGGCGGCTTTTCCTGTTCATGATGTGGATGGTCGCGAGCGGCAGGGTGGAGGCCTGCTCTTGGTCGCTCGGGAAGTCGTCTTTGTCGATGTCTTGGCAGCTAACGTGCCATAGGAGCAGCAGAAGAGAGGTCAAAAGGGCGTTCATCAGCGTCTTCCTGCTCGTGTTTTTGTTTTTCTTTTCTTCTTTTGTTCTTATTTTAAGGCGTGAAAAAAAAAAGAAGATGTCTATTTGGTTTGCTTTAAGATATTAAAATGGTATATTTTCATAGTTTAAATTTTGCTCGTTTTTAAATTGTGAAAAAAAGAATTGGTTGTCAATGGTATTTGATTTAAATATTATTAATTTGGATTCATTTTTTTAAAAAAAGGATATTTGCTATCGTATAGACAAAAAAGGAGGAAAAATATAAAAAAACGTTTATAAATTTTATTTATTTTATCTGAACTTCATTTATAAAATAAGGAATAAATGAATAAATTATGAACAATTTTAAAAAGAAGAATGAGATTAAAAGAAATAAAAAGAGAACATTTTGGAAAAAGAAAAAAAAGCGATATTTATTTCAAAAATCTAATTTGATATTATTAATTAAAATTAATAAGTAATAGAAATAATTAAAAAATTGGGAAAAAATTATTATTAAATTATTATATTTAAAATAAATAAAAAATTAAAAATAAAAATAATAAAATAATAAAATAATAATAATTTTAAAAGAAAAGAAAAAAAAGAAAAGGGGGTAAACATCAAAAAATGGGGGAGTGTAAATGTTATATGTATATATTTTTTTAAAAAAAGTAAAGAGCGACGAAAAAGTAAATCAGTAAGTATTTTTCGACGCCTTGAAGCTAACCTGCAACGGTTTTTCATAAATAGTCAATCCATTAAGGGAATCCACAGCCTTTGTTGCCTCATCTCTATTCGCCATATTAACAAACCCATATCCCTTATTCACGCCCTGTTCCTGCACAACCCTAGCTGAGAGTACCGTCCCAAACTGTTTAAACAGTCCCACCAAAAACGTATCATCCGCAGTGGCCGGTATATTATACACAAACAGACAATACCCTTTATCACCCCTCCTACCACCACCACCATTCATCCCCATACCACCACCATTCATACCGCCACCATAAGGGGTCATTCCCTTATTTCCATAGGGGTGGTGGCTGTACATATTCCCCATCCCGCTGGGGCGGGCATAAGGTGCTGGGCGGGATGAGGATGGAGGCTGGGGGCCGGGCATGCCGCCGGGGAGGGCTGCGGAGGGCTGCTGCTGTGGGGGCGCGGTGAGGCCGTAGTAGGTAGCGGCGGGAGCGACGGGGGCCGCGCAGGTGATGGGGGCGTAGTGGGCGAGGGAGCCCCCGGCATACCCGCCGACGTAGCCCCCGCTGGCAATGCTGTAGCCCCCGACCTGAGAGTAACCATAACGGTTGCCGGTGGCCCCTGAGTAGGGGGTGAACCCGCTATAACCAATGTTCTTTTTGGGATTTGCAAACTATATAAAAATAATAATAATTAATATATATGTATTTATGTATATATTATATATTTGGGAAAAAAGTGAAAATAATTGTTTTTTTGCTTGACTTTATGAGACAAGCAAAAAAAACAATTTTTAGTTTTGGTGTGTATATAAAAAAAGAAAAGACATATAAACAATGTTATTTTTTTACTTTAAGAGTAAGAGGCTTAGAACATATTCCGGGGGGATTAGTCCCGTTGAGTTCATCAATCGCTCTCTCAGCTTCGGATCTTCTCTCGTACTTAATAAACGCAATTCCCTTATTCTTCCCCGTCATTTTATCCATCAGAATATTAGTTTCCACAATCCTCCCATACCTCCCAAATATCCTCTCGATAGCGTCCTTCGGCGCATCCTCGCTAATGTTCGCAATGTACACATTCGTATTATTCGACTCACCGCCAGGCTTGCCAGCAAACGCCACCTTGAGGTGCTTCCCGCGGATACTTTTCCCATTGAGCTCCCTTATGGCGACCTCCGCGGACGCCTTGGTGCTGTACATCACAAAGCCGTACCCGAGGCTCGTCCCCGTCGCCTTGTCGCGGACAAGCTTCCAGTTCACGATGCTCCCGTACGGCTCGAACAGGGTGCGGAACTGCTCCTCGTACATGTCGGGTGGGATGTAGTTCACGATCAGGTTGTTGTCGTGGTGCCCCTCAATCCGTCCCAAAGATTTTTGTTCACTGTGATCACTGCTCGTGACGTCATCCATTGCATCACCCATTACGTCATCATCATTGTTTGTGGTAGTTGTGGATGTTGTTTCTGTTTCTGTTGTTGTTGTTGATGTTGGTGGTGGTGTTGAGGTTGTAGTTGTTTCTTCAGTTGTTTCTGTTGTTGATGACGATGTTATTATGGACTCGGGTTCTGATTGGAAAACGGATTCTTCATCTGGTGGGATTGTTGAAGTTTCTGTTGTTGGTTCTGTTGTTTCCGTTGAAGAAGAAGAAGAAGAAGGTGGGGGAGGTGGAAGAGAAGAAGAAGGTTGTGAAGATTCTGTGGCCGTTGAAACTTCGGTGGAAGGGATGATGAGATTTGACTCGAGTATGTTGTCGTTTACGTTGTTGTCTGTCATTGTTGTGGTTGATTTTATGTGTTGTTGTTTTTTGTTTTTTTCGTTTTTTCCAAATTTGTATTTGGTGTTATTTTTCTTGTTTGTTTAAAAACTGTCTTCCTCATTTTTTAAGTTGTTAAAAAGGACTCTTTTAACATTTTAAAATCAATTCAAAGCACACAATTTATGATTTCGAATTAAATTTCAACAACATTTATTTCATGAATTTAAATAAAAGCATGGAAGCACTTTACTTTATTTGTACATTACCAATATATTATTTTTTAGAAAACGAATTTACTTCCATTTCTCCGCCCTTCCCTTTTTAATTTTTATTTCAATTTCAATTATAATATCATTTAAAATTTTCTCGTTTACATATATATGTTTCTCAATTTCAATTTCATTTCTTATTATTTATTTATTTATTATTTATTTTTCTTCATATTAAAAAAAAAAAAAAAAAAAAGTTATTTATTTATTTATTTTGCTTCAACCCTTCCATCATCAATTTATATCATAGCTGTTTTCTTCTTCGAGAACTCCAAGCACTTTGTCGCGTAGTATTTAACATCGGGGTCCTTATCCTTGACCAACTTTTCAAGGACTGGGATGACTCTAGCCTCAATAACCGCGGGGTCCAAGTAAGGGACCATTGCCTGCAGCGTCTTCGCCACATTGAACTTAATATTAGGCACACTATCCTGGGACATTCTCAGGACGATTGGGATGAACGTATTGAGGACGACGTTTGCGGGGAGGACCTTAGCGAGGGACCTGATGCCGTACAGCGTGTTCACTCTGAAGAGGTAGTTACTGTGCGTGCTAAACGACAGCAGCATCGGCACGATGTTCTCCACGATCCAGTCCTGGCCGAACAGCGTCTTATACGCGCCAATGTTCGTCAGCACAAACTCCCTAATGGAGTAATTGCTGTCATTCAGCCAGCACCCGATGAGGGCCGCGACCTTATCCTTATACCTTTCAGAGTCGAGATACGCCACGATGGTAGGGAGGATGGCAATGACAGCCCTACGGACACGCCACTGCTGGCTGTCCGCGAGGCGCATGACAGCCCCCGCGACAGGGGCGGCGCCCACCACAGGGAAGATCTCCGGGAGGCCTGCGAGGATCGCGAGGAGGACGGATACGTGGGACTCCCCGAGGAGGTGGCAGATGGTGGTCGTAACAAATTCATAAGTATACACCTTTGGAATCAACGTTGAGAGGGTGGGGGCCGCGAGGGCGATTTTTGTGAGGACCATGGGCGAGGGGTCGGAGACGGCCATCCTGCCTATGACGGGGATGATGTACCCCAGGATGTAGTCTGAATCGAGGCATCTCGCGAATGCGAGGAGGGACTCTATGGCTGCTGCACGGACGTCGAGCTCCGTGTCTGCCTCCATGACATAAATAAAAGTGCCCAAAAATTCGATTAGGTAGTGCTTATCTGTGGTATTATTTAGTATTTTTATTAGTTCGGGTGCGTTCTTGACAGCTGTCTGGCGCACACTGCACGCAGGGTCGATCAGGAAGTTGTACTCCAGCACGGCAAAGAGCTCCCCGGCCTCGGCCCCGCCAAAGAGCCCGGCCACAGCCACGGCGCTCTCGGCGGCGGCGGAGCGGACGCCCACCGCGGGGTCGGCGGCCAGCGCGTAGAGCGTGTCGAGAAAATCGGCCCGCGCGGCTTCAGGTCCCGCTATCTTGGAAATAGTACCTATTACCCCGGCGGCCGATTTGCGGACGGCGGTGCTCTCGTCCTTCGCGAGCTGGGCGAAAATGTCCTTAAGGTCTTTGCGGCGAATTAGCGGAAAACGCTCGTATGCAATTGGAATCAAAAAGGCCGAGGCCGCACGCGCGGTCACGTTCTTCTCCTCTGAGAACTTCTTGATGAGCGGGAGGAAGTCGTTCACAAGAATGTCGGTGGGGAATACTCGCTCGATGCGCTGAAAGGCTTTTATGACGCTTCGCTGCTGGAAAGGCGTGTCTTCGTCAAGCTCGAAGAGTAAAAGGTCTTGGAGAATGGCTAGGACAAAGTAGGAAAGGTCCTCCTTGTTGAGAAGGCTGAGAATGGTGTTCTCGATCTCGTTGCTGATGAGGTTGAGAACGGCCTCCTCGTCCTTACGCTCCTGCTCCTCGAGAATGGGAATGATCTCCTCGCAGGTCCGGTCGCAGCCGAGAACTTTGCTGTGGCTTATAAGCTTGCGCACCGCCCGAAGACGCACTTGAACGTCCTCGTCCGCAAGATATTTGGTCTTGAACTCGTTGAGGTTGGATAGATCTGCTGTCTCCATGTCTGTTTTTGTGCTTTAGGATTTTTTGGAATTTTTTGGAGATTTTTGAGGGATTTTATTTGGTGGGTTTTGTGTGTTGTTGTGTTGTTGTGTTGTTTGTTGTTTGTGTGTTCTTTTTTTGTAACTTTTTTTTTTCCACTTATTATAGAGTCTCCATTTTTTTCCAATTTGAGCTAATTTTTTTTTTCTTACTCTTGTTTTGCTTTTTTCTCTTCTTCTTCTTTTTTCACTTTTTTAATTTACTAAAAGGTAATAAAAGAAATTCCTTCTTTTTTTTTAATTTATTAATAGGTTATTTAAAAATTTTAATTTATTAAAAAAAGGAAGAAAAAGAAAAACACAACTTAAAAAAGGGAGGGAAAAGGAAAAGGAAAAAAAAAAAAAAAGGAGGGAAAAAAAAGTTTACATTTTTTCTTATATAGGAAATGTTATATATTATTTTTGGGGGAATAAAAAAGTTCGATTTATATAATGACTTTTTTTTTTCCCTAAACTATGTAAAAACTGAATTGGTCATACTATGAACTTTTTTTTTCCAAATCAAAAAAGGAGAAAAAAAAAAGTTCAAAAATAAATTTAAATTGAAAAGCCCATATATAAAAAAATCATTATACAAAAAACTCCATACAAATAAAAAAATATAATATAAATATAAAATAAAAATAAAAATAAATAAAAAATAAGTATACATCCTTTTTTTTAAATTTAATTTAAAAAAGAATTTCTATAAAGTCGCCCCCCACAACCATCTAAAGACAACAACAACAAAAAAATGAGTTCAGAAGACGAGTACGAAGAATACGAAGAGTACGAAGAATATGAGGAGTACGAGGAAG
>CAZHGC010000042.1:7364-13755 GCA_964531385.1 uncultured Lachnospiraceae bacterium | reverse complement strand
TTTAAATATTATATTTTGATGCTATGATGTGTCCTATTTGCTATTGCAATTTTCACAATTTAGACAGTAATTTTGAACAAAATTTTTGTGTTTACAACACAAAATTTTTGTGTTATAATATTTAATTAGTTTTATAGCAGTGCCACACATTTTATAAAACCGTTTTGGAATAACATTTTCCGCTTCAAAAAGCCAACAACCAAACTCAGAGCCAATGATAAAAGCTTTTTGCAAATCGAAAATAACCAAAACTGAAAAATACAGCTGTGTAACATTGCCAAAAAACACTTTTATAATGTCTTTTTTCTTTATGTTTTTCCCGTCCAACAAAGCATTGTCAATAATTCAAAAATAAAAATAATTTTGACAGTAACATTAAAAATTATTTCTGCGTGTATCTAATCAACAATGTTGCAAAAACAAATCGTTTAACAACTATCAATAAGAAATCAGACTGCAAAAACCAAGTTTATAAAATTAACAGAACCAATACATAGGGCGTTGTCCGCCTCAATAACACAACTGTCAAATTGTTTCAACCAACAGTTGTTTATTCTGCTATATAAACATCGGTTTTTTAAATTTTAACAATTCAAAAAAACAAAGGAGGAATTATTTTGGAACAAACTCAACAACAGGAAAATAAAATGGGAACTATGCCCGTAAACAAACTTCTAATCTCAATGGCATTGCCAATGATGATTTCAATGCTCGTTCAAGCGTTATATAACATAGTTGACAGTATATTCGTTTCGCAAATAAGTGAAGATGCCCTTTCGGCAGTTTCTCTTGCTTTCCCAATCCAAAATTTAATGATTTCAATCGGCTCCGGAACGTGTGTCGGTATAAACGCATTTCTTTCAAGAAGTCTCGGCGAGGGCAACACAGAAAACGCAAACAAAGCCGCAAACAACGGTGTTTTCCTTGCCGTTCTAAGCGCACTCATATTCGTAATTTTCGGAGTATTTTTCGTTGAGCCGTTTTTTGTAAGCCAGTCTGAAGGAAGTCAAACAATAACAAATTACGGAATAGAATATATGAGTGTATGCTGTTGTTTTTCCCTCGGAGCTTTCGGTCAAATGACTTTCGAACGCTTGCTTCAATCAACAGGAAAAACGTTCTACACAATGATAACACAAGGAACGGGTGCCATTATAAATATAATATTGGATCCACTTTTAATTTTCGGCTATTGTGGTTTTCCTGAGCTCGGCGTAACAGGTGCGGCAATTGCAACAGTAATTGGCCAATTTTGTGCAATGTTCCTTGCAATCTATTTCAACATAAAACAAAATCACGAAATAACATTGAAAATCAGAGGTTTCAGACCAAGTTTTAAAATAATCAAAAGAATTTACGCTGTCGGAATCCCCTCAATTCTTATGATTTCAATAGCATCAATAATGACCTTCGGCTTAAATAAAATTTTAATCAGCTTTTCATCAACAGCCGTTGCCGTTTTCGGCGTATATTTCAAACTTCAAAGCTTCATATTTATGCCTGTATTCGGCTTAAATAACGGAATGATTCCAATCGTTGCATATAACTATGGTGCGGCAAAAAAAGACCGTTTAACAAAAACAATAAAACTTGCCGTAATCTATGCTGTCTGTATAATGGCGTTGGGCTTTTTAATATTCCAGTTCGGCTCGGAACTTCTTCTTCAAATATTTAAAGCCTCCGATGATATGAAACGAATTGGCGTAACAGCACTCGAAATAATAAGTCTAAGTTTCATTCCCGCAGGATTTTGTATAATTATGAGTTCTGTTTTCCAATCTCTCGGAAATGGAGTTTTAAGCCTCATAATATCGGTCGTTCGCCAGCTTGTTGTGCTTCTTCCTGTTGCATACATTCTTTCGCTTGTTTGCAACGGCAATGTCGATTATATATGGTTTGCATTCCCAACAGCAGAAACATTCAGCGTTGGTTTAAGTATATTGTTTATAATATATACATATAAGAAAAAAATTAAACCTCTTGCACGTTTGCAAAATCAATAAAATTATAAAAACAGCTGTTTCTCGGGTGCAATCCCCAAAAACAGCTGTTTTTTAATTTTCTCTCCAAATCTCTTTTTTAAATCCCCTGTCAAAACTTCTTTCCTCTCCGCCCTTGTCTTTTCCCATTTCCCCTCACCCCTTTTTTTCCTCTTTCTCGCCCTTGCTCCTCTCCGCCAACTTCCCCAACAAAAAAACAGCTCTTTTCGCCCCAACGAAAACAGCTGTTTAACCTTCTCTCACGCAAACCACAACAAAACAAGTCTTTCAAACATATCCGCAAGGCTTGCTTTTCCAACACCCTTTTCAGCAATCAAATCGCTTCTTCCAACCTCTTTCCCGTCATAATGATAAATAACCTCTCCAAGTTTAACGCCCGCCTCAAAAGGTGCATTAATCCCCTCTAAAAGCTCTGTTGTTGCCTCAATCTTCTTGCCCTCGCCCTTTGGAACAACAATTTTAACATCATCTTTAACAACACCGCAAACAATGCTCTCTTCGCCTTTGTAAACAAACACACTGCCAACTCGCTTGCCCTTTTCATAACCCCCAACAACCGTATAGTTTGCAAAACCATAGTCAAACATTTTCATAACTTCTTTAAAACGAATTTTGGGGTCAGGAGCTGCCATAACAACTGCAATAAGTTCCATTCCGTTTCTTTCTGCCGTTCCCGAAAGGCAATACAACGCCTTTCCTGTCGAGCCCGTTTTAAGCCCCGTTGCCCCGTCATACCATTTTATAAGTTTGTTAGTGTTTGTAAGACCAAATTCAATTTCTCCCTTTTTGGTAGAATGTGTTATCGTATCTTGCCAAGTTGTCGTATATTTTTTCACATCGGGAAATTTCATTATAAGCTCCCTGCTCATAATTGCAATATCCCTCGCCGACATATTGTGCCCGTCTTCGTCAAGTCCGCACGCATTTTTAAAAACAGTGTTCTTCATTCCAAGTTCGCCTGCACGCTTGTTCATCATTTCAACAAATCCCTCTTCGCTTCCGCCAATATATTCCGCCATAGCAACCGCCGCATCGTTCGCCGAAGCAATCGCAATCGATTTCGTCAAATCCCTAACCTTTTGCTTTTCGTTTGGCTCAAGAAAAATTTGCGAACCGCCCATACTTGAAGCATATTCGCTAACTGTAACAACATCTTCCCAGCCAATTTTTCTGTTCGAAACAGCTTCATAAATCAATAACAACGTCATAATTTTCGTAACGCTTGCCGGAGCAAGCTTTTCATCGGGATTTTTTGCAAAAAGAATTTTTCCCGAAAAAGGCTCCATTATAACGGCAGATTTTGCATCAACATCAAAAACTGTTTCTGCTTTCTGCTTTTTCTCGTTTGCAAATGTAAAAAAAAATGAATTGCTAATTATCAAAAATGAGCAAAAAAAACAAAATATGTATTTAATCAAATCAAAACCCCCTTAAAATTAATATCTCCAAACTAAAAATAAATTCGAGATAATTTCAACGCTTTTCCTCCTTTTCAATTAAAATCAAATCACACCTGTTCCCTTATACTACTTATGAAATCCATTTAAAAATTATGCAAAAATTGCAAAATAGAACTTCGTTAAATTTAATCCTTGACTTGTCTCGCCTTTATGCGTTAAAATATAAATATCTGTAGTTTTTATAAAAAATACATTTCAGGCACTTTTGCTCGCCTCGTATTTTTTACATCAAATCATTTTCTAACTTAGGAGGTCAAAAAATGTCTTTTCTCGATATAATAATTATCGTTGCAGTTGTTATAGGTGCTTTGCTCGCAGGTTTATACTTCCTCAATAAATGGGCATACAAAAGAATGGATACTCAACAAACAATGATAAATAAAATGAAAAACTCAATGAGTATCTATGTAATCGATAAAAAACACGATAAAATCACAAATGTAAATATGCCAAAAGCCGTAATGGAACAAATGCCAAAAGTTTATAAAAAAATGAAGTTATACTTCGTTCAGGCAAAAATCGGTCCTCAAATTATGACTTTAATGTGTGATAAAAACGTTTTCGCCGCAATCCCCGTAAAGAAAAATGTAAAAGTTGAAATCGCAGGAATGTACATCGTAAGCGTTGTCGGAATGAAAACACCGCAAGAATTAAAGGCAATTAAAAAAGAGAAAAAATTAAAGGAAAAAGCGGAAGCAAAAGCTGCAAAAATCGCCGCAAAATCAAATAAAAATAAATAATAAATCAAAAAGGCATTGTCGTAAATTCGATAATGCCTTTTTCTTGCCCAAAATCGCCAACCTCTCCTCTCCCCCCTCAAAATTTCCCCCTTTCTCCTCTTTCCCTCCTCTTTTTCCCCCTCCCCCAACCAACCCCTCCCCAACAAAAAAGAGAACGTGAAAAAATCCGCCTTTTTCACGTTCTCCAAAATAAATCTCATTTCTTAAAGCTAAATTTCAAACTCAAATGCTCCGTCAAGAACTTTCATAACAACGTTAGAAGCATCTTCCGCCGTCAAAACTCGGTCTCCGTTAACATCTGCAATTTCAAAATCAGTCGCCAACTCAACACCGCCGTCCAAAACTTTATCAAGAATTAACGATGCGTCGTTAAAAGTAATCTCGCCGTCTTTGTCAACGTCTCCAAACATCTTGAAATAGTCAGTTTTAATTCCGGAAGGAATGTTTGATTTAACTCTCAAATAGTCGTCCTTTCCGCCCTCAAAATAAATTTCTCCAAGTTTGGAACAACCGTCAAAAGCACCTTTGTCAATGCTCAAAATTCCCGCTCCAACGTTAATTTTTGTAAGCTCAGAACAACCGTCAAAAGCACCTTTCGAAATGTTTGTAACGCCCTCTTTAATAACAACCTCAACAATGTCTGTTCCCCAAGGAGCAGGGTTGTTCTCGTCAAAGCTCATTAAATTTCCTGTTCCCGAAATTGTCAAAATTCCGTTTGAAACAGAATAATAAACATCGTCTTCCTCTGTTGCACCAATTGAAAGAATTGAACAAATAATCTCTGCGTTTTTAAAGCTGTCGTTTCCTGCCGCAATCGATAATTTGTCAAATTTGTCTCTGCTTCCGTCATAGTAAACTTTTTCAAGAGCAGAACAACCGGAAAATGCCTCAAGTCCAATGTTTACAACATTTTTAGAAATTGAAACGTTTTTAAGTGCCGAACACCCTTTAAATGTTAAATTCGAAATTGTCGTTGTTTTGCTTCCCAAAATATAAACATCTGTAAGACTTGTACAACCTTCGAATGTGTCATAATTGTTCATACAACCAAAAACTTTTGCCTCTTTAAGCTTCAAACAGCTTTCAAAAGCACCGTTCTCAATTGTATCAACCGATTTTGGAACTTCAATGCTTTCAATTCCGCTTTTCCAAAATGCCATATTTCCAATTTCTTTAAGCTTGCTCGGAAGTTTAATTTCCGAAAAAGCACAATTGTAAAAACTTCCGGCTCCAATTTTTTCAACACTCTCCGCAAGAGAAACTTTCGAAAGCTTTTGGCAATTATAAAAAGCCGACTCGCCAACATTTTTAACTCCGTCAAGAATTTTAACTTCGGTAATGTCCGCTCCCCAGTCTGCACCGGTAACAGAAACACCGTTCTCATCAATAACGATAAAGTCTTTCATATTTCCTGTTCCCGAAATTGTCAAAGCCCCTCCGGAAACAGAATAATAAACATCGTCTTCGTCCGTTTCGCCAATCGAAATTTCTGAGCAAACAACTTTTGCGTCTTTAAAGGTTTCGTTTCCGTATGAATTAATTTCTATTTTCTCAAAATCCTTGTCTTTTCCGTCATAATAAATCGTTTCAAGATCAAAACACTCGGCAAACGCAAACATATCAACATATTCAATATTCTTCGGAATAGTAATGTTTTTAAGTTTTGAACAACTTCCAAATGCAAAATTGCCAATTCCAAACGTCTTATCTCCAAAAATATAAACATCTGTAAGAGAAGTACAACCTTCAAAAACATTTTCCGAATACGAATATTTTTGACAGTTCATATTTCCGAAAATTTTAGCCTCTTTAAGTTTTGAACAATAACTAAACGCATATGATTCAACCTCATCAACCGACTCCGGAATTTCAATGCTCTCAATATTACTGTTACAAAATGCACTGTCTCCAATTTTCTTAAGCTTGCTCGGAAGTTTAATTTCCGAAAAAGCACAGTATCTAAAACTATGATTTCCAATTTCCTCAACACTCTCCGCAAGTGAAACTTTTGAAAGCGTTTTGCACTCATAAAAAGCATAATCACCAACATTTTTAACTCCCTCAAGAATTTTAACTTCGGTAATGTCCGCTCCCCAGTCTGCACCGGTAATAGGAATACCATTCTCATCAATAACACCAAAGTCTTTCATATTTCCTGTTCCCGAAATTGTCAAAACTCCGTCTTTAACAG
>CAZHGC010000042.1:782-7264 GCA_964531385.1 uncultured Lachnospiraceae bacterium | reverse complement strand
AAATGCACTGTCTCCAATTTTCTTAAGCTTGCTCGGAAGTTTAATTTCCGAAAAATCACAGCGGTTAAAACTACACTTTCCAATTTCCTCAACACTCTCCGCAAGTGAAACTTTTGAAAGCGTTTGACAATTATTAAAAGCATAATCACCAACGTTTTTAACTCCCTCAAGAATTTTAACTTCACTAATGTCCGTTCCCCAAGGTGCTTTGTCGCTGTCGCTGTCCCCAAAGTCTTTCATATTTCCTGTTCCCGAAATTGTCAAAACTCCGTCTTTAACAGAATAATAAACATCGTCTTCGTCCGTTTCGCCAATCGAAATTTCTGAGCAAACAACTTTTGCGTCTTTAAAGGTTTCGTTTCCGTATGAATTAATTTCTATTTTCTCAAAATCCTTGTCTTTTCCGTCATAATAAATCGTTTCAAGATCAAAACACTCGGCAAACGCAAACATATCAACATATTCAATATTCTTCGGAATAGTAATGTTTTTAAGTTTTGAACAACTTCCAAATGCAAAATTGCCAATTCCAAACGTCTTATCTCCAAAAATATAAACATCTGTAAGAGAAGTACAACCTTCAAAAACATTTTCCGAATACGAATATTTTTGACAGTTCATATTTCCGAAAATTTTAGCCTCTTTAAGTTTTGAACAATAACTAAACGCATATGATTCAACCTCATCAACCGACTCCGGAATTTCAATGCTCTCAATATTACTGTTACAAAATGCACTGTCTCCAATTTTCTTAAGCTTGCTCGGAAGTTCAATCTCCGAAATATCACAGTAGTAAAAACTATGATTTCCAATTTCCTCAACACTCTCCGCAAGTGAAACTATTGAAAGCGTTTTGCAATTATAAAAAGCATAAGCACCAACGTTTTTAACTCCCTCAAGAATTTCAACTTCACTAATGTCCGTTCCCCAAGGTGCTTTGTCGCTGTCGCCACTTCCAAAGTCTTTCATATTTCCTGTTCCCGAAATTGTCAAAACTCCGTCTTCCGAAACAGAATAATAAATTTCATCGTCTTCCGTTTCGCCAATATCCAAACAAATAACTTTTGCATTTTTAAACGAACCGTCTCCGCCGGATTCAACAACAAATATTTTATCAAAATCGCTCTGCTTTCCACCATAATAAATCGTTAAATCACTGCAACCGTTAAAAGCGTCTGAACAAATCGTTGTAACGCTTTTCGGAATTTCAATGCTAACAAGGTTTTCACAATCTTGAAAAGCATATGACTCAATTGTTGTTTTTCCGGAAGGAATTTGAACATTAACAAGATTTGAACAGCCCATAAACATTGCGCCTTTAACAACAGTAAGCTTCTCCGGAAAAACAGCCGATTCAAGCCCGCTATATGCAAAAACTCCTTCTCCAACGTTTTCAACATTTCTAAAATCAAAGCTTTTAAGTGCCTTACACGATCTAAAAGCCCCGTCTCCAATGTATCCAACGTCTTTCCCAAGCTCAACCGAGCTCAAATTTATATGGCTTTCAAAAGCACCATATCCAACATTTGTAATTCTGTCGGAAATAATAACTTTTTTAATCTTACTTGCAGAATCAAGCCAAGGAGCACCAATTGTGTTAAAATCAATCATTTTTCCGCTTCCGGAAATCGTCAAAACTCCGTCTTCGTCAATTTCCCAATAAATGTCGTTTCCCTCATCTGCAATACCAACATTCGAAAAAATCCAAGACGCATTTTTAAAGTTATCGTCTCCACCATAAGTATCAAATTTTATTTTTTCAAAATCGCTATACTTTCCGTTATAATAAACTTTTGAAAGCTTTGAGCAACCCTCAAATGCACCTACACTATTTGTTAAAGTGGCTTTCGAAAATTCAATGCTTTCAAGAACAGAACAACCTTTAAAAGCATCAACGCCAAAATCATAAACCTCCGCTAAAACTTTAACGCTTTTAAGATTAACGCAATTTTTAAACAAGTTTGCCGAAATCAAACCCATATCAAAACTTTCGGGGAAAGTAAATGTTTCAAACGCACAGCCTTCAAACACCCCGTAAGAAAGCCTTTTAACATTTTTAAAATCAAAAGTTGAAAGCTTTGAACAACCCGCAAAAGCCTTACCTTCAATATCCGAAACATCGTCTCCAAGTTCAACTTCCGTAAGATTGGTCAATCCTTTAAACGCATTAACTCCAATGCTTGTAACTCCGTTGGAAACAACAACTTTCTCAACGTTAAAACCGCTCCATTGATTTTCGTTTTCTTCAAAATCTCTCATTCTTCCGCTTCCGGAAATTATCAAAGTACATTCACTTCCTGAAACGTTGGCAACTTCCCAGAAAACTTTATTGTTTTCGCCCTCTTTGTTCTCTGCACTAATGTCTGTGTAATAAATCGTCATAGCATCTTTGTCAGTAGGCGAATTTGCAAAAGATATTTTTTCAAATTCTGTTTCCTTTCCTTTGTAATAAATTGTTTTAATCCCGCTTCCCGTTCCGCCAAAAGCCGAATCTCCAACTGTTACAACACTTTTCGGAATAAAAATTGTATCAACGGCAGAACAACCGTTAAACACATTTTTTCCAAAAGTTGAAACCGAGTCAGAAAAATCAACGCTTTTAAGTTCTGAACAGTTTTCAAAAGCCGAATCTCCAATTTCTTCAACTTTTCCGGAAATTTCAATATTACCAATATCCATTCCATAAAAAGCATAAGCACCAATGTTTCTAACGTTTTCGTCAATCAAAACAGAACAACCGCCATTGGCATAAATCTTCCATGGTGCTGTTGTCCAATAAATGTTCTCCTCGCTGTTAATTAATTCAGAAGAAAAATCTTGCATTTCTCCCTCGCCATAAATATGTATTCTGCCTTGAATCTCGTCAAAATCCCAATAAACCTCGTCGCTTTCTGTTTTTCCAACGTGCATATAATAAACTTCAGCAACATCATTAACTGCCGAATCCAAACAATTAATTTTCGCATATTCCGTTGAATTTCCGTAATAATAAATCGTTTTAAGAAGTTCGCCTGACTCATTCCCTGACTCATGCGAAAAAGCATACTCACCAATTTTTTCAAGTGTTTTCGGAAGCCAAACCACAGTCAAATTAGAATTATAAAAAGCATAATCTCCAATTTCTTTAATTTGCGAATTCAAATTCAATTCAGATGTATTAAAAGAACAGCCATAAAATGCCCCTGTTCCAATTTCAGTAACCGATTCTCCAAAAGAAATATCTATAAGTTTATTTTCATAACCTGAAAAAGCATAAGCACCAATATTTTTAACTCCGTTCGAAATAGTAATCGATTCAAAAGCTTTCTTTCTCCATGGTGCCGTTGTCAAATCTTTGCTGTCCTTAGAAAAATCAACCATAGTTCCGTTTCCGGAAATAGTTAAAACTCCGTCAGAAATGTTCCATGTTAAGTTTTCGCCAATGTATGAAGTAACAACAGTTGCACTTTTCAAAGCACTGTTGGAACTTGCAACAGTTATCGAATTGTATTGCTCCAAACTTCCGTCATAAGAAATCAATTGAACTCCGCCTGTGTTAAAAATGTCTGAACCAATTTCAACAACGCTTGTCGGCAAAGTAACTTCTTCAATTCCGCTGTTGTTATAAAAAGCATATGCACCAATTCCTGTAATTCCGTTGGAAATAACAATTTTGGAAATGCTCAAATTGCCCCAAGGTGCGGCGGTTTCTCCCGTCTTAGAAAAATCCTGCATTTTTCCGCTTCCGGAAATTGTCAAAACTCCGTTCAAAACAGAATAATAAACATTGTCGCTCGCCGTTTTTCCAATTTTCAAATAAGTTTTTTCTGCCGAGTTAAATTTATCGTTTCCTGTTCCAACTTGAATTTTTGCAAAATCAATTGAATTTCCAAAGTAAACAACTTCAGTCAAATTTGAACAATTATAAAAGGCTTTTTCTCCAACGCTTGTAAATCCAACTGGAATGGTAACTTTTGAAAGTTGCTTGCAATTTGCAAAAACATATGCACCAATATTTGTAACTCCGGAAGAAATAACAACCTCTTTAACATCGCCTGTGTTCCAAGGCAAATCTTCGTTTTCCACAAAATCTTTCATATCTCCGCTTCCGGAAATCGTCAAAACTCCGTCTGCCGAAATATTATACAAAATAACATCTGTGTTTGTTTTTCCAAGTTCCGAAACAACCACTTCCGCCGACTTGAATTCACTATTTCCATCAGCAATTGTAATTGAATCAAAACTTGTTCCGTTATAATAAATTTTTTTAAGATTTGAGCAGGCAAAAAACGCATATTGCTCAATCTCTGTAATGGTTTTTGGAATTACAATTTCTTCAAGTGCAGCGTCTCCGAAAAATGCACTAAATGAAATTTTTGAAACATCTCCAAAAATATAAACATTTTCCAAATCCGTACAATTAGCAAACGACTCAACATCTATATCACAACTGCTGTAAATTTTAGCTGTTTTAAGTTTCGAACTGTTAAAAGCGGCATTTCTAATTTCCGTAACGCTTTCCGGAATTTCAATGCTCTCAATTCCACTTTCTGCAAATACACTACCATCAATAATCTCCAAATCACTCGGAAGTTTAATTTCTTTAAACGTAGTATTTTGAAAACAATTATATCCAAGTTCAACAACACTTTCCGCAAGAGAAACTTCCTCAATTTTTGTACAACCGTAAAACGCCATCGGACCAACGTTTGTAACGCCCTCCTCAATCACAACTTTTGTAATGTCTGTTCCCCAAGGCAAATCTTCCGGCATAAAACTTTTCATTCTTCCGCTTCCGGAAATCGTCAAAACTCCGCCGTCAAGGCTCCACACTACGTTGTCAATTCCCTCTTCTTCACCAATAAAGTTGCCCTCTTCCCCTTCATTAACAGTTTTCGCTGTTTCCGAAATTTCAACTTCCGTTGTTTCTGCGTCCTCCGCAAAAACCAACGTAAAATTAAATTGAATTGATGAAAAAACCATAACAACGCTAACAATAAAATTCAAAAACCTTTTTTCAACATTCATAAATAAAAAACCTCCTTAAAAAATTTAAATCATCATTAAAAAAATATAGAAACATCTCTGTTCCAAATCACCACTTTCCCCACATTCAGTTTCAATTTGCAAAATCATCTCAATAACAATACTACCATAATTTTAATTTTGCTTCTTCTGTTGCAATTCCTTGCAACCTCCGCCGTCACCAATAATGGCTAAGCCCGCAAAACTTCTTCCACCGCCCCACTCCCTCTGTTGCTCTCTTCCGTCTTTCGTCTCTCTCTTCCCTCTTTCTTCTAAATCTTCGCCCGTCTATTTCCTCCCTTTTCCGTCTAAATCTCCGCCGTCTATTTCCTCCCTTTTCCGTCTAAATCTCCGCCGTCTCTCTCCTTTTCCGTCTAAATCTCTTGCCGTCTTTCTCTTCCCCGCAAATTCGCCCACAGCTTTCTCGCTGTTTTCCATTTTTTGCCTTTTTCCGTCTAAATCTTCGCCCGTCTATTTCCTCCCTTTTCCGTCTAAATCTCCGCCGTCTCTCTTCCCTTGCAAAATCAACTTATACACTCATAACATCACTAATACACAGTATTATTATATTTTCAATTTGGCACAATACTGTTAATTTTTTGAATCACCATTTTTCCCGCTCCGCTCGTCTTCCAACAAACCAATCTATTTTCCGCAAAATCATCAATCATATCGCAAACACCACTACACATAGCATTTTCATACTACAAACCGTTTCATTTTTTGTATTTTGCACCCTTTAAGCCTATCATTACATTTTAAAACTCACAAAATCCCCTTTCCAAACAAAAACTAAACACCTCTCATCTAAAATTATTGTACACAATACGGCATAATAATTTTATCATTTATGAACATCGTTGTAAACGTTTTTTTGTTATTTTAATCTTATATTAACAATTCTCTCTCGCTCTCCACCACGTTTTCGCCACCCATTTCTCCCTCTTTTATCAAATTTCCATTCCCCAAACTCCAACCACAATCCACGCTCATTTTTATTTTATTCTCTTATCCCTCCAACCCTCTCTCTTTCCCTATTTTTCAACCTTCCCCTTCCTATCCACCATATAAACAATTTTCCGCATAAAAAAAAGAGCCTGTTCAACGTCAAAACTCAAAAACACAAACAACCCTCTTGATAATCAAAATATTAAATTATAAACAAAAAAGAGCTGTCAACTTTCGTCAACAGCTCAAGGCGTCGCCCGGATTTGAACCGGGGATCAGGGAGTTGCAGTCCCATGCCTTAGCCACTTGGCTACGACGCCATAATCATATATATCCGCTTTTTCTTCCGCTGTCTCCTTGCAATTTCTCAATCCTTGCAAACTCCGTTTGCATTGTCGGCTTAAACCATGCCGACAACCGAATTACTCCATTGCCTCGGAGCCAAACTGCGTCGAAAAAAATCGGCTTCCCGAACTTTTCTTCCGCTGTCTCCTTGCAATTTCTCAATCCTTGCAAACTCCGTTTGCATT
>CAZHGC010000042.1:212-682 GCA_964531385.1 uncultured Lachnospiraceae bacterium | reverse complement strand
GTCGGCTTAAACCATGCCGACAACCGAATTGCTCCATTGCTTCGGAGCCAAACCGCATCGAAAAGTTCGGCGTAGATGACCCGTAGGGGAATCGAACCCCTGTTTTAGCCGTGAGAGGGCCACGTCTTAACCGCTTGACCAACGGGCCAAATTCAATCAAAGGGCTGTCAACTTTCGTCAACAGCCCAAGGCGTCGCCCGGATTTGAACCGGGGATCAGGGAGTTGCAGTCCCATGCCTTAGCCACTTGGCTACGACGCCATAACATTATATATCCGCTTTTTCTTCCGCTGTCTCCTTGCAATTCCTCAATCCTTGCAAACTCCGTTTGCATTGTCGGCTTGAACCATGCCGACAACCGAATTGCTCCATTGCCTCGGAGCCAAATTGCGTCGAAAAAAATCGGCTTTCCGAACTTTTCTTCCGCTGTCTCCTTGCAATTCCTCAATCCTTGCAAACTCCGTTTGCATT
>CAZHGC010000042.1:0-112 GCA_964531385.1 uncultured Lachnospiraceae bacterium | reverse complement strand
GTCGGCTTGAACCATGCCGACAACCGGATTGCTCCATTGCTTCGGAGCCAAACCGCATTGAAAAGTTCGGCGTAAATGACTCGTAGGGGAATCGAACCCCTGTTACAGCCGT
>CAZHGC010000041.1:6162-14378 GCA_964531385.1 uncultured Lachnospiraceae bacterium | reverse complement strand
AACCGTTCACTTATTGCTCAGTACGAGCGAGGTACAAAAATTCCAAATCTTTTAACCGCCAAAGAGATTGCGAAGATTTTAGGGTGTACCTTAGATGACTTTCTGGAAGAAGATTAAAAAGAGGGTGATTTAATTGGTAACGATGGAGGATGTTTTTTCTTATGCTTCCAAGTTTAACTTAACTCCAAAAGATGTATATTCTATTCTAAATTCTGTTATAGATGTTTCTTACAATACAGAATTAGACGAAGCCGAATTTCGTTCGGTTAAGCAGTTTATAAAATCTAAATCTTTAAAAACAAGGGCTTGATGATAAAATCAATAATTTCAAAAGGGGGTGTAATTACTTGAATGAGGTGCTGTTGAGTGTAGTGGAAGTGGCGGAATTAGAAAAAAAAGACTATTTTAACATTATAAAAAAAATTCAACAAAATAGATTGAAAGCGGTTAAAGTAAAAACCGACACAAAACAAGGCTTTGAATACCGCATTGCATTAGAAGACCTTTCGCCGCAGGCTCAAAAAAGGTATGCGGCACAGCAGAAAAAGCTTGCCAAGGTTGATGAAAAAAAGATATTAGCCATTGAGGACCTGAACGAGCAGCAGAAGGCTGATATAGTCTTTTGGAACAATGCGTTAAGCAAGTGGCAAGCTTACACCGCACAGTTTCCCAAAGGCAAGACTGAAGCCACTAAGGAGTTCGTAAAATCTTGGAACATGGTTAATGATAAAAAAATTTCAGAAAGGAGTTTACATAGAAAAGATAACGCTAAAAAAGCACATGGAGATGTCGGACTTGCGGATTTAAGGCATCAGAGTGCCAGAAAAGGAGAAAGCAGGATAAAAGACGAGGTTTGGGAAATATTTAAATCTTATTACCTAGTCCAAGGAGAACCGGGAGTGCAGACGGTTTATGAGCTTGTTAGAGATTACTGTGAATTACAAAGAGAGGATTTATTGCCTTTACCTAATGTAGCGTCTTTCAGACGGAAGGCTGAAAAAATTCCTGACTGCATTATGGAGTATTATCGAAAAGGGAATAAAAGTTTTGCAGAAAACTGTTTACCTTACCTTGTTAGGGATTATGAACAGATTGAAAGCAATGAAGTGTGGTCGAGTGACTACCACACGTTAGACTTTTTTGTTAAGGATGACATAACAGGCGAAGTATTCAGACCACATTTAAATGTTTGGTTTGATACCCGTTCGAGGAAGATTTTATCTTGCGTTCTAAGGAAATCAGCGGACAGTGACGGGGCTATTATAGCCTTTAGAAAAGCTGTTGAAAAATGGGGGTTACCTAAATCAGTATACCTCGACAATGGTAGAGAGTTCCTGACTTCTGACTTTGGAGGCAGGGGCAGACGAAAAACAGATAATACAGCCGACTATGGAATGACTATATTGGAACGTTGTGGGGTTGTGATGCACAACGCAAGAGTGGCACATGGTCAGTCAAAAGCGGTTGAAAGATGTTTTTTAACTACTAAAGAAAAGTTTTCAGAGTTTTTCAAAACCTATACCGGAGGCAGACCACAGGAGCGTCCGGAGCAGTTAAAGGAGGTTTTGGCGAAAGATAAAGAAATTCCTCTGCTTTCGGAAGTGAGAATAGAAGTAGAGCTTTATTTTGAGGGTCTTTACAATGAAAGACCGTCTGAAGCCGAGGGGATTGCATGGCAAGTGTCCAAATGATTGTTACGCAGAAAACCTGTTTAAAAAGAGAACAGCGACGCAGGAGCAGTTGAATTTAATGCTTTTGAGGACTGAAAAACTTCAAAAGATTAAAGAAAATGGAGTTTTTGTAAAGGTGGGTAAAAAAGAAATCTACTTTTATAATGAAGCTTTTGTAACCTTTGAACCAAATAAAAAGGTTTATGTCAGGTACAATCCTGAAAATCTTGAAAGTGTCAGGGTTTACGATGAAAACGATGTGTTTTTATTAGAAGCCAAGAGGTGGGTTACAGGCGGTTTTGGCTTTGACTTGGGCACAGATACGGAAAGCATTAAAGAGGTTGCAAGGGCAACGAGGGTAGTTACCGACTTCGCTAAAAAATATAAAGGCGATGCAAATGTTCCAACAGCCAGAGAGGTTATAAAAATGACCGCTGAAAGTAATGTTTTAAAGAATGCTAACAGGGATTACAGAGCTAAAGTTATAGAGCTTGCAATCTCTGAAGAAAAGACATTTGAAGAAATGGACAAGGTGGCTGGCGGTGATGAAGTTGTAATAGATTTTGCCAAAATGGCTAAAAATCTTGAAAAGGAAATGGAAGACGAAAAAATGTAGGGGCGATTATTGCCCCAAATAATAAAAAGGAGTGGTTAAAAATGGCGAGTTTTAAAATTGAATATAAACCCTCTAAAGATGAAGTGGTTAAAACGCTCATATTTAAAAAACACAAATATTCGGAAGTTTGGCAAGAAAATAGGTGTCTTAATCCAATAACCTTTCAAATGCACCATGATTATCCTGAACTATTTGAAGATATTGAAGAAATTTTAAATGTCATAATGAACCAGAGCGACGATGAAGATGTAATGCAGGCACTTGAGGAATTAGAAGAATATGAATAAGGGGGGATTTAAATGTATACAGAACTTTTAGAAAAGATTAAAAAAGCTGAAACAAGAGCAGAGATTTTTGCAATAATACACCCATTAAAAGTTAAAGAGCTTGAAAGAATAAATAAATTGGCAGGTATTCCAATATCTCCAAATAATAAAAATAAAAAAATGTTAGAAAACAAAATTATAAGCTGGTTTGGAAGTAAAATAGATGCCAATATTATTTTAAACTTTACTTTGGAGGAATGAATATGGATAGAAAAAAGCTAATTGAAAAATTAGAGGAGATTTGCAAAAGAAAAGGAATTTGTGGTTTTTGTGCTTTAAGAACTTTTGAATTTAGCTGTGATTTCAGACATATGACAGATGAAGAGTTAAAAAAAGCTTATGAAACAGCATTTGAAGAAGAATAAAGGAGGAAAAAACAATGGAAGAACTTATAAAAAAAGTAAGAGAATATATGACAGAAAAGGGCATTAGTCAAAATAAAATGGCTACTGCTGTTGGTACAAGTTCAGCAGTATTAAGTCAGTGGCTCAATAGTAAGTACGAGGGCGATTTGGAAGAAATAAACGCTAAAATTTCCGAGTTTTTAGAGAAAGAGGAAAATAGAGGCAACCTGACCGGAGCAGGTATAAATGATTTTGTTGAAACACGAATAAGCACCACGATTTGGGGTTTGCTGGACTACATAAGAAAAAGAAGAACCGTAAGTATGATATACGGCGACTCCGGGGTTGGTAAGACTAAAGCCATAGTCGAATGGTCCAAAAATAAAACGGACGTAATACTTATAACAGCAAGACCAACATTGAGTACACCAAAAGAAATAATGAAATCGTTAGCAGAAGAACTGAAGACTAAAACAACCGGAACTCAAGGGGACATAGCGAGAGGAGTAATTAAAAAGTTAAAAGGCACTGATAAGATGATAATTATCGACGAAGCACAGCAACTGACAATTAAGGCGATAGATGAGCTTCGTTCCTTGAACGATGACACCGAAACAAAGACAGCAATAGTCCTTGTGGGAAATCACCCACTGTACGAAAAAATCAACAAGGAAGAAGATGATGAACTTGTTTTATTAAAAAACAGAATGTCCGTACCTTTGGAAATCACCTCGAAGATGGTTACTAAAGAAGATATTGAAAAAATTTTTACAACCAAAGATGAAGAAGTTTTGGACGCACTATATAAAGCGAGTAAAACAAAAGAGGGCATCAGAGGTGCAGTAGAGATGTACATAGACACAATACATCACGTTGGAGGTAGAACGATTGGTAAAAAAGATTTGCTTACCTTTGTTAAAAATAAAAGGATTAAAATTTAACAAAAGGTAAGCAAAAGGGACTTAATTTAACTCAAACTTAATATAAGTCCCTTACATCTTAACATAAAAAATTTATTTTTACAAGGAGGAATAATATGCAAAATTACAATATCTTTACAAAAAACGAGCTGGTAGTATTTTTAAATAAATACGGAGAAAGGATAATTTTTGAGAAAAAGACGATTTTTGAACATCTGATAGAAAAAAATTTAATGGAGCTGCAAAAAATTACAACAGAATATCTCTTGGACATAATAAAATTAACCCACAAGAGGGTAGAAGCAATAAAAAAAGAGGAATATGAACGAGCGGAGGAAATGTTGAAAGAGATAGAAAATATTTCAAAATATTTTGAAGACGCAATGCAAGAAGTAAAAGAACTGTATAAATTATTGAACAATTAAAGGAGTGATTTAAATGGAGTTTAAAGAGGCTTTAAAAGATTTAATAATAAGTTCTTTAAATGCTTTTCAATCTGGGATAGACAGCAAGGAAGATGTAATAAATTCGATTTTGAATTTTATGGAAGAAAATTACAGTTGTAAGAAAGGAGAGGTTAAAAATGAAAAATGGTAAAAATCCGACCAATAAACAAAAACAATTTTTACAATCTAAAAGGCTTAATCCTGACAACTGGCTTGTTGTTAAAGACACTCAAACGGAGATAGTCATAGTAAACAGAAAAGCAGTTGATAGTAAAAAAACAAGGAGTTTTAAAAAAATATGACTGAAGAAAAGAGAAAAAGTGTAATTGCCACCATATGGGCGAAAGCGGCAGAACTAGGCTTGTACGATAAAAAGAGTTCCGAAGAAGAAAAAAGGCAATCCGAATTATACATAATAATAAATACGCATACCGGAAAAAGGGGAATGAGGAATTGTACAGATGAAGAATTATTTAAAATACTCGACTATTTAAAGTTTTTTAAAAAACACGATAAGGTTGTAAAAAGCAACAATATGATAACCAGTAAACAGAAATGGAAAATAAACCATTTAGTAAAAGAACTTGGTTGGCAGGACAACCCGAAAAGGCTGGAGGGATTTATATTTAAAGAAACAGGCATTAAAAAGATACAGTGGCTTTCAAAGACAAACGCTACAAAGGTGATAACTGGATTAGAAAGATGTTTGAAGGGAAGTGAAAATAAGAATGAAAGCAAGTGAAGAACTTGAAAAAGAGCTTGAACGTTTTACAGAACCACAAAAGGTTGTAGTTAGAGAGTTTTTAAAAGTGCTGGCTAAAAGAACTAGACTTGGCAGCGGTAAAATTTCAAATCCTAAGCAAGTAAAGATAATAGCTGCTTGGAAAAAATTCGATACAGATGTAATAGTAGACGCTCTTCAAACGTTCATGAAAATGGATACAAACGAAGAGCAGGCTGAAGATTATGTAGGTGGAATAATAAAAAATAAACAGGCAGCCAAAAATAAAAAAAGGGGGGTTGTAAATGGAAGCAATAGGAACGTTACTTCAAAAAGCAACATACCTGATGGAATTAAACAAGACGAGGGTAAAAGAGTTCAACAGCTCATCGCAGACCTCGGAGGAGTTGGAAACCTCGAATGCGACTTCTAAGTGCCCTTTTGGCTTGTGCGACGGTTCGGGGCTTATATACGACCCTGAAGTTAATGCAGGAACATTTTGTAAATGTTATGAACAGCGTAATTTAAATAATAAATTAAAGTTCGCACAAATACCACCGGAACTTCAAGGGTATAAAATAAATGACTTCGACATAAATCTTTATGATAAGAAAAACCAAAATGCTGCTTTTGTAGCAAAAAAGACCGCTATTAAATTTATAAATAAGTTTGAGGAATTTCAAAAAGAGGGAAAAGGTTTATATTTTTACTCTGAAGTTAAAGGCAGTGGTAAGACAAGACTTGCCTGCTCTATCGGAAATGCTTTAATAAATATGTATTTCAAAAATGTACGATTTACAACTACTATAAATTTACTGGATAAACTTAAAAGTACATTTGATAAAGGAAAGAATACAGGAAGTTTAACATATGATGAATTAATACAAGACATTAAAACTGTTGAGGTATTAATACTCGATGATGTCGGAGTTGAAGCAACGTCTGATTGGGCAAGAGAAGTATTTTACAGTATATTAAATGACAGAATGACTTATAAAAAAGTAACCATATTTACATCAAATTGTAAATATGAAGATTTAATGTACGATGAACGAATAATAGAAAGAATTGCCAAAATGGCGATACCTATAAAATTTCCTGAACAAAGCATTAGAAGTGCTTTAGCGAAAAAGGAAAATGAGGAATATATAAAATTATTAATGGAGGAATGAGAAATGGTAAACTTTAAGAAAATAAACAAAAACGGCAGTGTAACACTTCCTGTTGAACTCAGAAGAATTACAGGAATGCAGGTAGGTGACGGAGTAGAAGCGAGAATATTTAGAAATGGAATTTTAGTTGTTCCAGCAGTAAGACATTGTGTGATTTGTGAAAATACAGAAAACATAACAGTTGTCGATGGCAGACCTTTGTGTAAAGAATGTATTAAAAAAGCAGTTAAAGAAATGGAGAGCGTAGATAATGAATAATCTTAAAGAATACAGCAATAAGGAACTTATAGACAAAATTGTTGAAAAAGATAAGGAAATGAAAGAATTAAAAAAACAATCAGATGCCATAAAAGCTGAAATGCAATCAAGAGGATTACAGGTCTTGGAAGATAAAAACATTAAAACCACAGAATACTATGGAACTGACAGTAACAACTTAACAGTCACAAAATCACAGGATATGGAGATTTTGAATTATCCGGCTTTAGAAAAAATCTTCGGCAAGGAATTGCTGGAGGACAAAGTTAAAAGAACTGTTGAAGTAAAACTTGAGGTTGAAAAGAAATTCAAACAAGCTTTAATAGACCTTTTTACAAATGATTACATAGCAGATAAGAGCCTTGAAGACTTTTTAAAAGAAGAATTTAAAGAGCTTGATACCAAGCAGTTAAAACTTCTTTTGAAGAAATTAAAAGGAGATTATAAAAAGGATAAAGAACTTTTAAATACTTTAATTCAGAGAGAAGACTTGGATGCAGAACTCTACTATATAAATAGAATAAAAGCGTTTGAAAATATAAAAGCTTATGTAAATGATGAGGATTTAGAAGAAGTTACTGAAGCGGTTAGAAGATATATGATTGTAAACGATACTATAAAAATAACAGTTAAATATGACAAAGAAGCAGCGGAAGAAAACATAAAACAACCAAGATAGGAAGTGAAAAGTTTGAATGAAAAAATATCGTCTTATCGAAAAAGTGAATTAAAATTCTTCTGCTTACAATATGAAGAATGGAAAATGAGAATAAACAAATGTGTTGATATAAGCGAAAAAGAAAAATTGATTAATAAGTGTAAAATGGTTGAACAAGCGGCAATTCAAGCTGATAGCAGTATTTGCACCTACATAATAAAAAACGTTACACAAAAAATACCTTATGAATGCCTAGGAGCTCCCTGCTGCCGCCAATATTTTTATGAAAAAAGAGGAGAGTTTTTTAGGATATTAAATAAACTTCATAATTCTTGAAAAGGCTTTGAGAGTAAAATTATAAGATGTACCGAAATGGTACGTCTTATTTTTTTATTTGTATGGGGAGGTTTTTAAATGATTGAAGCTTTAAATATTAAAGATGGAATTATACAAGACACAGCTATTGATGGTATACCTGTTAAAATAACAATAGTAGAACCCAAAGGTAAACCCAATGTCAGGACATTAATACCTATGACAGAAGTTATAGGCATTACAAATCACAACACAGGCAATTCATCGCCGACCGCAAGCGATGAGATGCACGCTAAATATTTCCAAAATGTAGAGAACGCAGATACAGATTATGTATCGGTTCACCTGTTTGTGGACGAAGATAGCATAACACAAACAATCTCTTTAAATGAAGTAACTTATCATGCCGGAGATGGCAGGGGCGACGGTAATTATCATACGATTTCTATTGAGATTTGCGAAAACGGAGATATTACCAAAGCTGAATTAAATGCCCAAAAATTGAATGCGGCATTAATCCTTACATATCGAAAACAGGGTATAAATTTAAAATTGTATAAACATCAGGATTGGAACGGTAAATATTGCCCGCACATAATCCTTGACCGACCTAATGGCTGGGACAACTTCTGTGATGAAATCTATTACCTTGTAGAACAGGCAGAACTTCCAGAGTGGCAGTTAGACGGATTAAACAAGCTTGTTAAAAAAAGAGTTATAAACTCACCTGATTATTGGAAAGGCAGATTTAAAGAAAACATAACCATAGG
>CAZHGC010000041.1:0-6062 GCA_964531385.1 uncultured Lachnospiraceae bacterium | reverse complement strand
TTTTTTAATGTTTGATAACATATTAAAAGGGAGGGAAAGAGATGCAGGAAAATGTAAATCAGATGGCAATAAGTTTAGGAGTGGCTTTAACAGGGTTGTTACTATCTTATCTGACTGTTATTTTGAAAAAAGCAATAACAAAGCTTCAGAATAAAGTTGAAGAAAAAATAAGCGATGAGAAAAAAGCTAATCTTTTAAAAGCGGCATTTGAACAGCTAAATACTTTAACAGAAAACACTGTCGGAGCAATCGAGCAGGAAGTTGCCAAAGATTTAAGAATAGCTGTTAAAAATGGAATTAAAGACAGACAGGAATTGCTTAATCTAAGTCAACAGGCTTTTGCAAGCATTTGCGAACAGATGAAGCCGGAGTATTTAGCGGCACTTGAAAATAACATAACTAATGTAGAGGACTACATAAATGATGTTATAGAAGCCAATGTTTTAAAAGTCAAGTCTTACGATGTTATAACATTAGAAGAGCTTACACAACAAGTTAAGCGAACCACTGAGGAAGAGGTGGAGCAATGGAGATAACAGTAAGCTGGATTTTTGGCATAATCGTATCCATAGCAACAGCCATAATCTCCTTTACTTTAAAAGAGCTTTACAGCTCTTCAAAGAGGGATAGAAGCGATGCTTTAAAACAGCTTGAAGAATTAAAAGACGACACAGAAAGTAAACTTCAAAGTTTGGAACAAGCGTTAAACGAAGCTAAGAAAGAATTGGAAACTTTCAAAGAGAAAATGCCGGAAAAATACACTTTAAAGGACGATTTTCACAGAGAGATTAACAAACTGGATGCGAAAATGGATACATTAAAGGAAGAAGTATCAGGGTTGAACAAAAATGTTTCAGCCTTGATAGCCAAAATAGAAATGGGGTTTAAAAAATGGAAGGAGGTTTAAACGTGCAGATTGACAATAATAAAGAACGTGGCTGGGTTATGAGAATACTCGACAGAGTTTATCCGGACGGGTTAGACCAAGATACAGTTAAAAAACAATTGATTGACCTTAAATTTTTAACGAGCGAAGCTGATATAAGAAGTAATGTAGCCTACCTTGTTGAAAAAGGTTTAATAAGAAAGCAGACAGTTGGTACAGGGGAACTTGAAAGAATAGTAATAAGTCTTACTGCAACAGGCAAGGACTTGCTTGATGGAAACATTCTTCCGGTGACAGGGGTTGATTTATAGTGTCACAAAGAAGAACACACTCAAAAATCAATGACCTGCCCGATGAAATAATCTCGGCTATAAATGATGCAATAGTGAATAAGAGAAAGACTTATAAAGAGATTGAAGAATGGTTAAGAGCTGATGGCTACAATGTAAGCAGTTCAGGATTGCAGAGGTATGGCAGTAAATTTTTAGCCAAGCTCGAAAGAATTACAGAAGCGAGGGAGCAGGCTAAAACCATTATAGAAACTTCCTCTGACTGTAAACTTGAAATGGCAGAGGCAACTTCAACGGTAGCATTCCAGCTTTTAATGGATATGCTTATAAATACGGAAAGCGGTCAGGTTGACAAAAACACACTTAAAGCCATTACAACATTGGCTGGATTAGAGAAAAGTACAGTAGCAAGAGAAAAATTGAAAGTCGAGTACGATAAAGGTGTTTCAATAGCCTTTAAAAGGATTGAACAGATGTTAAAAGAAGAATTAAAAAAATATCCTGAAATATTGGAAAAAATATTGGAAATATCAAATAATCTTAAAAACGATTTAAAGGGCGAATAAGACGTTTTAAATTTTGGACTACCAATTAATCAAGAAAAATTATTAAAGATAAATTAAACGAATTTAAACAGTCGTTAAACGGTATATAAAAAAATAGTAAGACCAAGACCTTACTATGTCCAAAAATAATCCGACAAAAATGTAACCCAAGCGAGGAGGAAAATATATGTGGCAGGAGCAGGCAGAGGCTCTTTTTTTTATGGAACATTTAAAAATCAACACAATAGCTGAAAAATTAAACAAATCAAGAAAAACAGTGTCAGCCTATTTAAATGCTTGCGTTGGTTATTCTGATGAAATGGCTTATAGAAAAAAAGAGAATGCCAAAAAGAGAAAGGATTATCAGAGGGAGTGGGACAGAAGTAACAGAAAAGTTCAAAATGATGAAAGTGACTCTGATATGCTTAAACGTTGCCACAGGGAGGCGGTGGCAGTCTTAAGTCATGAAAAATATTAACTTTATAGAAAGTCTTGTCAGCGATTGCCAAAAGTCACCGCAGGAATTGAAAAGGCAGGAAAATATAGAAAAGGGTAAAAAAAGCTTCAGGGAATACTGCAATCTTATGAACCCCGATTTTTTCAAGCCGCACAGAACTTATCAAACCGTTATTTGCAACACAATGCAGGCTTTATATGAAAAAAAGCTCATAAACCCTAAGACAGGTAAGCCTTACGACATATTAATACTCAATCTTCCGCCCGGCTTTGGAAAATCCTATACTGCTTCAATGTTTACAACGTGGGTTTACGGACAGGACATTAAAAATCAGGCTATAAGCGTATCTTATAATCAGTTATTGTCA
Source organism: uncultured Lachnospiraceae bacterium (assembly GCA_964531385.1). Lineage (GTDB taxonomy): Bacteria > Bacillota > Clostridia > Lachnospirales > CAG-274 > MGBC114079. The sequence goes on along the minus strand of CAZHGC010000041.1, from coordinate 3,517 downwards.
ATAAGCTTTGCAAAAGCTGTAAGAGGTGCAATAGCTGATGAAGAGATAATCGGAGATAGCAACTACTATGTTGTAAACAGTTTTTTTCCGGAACTAAAGATAAAACATGGTGACGGAGCAATGGAACGCTGGAGCTTAGAGGGCTCTTATATGAGTTATCTAGCAACCTCGTTCGATGGTTCAATTACCGGTATGCGTGGAAATGTCGGCATCATAGACGACCCGATTAAAAATGCAGAAGAAGCTGTAAATGACAGGGTTAAAGAAAAACATTGGAACTTTTACAAAAACACCTTCAGCTCTCGAATGCTAGAGGGTGCTATACAGATAATAATTCAAACCCGCTGGGCAACAGATGACTTGGCAGGAAGACTTATAGCTGAATTTCCTGAACGTTGTTACGTTCTGGAAATGAAAGCCTTGGACGAAAATGGCAAAAGTCTTTGTGAAGACTTGTACTCTACTGAAGATTTACTTCAGAAAAAAGCTACTTTGGACAGTCACATATTTGAAGCCAATTACCAACAGACACCTGTTGACCTTAAAGGTGCTTTATACGGTACATTTAAGACATACGATGTACTGGATTTTGACAAGGCGACAAGATACATAAGTTATATAGATACCGCCGATGAGGGAGCTGACTACCTGTGTGCAATAAGTGGTATTGTTATTGATAAATACGTCTACATTACTGATATTTACTATACAGATGAGGGAATGGAGGGCACTGAACCTGAAACAGCTAGAAGATTAGATATAAACAATGTCAGGGAATGTGTTATTGAAAGCAATAATGGCGGTCGAGGCTTTGCAAGGAACGTTGAAGGTCATCTGAAAAACTTTAAAAATAAAAAGTGCGTTGTTACGTGGTTTCATCAAAACAAGAATAAAAAGACAAGGATACTTGTAAATGCTACAAATGTTATGGAACAGGTAATAATGCCGGAGGGTTGGCAAAAAAAATACAATGAGTTCTACAAGGCAATAAGCAAGTACCAGAGAAAAGGGAAAAACGAGCATGACGATGCACCGGATGCACTTACGGGTATTGTGGAAATGGCAAATGGTGAAGTAAAAGGTAAGAGAAAAGTAAAGGTATTAAAACGTAAAATATTGGGATTGTAGGAGGTAAAAAATGTACAGGTACACAGTAAAAAAGCTTTTGGACGAACGTGTTCTGACAAGTGTTATAAATGACTTTAAAATCAATTATATACCCAGATTTAGCAAGATGGAAAATTATTACAATGTAAAAAACAAAATTTTAGGAAGAAACATAGCTCCCCCAAAACCCAACAATAAGCTTGCACATGGGTTTTGTAAATACATAACCAACATGGCAACGAGCTATTTTGTAGGAAAACCTGTAAGGTACATAGTCGATGGGGAAGAACCCTTTAAAAACGCTTTAACAGATATTTTAGATGACAATTACACAGACAGTATGAACTTCGAGATAGCTAAAGAAATGAGTAAATGCGGTATATCCTACGAAATTCTTTTTATTAACGAAAAAGGAAAATTAAAAAGCCAGAAATTCACTGCAAAGGACATAATCCCTATTTATTCAAACAGTATGGGCGAGTTCTTGACTGCGGCAGTCCGTCTTTGGTCGGAACAAGACATAGACCAGACAGAAAGTACAGAATATGCGGCAGTTTACACAGAAAGTGAGATATGGACTTTTAAGAAAAAAGCTTCTCAAACAGTTTACGAACTTTTGAATATTGAAAAGCATATGTTTGACGATGTTCCGGTGCTTGTTTACTGGAACAATGAAGAACAAAAAGGGGATTATGAAGACGTAATCAGCCTGATTGACGCATATGACAAGACGCAATCGGACACAGCCAATGACTTTGAGTACTTTACAGATGCTTATTTATTAATAAGTGGTGCGGCTGGCGGAATAGTAAGCGATGACGAGGAAGAGCAGGAAAAGGCAAGCAGAACCTTAAGGGAAGAACGCATTTTATTCACAGAAGACGGAGATATGAAATGGCTTATTAAAGACGTGAACGACACAGCCATAGAAAATTATAAAAACAGGCTGTACAAAGATATTTTCTTTTTAAGTCAAGTCCCTGCTCTTTCAGATGAAAGCTTCTCCGGCAACCTGTCAGGAGTGGCGATAAGATACAAGTTATCGGCACTAGAAGAACTTGCCATTTCAAAAGAAAACAAGTTTAGAGCCGCACAACAAAAGAAGCTGAAGCTTATAACAGCTTTCATAAATACAAAATTTAATAAACATTACGACTACAAAGCCATTACACAAAAATATGAAAGGAACTTCATAGATAATACTTCTGAAATAATTGAAGATGTGGCAAAGCTTGAGGGTATAGTAAGCCGAGAAACACAGCTTGAAATGTTGCCAATGGTCGAAAACCCGGCAGAAGAACTTGAAAGAATAAATCAGGAAAAGCTTAGCGAGGAGAATTTGCCGAAAACCGACTATCTGTTTGAGGGTGGTTTAAGTGAATAATCAGGCTTACTGGCAAAAACGAAGTTTGGAAGATGCGGCGAGAAATATAAATCTTACTGAAGACTTTATAAACGACAGATTAAAAAAATATTATAAAGAAGCACAAAAGGAGATTGAAGAGGCTTTAAATGACTTTTATAAAAGGTTTGCAGATGAAAACAACATAACCTTGGTAGAAGCCAAAAGACGTTTAAAAGACCTTGATTTTGAAAAAATCGACTTTGAAGCACTTTCGGAAGATGCCGCAACTGTTTCAAAAGAAATAAAACAGCTAAAAAACAAACTTCCAACAGAAACTTTGGAAGTGATGGAAAGCTACCAATCTGAACTTGACAAGATGTTAAATGCCTATTCAAAAAAAGGAGAGATAACAAGGCTGGAGCTTCTGAATGCAGAAATAGAAAAAACACTTGTAAAGCTGTTTAATACCGAACAGGTAAGTATATACAATCTTTTAAGTAACACTTACAAAGACAGCTATTATAGAAGTATTTACAATGTTCAGACAGCCTTTGGAATAGGAGTAGACTTTATAAAACCGAATGAAGCTGTAATACAGAAGTCGGTGACTAAAAGCTGGTGCAAAACGAACTACTCTGAAAAGATATGGGGACATAGAAAACAGCTTGCAGAAGACCTAAGAAGCCATATAACCCAAGGACTTATACAAGGTTTGGGTGAAGATGAAATGTCAAAAAAGCTTTCTAAGGACTTAAATGTCAGCCTAAGCAATGCCAAAAGGCTCGCAAGAACCGAAAGTAACTACATACACAATCAGGTGTCCTTGGACACTTACGAAGAATATGCAGGAATAGAACAATACAGATTTTTAGCCACATTGGATTACAAAACAAGTCCGGTTTGTCAGAAGCTTGACGGAAAGGTATTTTACAAAAAAGAAACACAGGTTGGTGTAAACTTCCCGCCGATGCCCCCGAACTGTCGAAGTACAACCACTGTTTACTATTAGGGTGACGAAGTAGGAACAAGAGCCGCAAGAAAAGCAAATGGCAAGACTTATGAAGT
>CAZHGC010000040.1:0-14845 GCA_964531385.1 uncultured Lachnospiraceae bacterium | reverse complement strand
GAGCATTCGGCTGTTAACCGAAGGGTCGTAGGTTCGAATCCTACTCGGGGAGCTTAGTTTTGGCTCGTTGGTCAAGCGGTTAAGACACGGCCCTTTCACGGCTGTAACAGGGGTTCGATTCCCCTACGAGTCATTTACGCCGAACTTTTCAACGTTGGTACAGCGGAAGGAAAGTTGGTTTGAAAATTTCCGGTGATGATGCGTTTGTGGGACACACCCGTTCCCATACCGAACACGATGGTTAAGACACAAACGGCTGATGATACTTGGTGGGAGACTGCCCGGGAAAGTAAGTGGTTGCCGGATTCAATGCCGATGTGGCTCAATTGGTAGAGCAGCTGACTTGTAATCAGCAGGTTGGGGGTTCGAGTCCCTTCATCGGCTTTGTTTTAAAAAATTGGTTGTTTTGGGCCTTTAGCTCAGTTGGTTAGAGCATCCGGCTCATAACCGGACGGTCCAGGGTTCGAGTCCCTGAGGGCCCATTTTTAACTCAATAATTTAATATTTTTATTGTGGCCTGGTAGCTCAGTTGGTTAGAGCGCTGGCCTGTCACGCCAGAGGTCGAGGGTTCGAGCCCCTTCCAGGTCGCCACTATAATAATTATGGTTCATACTTGTTGTATGAGCTTTTTTTGTGCATTATTAATCTTTTTGACTTGATAATATGTTTTTTTTAGTGTAAGATTAATTAAAGGTTTATTATAATATTTTTAGGAGGATTTAGTTATGGCATTTGGTATGAGAGGACACGATTTAGGCGGAAAACAGAATTTTTCTGATTTTTTGGGCAAAGTTAAGAAAAACAATATCAATTATGTTCAACTTGCATTTAAAAAATCTATTGCTGACGAGGATTTTTCACTTGGAAATTACAATCCCGGATTTGCACACTACATTAAAAAGGGGCTTGACCAAAACGACATTCATGTTGCAGTTTTAGGTTGCTATATTAACCCGACCAATCCTATTGAAACGAAAAGGCAGGAGGCTGTTAAAACTTTTATTGAACATTTGAAATATGCGAGAATGATTGGGGCTGATATGGTTGGAACAGAAACAGGAAGGTTTGACCCAGAGCTTAAAATTGTTCCTGCCACATACACAGAGGGTTGTTATCAGCTTTTGCTTAAAAGTATGAGGGAAATTGTTTCTGCAGCGGAAAAGCTTGGCGTTATTGTTGGTGTTGAGGGGGTTGCAACACACACATTATATTCGCCGGAGATGATGAAACGATTTCTTGACGATATTAATTCGCCGAATGTTGAAGTTATTCTTGACCCAGTTAATCTTATTGACGAAAAAAATTATTTGGAGCAAGAAAAAGTTATTGACAGAGTTTTTCAATTTTACGGAGACAGGGTTTCGGTTATTCACATTAAGGATTTTGCATTAGTTGACGGTGAAGTTAAATATGCTCAAGTTGGAGAGGGACTTTTTAACTATGCCAATTTATTTAGACACCTTAAGGCGAGAAAACCACACATTACTATGCTTGTTGAAAATTCAAACGAAGAGAGATTTCACAGTGATTGCGAGTTTTTGCAAAAAATTTATGATGAGGTTGAAATTTAAAAATTTATTATATGAGTTGGAGGACTGCCGCATATTGCGGTGGTCTTTTTTATTTTTTTGGGGGAAAGGGGAGCTTTCGGAAATCTCTATTTTGAGGGGTGGTACTTTTTGGCACAAAAAGTACCAAAAACGTGGGGGATTTCGATTTCCCTTTGGTTGTATAGGCGAGCAGTAAAGCGAAGCTTTACGACCAGCTCTTAACCCCCTTGAAACGAGCAGGGGTACCTCCTGCACCCCCGAGGGTTGGAAGTTTTGGGGGGTGGAAAAAGAGGGTCAGAAATCCGAGTTTGGGAGGTGGGGCCACGAGTTTGATTTTTGATAATTTTTTTATTTTAGGTGAAAAGAATTTAGTTAATTTTACTAAATATGATTTTTGTAAAAGTTATTTTTTGGAAGTTTATCGGTACAGAAATTTGGGGCCGAGTTGAGGAGTTAAAGGAGGGGGAATTGAAGAAATACGATTTATATGGGGGAGAAGAGGAGGGGAAGTTTTGAAGTTGTTGGTACAAATAATTAGGAAAGGAAAGCTGAATTATTTTTGCGGAGATTGTTAAAAATTAGTCGTTTTGTACAAAACGGAGAAAGTGGGCCAGATAGTTGATTATTTTTTGAATGAGTGTTATAATTAAACATAGCATGAAGAATGTTTTGGATTTTTCATGAAAAACCATTGCGAGTGGTTATTATCGCTGTTTAAAAATTATTTATTTAAGGAGGAAAAAAGTATGAACAAGAGCACAAAACGTTTTTTGAGCTACATTTTAACTGTGGCAATGCTTTTTACAAGTGTTTTTACAAATGCTGTTTTTGTTAATGCTGAGGACTTAACCGAGGGGGGAACAACAACTCCAACTTCTCTTGATGAATTTAAGGATCATGATGAAGTTCCAACCGGCGAAGCTATTACTTACAGCTTTGACGCAGCAGATGAAAGCGACAAAATTGCTCTTCAGGGAACAGGAGCAGAGGGCTATTATCACGGTGTTTGGGTTGATGCTACAAGCGGAAAGTTTGCAAGCAACGGCGTAAGCAACGGAACACAAATTAATGCTGGAACTATTATTTATGTTCCTGTAAACGGAAAATCTACCATTAAAGTTGGTATGTACAGTTCAGGAAATAACATTAATGTTAGCGACTCAGAGGGATATGATGACGCATTTGTTATTACAGGTAGTAACTGGAACAAGACAGAATATACTTACCTTGGAAAAGACAGCACAGTTGCTTTGGAAATTACAGACAACAACTATATTAAAGAAATAATTGTTACTTCTGAGGGTGTTCAAGAGGGCGAAGTTAAAACTTGGGAAAAGAAAGATTTTAGCTTTAAACTTAACAACATCAAAATTGAAGTTACAGGAGCAGAATCGGCTTCGGGAAAAGCTTCAGTTAAAGTTGGCGATGCAGCAGCTGTTGATTCGACAAACGCAACAAGTGCGAAGCTTGAAGTTCCTCTTGGAAACAAAGCTCTTTCAAACGATATGATTACTGATTTGAGCGAGGGAATTGGTGCGGTTGTTGCTGACGGTAACAAGATTCTTGTTACTTTTACAAATAATGAAATTAAACCTTTTGAATTTGAGTTTACTGTTGAAGATACAGAAGCTGTTTGGGAGCCAAACGTTGAGATTGGAACAGAATATACATATATTCTTGAAGGAAGAGGCGCTATGGGCGAACTTGAATTCTCGGGAAAAGCAAGAGAAGTTAACGGACTTTGGGTTGACACAACAGCTTCGGGTGCTAAATTTTATAGCACAGGCAGAACAAGCAACGGAGCACTAGTTAACAAAGCTGTGATTTCTGTTCCGGTTAAAGGAAAGACAGACATCAGCATTGCAACAGGTTATAACACTTCAAACATTACAGTTACAGACGACAAAGGATATAACGACACATTTGCTGTTGCTCAAGAAAATTGGGGAACAGACACATATACATACACAGGAAAATCAGAAAGTGTTATTTATCTTACACTTGAGGGAAGCCTTTATATTCAGACAATTACTGCCAAATCTTACGGAGTTCAAGAGGGCGAAGTTAAGACTTGGGAAAAGAGAGATTTTAACTTTAAAATTAACGGAACAAAGGTTTCGGTTGTTGGAGCGGAAAGCATAACTTCTTCGGCTGCAATTTCATTTGATGATGAGAGTGCATCTGTTGTTGCTGCTGATTCAACAAGTGCTAAGATTAAAGTTAATCTTGGCGGAAACGCTTTATCTTCTGATATGATTACAGATTTGAGCGAGGGAATTTCTGCAGAGGTTGTTGGAAACAAAGTTACTGTTACATTTACAGGAGCAGAAATTAAACCTCTTACATTTACATTTACAGTTGTTGATAACAGCATTGTTGCAGAACCGGAAGTTGGAAAAACTTACAGCTATCCATTTGCGGCAGGCGAAGTTGTTTCTTCTTCTGTTTATACAACTTCGGCAAACGGTGTTGAAACATTGGTTACTGACGACGGACTTATGACAATTAACGGTGGCGGAAAGCTTTATTATCATGACGGAACTCATGGTATTGCAATGTATGACGGCAACACATTTGAAATTAAAGTTGCGGGAGATGCAGTTGTTACATTTGAATGCTGTACTTATGGTTCGGCTAAAACAATGACTGCGGCAGTTAAGAGCGGAGACGGAACAATTACACCGGCAAGCAACGATATTTCAGGCTCCGGAAACGGCGGAACAAAAGGCGAGGGAGATAAGGCTACTTTCTCTTATACAGGAGATGCTACAACATTAGTGTTTACTGTTGGAGCAACAGGCGAAGGTTATCTTCACGGAATTTCTGTTCAGAACCTTGCAGCTGCAAGCGAAGATAACGGAAAAATGGACGTTTGGGACTTTGGTGCAGCTGTTTTGGATACAGAAAAATATAACAATCTTTTAGATGTTGATACAATTAACGGTTGGTATCCTGCTGGAACTACAGTGGGAGCAGCAGGCTCTGCCTTTAATGTTCCGACATTTACTGTTGGAGACCTTACTTGGAGCACATCTAAAGCAAACAACAGACTTAGAACAACAAACAAAGCACTTACTCGTTATGATGAGGGAAACAGTGTTGGAAGTATTAAAGGATTTAATTGTGAAGATTTAGGCATTGCAGGTTGTATTTATCTTAACAGTTCTGCGGGAGGCGGTTCGTTCTCTATTAATCTTCTTGCAGACGACGTTGTTTGTGTTTATGTTAAGATGGACAATGCAGACGACTTTGTTACATTTACAAAAGCGGGAGCAACAGAGCCTGTGGCAACAGTTCCGGCATCAATGGAAGGTTCGGTTGTTAAATTTATTGCTCCGGAAGCAGGAAATTATACAATTTCCGATACTAACGAAGCAGGAAAACCAAGATACTATCGAATTACAAGAGAACACGCAGAATATGCGACTATCAGCGGTTCTATAGATACATCAGCAGCAACGAACATTTCTGCTGATTATCAAATTGTTATTAAAAATACAGAAACAAACAAGGAATTTGTTGTTACACCTGAAAACGGTTCATATTCTATTGAACTTCCAACAGGATATACTTACCAATACAGATTGAACAACGCAAAAGGATTTAGAATTTCGGCAGGAAATCAAATTGATTTTACAGGCACAGCAACAAACGATTTGACAATTGTTCCTGTTACTTATTATCAATATTCAGGAAAAGCTACAGGTTTTGCTGATGGATTTGATATGTCGAACGTTAAAATTTACTATAAACCTGTTGATGCTGAAGATGTTTTAAGTTATGGTACAGAAGATGTTGTTATTAGCGACGGAGCTTACAGCGTTCAACTTGCTGATAACATTACTTATAAGCTTGTTCTTGAGGGTGCAAACGATTATGAAATTGTTCAAGGCGGAAACGTTACTGTTGATGCTAAACAAAACGTTGAACAAGACATTGTATTTAAAGCAAAAGATACTTATGATGTTTCAGGAAAATTTGTTACATCTGACGGAGAAGCAATTACTGTTAATTCAATTACATTGAAGAGAATTTCTGACGAATATACTTATACTGCAACTATTGCTGACGGAGGATATAGCATTAAACTTCCTAATGGTATTTATGAAGTTACAGCAGACATTGGAGAATTGACATACACATATTTGGCACACGTTGTTGTTAGCGACGGAGCTGTTGAAAAAGACATTACTTTCTTTGCTCCGGACAAGGAAGTTCCTTATGCTAAGGACGTTTATGTTGGAACAGGAGACGAGGGAGCTTATGCAACTTTGGAAGAAGCTCTTACAGCTGTTAACAATATGAGCCCGAAACCTACTTCGGAAGAAGAAAGAATTACTATTCACATTGCTCCGGGAACTTACAGAGCACAGCATATTTTGAAAACTCCATATGTATCACTTGTTAATACTGACCCAACAAAAGAAGTTAAACTTACTTGGTACTATGGTATTGGTTATAAATATTACAGTGCTGCAAAAGACGGATATTATAACAAACTTAATGCAACCGACAAATATTTGAAGAACGGTTCTGATACTGAAAAATCTGCCGACGTTGCAAGATGGGGCGGTGCATTCTATGTTCAGAAAACTGCAACAAACTTCTATGCAGAAAACATTTATTTTGAAAACTCATTCAACAAATATGTTACAGCAGAAGAAATTGCTGACGGTGTTTCTCCTAACTTTGCTCAAAGCATAAGAGTTGACAGAACACAAGCAGGCGTTGATGTTAGAACAAAGACTGCAACAGAAAGAGCTGCTGCATTGTTGGTTGAAGGAGATAAGGCAGAAATTTATAATTGTAAGATTTCTTCAAGCCAAGATACACTTTATATGAATCCTTCAATTCACGTTTACTATAAAGATTGTTTTGTTGAAGGTATGACAGACTACATCTTTGGTGACGGTGAAGTTGTTTTTGAAGATTGTACACTTAACTTCTGCGGTTATTCAAAAGGTCAGAACAGTGCAACAGGCGGTTGTATTACTGCAACAAAATATGACCAAGGCGGAAAAGGCTATCTCTTCAACAACTGTACTGTTACAGGAACAGAAGAAGAGGGCATTGATGTTGGAGCAGGACAATTTGGTCGTCCTTGGGGCGGAAACGCAACTGTTACATTTATTAACACAGTTATTGCAAATAAAAACCTCATTACTGAAAGAGGTTATACTGATATGACAGGTAAACCTGAAGACGCAAATTATGCTGAATATAACACTACACTTGTTGACGGAACTGCATTTGTTACAACTGCAAGCAAGAAGCTTACAGACGAAGAAGCATCAGCGATTAAAATATCTGACTGGTTTGGCGATTGGACACCTAAGAACTATGTTGAATCAGACAAACCTATTGTTGTTGAAACTCTTTACGGAGACGTTAACGGCGACGGAAAGATAACAGCTGTTGATGCTGCTATGGCACTTAAAGCGGCTATTGAAGCAGATTACAATCTTCTTCTTGGAGATAAAGCTAAGAAAGCAGCTGACGTTGACGGAAACGAAGGAATTTCTGTTAATGACGCATCTTTGATTTTGCAGAAAGTTTTGAACTCTGACAAGATTACATTGCCTGTTCAGAACAATACTACAGGAGAATAAAGAGTTAAGGGCGCACCCCCGAGGGGGTGCGTTTTTTTGTTTTGGGGGGAGAAAGGGGAGCTTTCGGAAATCCGAGTTTTGGAGGGGTTCAAGGGGAGCTCTTGGAAAGCTTTAGTTTTCTTTGGGGTTCAAGGGGAGCACTTTGGAAAGTTTTAGTTTATTTTGGGGCGAAAAGGGGGGTTTTGGGGGGTTGGTTATTTTGACGAGGGGGCGAAAGTGTTGGAAATTAAATATTCTTAGTTAATGTGCTAAAATATGAGTTATGAATATGTTCAAAAGTTACAAAAATTATTTTTGATTTGGAACAAAATTGTTAGATAAGTGGGGAAAACGTGGAAAAATAAAAGGTGGCCCCGTTTAAAAAAAGACAATGTGGCCCTTTATTTTATTCGTATGATATAGTATAATGTACATACGTAATAAATTATTTTTTTTACAAACAAATTTTTAAAGGAGGAATTTATGTGAACAAGTCATTGCAAAAATTAATGTGTAATGTCATTGCGGTTGTTATGCTTGTTACAAGCGTGTTCTCGGGAAATGTTTTTGCATATTCTGATAACGTTTCACTTGACGCCGCAACAGAGCCGACAGGTACAATTTGGACTATCGGCGATTCAACGGTTTGTGAATATACAGCAGAAAACGTTGAAAATTATAACTACAGACAAGGTTGGGGTATGCGTTTGGGCGACTATTTTAACAGCAAAGCAACTGTTAAAAATATCGCAAAGAGTGGCCGAAGTGCGAGAGACTTTAAAGTTTATGGAAAAGCTAAGGATAGCACAGATAAATATGGCCCATATTATACAGATTTTATAACAAACCTTAAAGCGGGCGATTATGTTTTAATTCAATTTGGACATAATGACTCAAAAGAACCATTGATTGCAGGAAGCACAGAGGGAACTTATGCTTGCAACGGCAACTATGGAAAGACAGATGCAGAAGGCGGTATTTCTTCGGCTGCAGGTCTTAAAGATTGGCAGACAAAAGCTGATGAAAACGGCTATTTGACTGTTGAGGGTGTTCCATCTGTTGAGAATACTTGTACAGAGGGAGGAAAAGTTCCTTCTTTCGAAGCTATCCTTTGGAAAGATTATGTTAAATTTGCTCTTGACAAGGGTGCTTATCCTGTTTTGGTTACTCCTGTTGTTAGAGGACAGGGAACTAAGGTTAACGGTATTCTTCCAACTATTACAAAAATTGACGAATCTCATACAAAAACAAAATGGAAAGTTATTGGACCTTTGGTTTCGAGCGAAAATCTTACAGAAATTAACTATGTTCAAGGTATGTATGATGTTCAAGCTTATGCGAAATCTTTAGGCTATGACGTTCCTGTTGTTGACCTTTATGAGCGTTCTTGTACATATTGGTTAGATTATATTTCAAAAAATGGCGATGCCAATGCTCTTCATGCAAACGACAAGGGCGATTATGCAAACAAAGGCAAAGACAGAACCCACTTGAGCAGAGAGGGTGCTTTAGCTGCTGCAGGTTTGGTTTGCGATTCGATTAACGAACAGAATTTACCTTTGGCTAAATTACTTAAAGTTAATTCACCGGAAGAACCAACAGAAACAACTACTGATAAGACAGAAACAACTACAAACAAAACAGAAACAACTACAAACAAGACAGAGACTACTACAAACAAGACAGAGACTACTACTGAATTTGTTGAGGACAGAGGAGATTTTGACGAAGACGGAATTATATCTGTTAACGATGCGTCTATCCTTTTGACTTATGTTCTTGACAAAGTTAAATATTTGGGTTCATTCTCAGATGAAATGATTAAATATTTGGGAGACGTTAACGGAGACGGAAACGTTACTGCTGAAGACGTTGCTCAAATTCTTAAAAAGGCACTTTCCGACGATGAATTTAAGTTCTCGGGAAAACCTTCTTCAAAACCGTCTGTTGAGGACCAAACAAAGGGCGAAGAACCAACAGAAACAACAACAGCTAAACAAGAAGACACAACTTCTGCTGTTGAAGAAACAGAAACTGTTAGCGAAAGTGCTACTGAAAGCACAACAGAGGCAACTACTGAGGGAACTACCGAAGCGGTTGTTGAGGGAGATGCTCAAGATGCAGTTTACGAGGGTTATGACTTAGTTGTTGACGCAAGAGCAAACACTGACGCAACAAGAGAGGGTCAACCTATTTTTAAAACTGTTCGTGAGGCTGTTGCGGCAGCAAGCGAAGGGACAGAAGATAATCCTACAGTTATCGGTATTGTTCCAGGAGTTTATCGTGAACACATTCGTGTTAACAAACCTTATATAACATTTAAGAAAATTACAAATTCAACTTCTGAAGCAGAAGATGCAACTTTAACTTGGTATTGGCTTACTAACTATACATATGACAACATTGGTGCTGACGGTGACGTTGATATGAGTATGCCGAACACAGAAGCGAACGAAAGCCCTAATACTTCCAAAATGCCTAACTGGGGACGTTCTACATGGATTCAGAGAGGGGCGACAGGATTTAGAGCAGAGGGTATTTATTTTGAAAACTCTGCAAACCTTTATGTTACACAGGAAGAACTTGATGCAAACGTTAGACCTATTTCCGGAACAGGAAAGCCGGAAAGAAATGACCTTGCCGTTGGATATGGCACAGAGATGGACAAAGACGTTCGTACAAGGAAATACCGTGAAAGAGGTTGTGCACTTTATACAGAAGCAGACAAGGTTGTTTTTGAAAACTGTAAAGTGATTTCAACTCAGGATACTCTTGGAACAGACGGAAGAGCTTTATTTAACAATTGTTATTTGGCAGGTTGCGTTGACTTTATTTGCGGTGGCGGTCAGATTTTGTTCAACAATTGTAACATTCACTGGCAATCATCACCATATGAAGCAGATTCAGGCGACAGAGGAGGCCCTTTGACAGCGGCTCACACAGACGGAGCTCCTGCAAAAGGATACCTTTTCTATAACTGTAGAGTTTCAGGAGAACAATATACAGAACAATGTAACTTTGGTCGTCCTTGGGCCGGAAAGACAACAGAGACTGTTTGGGTTAACACTACTGCGGACATTAGCAAAGTTAACAACAAAGCTATGATTAGCGACAAAGGTTGGGCAGGTATGGGTTGTGAACCTCAAGATGCAAGAGGTTTGTTTGAATATAACTCTAAAGATGCCAACGGAAATCCTCTTGACACAAGCAAGAGAATTGGTACTACAAACGAAAGATTTACAGGCGGTGTTCTTGACGAATTTACAGTTGTTAGATATAACCCATATGAATACACTGCTTACACTTATCCGAAAAATGAACTTGACGGTTGGGACCCATTGAATGTTGCTTCAAATTGGAAAGCTATTGAAGATGACGCAAAAGCTCTTACTCTTTCGGAAGGCTATGCAGAAAACTTTACATTGCCGGAAGCTCCGGAGGGATATGAAGTTTCATATTATGTTGACAACAATTTTGTGAAAATTTCAGCTGACGGAAAAACTGCTGAAGTTACAAGACCGTTGTTTGGTCAGCCTGACGCAGATGTTGATTTTACTTACTACTTGAAGAAAGCCGGAACTATTGAAGGTGTTGAGGGAACTCTTTCAACAAAAGTTTTGGCAAGAGAAGATGCAACAGGCACATTTACCGCAAAAGGTAATGTTAATCTTACATTTGCATCAGATTCAGATTTAAAAGTTACTCTTACATTTAATATGGCAAGCGGTTTTAAAGCTGATGAATTGATAGTTGATGTTCCTGCAGGTACAACTTCTGTTCCTTATGAAGTTTTAAATCTTCCTGCTGCGGAATATAACGTTACAGTTGCTTTGGGCGACAACAAATTTGCCGTTGTTGGCGGAGAAGTTAAGAACTTTACGGGAGTTGCGGGAGAAGACACAACTCTTGACATTCAACTTGGAAAGCTTGAAAAAGTTTCTAAGGCTGCGGGAGATTTGGCAGGAGCTGTTTCTTCCGGATACACAATGGAAAAAGTTACAGACAGCACTTTGAACGAAGAAGTTTACCACTTTGTTAAAGAAGCTTCGGCATCACTTGATGCAAGCCAAAAATACGTTTGGGATTTGGCGACTATTTCTGAATGTGCCGATGATTTGGCTGTTGCAGACAGCGTTACAATTAACTTTAAAGTTAGAGTTCCTAATTCTGCAAACTGGAACACATCTCTTATGAACTATTTTGATATTGTTGGCGGAGATGTTAAGGATTATGCGGGTTCGGCAGATTCAACAAGATACGTTCGTTTTAGAGTTGGCGGAAACTGGATACAGATGGACGCTATCAGAAATGATGTTGGCGGTTGGAGCGGTTCAAGCAACAACGATACACAGAAATTGAACATTGTTGGCAAATTTAATGCAGACACTTGGAGAAATGTATCGGTTACTCTTGACTTTAAGAACGAGCAAGTTAAATTTGAAGGTTCGGGCGGTTCATTCTACTTTGAGGGACTTCCTAAGGACATTGACAGAAGCAAGCTTAACTTTGTTATTTATCCTCAGGACAGTTCAGGGCTTGCAAACAACGAATATTACATTACTAAACCTGTTATTTCTTTTGATAAATTTGTTGCTGCTGAGGACACATCGGTTGCATATGCTGTTTCAGGAACAAGCGAAAACATTACAGCTGTTAAGCTTGTGAACGTTGAACAAGCACTTTACACACACGATGCTATTATTGGCGAAGACGGTGCAATTAGTTTTGCAAAAGACATTCCTGCAGGAAAATATAAAATTACTTATACTCTTGCAGAAGGTGCAAAATTTAAAGAAGTTACAGGAACTGGCGTTGAGCTTGCAGACGGAAATTATTATATTACAATTTCCGATAAAGCGATTTCTGACCTTTCTGTTGTTGCTGAAAAGGTTGCAGGATTTAAAGACGCAGAAGATGCAATTGTTGCTGCTTTTGATGCTGCATATGAAAAGGTAGTTTTTAACGCAGAAACCGGAGATACGGGATATAAGGTTAACACAGCGGTTGTAATTCCTAAGGCAACAGGCTATACAATTGAAATTGTTGCGGAAGACGGCTCGGCAATTAATTCTGACGGTTCTCTTAACAGACCGGCATATAAAGAAGGCGATGTACGTGGCGAAATTAAATTTAAGATTACAAACAACGCAACAACCGACAGCGAAAATTATACACTTCCTATTTATATTGAGGAAAAAGATGCAAAATTCTTCTACAGAGATTTTGAAGAAGTTGTTGCGGGAACAGTTGACGAAGGTGTTGACGGAATTGACGGAACAGCTTTTGCCGGAGAGATTGTTAACGTTGCAGGAAGAGGAAACGTTGTTAAATTTACAAACTTCAAGAAAGACGGAACTCAGGCAGACGGCGGAAAACTTGTTGTTGGTAAATTTGATGGAATGGACGACGGAATTTACTCTATCAGCTTTGACGTTATGAAAGACGATATTTCAAACAGAGGCTGGAGACTTCAATTTGGTTCATACATTGACTTATTGTTTGACACAAAGAACGTTAATGTTAGTACAAGTGGTTCTGTTGGCGGTTGCGGAGGATATTCTGACAGCGACGTTTACGGAGCAAGCAAGAATTTGATTAGCAACGCAGCAGCAAACGAATGGTATAACATTACATTGGTTACAAACAACAAAACAGGTCATGTTGACGCATATTTAGGCGGAGAATATGTTACATCTTACAAAGGTGTTGCAGGAAAGCTTCCTGACAATTTGATGTTCCAATCATATTGGGGAGCAAACCACCAAGCAAACATTTATGTTGACAACATCAAAGTTGAAAAACTTGATGAAGATTTTGACAGTGAATTTGATGAAAATGTTTCAAGCTCTGCAATTCCTACAGAAATTCTTGCAAGCGACCAGACTATTACTTTGCCAACAAGGATAGCTGGCAAGACAGCTCTTGACGTTAATTGGAGTTCTGACAAGAGTTCTGATGTTATTGAAATTACAAAAGGCGAAGGCTACAACACAGTTGATGTTAAATTTAAGGCACAGCAGAGTGCAACAACAGCTACTTTGAAAGCTTTGATTACAGGAAATTTAAGTTCGTTTAAATATCCAGGTTGTCAAAACGAAGGTGTTGTTAACACAATTTCTCACGAAAGAACATATACAATTAATTTTGCAAAGAACGCAACAGAAAGCTTTACTGTTAGCGGTTCGGTTGATTTTGATTTTGCACCATCAAAAGATGTACAAATTAAGATTGCTGCAGTTCAAAACGAAGAAGAAAAAGCTTCGACAACAGTTACTGTTTCGGAAGGAACAAAGACTGCAAACTATACTATTTCTGACCTTGTTCCGGGAAGTTATAACATTGTTGCAACAATTCTTACAGAAGGAACAAAGAACGTTGTTAAAAACAACAACTTTGGTGTTGCTGGCAAAAACGGAGAAACACAACCTTGCACACTTCTTGTTGGCGAAATGGAGACAAAGACATATACTCTTGATTTTGAAGAATCAAGCACTTTTGGAGCTTTGCCGAAAGGAACAGCAACAGGAAATGATGACGAAAAGATGACAGTTGCAGTTGTTCAAGATCCGGGCAACGAAGAAAACAACGTTTTGAAGATTGCTTCAAACGGAGGAAACGACAACATTGCTTATTCATGGTTACTTTCGGGATTGTTTAACGCAGAGTTGTCAAGTTGCGAAAACGTTACAGTTTCTTATAAGATTATGAATAATGACCACGAAAAGATTGGCGGATACATTGACATTGGAGAAGGTTTGGGCACACAACTTGGAAAAACCAAATATGCAAACGACAAGTTGTTTGTTAGAACGGACCTTGGAATGCAATGGGATCAGTTTAATATGGAAAACTGTTTAGGAACGCAAGCGAGATTTGTTGCATTTGGAGCTGCTAAGCTTGAAGGTAATGTTGGAAATTGGTATACAACAACTGTTAACATTGACACAAAGAATAAATTTTTGAGCGGAGGCATTGTTTGCGGAAGCAACGAAGGCAAATTTGATATGGCAACAGGAACATATAACAGTAGTTTTGGTGGCGCTGTTTGCACATATCCGACAGGTGTTTCGAACTTGAACGACCTTGTTATTGCATTCTATCCAAAGGATAAGAATTGCGAATGGTATATTGATGATATTTCTATTTCGTATGAAGCTTTGAAAGAAGAAGTGAAACCTTATACTGTAAGTTGCACCGGATTGCCCGAGGTTTTAACTGTTTTTAACTTGAAAGCTGAGGACGGAACTGTTTATGAAGTAATAGATAATGAGGGTTCATTTTATTTTGAAGTTCCTGCCGGAAGATATGAAATTGAGTATGTAAAATTTGAAGGAGCCATGGATGTAAACGTTACCGGTTTTTCAGGAGAAAATGTTACTGAAGAGGGCGGAAAATATTATATTCAAGTTGACGGGAATACAGCGATTAATATTGATACCGTGGATGTATACTATCCATAAGGCTTTGAATAATTTATGTAGTGTTGAATGATTTTAGGTTTTAGGTTTTTGAAAAAGAGCGTTAAGCGGAAGGGCTTGACGCTCTTTTTTGTTGGGGGAGGGTGTAGTTTTCTTTGGGGCAAAAGGGGAGCCATTGGAGAGCTATAGTTTGTTTTGGGGCGAAAGGGGAGCCCTTTGGAAATCTCTATTTTTGGGGTGTACTTTTTGGCGTAAAAAGTACTAAAAACGTGGGGGGATTTCGATTTCC
>CAZHGC010000039.1:0-15014 GCA_964531385.1 uncultured Lachnospiraceae bacterium | reverse complement strand
AATATTATATTTTGATGCTATGATGTGTCCTATTTGCTATTGCAATTTTCATTTTTGAAAATTTGCAATTTTTTTTAATTAAGGTTTTACTTTTGGTTTGGTGTGTGATATAATTATTTTAATGTTTTTGGCAATGCTGTTTGATTTTACAGATTTGGGCAGGATTTATGATTATGGTGTTTTGAAATTTTGTTTAATTAAACGACAGTGCTTTTATTAATTGGTTGAGGAGTTTTATATGTCGGGATTATTTATAACTTTTGAAGGCCCTGACGGCTCGGGGAAAACCACTCAAGCAAAGCTTTTGCAAGAATATCTGGAAAAGAAAGGTTTTTCGGTTTTGCTTACAAGAGAGCCGGGCGGAAACAGTATAAGCGAAAAAATCAGAGATATTATTATTGATACGGAAAATAAAAAAATGAGCAAGCGAACGGAAGCTTTGCTTTATGCTGCGGCGAGAGCTCAAATTGTTAATCAAGTTATTGTTCCGGCTCTTAAAGCGGGGCAAGTTGTTATTTGCGACAGGTTTGTTGATTCGAGCCTTGTTTATCAGGGGATTGCAAGAAATTTGGGCGTTGAACAAATTGAGCAATTAAATCTTTTTGCAACAGATGGAATTGAACCGGATATTACATTTTTATTGAGTCTTGAACCGGAAAAAGGAATTGAACGAAAAAAAGAGCAAAAACAGCTTGACAGAATTGAACAGGAAAGTTTATATTTCCATACAAAGGTGTTTTTTGGTTATCTTGAGATTGCAAGAAAATTTCCGGAACGAATTAAAGAAATTGAAGCTTCCGATGATATTAATGTTATACACGAAAATGTTGTCGGTTATGTTGAAAAGATGATTTCTAAAGGTTTTTTGTGATAGTTTTATTTTTTTGCGGTTGCTTTAGAGAGGTGTGTGTTGAATATGGATTTGAAAATTACCGATACAAGGATTGAGAGTTTGCCGGGAGTTCAGCCTACAAAGGAGACGACAAATCAATCTGATTTTAGTTTTACACTTAATAAGGTTACAGACGAAAATCTTATGCAAAAGCTTCATCAGATGATGGACGATATTTCTGTTCAGGGAAAAAAGCTTGCCGACCATATGGACATCAGAGATATGAAAAAATACAGAAGTATGATTACTGATTTTATAAACGAGGTTGTTACGAATTCTCATCAATTTTCGAGAGAAAATTTCCTTGACAGGAGAGGGCGTCACAGGGTTTACGGAATTGTTAAACTTGTTAACAAAAATGTTGATGAACTTGCTCAGGAACTTTTGAAAAAGGAAAAAGACCATATTGCAATTTTGGACAAGACAAACGAAATTCAAGGTCTTTTGTTGGACATTATTGTTTAATTCATTTTTTGACTTGGAGGGATTAATTATGGGCATTTCTGACAGTTTTCAGAATAAATTTAAACAGATTTCGAAGCAGGCAAAAGATACTTTTGATTATGCAAAAATGGAATTGAAAATAAAATCATATGGCAGAGAATGTAAGAAAAGATATACAAGAATTGGTATGCTTGTTTATGAATGCAAGAAAAAGGGAAATGCGGTTAATGGGGAAGAAATTGAAACAATTTGCAAAGAAATTGACAAATTTAAACACAAAATTAAAGTTATTCAAAAGCAGATTGAAGAAAGAAAAAATGAAGATATTATTAATGCTTCTGCAAACGAAGACTTTAAGTATGATGTTTTGGAGAAAAAAGATAATGACCTTAAAATATCCAGAACAGAAAACGGGATTAAATTTTTGAAATTTTGCCCTAAATGTAACATTGGAAATGAACCGGATTCGAAAGTTTGTGCAAAATGCGGTTATAAATTTGAATAACTTAGAAAAAGTTTGAAAAACTTAGAAAATTAAAGAAAACACCCTGAAATGGTGTTTTTTTAAATTTATTTTAGCACTCACGAGACTTGATGGCTAACAAAAACGGGTGTATAATACAGACAATTAAAGAAAAAGGGTTGTTTATTGGCAAAACTTGAACGGTTTGCCAAACAATCTTTTAAGTTATTATTGCCATTGTTTTATGGCGATATCGCACAGTTGTGCGGTGTTGACCTAAGTTAGGGGGATTTATTATGTTATGTGAAAAATGTAAAAAAAATTCTGCTACGATTTTTTATCAGCAAATTATTAACGGAGAGAAAAGAGAATTTCATCTTTGCGAAGATTGTGCGGCGAAGATGCAGGGAACAGCTTCTTTTGACAATATGTTTAAAGGATTTCTTGATAGTTTTATGGATATGGGAAGCGTTGGATTTGCAAACAAAAGCTCTTTTTCCTGTCCTTCCTGCAATATGACTTTTGACGAATTTAAAAGAACGGGCAAAATTGGTTGTTCGGATTGTTACAATGCTTTTAAAAATCAGCTTGCTCCTGTTCTTAAAAATGTTCAGGGAAGCGTCAGACATTCGGGCAAAGTTCCAAAAAAGGCCGGTGCTGAGCTTTATGCAAAGAGAGAAATTGAAAATTTGAAAAAAGAACTTAGGAATGCTATTGAAACGGAAGAATTTGAAAAAGCGGCTGAATTGAGAGATAAAATTAAAGCTTTGGAAGGGGGGAATTCTAATGAGTAAATGGTTTGAAGAATTTGAAACAGACAACGACATTGTTATTTCTTCAAGAATCAGACTTGCAAGAAACGTTAAAAAATATCCCTTTTCCGAAAAGCTTTCGGAAAAACAGGCACTTGAACTTATAGATGAAGTTAGAAAGTCGATTAAAGAGTCTCGAACGGCTTTTGGTGACAGTTTTGATTTTATAAGGCTTGACGAAAAGTCGGATATTGAAAAATATTCACTTTTGGAAAATCATTCGGTTAGCTCGGAGCTTATTCAAAAAAACAAGCCCGCAGCCGCTCTTATTAAAGATGATGAAACGATTTCAATTATGATTAATGAAGAAGACCACATACGTATACAAACTGTTTTTGCGGGATATAATATTGAAAAGGCATTTGATACGGCAGATAAAATTGATAATTTGATTGAGGAAAGCATTGAATATGCTTTTGATGAAGATTATGGATATTTGACATCTTGCATTACAAACGCCGGAACAGGGCTTAGGGCATCTTTTATGATTCATATTCCTATGATTGAGATGTTTGGCGGAATTGAAAATTTACGTCAAGCTATAAGCAAATTTGGTATGACACTTAGAGGAATTTACGGAGAAGGTTCGGAGCCTTTGGGAAGTATTTATCAAATTTCCAATCAAATTACCCTTGGAAAGAGCGAAAAAGAAATTATTGCGGCTCTTAAAAATGTTACAAATCAAATTATTGAACAGGAAAAAGAACTTAGAGAAAATGTTCTTAAAAATCAAAAAATCGATTTTGAAGACAAAGTTTTTCGCTCTTACGGAATTTTGACCAATTGTAAGAAAATCAGTTCAAAAGAAGCTATGAAACTTCTTTCCAATTTGAGACTTGGATTCATTGCCGATGTTTTTGATTTTGAAAAACCAAAAACAAATATTTACAGCATTATGATGAATATTCAGCCAGGAAATTTAATTAAATATATGAATAAAAACGGAAGTTCCGAGGAAAGGGATATTCAAAGAGCGAAATATATAAAAGAAAAATTGAAAGCTTAAAAATCAGTTGATTTTTGTTTGTGAGAGTTTATATTTTAAAAGGAGGTTACATATATGCAGATTAAATTTACTCAAAAAGCACAACAAGCTATTGAGGAAGCAAGAAAAGCGGCTGTTGAACTTAATCAGGGATATGTTGGTTCGGAACATCTTTTGATTGGGCTTTTACGTTCGGAAAATTCGGTTGCTTCGAAAGTTTTGGAACAGCAAAATGTTAATGAAGCGGATATTGTTGAGAAAATTGACGAAATTATTGGAGCGAACTCAAGCGTTGTTGAGATGCCGGTTGATTTTACACCGAGGACAAAACGTATTCTTGAAAAAAGTCTTCAAGAGGCTATTAATATGGGCACAACGTATATTGGAACGGAGCATATTCTTCTTGCTCTTATTAAAGAGGACGATTGTGTTGCAACAAGAATTTTGGCACTTTTGAACGTTAACGGAAACAGGCTTTATGAGGATATTTTGGATATGCTTGGAGAGGGCGAAAAAATGGGTTCGGAAACTCCGATTAATTCGAAATCTTCAAAAAATAGGAAAAATTCGAAAACTTCGACTCTTGACCAATATAGCAGAGATTTGACGGTTATGGCTTCGGAAAATAAATTTGACCCGATTATTGGCAGGGATAAAGAGATTGAACGTGTTATTCAAATTTTGAGCAGAAGAACAAAAAACAATCCTTGTCTTGTTGGTGACCCCGGTGTTGGAAAAACTGCGATTGCAGAAGGATTGGCACAAAAAATTGTTTCTGGAGATGTTCCGGAAATTTTGAAAGGTAAAAGAGTTGTTTCTTTGGATTTGTCATCTATGGTTGCGGGTAGTAAATATAGAGGCGAATTTGAAGAGAGAATTAAAAAAGTTATTGAAGAGGTTAGAAAAGCTCAAGATGTTATTTTATTTATAGATGAACTGCATACAATTATTGGTGCGGGTGGTGCAGAGGGTGCTATTGATGCTTCGAACATTTTGAAACCGTCTCTTGCAAGGGGTGAAATTCAAGTTATTGGTGCGACAACTTTAAATGAATATAGGAAATATATTGAAAAAGACGCTGCACTTGAAAGAAGATTTCAACCTGTTAAAGTTTTGGAGCCTACAGAAGACGATGCTATTGATATGCTTAAAGGGCTTCGAGATAAATATGAAGCACACCACAACGTTCAAATTACAGATGCTGCAATTGTTGCATCGGTTAAGCTTTCGAACAGATATATTTCTGACAGATTTTTGCCCGATAAAGCCATTGATGTTCTTGATGAGGCGGCTTCAAAAGTTAGATTGAAAACATTTACCGCTCCGCCGAACATTAAGGAAATGGAAGATGAACTTTCTGCTCTTGAAAAAGAAAAAGAAGCAGCTATTAAAACCGAGGAATTTGAAAGAGCAGGAAAAGTTAAAAAGAGACAAGACGAAATTAAAGAAAACCTTAAAAAGGCAAAAACAGATTGGGAAGCAAAGAACAGCAAGGACACACAAGTTGTTGACGAAGAGGATATTGCGGACACAATTTCGAATTGGACAGGTATTCCGGTTAGACGCCTTCAAGAAGAAGAGGGAGAACGTCTTAAAAATATGGAACAACTTTTGCACGAAAGAGTTATTGGTCAGGACGAGGCCGTTAAGGCTCTTGCAAAGGCTATTCGAAGAGGCAGAGTTGGACTTAAAGACCCGAAAAGGCCTATTGGTTCGTTCCTTTTTCTTGGTCCGACAGGCGTTGGAAAAACTGAACTTTCGAAAGCTTTGTCAAATGTTCTTTTTGGCGAGGACGATGCGATGATTCGTGTTGATATGAGCGAATATATGGAGAAGCACAGTGTTTCTAAAATTATTGGTTCACCTCCGGGATATGTTGGCTATGACGAGGGCGGTCAGCTTTGCGAAAAAATAAGAAGAAAGCCGTATTGTGTTATTCTTTTTGATGAAATTGAAAAAGCTCACCCAGATGTTTTTAATATTTTACTTCAAGTTCTTGATGACGGGCATATTACAGATGCACAGGGAAGAAAAATCGATTTTAAAAATACCGTTATTATAATGACTTCAAACGCAGGTGCAAAAAACATTAATGCTATGAAAAAACTTGGCTTTAACCAAAGCGAAGACGAAGAAAAGCAAAATTATGAAGACATTAAGAAAAACGTTATGGACGAGATTAAACGAATTTTCAGACCTGAGTTTTTGAACCGTATTGATGATATTATTGTTTTTCACCCACTTGAAAAAGACGATGTTAAAGCTATTGCGAAACTTATGTTTGAGGAACTTAAAGTAAGAGTTAAAAGCAATATGCAAATTGATTTGGAAATTACAGATGAGGCTCTTGACAAGCTTGCGGAGGTTGGCTTTGACAGAAATTATGGGGCAAGGCCGTTGAGACGTGCAATTCAGAGCAAAATTGAAGATTTATTTGCTGAAGAAATTCTTGACGGAAAATATAAAGAGGGAGACAGTGTAACGGTTTCCGTTAAAGATGATGAATTTGTTATTAAATAAATTTTTAATTACATTAAGCTTAATTTTGTTTTTTGTTGAGCGATGAAATTATGAAATATTGAAAAGACTGTTTTTGAGATTTTTTTAAAATTCTTGAAGCAGTCTTTTTTATTTTGTGGGTAAAGCCTGTTTTTTTGAATATGAAAACGATAATTTCAATATTTTTGCTGTTTGTTGTCGTTTTTTTGTGTAAATTTTATAAAAAAATATAAAAAAATGCTGGTAATTTTGCATTATAAATGTTAATATATATTAAAGGAGGGATTTAATTGAAACATTTTTTTGGTGTTCTTGTATGTATATTCCATTTGGTTTCTTCTGTTGGCTGTGGAAATCAAAATATTTCCGACGGCGTTGATGCAAAAAATACTTATTCGGCTACACCGAAAACCAATAATACAATTTTTGAAAAAATTGTTAGAGAAACAGAAACGGAAAGTTTTTTTGAAACAGAAACAGAAAGCAAATTTCAAACAGAAACGAAAGATTCTGAACAAGAGGTTTTGGAAAATCATAGAAAAACAGAGGTTGGAAATTTTGACAAGCTTTCAAATAAAAAAATTGGCTGGTATTTTATGAAAACGAAAGACCATTCTACACCGAGAGCTCCTTCGGAAGCTCCGTTTATTTCAAAATATGACGGGTTCTATGTTGGTGATGTTTCTGAAAAGAAAATTTATTTGACATTTGACGAGGGATATGAAAACGGATATTCGGAAAAAATATTGGATATTTTGAAAGAACATAATATTAGGGCGGCTTTTTTTGTTACAAAGTCATACATTGAAAAAAATGAGGAGCTTGTTAAGCGAATGGTTTATGAAGGTCATATTGTTGGAAACCATTCTGTTAAACATCTTAGTTCGCCGGATTTGACAGACGCTGAACTTGAACAGGAGCTTGTTCAAACAGAGGAATGTTTTAAAAATGTTGTTGGACAAGATATGCCTAAAGTTTTTAGACCGCCTATGGGAGAATTTAGCGAAAGAACTTTAGCTGTTACTCAAAGTTTGGGATATAAAACTATTTTTTGGAGTTTTGCTTATAAGGATTGGGATATTGAAAACCAACCGGGAAAAGAAGCGGCTTACAACAATGTTATTGAAAATTATCATAATGGCGAAATTGCTCTTTTGCACGCAGTTTCGAAATCCAATGTTGAGGCTTTGGGGGATATTATTGAAACTCTCAAGGAAAAAGGATTTTCTTTTGGAAGTCTTGAAGAATTATGATTGTTTGAGGTTTAAAATTTAATTTTATCATTTTAAATATGGCTTAAAATTCATATTTTTTGTGGATTTAAGTTTATATAAAGCTTTTAGAAATGATATTTTCACGCTGTTTGAAAAAATTGTTTCTTTTTGCCATTTTTATTTTTTATGGAGGGATACAAATTATGAACAAAATTGATGATTCTGCTTGGAAAAACGAAATGAAAATAAGATTGGATTTTAACAATATGATGACGGATTTCGTTGGGGAAAACGGCATTTCTGTTGAGGATATTGAAAAAATTTCCGATAAAATTGATGCTGCCAAAAAGGCTATGGTTGAAAAAAGAAAAATTGGCAAAATGGATTGGAGAGATTTGCCTTATAATCAAGATGAAGTTGTTTCTGATATTTTAGCTTATGTTGATGAGAAAAAAGATAAATTTGATGCTTTTGTTGTTTTGGGAATTGGCGGTTCGGCTCTTGGCCCGATTGCTGTTCAGCAAGCAATTAATCACCCTTATTACAACGAACTTTCAAGAGAAAAAAGAAACGGTTTTCCAAAGCTTTATGTTGCGGACAATGTTGACCCAGAAAAACTTGTTTATCTTTTCCAAACTATCGATGTTACAAAATGCTTGTTTAACGTTATAAGCAAATCGGGAAGTACATCGGAAACTATGTCGCAATTTATGATTATTAAAAAAATGCTTGATGATAAACTTGGAAAGGCTGCGGCGGAACATATTGTTTGCACAACCGACAAAGTTAACGGAAATCTTATTAAAATTGCAAAAGAAGAGGGATATAAAACATTTATTATTCCGAGCGGTGTTGGCGGAAGATTTTCTGAACTTACTCCTGTTGGGCTTTTGGCAGCGGCTTTTTGCGGAATTGATATTAAAGCTATGCTTGCCGGAGCGGCTTTTATGGACGAGCTTTGCAAAAATGATGATATTTATGAAAATCCTGCATTTATGTATGCTGTTTTGAATTATATTGGTATGCAAAAGGGCAAGAATATATGCGTTGTTATGCCATATGCAGATTCACTTAAATATATTTCGGATTGGTATGCTCAGCTTTGGGCAGAATCTTTGGGCAAAAAATTTGACAATGAGGGAAATGTTGTTAATGTTGGACCGACACCTGTTAAGGCTTTGGGAGTTACTGACCAACATTCACAGGTTCAACTTTATACGGAAGGACCTTTTGACAAAATGATTGTGCTTATGGGGGTTGACAGATATAAAGAAACAATTCAAATTCCTGAAAGCTATAAGGAAATTCCGAGTTTGGGATTTTTGGGAGGAATTACGCAAAATCAACTTATTCAGACGGAGCAAATGGCAACGGAATACGCTTTGATGAAATCGGGAAAGATGAATATGACAATTACTTTGCCGGAAGTTAATGAGTTTACTTTGGGCCAAACTCTTTATATGTTTGAGGTTGCAACGGGTTTTGCCGGAGAACTTCTTAATATTAATGCTTTTGACCAGCCGGGGGTTGAAGAAGGCAAGAATGCAACTTACGCATTTTTTGGAAGACCGGGCTATGATGAAAAGAAAAAAGAGCTTGATATGCGACCGGCTAAAAAGGATAAATTTATAATTAAATAATTTGTTTGATGTTAAAGGCTTGATTAAAGCAAATTTGCTTTTCAAGCCTTTTTTTTGTGTGAAATTTGGTTAATTTGTTTTTGATTTTGGAGATGGGGGAGCGGATATTAAATTCCAGATTACAGAAGAAATTACAAAGCCGATTACAAGACCCAATGAAATTTGAAGAGTTTCTTTTCCGTTTGAATAAAATTCTTGGTGGTTGTTTTCCATAAGGGCGTAGATTGTGTAATATAAGCCACCACCGGGAAGAAGGGGAATTACGGTTGGAGCAAAAAATACACTTATTGGGGCTTTTTGGATTTTTGATAAAATTGCCGAATATATATATACAAAAATTGCGGCTATTAAAGAAGAGTAGAACTCATTTAATAACATATATTCACAAAAAATGTATATTCCCCAGGATATTCCTCCGCCAAGTCCGCCGGCTAAAATTCTTGAGTTTTTTGCATTTAGAGCGATTGCAAAGCCCGCCGAACCTATTGCGGCAAGTAATATTTGCAAAATGTTTTCGGAAAAATTTGAAAAATTTATCATTTGAAGATACCTCCTGTTAGGGCAAAGGCGAACAAAAAGCCACCAACTATTGATAAAGCTGTTAGGAGGGCTTCTATTACACGCATTGTTCCTGTCATAACATCGCCGGAAAACATATCGAGAATTGAATTCATCAGTGCCATTCCGGGGATTAGCAACATTATATCGCCGATAATTATTTTATCAATATGAGTTCCTATTCCTATTTTTACAAACAATATTGCGGTTATTCCCATTGCTGCAGAAATTGAAAATGTGTATAAAATTTTATTTGATTTTGGTTTTAAAATGTAGATGTTTGCGAAAAAGAGAATTAATGTTATTAATGTTGAAACAAAAGCATCTGTTAAATTTCCACCGAAAAACATTGAAAATGAGGCGGCGGCAAGCATATAACCAAAGCATATTTTCCACGATGTTTTTTTTGAATTTGATTTTATTTCATCTATTTTTTTGATTACGTATGAAAGCGGTTTTGGAGAAAAGCATATTTCACGAGAAAGAGCATTTGCTTGTTCCAAAACCGTTAAATCTGTTGAAGCGTTATAAATTCTTTTTGTTTGAGTTTTTGTTGTTCCGTCATTTGCGGAAGTTGTTACGATTATAATTGAAGTTATGGAAAAAACTTCTGTTTTTTCCATTCCGTAGGCTGTGCATATTCTGAAAACAGTATCTTCGACACGTCTTACATCTGCTCCGTTTTTTAACAGAAGAGATGCTATTTCCAATGATATTTTTAATACATCATCTATTGAAAAAGTTTTTTCTTTTTTGGGCATTTTATTTTCCTCTTTTGTGTTTTTTACAATTTTCGATTGCGAAAAAATTATTTAAAGTTAATTCCTATTATACCACCGAAACCTCCGCCTGCAAGTCCTAAAATTAAATTTATTAATGAAGTTATTGAAAATTCATAATTTGGAACAACGCAAAATCCGACAAGTATCATTATTGACGAATATACAAGACCTGCGGTTGTTCCCCAAAGCAATCCACGACTTTTGACACCTTTTGCTGTGTCAAATCCGGAAATTAGAACAGAAACGATTACGGTTATCATTATTACTGTGTTTAAGTTTTCTTCGGTCATATCGGTGTATGTTAGAAGTATTGCGTAAATTATGAAAACAAAAATTGTTAGAGCATAGGCTATTGATGTTCCTTTTAGTATGTACAATAATGGTGAATTTGTTTCAGTTGGTTTTGCTTTTTTTTCGGATTTTATATTTTTCAAAATATCACTCCCTTGATTATTTTTTTTAATTTGGAAAAAATATTAAAGTGGATTTGGGGTAATTTGGCAGAACGGTGATTTTGGGAATTAAAAAAATGCAACAAAATTTTGTCTTTACATTATATTATTATTTTGCTTTCTTTTATGATAATAAATTTTAATTTATTAAAAAAGCAATTATTTGAAATTTTGTATTTTATTTTTAGAAAAGGTCAAATTTAATTTTGAAAAAACTCTTTTTGTTGATATTTTTCATATTTTTATTGTTTGATATAATAAATTTAGTTTGAAAAATAAAATTTTTTGAAATTTTTTATTTTTTTGAGCGTTGTTCAAATAATTTTGTCGTATTTCTTTATGTATGTAAAATTCAATTAAAAAATGTTTTATATTTATGGGGGTATACTATGCAAAATTCCATTGATGGAAATGAAAAAAGAGAAGAAATTATTAATGCTTCGGCAGAACTGTTTTTTGAAAGAGGATATGAGAAAACTTCTGTTCATATGATTCAAAAAAAGGCGGGAAACGACGCCGGTTTGTTTTATTATTATTTTGGGGGAAAAGAAGAAGTTTTCAGAGAAGTTTTGGAAAGGTTTTTTGCGACTCACAGGAGGAAACTTCAGAAGATTATTGAAGACGGAAAAAGAGACCCTTTCAGAGTTATGAATGTTTTCTTTGAATATATTAAAAACGAAGCAGAAAATTTTAAAAAAAATTATTCTGAAAAAATGAATGAGCGAATAAAATTGGAGTTTAGGGCGAGAACGCTCAGAGCTTTGGAATTTTATTTGAAAAAAATTTTTAATATTTTGGCTGAATATGGTGAAAAACCACTTGTGAATTCGGACGTTGTGGCGATTGCTTTGGCGAACGGAATTGGAAATATTATTTTATCTGAAAAAAATTTTTCTTCCGAAACAAGAAAAATTGAATTTAAATCGTATATAAGTATGATAATGGGTTTTTATTTTAAAAATGCTGAGACTATGTTTTCTTTTTTTGCCGAGAACAGCGATGTTAATTCAATTATGGAGCTTGCTTATGAGGTTAAAGATGACTTTGGCGGTTTTGATGATGATGTTTTTAGGCAAAATATTATTGACAAAATTTCTAAAAATGAAATTCTTGTTATACGAAATGAAAATGTTGTTGTTGGTTGTTTGGCATTTTCGAGAGAAAAGCCGGAAATTGAATTTTTGGCAACTTTGAAAGATTATCGAAGACTTGGCATTGCTTCGAAACTTATTATTACAGCTATGGCACAATATTTGCCGGGAACGGAGGTTTCAGTTATTACATATTTGGAAAGCGATGATAAAGGCAAAGAAGCATTGGGGCTTTATAAAAAATTTGGCTTTCAAAATTGCGGAGATATTGTTGCATTTGGACAAAAAAGGCAATGTATGACAGCTGTTGTCGGAAATTTCAATTGATTATAATATTTTTTTTATCATTTTTGGGAGGTATTAATTATGGTGGTATTTATAACAGGAGCGTCTTCGGGGATTGGACGAGAAACTGCTAAGTTTTTTGCAAAGATGGGTTATAATGTTGCAGCAACTATGAGACAGCCGGAAAAAGAAAAAGAACTTTGTAAAATTGAAAATATTAAGCTTTTTAAATGTGATGTTACGAATTTGGAAAGCATTAAGAATGCTGTTAGCGAGAGTATTTCGGTTTTTGGGGAAATCGATATTCTTGTTAATAATGCCGGATTTTATACTATTGGGGCTTTTGAAACGGCAACGGACGAACAAATTTCCGCTCAACTTGATACAAATTTGAAAGGGCTTATGCTTGTTACAAGAGAAGTTTTGCCTGTTTTTAGAAAAAAGAAATCCGGAGTTATTGTTAATTTATCTTCTATTGCAGGGCTTACGGCTATGCCTATCCAATCACTTTAT
Organism: uncultured Lachnospiraceae bacterium; assembly: GCA_964531385.1. Classification (GTDB taxonomy): domain Bacteria; phylum Bacillota; class Clostridia; order Lachnospirales; family CAG-274; genus MGBC114079. The sequence continues at coordinate 2,384 of CAZHGC010000039.1, read as the reverse complement.
CATGCTTCGAAGTGGGCGATTGAAGGGTTTTCGGAATCTTTACAATATGAACTTAGACCTTTTGGAATTAAGGTTAAAATTATTGAGCCTGGTGTTATTAACACTGATTTTTACGGAAGGTCGAAAACGGTTGTTGGGGGCGAAGATATATCCGAGTATAGAGAATATTCGGATAAGATTGTTCGTTATTTGGTTTGTAATGGTGAAAAAGGTTCGGAGGCTTTGGAGGTTGCAAAAACAATTTTTAAAGCAGCAACAGACAATAAAAATAAGCTCAGATATAGAGTTGGAAAGCTTAAATATATAATTTTGCTTAAAAGATTTTTGCCACACAAAATTTATACAAAGCTCATTCGTATGAATATGGAATGAATTTGGAGGAATTGTTATGAAAATTGGAATTGTTTACGCATCTAAACATAATCAAAACACATACAAAGTTGTTAAGGCTGTTTCTGAAAAAATTTCTGCGGATTTGATTTCGGCGGAAGACGAAAAAAGTATGGATTTGTCACAGTATGACTTGATTGGGTTCGCTTCGGGAATTGCTTTTGGCAAATTCTATGAATCTGTTATTGAAGCGTTTGAAAAGTTTTTGCCGGTGGGAAAGAAAGTTTTCTTTATTTATACTTGCGGAAGAAATAGTAAGGATTTTTCAAAGGCTCTTAAAGAAAGTGCAAAAAGCAAGAATTGCATTGATTTGGGAACTTATGGTTGTAAGGGATATGATAACTATGGCCCTTTCAAGCTTGTTGGAGGAATTAACAAAAAAAATCCGAACGAAGAAGAAATTGCAGAGGCGGTTGCTTTTGTTCAAAAACTTAAAAAAGATAATCTTTAAAGTTATGCTATGTAATTTGCTTAAATTGGTTTGAAACAAAATTGGGGATTGTTTGCCGGATTTGTGAATTATATTTGCGTGACGGTGTTTTAACGAAATTTCTGTTGGGGGAATGCCGGTTTGATAAAGGCATTTAAAGAAAATTTGTTAAAGTAATTGAAGTGTATGTTTAACGTATTACTGATGTAATATAAAGTTGAGGTATTAAAAATTAAAGAGGAGATAATTTTAAAATCGGTTGACGTTTATTTTTGTGATTGGAAATATGGCTTGAATATTTGAACGGGATTTATAAATTTGGGCATATGCTGTCACTGATTGCAATGAATTTTAAACGGATAGGTATTGATTGAATTTTTGTTGGTATTTGCAGAACTGTTGGGCGGGAAATTAAAAAAAATTTGGCTAAGGTATTTGTTTTTTTTAGACAAAAAAGCTAAAGTTTAAAAATTAAGTGAAATATTTAGGGGTAATATTTTATACTGAATGGTTCTGTTTTACGAAGTTGTGACGAAAAATTAAATTTATATTTTGCTGGAGTTGATTTATTGGCTGAATTTGGTATAATTATTTTGAGGATAGCTTAGTATTTAAGTGCGACAAATTTTAATAATCAATTGCTGTGATTGAAAACGATTTTATAAAGCGGGAGGTTTTTATTTATGAAAATTTTGGTTTTTAACGGTTCGCCCAAAGGAGACAAAAGCGATACTATGCATATGACGAGAGCCTTTTTAAAGGGGATTGAAGAGGTTTCCGAAAATGATATACATATTATTAACGTTATCGACAAACATATTGAATATTGTAAGGGTTGTTTTGCTTGCAAGAAAAACGGCGGGGAATGTGTTATTAAAGACGATATGAAAGAAATTTTGGAAGAAATTCTTATATCGGATTTGCTCATTTTCAATTTTCCGCTTTATTGCTTCGGTATGCCTGCAAATCTTAAAGCTTTGATTGACAGGACGATGCCTATGTCTTCTATGGCGATGAAAAAAGTTGGGAACAGATATGAGCACGAGAGCCAGTTTGATTTTTCAAAAATTAAATATGTTATGATTTGCGGTTCGGGATTTCCGAGTATTACAAATAATTTTGAACCTATGATTGGTCAATTTAAAATGATGTTCGGAGAGGAAGATTCTACAATTTTTGCGGTTTCGGAGTCGCCTATGTTTAATGTTTTGGAAGCTGACGTTGTTACAAAACCGTTTTTGAAAAATTTCGAACAAGCTGGAAAAGAATATATTCTTGCTGGAAAAGTTTCTTCGGAAACTTTGAAAAAAATAGCTATTCCGATGATTCCTCCGGAGCAATATGAAAAAATTGCCAATGGAGAAATGTGATTTATTTGCGTTTGAGAAGTACTTCTATTGGGCTTTTAAAAATTTTTTTCGTATATTTTGTAATTTTTTAAAATTTTCACTTGACAATATTATTATTAAGTGATAAAATGTATTTTGTGGTCGTTGAAAGACGATTGCATATGGGAGCATAGCTCAGCTGGGAGAGCATCTGCCTTACAAGCAGAGGGTCATAG
>CAZHGC010000038.1:0-16310 GCA_964531385.1 uncultured Lachnospiraceae bacterium | reverse complement strand
GGGGTGTTTTTATGACAAGGCGAGAAGCAGTTGAAATTATTTATGAAGTTATTAATAGCGGGATTATTTCCGAGGAATTGGAGGAAGAATTAACAGAAATTTGCAACTGTATTTGTAATAATTCTTTTGAACAATGTATTGCTAATAAACATATTAATTATTGTGAGGGCTGCGAATTTCTTGAAGATGATGACTAATCTACGGAAATATTTTTTGTTGCATTAAGGGTTATTTTGTGGTAAAATCTTCTTAGCGGTACATTGTTTGTGACAAGCAATTTATTTTGTGAAAAAACAATTTATTTTAGCAAGCTCATAAACGGTGCCGCTTGGGCAATCGGTGCAGGGTGTGTGTTAGCCTCCTACTCTTTATAAGAGGGGAGGTGGTGCTGATGAGTACATATGAAGTAGTTATGGTAATTCTTACTTTACTTAACTTGATTATCGTGCTTATTACTAACATAAAAAAATAACAACCCCTGCTTTGGCCAGTACGGGTTGTTATTTTAAACAAACTCTAATAGGCTAACCACATCTCGTGGCGATTGCCTTTTTCTATCTTTATTATAGCACAAATTAAATTTTTGTAAAGAGTTTTTTTTGTTTGGACGGCTCAAATTTGAGCGGTCCTTTTTTGTGGGTGGGGCTGTCAAATTTATAAGCGAATGGGAATATCAGAGGTGAGATGTTCAGTAGCTTATGACGGCGATTGGGAGGGATTAAATTTGTTAATCAAGCACATCTATATGGTGTGCTTTTTATATTGCTTTCTATATGGAGGCGAACAAAATTCTATATGGATTTAGGAGGTAAAAATGTTTAAACAAGAAGAATTAAACGAATTATTCAAAAACGGAGATATTACAAAAGAGGTTTATGAAAAACTTCTTGGAAATGTCAAGAATGAAAAAGAGGAAAAACAAGAGGATAAGCAAGAAGATGACAGCAAAGAAAATGATGAGTCTATTGACTATGACAAAATTGAAAAGATTTTGCAAAGTAGAGTTGATAAGGCAACAGCCAAAGAACGCAAGGAAAAAAGCGAACTAAAAAGAAAACTTGAGCGTTTACAGAGAGAAAAACTTACCGATGATGAGCTTAGACAGGTTGAAATTGACGAAAAGGAAAAAGCTATTATTGAGCGTGAAAAGGCACTTATTGAAAAAGAAAATCGACTTTATGCAGTAAAAGCAATTAAAGAAGCTGGTCTTGACGACGGGAGTGACACAGCGTTGTCTTTAATAGATTTTGTTATTGGCGAAGATGAAACCGAAATTGACAAAAAAGTCAAATCATTTAAAGAGTTATTTGACAAGGTTGTAAATGCTGAAGTAAACAAACGATTTAAAGATAATGGATATATTCCTAGCAAAACAAATTTGAATGGTGGTAAAAACCCATATTCAAAAGAAAACTTTTCTTTGACCGAACAAATGGCACTTGAAGCAACAAACCCTGAATTGGCAAATCAATTAAGGGCGGTTACTAATAAAATTTGATTAATTTAAAGGAGGCTAAAATATGGCTATAACAACTTATGCCGGTATGCAGATTGTACCGGAGAAATTTTCAGAATACACATTAAACAGAACAACAGAATTAAACAGATTTGTCAAATCGGGAATTGCCGTTAATGATGCAATGGTTGCTCAGCTTATTAATGGTACACCGCAAGGTGGCAGATTTATTATGTTACCTCAATACAACGCATTAGAGGGTGATGACGATGTATTTGGTGAAAACAGTGTAACAATTGAAAACATTACAACATCGGCAGCACACGCAACCTTACTTATGCGACAAAAAGCTTGGGGAGCAACAGACCTCGCAAGTGTCTTGGGTGGTAGCGACCCTATGGGAGCTGTTGCACAGATGTTGGCAGATTGGTGGAATACAAAAGAGCAGGCAATCTATTTATCAATTTTAAGAGGTATTCTTGACCCGACCAAAGGTGCTTTAAAAGCCCACGTTAATGATGTTAGTGCATTAAGTGGCGAAGCTTCTAAAATTTCTGTCGGCAATACACTTGATACAAAACAGAAATTAGGTGACCACTTTGATAGCCTTGGTATGGTGTTTATGCACTCGGCAACATATACACAGTTGCAGAAAAATCAGCAAATTCAAACTGAATATGATGCAACTTTGCAAATTAAGATTGACACTTACTTAGGCTATAGGGTTATTATTGATGACGCTATGCCTTACATAGCTTATGATACTTGTCAAAGTTCAACTTCTAATGCTTTGAAAATTATTGACAAAGATAATGAAGTTGGAGAAAATGAAATTTCAATTTTAACAAGAGGGTTACCGGACGGTGTTTCTGTTGGCGATTATGTGAAAAAGAAAGAAGATATTGTTTATACAACTTATTTCTTGGGTTCAGGTGCTTTTATTCGTCAAGACGGTATGCCTCAAGGGTTTATCGGAACTGAAACCGATAGAGATACTTTAACTGCTATTGATTACTTAATCAACAGAAGATGTATGGTTATCCACCCTAAAGGGCTTTCTTGGAACACATCGGCGATATATCCGAGCGGAATATATTACCCAACAAATGATATGCTTGCTACTCCAAGCAATTGGAGCTTAATTGTAAACCCTAAAAAAGTTCCAATAGCAGCACTTGTTCATAAACTTTAATAAAAGGGGTGGTTTTATGTCTTGCACTTTTTGGAACAGACGAAGAAAAAAAGCCAGAGAAAAAGAAAATAAAACAAGTTTCGATGTTTTAGAAAAAGAAAAACCAAAAAAAGGAATGAACAAAAAACGAGGTGATAAATAATGGGTGTTTTGTATGAAAAGGTTATGAAAATGCGTAAGGAGGGGCGAAGCTTTATTCCTAAAACTCGCATTGATAAGCCAAAATTTGACAAAGCTAAAAATATACATAAAACTGCCAAAGACAATTTAAAGCATTCAAACGAGCTTAAAGAGGCGGTGATAAAAGATGACTGCGGAACAGTTGGAAAGTCTTGAGCTTGATATTCCTATTAATGCAAGGTCCAAAATTATTATCGAAAGTGCTTTTGAATGGCTTAAAGAAAATACTATTCTTGAATTTGACACCCAAACAGGCAAGGGAGTTTCTGAACTTCCTGCCTGTGTGAAATTATTTATTATCAAATTTTATGATGTGCAGATGCTATCGACCGGAGTTACAAGCGAAAGTATTGAGGGATTGTCACAAAGCTTTGATACGACGGACAAAAATACTTTGATTTGGCAAATTGCAGAGAGCTTATTATATCCGTATTTAAAAAGCAGAGTTCGCTTTGTTTCTGCTTCAAAAAAATGGAATTAGGGCGGTGATAAAATTAAAACAAAATGGAAAACAAAAGTTGATAAGCTAACTCAAATGGTGGACATATTGGAGATGCTTAATTCACATAATGTTACAGTTGGAGCTTTAAACGGGAATAATGCGTGGTTGGCAGGAATACACGAATATGGGTGTAATATAACGGTTACGCCAAAAATGCGGGCGTATTTGCGTTCCGTTGGGCTACCTCTTAAAAATAGTACAACTGTAATTAAAATCCCTGAACGCAGCTTTTTACGCAACGGACACGATGAAAATGTTGACAGAATTGTTAAACAAACCGAAAGAGCGATTGGTCAATGTTTGATTGGCAGAATGTCTATTGATGAAATGCTTGATTTATATGGTCAACAGATGACAACAGCGATTAAAACATATATGAGGGATTTATCACGCCCCGCTAATCACCCTTTTACTGTTGAACAAAAAGGCAGTAGCAACCCTCTTATTGATACGGGAGGATTAGTTGAGAGTATAACTTGGAAAAAGGATTGATTTTTATGAGTTTTTTTAATTTTAATAGGCTTATAACAAAATACAGCAGAGAAATAAAAATTATAAAAAAAGGCGAAAAAACTCTTAATAACGCAGGTGATTGGGAATATTCGGAACCAACTGAAATAATGTTGTATGGTGCGATAATGGGTTTTAGCGAAAGCAAAATACAAAGAAGTGAAGGAGCTTTGACAGCTAACGATAAAGCGTTGCATATTTTGCAACCTATTGATAACGCTTTAATGGGAGCAACGATTGTGTTTAACGGCAATAATTATAGGCTTGAAACTCAAAAAGGAAAAGATAACGCAGAGTTTACAGGTTGTTATTCTTATACTTTAAAATGGGTTAGTGCTTTTAAGGAGGGGGAAAGTGATGATTGAATATGAAAATTTAAGAAAGACCGTTGTAATGGGATTAAGCAAGTATATAGGCTGTCCGGTTGTACGTTCCAATCAAAATGAAGCCCCTCCTGCTTATCCATATTTATCATATACTGTAACTACTCTTATGAAAGAAAACAAGGGCAGTTATGGGGTTTATGTTGATGAAAATGGTGTACAAAGAGAAAAAAAGCCGTTTACGCAAATTTGGAGCGTAACAGCGTTGGCAAAGAATAACAGCGAAAGCGTTGATATTGCGGTTAAAGCTCACGAATGGTTGGACTATGTTGGCAGAATGTATTTAAGCGATAATAATGTTATAGTGCAGTCGATTGGAGGAATTACCAATCGGGATAATTTTTTGACAACGGAATATGAGTATCGTAACGGTTTTGATGTTAGTTTTTGGCTTGAAAATGAAGTTAAAAATACGTTTTCGGAAATAATTGAAACAGCTGATTTAAAAGAAAATGATTATAATAAATAAGGAGGTTTTAAAATGGCTCTTGATGTAAAAGTAAAGATTGATTTGACAAAACCTATTGGTGGTGTTGGATTGGGAATTCCTTTGATTTTGGAGGAAAACGCAACGGTGGCGGTTGCTTATACTGAATGCAAATCTCTTGCAGAGGTTATTACAGCGGGCTTTGATGACACAACAAAGGTGTATAAGGCGGCGAATGCTATGCTTATGCAGGATAATCCGCCCGAGAAGATTGCTGTTTGTGCAACAACAGAACCAACTGCTACTTGGCTTAATGATGCGGCAAATGTTTCAAAGGATTGGCGTCAGCTTGTAGTTGTGACAAATAGCGAAACAGCAACGGCTTATGGTGCAGTTATGAATAAGATTGAAACTACCGACAGTAAAATGTTTTTTGCTAACCTTGAAACTGATGACAGTACGTCATTGACAGTTGCAGGAATTAACAGAACTGTTTTATTTTATTGCAACGCTACAGAAGAACAACCGTCACCCGTTTCGGCTCTTGTTGGTGCTACTGCTGGGCTTGATGTTGGAAGTTTTACTTATAAAAATTTGATTTTAAAAGGGATTTTGCCACAGGATTTAAGCGATTTACAGATTGAGGAAATCCACGCAAAAGGCGGTATTACTTTTGTTACCAAAGCGGGCGATAATGTGACGAGCGAGGGTAAAACGGCAGGTGGAGAATATATTGATATTATTGACAGCAAAGATTATATAATCAGCAATCTTGAATATCAGACACAGAAAACGTTAAACAATACAGACAAGATACCTTATGATAACAACGGAATTGCAATGCTTGAAAGCGTTGCAGTTAATGTAATGCGTGATGCTTATAACAAAGGTATTATTGCGACAAATGATGACGGAAGTGCAGCGTATACAGTTAGTTATGCGAAGCGTGCGGATACAGAGGCAAGCGACAGAGCAATAAGAAAATATGTTGGCGGTCAATTCGCCTTCCTTTTGGCGGGAGCTATTCACGAGGTTGAAATCAAGGGAGAAATTATTATTTAAGGAGGTAATATTACTATGGCATTTACAAAATATGATGCTAAAGATTGTACTATTATGGTTGACGGTGTTTATATAACACAAGTTGGCGAAGATATGGTTTCTTTTGAAAAAGAGGAGGCTTTTTTTGAAACTTCTGTTGGGGCCCAAGGTGATGTTGTTAAAAGTGTTGTAAACAATCCTTTGCATACGATAACATTAACAATTCAGCCGACAAGCCCACAAAAGGCATTTCTTTTGGGGAAATGCGGTGCTGATGAGGAGTTTCCGGTTTGGGTTGTTAATAAAAAGCTTGGAGAACGTTTTGGGGGCACTTTGTGTTCAATTTCCGAAATGCCTGAAATTTCAAGAGGGGCAGAATCGGAGGATTTGGAATTTACGATTACGGTATTTGACGGGGTTCTTGAAACGACAGAATAATAAATATTAATAAAAAAGACCAGTCGAAAGATTGGTCTTTTTTTATGCAAAAAATCAAAAAATAATTAATCAAAATATATGGAGGGCTTATTATGGCAAAATTTTATACAGTTGAAAAAGAGATTAACGGCAAAAAATATACAGCTCAATTTAATGGCATTTCGGCAGCACTTAATGCAGCGGATAATTGTTATATTGATGATACGGATAATACAAGCATTGAGAAAATGGCAAAATATTTATTTCAAAATGTAATTATTGAACCAAAGCTGAAAATTGAAGATTTTGGGGCTGATAAAATTGGCGAAATTACGGAAAAAGAAATTAATGGTAAAATTTATAAAGCAAAATATAACGGTATGCTTTTTGCTGTTAAAGCTATTGATAAGAGTTATATTGACGGCGGAAGCAATACGAGCGTTGAAAAAATTGCAAGATTGTTGTTAAATGAGGTGATTATTGAACCGGAAAAGCTTGAACCCGATGATTTTGAAACAATGGACGAATTTAATGAAGTTATTAGCTTTGCAAGAGAGGTAATGCAGGGTGGAGAAATTATAAAAGAGTTTAACGAGGTTATCGCCTTTGCAAGAGAGGTAATGCAGGGTAACTTTCGAAGCGAGAGTAAAAACGAGAGCACAGCTAAAAAGAAGAGTACAAGATAATTGGAATTTATGGCGTCTTGTTGTTTGTGACAGAGGTTTTGACTTTAGAACTGTTTTTGGCAAGCCCTATATGACACCACAAGATATTGAAGAAGCAAACATTGCTCTTGATTTGCAAATTGAGGCGGAAAACAGGGCGATTAAGAGAAAAAAATAACCTTTTTTGTGTAAATATTTAAGGAAAGGAGGTTATAAATGGCTGATAGTGTAATTAGGAATGATTTAATTAGATTAAATTTGGACCTTGAGGGTACAGATGAGCTTAAAAAATTGCAAAAAGAGCTTAACCAACTTAAAAGAATGCTAACAGGAGATATGGGCGGGGACGCTTTTGAAGAGTTGCAGGAAAATGCTGAAGAAAGTGTAAGACCTTTGAAAAAAGTTAGAGAAAGTGTTAAGCAGGTTACAAAAGAAGTTACAAATTTGGGCAAAAAAACAGTAACAGTTGCTTTTACAGGCTTGAAAAAATTAGCCGGAATATCTTTTAAGGCTTTGGTTGCCGGAATTGGGGCATCAGCTGTTGCGGTTGGTGGGCTTGTTAAGCAATCAGTATCGGCTTATGCTGATTATGAACAGTTTATTGGTGGCGTTGAAACGCTTTTTGGTGCCGGCGGACGGAGCTTGGAAGAATATGCAAAAAGCACAGGGCGAAGCGTGAAAAAGGCAAAAAGCAAGTATGACTTGCTTTTAAAAGCACAAGATATGGTTTTCGCTAACGCTGACAATGCCTTTAAGACAACAGGGCTGTCAGCAAATGAATATATGGAAAATGTTACAAGTTTTTCGGCAAGTTTGATTGCAAGCTGTAACAATGATACTAAAAAAGCAGCGAAGCTTGCAGATACGGCTATGGTTGATATGGCAGATAATGCTAATAAAATGGGTTCTGATATGGAGAGTATACAGAACGCATATCAAGGTTTTTCAAAAGATAATTATACAATGCTTGACAATTTAAAGCTTGGTTTTGGTGGAACGAAAAAAGAAATGGAAAGACTTATAAAAACAGCGTCAAAACTTGATAAAAATGTTAAAGCTGAAGATATGTCTTTTGGAAATATCGTTAAAGCTATACACGCAATACAAGTTAATATGGATATTGCAGGAACAACGAGCAAAGAAGCCGAGGGTACAATTTCGGGTTCTTTGGGTATGGTTAAGGCAGCCTGGAAAAATTTAATGCCGGCACTTATAGAGGGTGGAGATAGTTTTGATAGGTGCGTTAATAATCTTGTATACAGTGTTGATAAATTTGCGAGAAATATTAAAGAACCCATTTTAAAAGCAATTTCGGGGGTTGGAAAGCTTATTGAGACATTGGCACCATATATAGAAAAAGAATTGCCGAGATTGGCTGAAGAGTTGTTACCACCGTTGATAAAGGCGGCAACATCAGTTGTGCAAGGTTTGATTAAGGCCCTGCCCAATATAATAGGGGCATTGATAAAGGAAATACCCAATATAGTTAAGTCTATTGGACGAACTCTTATTGATACTTTTGGAGAGCAATTTCCAATTATTAAAAAAATTGAAGGCTTTTTTGATAAAATTGGAAACTTTTTTGCCGAAAATGCGGATAAAATAAAAAAATATGCTCAAATAATAATACCGTCAATTATAGGAGCTGTTGCCTCTTTTAAACTGCTATCTAAAGGGTTTAATGGCATTAAAAAAATAACATCGCTCTTCGGAAGAGGCTCTGCAGGCGGTAAAGGCGGAAAGGGGTTATGTGGTGTTTTTAAAGGAATATTGGATACTTTTAAAACACTTGCAAAGGCTAAGACAAAAACAATATTAAAGGGTATGGCAAATCTTGCAATTGTACTTGGTGGCATTACACTTTTAACAGCAGTTTTTATGGCTATTGCTCCCTTTATGGCAGGCTTAACGGATATGAAGTTATTTGCAAAAAGTCTTGTTGCGGTTACGGCAATCGGGTTTGTTGCGGCAGCCTTGGCGGAACTTGCAAGCATTGCGGGGAAAATACCAGTGTCTACAGCTGTCAAAGGTTTTGCCAATATGGCGATTGTTATTATAGGTATGTCGGCGTTGCTTTTAATAATCAATAAAATGTTTAAAACGGATATATCTGTAAAAAAAATCGTTAAAATATCTTTAATGATTACAGCTTTCGGCGTTGTTGGCGGGGCTTTAGCAGGTTTTGCGGGTTTAGTTGGAATGATACCTATTTCTCTGGTTCTTTCAGGATTAGCAGCTATTGCAGCAGTTATTGGCGGAATGACTGCAATAATTGCAGCTTTTGGAGCATTGGCCCAAATTGACGGTTTTAATGAATTTATGACAGAAGGTGGGGAAGCTTTAGCTTGTGTTTTTACGCAAATTGGAAAAATTGGAGGCTCGCTTGCCGGAGGTTTTGGCGAGGGGCTGACAAAATCATTGCCGATAATTGGTGATAATTTATCTAAATTTGCGGAAGCCGTTAAACCACTTTTTAGCACTTTATCGGGGATTGATACAGGCGGAGTTTCTGACGTTTTGGAAACTCTTGGCACTTTTCTTTTGAAGATTGGAGCGAAAGATGCTTTAAGCTTTTTTGGAGGAGAAACAGACCTTGCAGAATTTGGAACACAGCTTAATGAGTTTGTTGACAGCTCAAAAGGTGCCTTTGAAAAAATGGCAAGTTTTCCAAAAGAGGGGATTGATAATGCAAAACGTTTACTTCAAGCTTTGGCAGGAATTGGAAACATTCCGAAAACAGGAGGGTTTATACAACATTTTTTTGGAAACACTGATTATGAGGCTCTTGTTGAAGGGCTTGGAAAACTTACAAATACAAAAGTGTTGCTCTTTTTCACAATGACCTCAGTTTTGCCAAAGGCAGGTTTTGAAAATGCAAAGCTTTTGTTTCAATCTTTGGCGGATATTGGAAATATTCCAAACACAGGAGGAGTTGCACAATTTTTTGCGGGAAAAGATGATATTTGTGCTCTTGCAGATGGGTTAGGCAAGCTTTCTGAACCGGAAGTTGTTAGATTTTTTACTACCGCCGGAAAACTTAAAGACGCTGATTTTGAGGGTACGAAAAAGCTTTTTCAATCTTTGGCGGATATTGGAAATATACCGAATACGGGAGGAGTTGCACAGTGGTTTGCGGGTAGTGATGATATTGGTGGTTTGGCTGAAAAAATGCCTGAATTTGGCAAATCAATGGCATTGTTTTATAAATCTATTGAGGGCATTACTGATTTCAATAAGATTTCGCAATTATTTGTTGCACTTGAAGACATTGGAAACATTCCGAATACGGGAGGAGTTGCACAATGGTTTTCCGGTAATGATGATATTGCCGGTGTTGGTGTTGCATTAAAACAATTTGGTGATAATACAAAAGGCTTTTTTGAAATGGTTAATGCATTAAAGGTGCAAAATATATCGTTATTGTTTGACGCTTTAAAAAATGCACAGGGTATGTCAGAGAGTGATTTTTCGCAGTTACCGGCAAAAGGTACATTTCTTACAGGATTTATGAATAACGTTAAAGGATTTTTTCAAAGAGCGGGTAAAATTTTGGTATATGTTCCGGCAGTTAAGCTTGTTACCGAAGCAGTTCAAAATTTCTTTGATAAAATTGGAAAAACAGCCAATTCGAGTTTACCGAATTTGCAAAAAACAACGGCATTGCTTACGGATATAATTGCAAAAATTGTTGATTTACCTGCAAAAATGAAAAATAGCGGAGTTACAGCATTTACCATTTTTACACAGACTATAAAAACCGCATTTTCAAACGTGCAAATTACAGTAAATCAGGGAATTGCAAAAATAGTTTCAAGCGTTTCAAAGCTACCGCAAAGAATGGCAGATGCAGTTAAAAGCTCCGGAACTTTGCTTTGTTCAGCTTTAGCTAACGCTTGGGAAAGGGCAGTTGGTACATCGGAAAAGTATATTAATCGGCTTTTGAACAGTACAAGACAAGTTATGAATACTGTTGGAGCGGGAATTGGCAATAATAATGGTTTTGGTTTATATAAATATGCTAATGGAACAAGCGGGCACAAGGGCGGAAATGCTCTTGTTAATGACGGCAGAGGGGCGGAGCTTGTTCAAATGCCTAATGGAAATGCTTTTATTCCAAACGGTAGAAATGTTCTTATTCCTAATGCACCAAAAGGAATGCAAGTATTGCCGGCAGGTTTGACGGCTAAAATTATGGGTAAAAACACGCCCACTTATAGATATGCTGACGGTGTGGGTAGTGCTGTATCGTCTTTTAATTCTAATAATTCATATGTTCCGTCAAGTATGCCTTCTTCTTCTAACAGTATGACAGAATATAATACCTATTCGCCACAGTTTAATTTGACAGTTAATGGAACGAATGACAGAGATACAGAACGGAAAATTAAAAGGTGGATTGATGAGGCATTGAACGAGGCTTTTTCATCAATGGAACGTAAAAACCCACGTTTGAGAGAAGTTTAGGAGGTGAGGAATTGGCAACAATTAATAATCTTTATATTTTTGTTGAAGATGAAAGTCTTTCGCACAATGTTGAGAGTTTGTCACACCCTGTTGAAAAAGGATTTGTCATTACAGACCATGTTCAACGAAAAGCCATTGAATTGAGTGTTAAAGGGAAAATAGTTGATTACGGGGATTTTAAAGCTTCAGATATACTTTCTCAAATTAAAGAGCTACAAAAAAGTGGCTCTTTAATTACATATATGGGTCGAAACAATTTGCAAAATTTGCAGATACAAAATTTTTCCACAACTCACCCTTATACAAATTGGGGCGGTTGCGATTTTAATATGACACTTAAAGAAGTGAGAATTGCACAGCCTGCTTATACGGCTGAAAATAAAAATAATGCGGGAACGCAACAAGTTAGCAAAGGTGACAATCAAAACGTGTACCACACAGTTAAAAAGGGGGATTGTATTTGGAATTTGGTTTCTAAACAATATAAAAGTCTTGAGCCTAAATATTCAAATACTATGGAAAAATGTAAATGGATTATGGCTCAAAATCAAAGTGCGTTTAGCAAAAAGGGAGATTTTAGAACTTTACAAATTGGTAGAAAAATATTAGTGGGCTATAGAAAGTAGGTGGGCTAATGAAAAAGGACAGAATATTGATTACAAAAGAAATGATACCGTATTCATTTAATATATTGCTTGCTGATGAATTGTTTACGATTACGGTTAATTACAATGAAAAGTACGACTTGTTTACTATAACTCTTGAAAAAGATGATGAAGTTATATGCTATGGGGAGCCTATCGTTTATGGTGTTCCGCTTTTTAAAGATATTTATGAAGCGGGTAAATATCCGGCTACTACGATTATACCGATTGATGAAAGTGGAGAACAAAACAGTGTGACGTTTAAGAACTTGAGTGAAACGGTATTTTTGGCGATTGACAATTACGAGGAGGACGGTGTGAATGGTTAATAATACGAATATGTCAAGGTTGGTAAAATCATTTCAAAGTATGCAAGAGGGACTAAAGGTATTTTCGGACCAACCAAAGGGAATGTTTGGACGGATGCTTATTATTGAAAGCGGGGGCGTAAAATTAAATGCTGATGAGCTTGATATTGAGTGTACTGTGCCGTTTGATGATGATACCGAAGCTAATGAAATTGAAATAATTGTTTATAACCTTTCTAAAACGACAATTCAAGCTTTAAAATATAATAACCCTATAAGTATTATTGCGGGCTATAGAGGTGACACAGGGGTTATTTTTAATGGCTATATAAGCAAGGTTACGACCAAAAAAGAAGGGGTTGACAAGATAACAACGATTAAGGCTATCGATGATACTGACTTAAAAGAACGTACGTTGGCTGAAACCGCTTATAAGAAAGGAACAAAGGCAAGTTATATATTAAAGGATTTAATTGGCAAAATAAAGCTTCCGCTTGCTGTTTTTAAAATTCGCCGAGACCATATTTATAAAGATGCCACAAATGTTAGTGGTGGGCTTATGGAGAATGTAAAAAAATATGCTGAGATTTGTGGAATATCTGTATATATTAATAAAGGGAAGATATATGCAAGGCATATTTCGGAGGGTGATAATATTAAATTTACTGTTTGTGCCGATACTGGATTGATTGAAAGTCCGGAAGAATTTGAGGAAGAAGTAACGGCGGAAGATTATAAAGAAACGGTAAAAGGCTATAAACTTAAAATGATTTTACAACATCGAATAACAACGGGGGCTATAATTAGCCTTAAAAGTCAAAATATTTCAGGCGAATTTAGAGTTAGAAAAGGCAGCCACACTATTAATGACAGTGAGAGCATAACCGAAATTGAGGTGATTTAGTTTTGGGGTATTCAAAATTTTTCGAAAATATGATAGAGGACAAAATACTTGAAATTAATGTTGCTTATGTTGCCAAAGTTCTCAGCTGTACCGAAAAAACAGCAACGGTACAGCCTTTGACAATGGTTAAGCAATATGGAAAAAAGGCACAAACACCGGCAGTTGTTAGTGATGTGCCTATTTTGGAAAGTGCAAAATACAAAATGGGTTATCCGTTTAGTACAATAAGTTACGTTAAAAATGTGAGCGTTACAACCGAAAAAGAAGGGAAGTATGTTACTGACGTTTCTTTGAATGTTGAAAAATCGGAAATTGATGTTATCGTTCCGATTGATTTGGTTGTTGGTGATTTGGTTTTTTGTGTTTGCTCCGACAGAAACAGTACAGAGGCGAAAAACGGGACAATGTCGACACCTCCTGTTGGGCATCATTCGTTATCCGATAGCTTTATTGTCGGAATACTTTAGGAGGTGGTGTTATTAAAGGTTTTAAAATAAATGACAGCGGTGATATTGTTGTGTCGGAAAATAAAATCCAAATGATTGAGGGAAAAAATCTATTAAAGCAGAAGGTTGAAAGCGTTTTGGGAACAAACAAGGGTGAATGGGTTCTTAACAAGCAAGAGGGTATTACTTTTTCAAATATTCTTGGGAAAAATATTACAAAAGAAATGATTAGGTATGAAATTCAGCAAGGTTTGTTACAAGTTGATGATAGTTTTGTTATTACAGCATTTGAAGTAACAAAAACAAACGAAAGAAAATATAACATATCTTTTATCGCTCGAAATTCTGCCGGTGAGGAAGTTAGTGTAACGAATTATTATGCTTAGGGGGGGTGACAGCGTGGCTTTATCTGAAAAAGGTTATTACAGACCAACTTACAATGAAATATTGGAAACAAAAATACAAACGGCAAAAGAACTTTTTGGAGAAGATATTGATACATCGGAGCAGACAGCATTGGGAAAGTTTATACGTATAGGGGCATATGATTTGTCGAAGGCTTATGAGGATATAGAACATATTTATTACTCACGTTTTCCAAATACGGCAAGTGGGATAAGCTTAGACCGTTTGTGCGTGTTTGCGGGAATTTCAAGAAATCCGGCAACTTTTGCCGAACATACTATTATAGTAAACGGTGAAGTTGGAACAAAAGTTGATGAAATCATTGTGTGTGGAGAAAATGAAGATATTACATTTCATAATATCGAGCCGTTTGTTATACCTGGAGAGGGTGTTATTGAAATAACTGTGCAATGTGCTGTTGAGGGTGATTTAGGCAATGTGGTTGTTATTGATAAAATTGTAAATCCTATCGCAAATATTATTGATGTTGAGTATTCGGGTACGGTTAAATATGGCGAAAATGTTGAAAGCGATTTTGAATTACGGCAAAGATTTTCACAAGCTATTGAGGGTATTGGAAGCTCAAATGCAAGTGCAATTAAAACGTCAGTGCTCAGAGTTCCAACGGTTAAATCGGTTAGCATTATAGAAAATAAGACAAATGAAACAGTTGATAATCGACCACCGCATAGTTTTGAATGTTTTGTTTATGGTGGTGAAGAATATCAAGAAGAAATCGCACAGGCTATATATGATAAAGCACCTATTGGCATAGTATCTTGCAGTACAAGTGATAATCCGATTACAAAAACTATCTATGATGACGGTGGAACAGGGCATACTATTACTTTTTCGCATACTTCAAATATACCGGTATATATCGAAGTTTGGTACAGAACCAATAATAAATTTGAACTTGACGGCGAAAAACAAATCAAAGAGGCCCTTGTTGAGTATATTAATAATCTCGGAGTTGGTAGCGATGTTATATTCTCGTCTTTGTATGGATATATTTACGATGTTGAGGGGGTTAGAGATGTGACACAATTGTCAATTGGTACTGACTTATACGACCTATATGGCAAAAACATCAATATTGAGGATTGGGAGGTTGCATTAACTGATGTTGAAAAAATAACATTGACGGAGGTGGTTTGATTGAAATATTTTGACAGAGAGCAGCCTACAAAAAATTTATCTGATTATTACGCAAAATTGCAAACAAGCAATAATCATAAGCTTTTACAGATTGAAAAAGTATCGGTTGATACACTTAATGATGATGTAAATGATTTGTTTGAAATGCTTGAGATTAATAATGCAACAGGAAAAACGCTTGATATGTATGGCGAAATGGTGAATCAGCAAAGAGGGCCTGCAACTGATGAGCAATATAGATTTATGATACGCTCAAAAATCATGCAAAATCTTTCTACGGGAGATTATTGCAGTGTACATAAGGCTTTGTGCATAACTTTTGATTGCTCGCCTGATGAAATAGGCATAGAGCAATCGGACAAGCCCTGCGTTGTGGCCGTTAAAAAAGTACCTCTCGCTTCTATTGATAAAGCAGGTCTTAATGTTGAGCAAAGTATGAAGCTCATACAAAGGCTTATGCCTGTTGGTGTGGATATAGAATTGTACAATTTTAGGGGTACCTTTGAATTTGGGGAAACCTATGAATATGATGAAATAAAAGGCTTTGGAAACGTTGAACAGAATATAGGCGGTTTTTTTGGTCTTATTTTTGATAAGAATGATTGTGAATTGCCTATTTGAAAGGAGCTGTAAGGTTGAGTATTGAATTTGAAAACAAACCTTTGGAATGGAACGAACAGGGTATTGAGCCACCGAAGGAGTTAAGAGATGAAGGGTTTAAAGCAGGTTATAGACCGCCGGCATCTTATTTTAATAATTTTATGCACCGGACCTTTGAAAGTATAAAGGAATTGCAAAATGTGGTTTGTGAAGTTGAAACAGAGGCAAAAAATAAAGACGGCGGGAATGCGGACACAGTTGACGGGAAGCATGCAAGCGAGTTTGTTAAAAAAAACGAAACAATAACAATCGGCGAAATTGATGATTATAATGACGGAATAGAAACAGTTATAAAAAGTGGTAGTATTAGTATAACTGACTCTTGCGAATCGTATGAAAATTCAATCAATATAAGTAGTTCGGTTATAAAAGCTTATGGAGAAGAAGGAGCAGAAGAGACTAAAATAACAGGATTTGATAAAATTGTAGCCGATGCTTTTATTGGTGACGGTTCGGAGGTTACAAATGTTGATGCGGAAAAGGTTGGAGGGTATGGTATTGATGAATTGATGAAAGATGTTGGAACGTTTACGCCAAGCAGTGGTTCT
>CAZHGC010000037.1:4005-16867 GCA_964531385.1 uncultured Lachnospiraceae bacterium | reverse complement strand
TATGTCTTGCAAATCCGCTCTATTTCTGCGTTTGTGTGGTTTTGCTCAAGGCTATTTATCATAAAAAAAGAGGTGTTTTCTATATTTTGTTCATAATTTGTTAACTTGTGTGTTTGTCTTGAATTATTTTATCTGTTTTCCTTTGAACACGCTGTACAAAAGCAATAAAAAAGGGCAGCTACAAATCTTTTCGACTCATAACTGCCCTAACGCTGTTTTTGTTATAAAATTTTTCAAAATAAAATAAATCAAGTTTTTGACAAGATAGAAGTTATCAATTTCTTTAGAAAGAGAAAAAACAATTTATACGTTTTTCGACAACTTAAATTCTATAAATTGTGTATATCTTTTCGATTATAAAAAATAATACTAAACAAAGTTCCTAATATTCCTGTGCATAAAAACATTACAGCCATTCCACTACCTGCACCTTCACCTACTACTATTTTTAAAAACCTTGTCATCGGATTATCCAACATCATAAATGGTTCAAATACACAATCTGCCAAAAATCCTCCAATCAAAATTGCTATAGGAATTGTACTAAACTGAATTGCATTTCTTATGGAAAAAATTCTTCCTTGCATATCTTTAGGAATATTTTTATACATTATTTCCATCTGTCCCGCATTAATAAATGGAATAGGAATACTAGCAATCAATCCGGCAACTGACCATACAATACCATTTCTACCAATGCCCATTAGTATATCGCCAAACATAAATGATAATGTTGCTGATACATATATCATTTTTGCACTGTTTGCCTTGATTTTTCCTGTTGATACTATAATACCACCTAAAATTCCACCAACACCCATTATTGCATTTACAGTTCCTAGTACCATGGAATCATTTGCACTTCGCATAAGTATCATTGGAGATAAAATATTCTCATAAGTTAATCTCGAAAAGAAGTTAAGTAACGCCATGGTTATTATTACAATAAAAATACCATGATTGTACTTAAGATATAAAAATCCGTCTTTGCAGCCACTAAACATATTCTTCTTATCATTTTTTGTAACTATATCCCCAGGAATTCTCATAACAAACAATAATATTAAGAATGCACATAAAAAGCTCACTAAGTCAATAACAATTATTAGTTTTAGACTTCCAAACCCCAATAAAGCAGCTGCACATATAGGTGACATAACAGCAACTAAGTTACTTGAAAAAGAATTCATTCCGCTTACCTGTGTAATTTTTTCCTTCGGTACAACTTTCCCAAGTACAACAGAAGAAGCAGGTCCTTGAAATGCATTCGTTAAACCAATAATAAAATTCATCAGATAAATGTGCCAAATCTGTAATTCATTTACCGTATTCAATACTAATACCGACAAAGAACATATTGCAGCGATACTATCCGCTACTAACATAATTTTCTTCTTACTATGAGTATCAACAAATGTTCCAGCAAACAAACTGATTATTATGTATGGGACATAATTAAAGAAAGTCATAAGTGATACTGTCATTGCTGTTCCATTCTGTGTATATGCCCACAAAATAAGCGAAAAACTTGTCATGGAACTCCCAAATTGAGAAATTGCTTGGCTAAGCCAGAATATTATGTACCTTTTATAATTATTATTCATTGAATTTATCTCCTTATAGTTGTTTTTTAATCATTCTATAAGTGCAAAATCCAATGTGGACGATTATCAAATCATCTCTGTACAAGTATCGTCCAGTCACCAGACCTTGCACAGAGTACAACACTTAAATCTATTATTATGTGACACAACATTTTATCATCCCTTTCATCAAAACTAAGAACAAAGTTTAAAAGAGGGTTTGCAAGATACATAACATTACCACAATAAACTTGTTCTCTAAAGCCCGCTGTACTTTCATTTAAAGATTTATGAGATTGATATACTTCTTCAACGTCATAACCTTGGTTGCTTAAATCAAGCATTAATTTACTTGCGTTTGCTGGGTCAAAACATAAAGTATTAATATTTAATTTATACTTTTCACAAAATTCAAAAACATAATCATAACGGCGGTTTGGTCAACAATCGGTATATCAGTAACCGTTTCTTTCCCAAGAGTCATAAGGAACTTTGTCTCGCATAATTCTTTCCACCAACTTTTCCCGATTTGGAATAAAAGAGTGGCTAAAAACAATATAAACAACATTCCTTTGTAATTGAATAGGAATAATGAAGCCAACACTTTTAAGGTCAATCTTTGATGACATATCAAACCCAACAAAAACAGTCTTCCCTGTTATATCGGGTAACTCTTTAACCTCGCACGCTTTCCATTTTGCCATATCCATATAACCATTTTCTTTGGACTGAACCCATAAATTCAAGCATTTGGTCATAAAATCTGTCATTTTTTCGGGTATATTTTTTGCAATTTCATATTCGGCATAAATCTTTTCAATCCCCTCATCATAAGTCATACGAATAGGGTTAGCTTTTGCCCAATTTTTAGGTTCTGAAATATCATCGTCTTTGTCAACTTCAAGAATATCCACAAAATATTCATCATTAAACACATCAACGTTAGGATTTAAAATATCACTGCAATATTTGTATTCCTGCGTATAACAAGGATATGTCAAGTCAACGCCCGCTGTTGTAATAATCATAAGTAGTGACTCTTTGGTGTTCGACCCCCTACCAAGTGCATAAAATTCAGTCGTCTGGTGCTGATGATATTCGTCTAAAACTAAAATTGCGGGATTTGTTCCGTCACCTTTTCGCCCGTCCTCTTTGCAAAGAGCTTTCAAAAAGCTGCCCGTTTTTCGATGTTCAATCTGCCTTTTAGTTATTTTAAATTTAGTTTTGAGAGGGCTACCCGAAAGCAAATTTATACACTCTTGAAAAATAATTAACGATTGGTCACGCTTTACACCGGCACAATACCCTTCATAAATTTCGCCGTTTTTCGTTGATTGCGTTGCAATTTCATAAAGTATAACTCCCGCTTCTTCCTGTGACTTTGCGTTTTTTCTTGCAACCTCTTTAAAATAGTGGTTAAACCTTTTACAGTTGTCGCTAACTTTTCGCCAACCGTAAAGCTGGCAAAGCGAAAATTTTTGATAAGAAGTAAGCTTGATATATTGTCCTGCCAAAACCCCCTTTTGTGTGTTTTAAATAACCAAACCATTTCACAATTTTAACAGCCTCTTCTTCATTCCAATAATAAGGAAAATCTTTTGTGTTTTGCTTTTCAAGGTCGTTTAAAAATCGTTGACAAGCCCAAATATGTTTTTGCCCTGATAATATCTTTCCGGAAATACAATCGTTCGCATAAGCTATCAATTCATCAAGACAAGTAATGTTACCACCCCATTAATGTAATTTTTTTAAATTTTTTCAAGTCCGCAATCCATAGTATGAATATTTCCTTTAACTTTGTGACTAACTGACTTTATTCTAAAAGTATCATTAACACCAAGATAATCGTCAACAATACGCATAACTCTGCCGGCTCTTGCATTATCGTGACCGATAAAAGACATAATCAGTTCCGTTTTTAAAATGTTATTAAATTATTGCTTTTAGAACGGAGGGATAAAAATGACTACTAATCTAACCGAAATAAAACAAAGAATAAAACAACTGCGAACAGAAAAAAATATTTCAAGGGCTGAATTTTCAAGAATAAGTGAAATTCCTTTAAGAATGCTTGAAGATATAGAAAATATAAATAAAAACGTAGACCCTCGTTTGTCAACTCTCTTGAAAATAGTTTCCGCCTTAAATATAACGTTAAATGATTTGTATTTGTAATTTTCAAAAAAATAACAGTCCTCTTATAGGCTGTTATTTTTTTTGAGAAGTTATGGTATTTTTTTAAAATAAACATTTTTCCAATTCTAAAATCCATTTAGGTCGATAACTGTTCACATAACGAAAAGTATTATTTTTTATTTCAGCAATTTTAATAAAACCATTTTCATTGTCATAAAACGTAACTTCATCACAATACGGAAGAACAACCCCCAAAGCTTCAAATCTGTTTGTAAAACGGCGTTTAACTGCTTCCGACGGTATATTATGACCGCCTTTTTTCACTCTGTTGGCTATTCTTGTTATGCTCTCGTCGCTTGAATTAAGTCCAATATAATACAAAGAAACAAAATAACCTCGTTGTCTTGCTCGTTTAATGTTTTTTTCAACTGTTTTACCCGACAATGTAGTTTCTTGAGTAAATGTTATATTTTTGTTTAAACAGTCTTTAATTTCATTAACAGCCATTTTACCCGCCA
Organism: uncultured Lachnospiraceae bacterium; assembly: GCA_964531385.1. Lineage (GTDB taxonomy): Bacteria > Bacillota > Clostridia > Lachnospirales > CAG-274 > MGBC114079. The sequence continues at coordinate 12,630 of CAZHGC010000037.1, read as the reverse complement.
ACAAATTGTTACCATTGTTTTTTTTTGCTATTTCATCAGGGTCTATAATATGACCAAGGTTCGCACCTTGACCATCTAAAACACCTCTAAAACTTGTCTTGCCTGTTCCGTTTACTCCCGCAATTATTATATAAGTGTTAATATTCACCACTTCCCATTTTTAATTAATATTAACACATTTCTTTTTACAATTCAACCAATTTTAACTAAATCTTAAAAATATTCAAATCTTTTATATCTTCCATTTTTTCCAAAACATACAACCCTTGATTATCATTCGCCATAACGCATATAACTTTGTCACCAATTTCAACGGGATATTTTTCAACTTTCAAATTACCCGTCACAACATCAGTATCATCATTAACAAGCCCTTTTGTACAATAAAATTCAGTAAATTCAAGCGGATAACCAAGGCAATAAATTCTTATTGTGATAGGCGTCAAGTTTGCAACCTCACCAACACAAACACCAATATAAAAATTATTATCTCTTTTTTTAAATTCTTTTGCCAATTTGTCAAAACTCATAACATCACCGCCTAAGCCATACAATTAACCGTTTCGACAATTCTGTCGCAAACTCTTCCGCCAATAATCTCAACGGCATCATCAATCCCGAAAATATTACCATGAACAACAACAGAAACGTTAATTGGTTGTTTCTGCTCAACCATTTTTTCCGATTTGTCAGACGGAATAATTTGAGCCCCTGTCGGAAGATTAATAATCTCGCCACCAAATTCATTAACTCTTGTAAGACCTCCGCCAAAATACGGCGTTCCCGTTGCGTGCCCCTTTGCAGTAACAGTATTAAAATCAAATAATCTGTTTTCGTTTTCTTCAAAAGTTGTTGAACCTATTAAAGTTCGAATTTTTTTGCTCTCATTTTCTGTGTGAAAGTTTATCTTAACATCGGCATCAATAGTATATGGTTTACTAAGTCTTTTTTCCATAACATCTCTAAATTGGTCGGCTGCCGAAATTCCCTTTTGTATATTTTTATCACTGAAAATACCTTTAGGTGGTGCTATATTAAAAAAGTAGACAAAAAAACGAATCATATATTATAATAAAATAAACACATAAAAGGAGTTACCATTATGTCTCAACAATACGATGAAGAATTCAAGAAAAATATTGTTGCCCTATATCAAAGTGGCAAAACACAATCTCAATTAAGCACGAATTATGGTGTATCTATTTCTGCTATTGCCAGATGGATCAAACTATACTTTGCAGAGTTTTAAAGGTCAACAGAAGTACTTATTACAAGCATTTTTCTCAAAAATTATCAAACAGAGCTTTGCAAAACCAAAAAATCCGCACTCTTATTCTTTCTATTTATTCTTCCTCTAAAAAAAGATTGGGTGCTTATAAGATTTGTTATTTACTTGGTTCTGAATATGGCATTAATATAAGCGTTGGTAGAGTTTATAGACTTATGAAATCTATGAATTTACCTAAAATGTCCACAATTAAACCTAAATTTATTCCTGCTAAAAAAGGTTCAGCTTCTACTTACAACAATGAAATTAAACAAAATTTTACTACTGATAAACCTAATCTTGTTTGGGTTAGCGATATTACTTACGTTAAAGTTAACGGCAGCTTTTATTATGTATGTGTTATTATTGACCTTTTTTCTCGAAAAGTTATTGCTTATTCTGTAAGTAATAAAATCAATGAAAATTTGGTTATTAATACTTTTAAAAAAGCTTTTTCTGTAAGGAATAAACCTCAAAACCTCATTTTTCACTCTGACAGAGGATCTCAATATACTTCTCTAAATTTTAGAAAATTATTGGAACAATGTAATGTTATTCAATCTTTTTCTGCTAAAGGCTACCCTTATGATAATGCTGTTGCTGAATCTTTCTTCAAATTTTTAAAATTAGAAGAATTAAACCGAAAAACTTTTTATAATAAATCTCAACTTGAACTTTCTCTTTTTGAATATATTGAAGGATTTTATAATAGCAAAAGACCTCATTCTGCTAATAATATGCTTCCTCCTAATCAAAAAGAAAAACTTTACTTTGAGAATCCTTAAATAAAAACCTTGGGGCTACTCGCCCCAAACCCCAGCAAGCGTGTGGACGCTTGACCCCAGTAGGTACTATTTTCATTTTTTCTGTCCACTTTATTGACTATGGTCCAATTGCAATTTTCATAAAATTTTCTTCAGTTTTTAGATTAACAAATTTTCTTGACCGCCACAGGCTTAAATGTTAAAATAATATTTAATGTAATAAATTGCGGAAGGAAGTTTTTTGATATGCTGAAAGTTGGAATAATTGGGCTTGGTCTAATCGGCGGTTCTTTGGCAAAAGCTTTTAAAACAAAGCTCAATGCTGAAGTTGTTGCATTTAACAGAACAGAAAAATCTTTAAAAGAAGCTTTTTCAGAAAATATTATAACAAAATACTCAACCGAAGATTTACAAATTTTTTCAGACTGTGATTTTATTTTTATCTGCACGCCTGTTGATAAAATAACAGGCTACGTTGACAAACTTTTGCCATACATAAAAAAAGGTTGCGTTATAACCGACGGCGGAAGCACAAAAGACGGAATTTGTAAAGAAATGAAAAAATATAAAGATATTTATTTTATCGGGGGGCACCCAATGGCAGGCTCCGAAAAAACAGGCTATTCCTCGGCAAAGGAATATCTTTTTGAAAACGCTTTCTATGTTTTAACACCAACCGAATTTGTTCCAAATGACGTTGTTGAAAATTTTGCACAAATCATAAAAAAAATCGGAGCAATTCCAATTGTTTTAAATTCCGAAATCCACGATTTTTCCGTTGCCGCAATAAGCCACATTCCCCATATCGTTGCCTCATCGCTTGTCAATATGGTTAAATCTCTTGACGGAAAAGAAGGCTATATGCACAGCCTTGCAGCAGGAGGATTTAAAGATATAACAAGAATTGCTTCAGGTAGTCCGGAAATGTGGAACGGAGTTTGCAAAGAAAACAAAAAAGAAATTTTAAAAGTTATTCGTAAATTCAGCGACATTATTTGCAATTTTGAAGATGCTTTGGTTAATGATGACCAAAATGCAATCTTCAACTTTTTTGAAGAAGCAAGAACTTACAGAAATTCTTTTTTAGACAGAAACAAAGGCGTTCTTCCAAGAACATACGACATATTTTTAAATGTTTGCGATAAACCCGGAATTATTGCAACAATTTCAACACATCTAAGCGTTAACAACATTAACATAAAGAATATAGGAATTATAAATAACAGAGAATTTGAAAACGGAATTCTTCAAATCTCTTTTGAAAATGATTTCGAAAAAGAAAAAAGCATTAAGCTTTTGGAGGATTTAAACTTTGAAATCGTTATAAAATAATTGGCAATATTGCCAAACCAATTTAAAAAACAATTCATCTACGAAAGGAAAATATTTATGCAAAAAGTGATATATCCAAAAAAATCATTATCCGGAACAATTACTGTTCCCGGAGATAAATCAATTTCCCACAGAGCCGTTATGTTTGGAGCAATTGCCGAGGGAACGACAGAAATTTCCGGCTTTTTAACCGGTGACGATTGTATGTCAACAATTTCTTGTTTCAAAAAACTCGGAATTAACATCGAAGTTTCGGGCGACAAAGTTAAAGTTTACGGAAAAGGTTTAAAAGGTCTTTCAAAACCAACAGAAATTCTTGATGCAGGAAACAGCGGAACAACAATTCGTCTTATTTCAGGAATTCTTTCCGCCCAGCCTTTTTCTTGCGAAATAACGGGAGATGCGTCAATTCAAAAAAGACCTATGAACAGAGTTATAAACCCTCTTTCACAAATGGGAGCAAAAATTAAAGGAATTGAAAAAGACGGCTTTGCCCCGCTTCACATCGACGGAACACAGCTTAATGCAATTAATTATAATTTGCCTGTTGCAAGTGCTCAAGTAAAATCGGCAATTTTGCTTGCAAGTCTTTTTGCAAATGGCACAACAACAATTGTTGAGCCTGTTGCCTCAAGAAATCACACCGAAATTATGCTCAATTATTTTGGTGCAAACATCAAAAATGAAAACGGAAAAATTACAAGCACACCAGTTAAACAACTTTACGGAAAACCGGTTTGTGTTCCTTCCGACATCTCCTCTGCCGCATTCTTCATGGTTGCGGGAATGATTGTTCCAAATTCACACATTATAATAAAAAATGTTGGAATAAACAAAACAAGAACAGGAATTATTGATGCCCTCAAAGCTATGGGCGGAGATATTAAAATTTTAAACGAAAGAGACGAAAGCGGCGAAGCTGTTGCAGATATTGAAGTTAAATCTTCAAAACTTAAAGCAATAACGTTGGAAGGCGAAATTATTCCTCGAATGATTGACGAAATCCCCGTTTTTGCGGTTGCCGCCCTTTTTGCAAACGGCACAACAACAGTTAAAGATGCCCAAGAACTTAAAGTTAAAGAGTCCAATCGTATTGCAACAATGGCAACAGAACTTGGAAAAATGGGAGCAAACATCGAAGAAACCGATGACGGAATGATTATTAATGGCAACGCTGTTTTAAACGGTGCGGAAGTTGAAAGCCATAACGACCATAGAGTTGCAATGAGTTTGGCTGTTGCAGCTTTAATGGCAAACGGCGAAACAAAAATCAACAATTCCGAAAGTGTTACAATTTCTTTTCCTAACTTCTATGAATATCTCGAAAAACTTTAATCGTTTTTCTAAAAAAATATTTATTTTGGAGGAATAAAATGGACCTTTTTGAATATCAAAGACAAAAAAATATGAAAAAAGACTCGCCTCTTGCCTCCAGAATGAGACCGAAAACTTTGGAGGATTTCGTTGGGCAAGAACATATAGTTGGAAAAAATACCCTTCTATACAGAGCAATTAAAGCAGACAAACTCACATCGGTTATTTTTTACGGCCCGCCGGGAACAGGCAAAACAACGCTTGCAAAAATAATTGCAAATTCAACAAAAAGCGAATTTGTTCAAATCAATGCAACAACAGCAGGAATTAAAGATATAAAAGAAACCGTTGAATCTGCTAAAAGCCTTATGGGAATGAGCAGAAAAAAAACAATTTTGTTTATTGACGAAATTCATCGTTTTAACAAATCCCAGCAAGATGCTCTTTTGCCCCACGTTGAAGACGGAACCCTCATACTTATCGGAGCAACAACGGAAAATCCATATTTTGAGGTCAACAAAGCTCTTCTTTCAAGAAGCATTGTTTTTGAACTTAAACACCTCAGTTCAAAAAATATTGAGTCTATAATTGAAAAAGCTGTTTCAAACAAAGAAACGGGTTTTGGAGCCTTAAACGTTGAAATAACAAAAGAAGCTGTCGAATTTCTTGCAGATATGGCAAACGGTGATGCACGAATGGCTCTCAACGCCGTTGAACTTGCTGTTTTAACAACCGAAAGAAATGAAAACGGCGTTCTTCTAATTGATGTTTCCGTTGCCGAACAATGTATTCAAAAACGTGTGTTAAATTATGACAAAGACGGCGACAATCATTATGACACAATTTCCGCATTCATCAAAAGTATGCGAGGAAGCGACCCGGACGCCGCAATATACTATCTTGCAAAAATGCTTTATGCCGGAGAAGATCCAAAATTTGTTGCAAGAAGAATTGTAATTTGTGCTTCCGAAGACGTTGGAAACGCCGACCCAAGAGCTTTGCAAGTTGCTGTTTCGGCTTTCGAAGCAGTTAATTTAATCGGAATGCCCGAAAGCCGAATAATTTTAGCACAAGCAGCATCATACGTTGCTTCTGCTCCAAAAAGCAATTCGGCAATTTTAGGAATTGATAAAGCCTATGACGATGTTTTAAACATTCAAACATCGGGAATTCCTGCCCACTTAAAAGATGCTCATTATAAAAGTGCCGAAAAGCTCGGTCATGGGCTGGGCTATAAATATGCCCACAATTACAAAAATCACTATGTTAAACAACAATATCTTCCCGATGAACTCATCAACGAGAAATATTATAATCCGTCAGATAACGGATATGAGCAAAAAATTAAAAAATGGCTTGAATTTTTAAAAAATTCCTAAATCAAAATAAAAAGACATTTAACCCGCCAAGACAGCTTGACAACGCTAAGAAGGGATTGTTTATTTTATGAAAAAACAAGTATTTAATCCATATCTCCCAAGTTATGAATATGTTCCCGACGGAGAACCTCGAATTTTTAACGAAAGGTTATATATATTCGGGAGCCATGACAAATTCAACGGAAACGAATATTGTGAAAATGATTATGTTTGTTGGTCAGCTCCAATTTCAGACATTTCCGATTGGAAATACGAAGGGGTTATTTACAAAAAAGAAAATCATTGTGGCAACGGAAACAATATATTATATGCCCCTGATGTTGTTCAAGGAAAAGACGGACGGTTTTATTTGTTTTATTCCGTCAAAAACTCTTCAATCATTTCTGTTGCCGTTTCCAACAAGCCCGCAGGAGAATACACCTATTACGGAGACGTTCATAATTCTTCCGGAAAAATCATCGGAGCCGAAAAAGGAGATTATTTTCAGTTTGACCCAAGCGTTTTCATAGATGATGACGGAGAAATATACCTATATTCGGGTTTTTGTGGAAAAAAAGAAGTTGACGAAAAAGGCAGAATTTTTGCCGGAGCAACCGTTTGCGTTCTTTGTGATGATATGCTGACAGTTAAAAAAGAACCAAAACTTGTTTTACCAAGAAATATGAATTGCCCCCCAAACTGCAATTTTTTCGAAGCATCTTCCGTTAGAAAAATAAACGAATTATATTATTTTGTTTATTCGGCAAGGCTAACCGGTCTTCATTATTGCACAAGCAACTATCCCGACAAAGAATTTGTTTATCGAGGAAGAATTCATTCTTCTTCAGATGTCGGAATTAACGGTCATTCGGCAGAAACCCCCGCCTATCCAATCGGAAACACTCATGGCGGAATTGTTTGCATTAACAACCAATATTATATTTTCGACCACCGCTTTTCAAACGGAACATCTTTTTGCCGACAAGGAGTTGCCGAGCCCATTCAAATTTCTGAAAACGGTGAAATTTTGCAGGCAGAGGCAACAAGTTGCGGTTTAAACAAAGGCCCGCTAATCGGAAACGGTGTCTATCCAATTTACATCGCTTGCAATTTAATCGATTATAATGAATATGAAACCGATGATAAACTCAAAAAGAACAAAACATTTTTAACACAAGACGGCAACGACCGAGAATTTGGTGAAAATCAATATTTAAAAAATTTTCATAATAATTGTTTGGTCGGTTTTAAATATTTTAATTTTAAAAATTTCAAAGGCTTATCATTTGAAGTTCGCGGAAAAGCAAAAGGAAAAATAAACGTCTTGCTTGAAGAACAAGGAAAAGCCGTTGGAAGTTGCAACATTAACATTGATTGCAATAAATGGACCAAAATCAACTGCGAATTTGAAATTCCAAACGGAAAAAGCGGGCTTTTCTTTACCTTTGAGGGCGAAGGAAGCTTTGATATTTTATCTTTTGAAATTTTTTGCAAATGTTAATTTAAATTTGGAGGTTTTACAAATGGAAGAAAGAGTTGCTAAAGCACTTGAAAATCATAAAAAAGGATATAATTGTTGTCAAGCAGTTGCTTGTGCATACAGTGATGTTTTCGGAGTTGACGAAGAAATTATGTTCAAAATTTCCGAAGGATTTGGTGCAGGTGTCGGAAATATGGAAGGAATGTGCGGTGCTGTTTCCGGAGCAGTCATACTTGCCGGCTTAAAAAACAGTGTCGGAACACAAACTCCAAAAACAAAAAAAGATACTTATAAAATTTCCGGAGAAATTGTTGAAAAATTCAAAAATAAAAACAACTCTGTTGTCTGTAAGGAAATCAAAGGTGTTGAAACTTCAAAAGTTTTAAGGTCTTGTGACGGTTGCATTGAAGATGCCGTTAAACTTGTTGAAGAAATAATTTTAAAATAAAAAATTCTTGCAAAAACAGCTGTTTCTCTCCTTAGAAACAGCTGTTTTTAACTTATGATGTATATTAATAAAGGAATTTTGGTGTTTATATTATTTTATTATTGTGCTGTTGTAGAATTTTCATCAATTTTCTCAGCTCTTTTATTAAACGGTTTATTTGTTTTTTCACATTTCGTTTTTGTTGAAACTTCAATAAGTTCATCATTTTCATTATAAATCAGGCAAACTTTTGAATCTGTTGTCAAATCTCCAACACTTCCCTCCTCTGAAGCGTCTGTTTTTATTTTTATGCTGTCTGTCAATGTAATTGTAACGCTTTCTCCGCTTAATTCCATTTCACTCTCTTTTGCTTTTTCTTCAAATTCTCCGCCTGCTCTTTCCTCCGGCGGGTTATCTTTCGGCTGTTCTTGCGGTTTTTCAGGCTCTTTTGCAAGGGCAACCGTTATCGTGTTGTCAACAATTGACGTTATTTTTCCAATTTTCATATTATTCATATTTCTAAAATCTCTGCCAAATCCTCTTCCGCCAATTCTTCCTGTTGAAACTTCAATAAGTTCATCATTTTCATTATAAATCAAGCAAACTTTTGAATCTGCTCTCAAATCTTCAACACTTCCCTCCTCTGAAGCGTCTGTTTTTATTTTTATGCTGTCTGTCAATGT
>CAZHGC010000037.1:0-3905 GCA_964531385.1 uncultured Lachnospiraceae bacterium | reverse complement strand
CAGGCTCTTTTGCAAGGGCAACCGTTATCGTGTTGTCAACAATTGACGTTATTTTCCCAATTTTCATTGTTCCTTTTGCTTTTTGGCAATCTTCCGTTCTTTGTATCGATTCTGTTGAATTTTCTGCCAACACAGATATTGTGCAAGTTAATGCAGATGCCGCCAACGCTGTTGATAATAAAATTAAAGCCACTTTCTTTTTCATAATGAAAACCCTCTTTCTTATTTTTTGCAATCAATTAATTGATTAACTGTTTATATATTAATCCTTTTCGATTTTTGGAAAAAGAAGAAAATAATTAATTAAAGATTAGAATTTCCTAATTTTTAAAAATCATAATTTCAAAACCGTTTTATAAAATTATTTGTCATTGCCAAAAATATAAATTGAAAATTTAACTGGTATAATTAACTTTTATGTAGTATTATAATTATTGAAAGTTATAAAACAATTTGCCGAAAAATAAATTATTTTTTGATTTGAGGAGAACTTATGAAAAGTGTTGTTGACAAGTTGCAAAAAGAAAGATTTTTAAAAAAAGAAGAATTTATATTTTTGCTTGAAAACAGAAACAATGAAATTTTTGAATATATATCAAACTTAGCAAGAACAGAAAGAGAAAAAATTTTTGAAAAAAAAGTTTTTATGCGTGGGTTAATTGAATTCACAAATTTTTGCAAAAATGATTGCCTATATTGTGGAATAAGACGAAGCAACAAAAACGCCCAAAGATACAGGCTTTTGGAAGAAGATATTATGGAATGTTGTAAACAGGGGTATGCCCTCGGCTTTCGAACTTTCGTTTTACAAGGAGGAGAAGACAACTATTACAATGATGATGTTTTGTGCCGAATTATTGAAAGAATAAAAAAAGAATATGCCGATTGTGCAATTACGTTATCCGTTGGCGAAAGAACTTACGAAAGTTACAAAAGGCTTTATAATTGCGGAACCGACCGATATTTACTTCGACACGAAACAGCAAATTCCGAACATTACAAAAAATTGCACCCAAAAGAAATGTCTTTGGAAAACAGAAAAGAATGCCTTTTCAATCTTAAAGAAATCGGTTATCAAGTTGGCTGTGGATTTATGGTTGGCTCACCATTTCAAACAATTTCAAATATTGTTGAAGATTTATTTTTTATAAAAGAACTTCAACCGCATATGATTGGAATTGGACCGTTCATTTCACATTGCGACACTTGTTTTTCAAAATTCGAAAATGGAAGTGTTGAGCTAACATTATTTTTGCTCTCCGTTTTAAGGCTTATGTTTCCAAAAGTTTTGCTCCCATCAACAACCGCCCTCGGAACTCTCGACCCAAAAGGACGTGAAAAAGGAATTTTGGCTGGTGCAAATGTTGTTATGCCAAATTTATCGCCTGTTTGTGTCAGAAAAAAATATTCTTTATATGATAACAAAATTTGTATGGGCGATGAAGCTGCGGAATGTAACGTCTGTCTTCGAAACCGAATGAAAAGCATTGGTTACAAAATTGTTGAAGAACGTGGAGATTATCAATAATCTGGAGGGATTTTTTTGAAAATTTCAATTTGTCAAATGAACATTGCTTTCGAAAACAAAATTTCAAATCTAAAAAAAATCGAAAAATTTATCATTGAAGCAAAATCAAAAAATGCAGATATTGTGTTTTTTCCCGAAATGAGTTTGACAGGATTTTCAATGAACATTTCAAAAACAACAGAGTCAGATTTTTCAAATATCGAAAAAATAAAAAAAATGGCTTTTCAAAATGAAATTTTTGTCGGCTTTGGTTGGGTTGAAAAGGCAGGAAAAAAGGCAAAAAATTGCTATAGCATTATCGATAAAAAAGGAACCGAAATTTGTAAATATGTCAAAATCCACCCTTTTTCATATTCCGGAGAAAACAAATATTTTTTAGCGGGAGAAAATATTGTTACTTTTAACATTAATAAATTAAATTTTGGAATTTTTATATGCTATGATTTAAGATTTCCCGAAATTTTTCAAATTGCTTCAAAAAAAGCCTCGGTCATTGTTGTTGCGGCAAATTGGCCAAAAGACAGGCGGGACCATTGGCTAAGTTTGCTTAAAGCAAGAGCCATAGAAAATCAAGCATATATAATTGGAATTAATTGTTTCGGAAAACAAAACGAAATTTATTATTCCGGAGACAGCTGTATTTACAATCCAAACGGTTGCAAAATTTGCTCTGCCGAAGAAGAAGAAAAATTAATTGTTTTTGAAATTTTCGATGATGTTTTTGAATACAGAAAAAATTTTCCTTTAAAAAAAGATAGACGAACAGATTTATATAAAAAATTGCAATAAATTTTAATAATTAAGGAGTTTTAATTGTGATTAATTTTATTAAAAAAAATGTTGTTTTTGATGCAGCTTGGATTTTAGCGTTTATTTCTATGTTCTTTTATACTCCAAGCTTTGAATATTTCAACTATATAAACTTTAACGTTCTCATACTTTTATTTTGTATGATGATTGTTGTTGAAGGATTTTCAAAAATGGGATTGTTCAAAAATTTTGCCGAATTTATTTTGAAGAAAATATCCAATGCACGAGGATTAACTTTGTGTTTCGTATTTTTGTGCTTTTTCTTCAGTATGTTAATAACAAATGATGTTGCCCTAATTACATTCGTTCCGTTTTCAATTATGGTTTTAAAAATGGCGGGGCTTGAAAAAAACATTTTATTCACAATTGTTTTGGAAACCATTGCCGCCAATTTGGGAAGTATGATGACACCAATCGGGAATCCCCAAAATTTATATCTGTATTCGGTTTCTGAAATTGATATAATCAACTTTTTTTATGTCATCGCTCCATACACAGCAATTTCATTTTTTTGTTTGCTTGCCGTTTCGTTTTTTGTTCAAAAAAAGAAATTCACTGTTAATTTCGAAAAAGAAAAAATCAAAGAAAATAACTTTATAACAATATTTAACAAAAAAATTAATTTAAGATTATTCAAAATATATACATACAGCTTATTATTTTTGTTATGTATATTAGCCGTTTTAAGATTTTTTGATTACAATTTATTACTTATAATCGTTTGTTTAGCCTTTCTGCTTCTCGATAAAAAATTATTTCTTAATGTTGATTATGTGTTGCTTTTAACATTTGTCGGTTTTTTTATATTTGTTGGAAATATGGGAAAAATTCAAGTTGTCAGAAATTTGGTCGAATTTTTATTTTCAGGAAACGAAGTCATTGTTTCTGTTGGATTAAGCCAAATTATAAGCAACGTTCCCGCTGCCCTGCTCTTGTCCGGATTTACCGAAAAATATTCGGAACTCATAATTGGCGTTAATATAGGTGGTCTTGGAACGCTTATTGCTTCAATGGCAAGTTTAATTTCTTATAAATTTTATATGAAAACAGAAAATTGTAACGGAAAACGATATTTGGGCATTTTCACTGTTGTTAATTGTGCATTTTTAGTAATCTTAATTTTAGCATATTATTTAATCAATGCCATATAATTGCAGAGCTTTTAAATTCTAAATTCATAAACTTACAAATTTCAACTTACTGCGAATTGCAACAAACATCGTAAATCTAAAGGCTTAGGAGTGTGAAAACTATTTTCACAACTCCTGTTAAGCCTAAAATTTTAATCAAAATTAAACATCAAAATGTTTCTAATCTCTTTGATAAGTCGTCAAATATTTCAAATTTTTTCAAGTCTTTTATATTCCTTTCCCTCTCACAAGCAAAATATATTCAGTTTTTTTATTATTTTTTAACAGGAAGTGTTAATAAATTATCTTTAAGTTGAATTATCAAAATTCGAAATATCTATATTACCAATTTTAAACATCTCGTGTGCAAAAAAATTATTTTTCACAAACAAAATCATACACCACATCATAAAAACTTTCCCTCGAAACTCCGCACC